>NZ_CP095376.1:4125000-4725833 GCF_023008405.1 Amycolatopsis sp. FBCC-B4732
CGGCGTGGCGGGCGATCGCCGCGCGCAGAGCCGGGTGGCCGCCCGGGTCGGCGTACTGGGCCACGCCGTCGCGGAGTTCGCGGGAGAGGAAGCGGCGCCAGGTTTCGAGGGGGAACAGCGCCGGGTCCGGGATGCCGACCCGGAAGTCGAAGCGCGGCGCCTGGACGTCGGCGGCGACCGGGGGCGGCAGCGAGCGCCAGACCGGCTTCGGCTGCGGCCCCGCCGCCGAGGGTGCCGAACGCGGTCGCGGCGCAGGCAGCGACGCCGAGACGTACGTGCCCGCGCCGACGCGGCCGGTGAGGAAGCCGTCGGCGGTGAGGCGGTCGTAGGCCACCGCGACCGTGTTGCGCGAGACCGCCAGGCGCCGGGCCAGTTCGCGGGTCGGCGGCAGCCGCTCCCCCGCGCGCAGCCTGCCGTCCAGGACGGCGTCGCGCAGCTGGCGGTAGATCCGGAGGCTGAGGTCGCCACGCCCGGCCAGGCTGACGTGGAAGTCCATCGCGCGAGCCTACATTGGCCCAATCCGAATAGTCAGAATTGGATCTGGGATCAAGCCAAAGCCGGACCTACTGTCATCCTCATGACGAAGACCCCGGACCGCCTGCTCGCCGCCGCTCAGCTGGTGGGCTCGCTCGGCGACGGCGCGTTCCTGACCTGCTCGGTGCTGTTCTTCACCCGGATCGCCGGGCTGACCCCGGCGCAGGTCGGGCTCGGCCTCACCCTCGGCTGGGCGGTCGGCTCGGTCACCGGGGTGCCGCTGGGCCACCTCGCCGACCGGCACGGCGCCCGCGGCTCCGCGGTGCTGCTGGCCCTGGCGACCGGCGCGTCGATCCTGACATTCCTGGTGGTCCGCTCGCCGGTGCTGTTCGTGCTCGCCGCCTGCCTCTACGGCAGCTGCCAGACCGGGCTGGCCGCCGCCCGCCAGGCGCTGCTGGCCGCGCTCGCCGATCCCGAACGCCGGACGCGCATCCGGGCGCAGCTGCAGTCCGCGGGCAACGCCGGGCTCGCGGTCGGCGCCGGCCTGGGCGGGCTCGCGCTTTCGGCCGACACCGCCTCGGCGTACCTCACGGTCTTCGTCCTCGACGCCGGGAGTTTCGCGGTCACCGCGGCGCTGCTGCTCGCGCTCCCCGCCGTGCCGGTGGCGGCGCCGCGCACCGGCGAGCCGAAGCTGGCCGTGCTGCGCGACCGCCCGTACGCGCTGGTGACCCTGCTCAACGCGATCCTGTTGCTGCGCATGCCGTTGCTGAGCGTCGCGATCCCGCTGTGGATCGTCGAACACACCGCCGCGCCGAGCTGGACGGTGTCCGCGCTGTTCGTGCTCAACACGGTCGTGGTGGTGCTGCTGCAGGTGCGGGTCGCCGGACGGCTCGCGGGCACCGGCGCCGCGGCGCGGATGGTCCGCCGGTCCGGGGTGCTGCTGCTCGTCTCCTGCGTGGCCTTCGCGGCCTCGGCGTACGGCAGTTCGCCGTGGATCGCCTTCGCGGTGCTCGTCGTGGGTGCGCTGGTGCAGGTGGCCGGCGAGATGCTGCAGTCGGCGGGCTCGTGGGAGATCGGCTTCGCGCTCGCGCCGGCCGACCAGCAGGGTCAGTACCAGGGCTTCTTCGGCACCGGCGTGTCGGTGGCCCGCGCGCTCGGGCCGGTGCTGCTCAGCACCGTCGTGATCGGCTGGGGCCTGCCGGGCTGGCTGCTGCTGGGCGCGGTCTTCCTGGCCGCGGGCTGGGCGATGGGCCCGGCGGTCCGCTGGGCTCAGGCCGCGAAGCCCGTCAGGATTTCAGTCGCCGCGCGTTGAGCCCGTACTGCGCCAGTTTCCGGTAGAGCGTCGCGCGGCCCATGCCGAGCTTCGCCGCGGCCTGCACGACCGTCGCGCCCGGCTCGGCCAGGCAGCGGACGATCTCGTCGCGTTCCAGCGCCTGCAGCCGGCTCAGCCGGTGCCCGACCCCGGTGAAGACCTCCGCGGGCAGCTGCGGAGTGTCGACCACCTGAGACCGTGAAGCGGCTTCGCGCACAACGCGCCGAAGCTGCTTCGCGTTCTCAGGCCAGTCGTACGCCGTCAGTGCGCGAGCCGCCGCCGGGGTGAACGTGACGTCGCGGCCGCGGTCGCGCCGGGCGAAGTGGCGGGCCAGCGGGAGGACGTCGTCCGGGCGGAACCGCAGCGCCGGGACCTCCACGACCCGGTCGACCAGCGGGCTCAGCGCGACCGGCACCGAAGCGGCGTCCGCGGCGGTGAGGACGAACGGCGGCAGCTCGTCGTGCCGGACCTCGGCGAAGAGCCGGGCCAGCTCCTCCGCCGCCCACGCCGGCAGCGCGTCCACGCCCGAGACGATGACGCAGGTTTCGGCCTTGGCCAGCTCGGGCGTCCACAACGTCAGCCAGCTGCCGACGTCGTCGGGGGCCGGCGGGCGCGCGTTGAGAACGCGTTCGCGGGGCCGCAGCTCCCGCCGCGCCAGCGACGCCAGCGCCGTCTTGCCCGCGCCCGGTTCGCCGACGACCGCGACGACCCGGCCGCCGGCCAGTGCGGTCCGCGCTTCGGCGACCGCGGTGGTCCAGGCGGGCGAGAGCCGCGGCAGGTCGCCGGGGTCGACCCGGTCGGCGTAGACGCGGAAGACCTCGCCCCGCGGGGTCGGGCGGGCGGTGCGGCCGGACGCGCGGGCCAGCATCAGCGCGGCGGTGTTCCCGGCCGCGGCCTGGGCCAGCGCGAGCAGCAGCTCCGAGGACTGCTCCGACCACGTCGTCAGGTTGACGCTGCCGGCCAGCCCGCCGGTCAGCGGGTCCAGCACCGGCACCGCCGCGCACGTGTAGCCGCGCAGGTCGGTGCAGTAGTGCTCGGCCGCGCGCACCAGCGACGGCGCCCGGTCGGCCAGCGCCAGGCCCAGCCCGTTGGTGCCCGCGTTGCTCTCCGCGAAGTAGAAGCCGGGTGCCAGGTGCACCTTGTCGAGCGAGCGGTTGATGCCGGCGTCCGTGCACAGCCGGCTCAGCACGAGGCCTTCGCTGTCGGTGATCATCAGGCTGATCGGCTCGTTGGCCAGCGTCGCCTGCAGGCCGCGCAGCACTTCGGTGCCGCATTCGTAGAGCAGCGAGCCGGTGTCGACCGCACCGGAGAACACCGGCACGACCTCGTCTTCCGGGACGCCGTAGCGCTCGCTGCGCTGCCAGGACGCCCGCAGCCGGGCCGCGTCGAACGAACGCGTGACCTGCATTCGCGGGTACTCCACCTCGGCCTCCCGGGACGCCTCGTCGCGTCGGACTCCCAGCCTACGTCCGCCGTCCGGGCGGCGGCCGCCCCGCGCTGTCTCATATCGAGACACCCGGCGGGTCCCTGACCAGCGCCGACATCCCTAGCGTCCCCCGCATGTACAGCAAAGACGGCGAGACCTACTTCATCGTGGACGCCCACGTGGCGCTCTGGGACGCGCGTCCGGAGAACCAGCGGAACATCCACGGAAAGCAGTTCATCGACTGCTTCTACGACTACCACCGCAACCTCAGCCCCGAAGCCGAGGTCTGGCCCTATGAGGACTACCTCTACCAGGGCGGCGAGCGGCTGATGCGCGACCTGTTCGAGAACGGCTACGTCGACCACGCGATCTTCCAGCCCGCGCACCTCGGCGCGTTCTACGAGAACGGCTTCGGGCAGACCGAAGAAGCCTTCGCGCTGACGCGCAAGCACGAAGGGAAGCTCACCTACAACCACTTCTTCGACCCGCGCTTCGAGCAGGCGGGGATCGACCAGCTGCGCCGCGACGCCGAGCGGTTCGGCCTCAAGGGCGTCAAGCTCTACACCGCCGAGTGGCAGGGCGATTCGCGCGGCTACAAGCTCGACGACAAGTGGACGTACAAGTACTTCGAAGCCTGCCAGGAACTGGGCATCAGGAACATCCACGTCCACAAGGGACCGACGATCCGGCCGCTGGACCGCGACGCCTTCGACGTCGCCGACGTCGACCACGCGGCGACCGACTTCACCGACCTCAACTTCGTGGTCGAGCACTGCGGCCTGCCGCGGCTGGAGGACTTCTGCTGGATCGCGACGCAGGAGCCGAACGTCCACGCGGGACTCGCGGTCGCCATCCCGTTCATCCACACGCGGCCGCGGTACTTCGCGCAGATCATCGGCGAGCTGCTGTACTGGCTGGACGAGGACCGCATCCAGTTCTCCAGCGACTACGCGCTGTGGACGCCGAAGTGGCTGATCGAGCGGTTCGTCGACTTCCAGATCCCGGAGGACCTGCCGGAGTACGCGCCGCTGACCGTCGAGCAAAAGAAGAAGATCCTCGGGCTCAACGCGGCGGCGATGTACGACATCCCGGTACCGGCGGAACTGCGGCTGGCTCCGGTCGAGCCGCAGGCCGTTTCGGTGGCCTGACGTGGATGCCCGCACCGCGCTGGACGCGGTTCTCGACCCGGAGCTCGACGAGCCCATCACCGACCTCGGCTTCGTCAAGTCCCTCGCCGTCGACGGCGGCCGGGTGACCGTCCACTTGCGGCTGCCGACGTCGTTCTGCGCGCCGAACTTCGCCTACCTCATGGCCTCGGACGCGAAGGACGTGCTGACGGCGCTGCCGTGGACCACCGAAGTCGTGGTGGAGCTCGACGACCACCACGACTCCCCGCTGATCAACGCCGGTCTCGCCGCGGACGCGGGGTACCGCGGGACGTTCGGCCAAGAGGCCGACGAAGACCTCGAAGAACTACGGGAAACCTTCCGCCGCAAGGCCCACCAGGCGGCGATGGAACGCGCGCTGACCGTGCTGCTGCGGGAAGACGAGGACGCCGACCTGCACGGCGTCACCCTCGCGGACCTGCCGGACGTGCCCGCTTCAGCGGCTTTGCGCCGCCGCCGCGAGGCCCTCGGGCTGCCGGCCGAGCCGTCGTCGCCGGTGCTGGTCGACCACGACGGAACCCCGTTCCCCCGCGAGGAAATCCCGCTGCGGCTGCGGTTCGCCCGATCGGTCCGCATCTCGATCGAGGGCAACTCGCACTTCTGCCGCGGCCTGCTCCGCACCCGCTACCCCGAGTCCACTGTGGAGGTATCAGCGTGAAAGCCGTCCAGGTCGTCGGGTACGACGAACCGCTGCGGATGACCGACGTCCCGGAGCCGTCGGCGACCGGGCCGTACGACGTCGTCGTGCGGATCGGTGGCGCCGGCGTGTGCCGCACCGACCTCCACATCCTGGAGGGGCAGTGGAAGGAGAAGTCCGGCGTCACGCTGCCCTACACGATCGGGCACGAGAACGCGGGCTGGGTGCACGCGGTCGGCAGCGCGGTCACGAACGTCGCCGAGGGCGACAAGGTGATCGTGCACCCGCTCATCACGTGCGGGCTGTGCCGCGCCTGCCGCTTCGGCGACGACGTCCACTGCGAGCAATCGCAGTTCCCCGGCATCGACACCGCGGGCGGCTACGCGGAGTACCTCAAGACGTCCGCGCGCAGCGTCGTGAAGATCGACGACTCGCTGGAGCCGGCCGACGTCGCGGCGCTCGCGGACGCCGGGCTGACGGCGTACCACGCGGCGGCCAAGGCGGCCCGGCGGCTGCGGCCGGGCGACAAGTGCGTCGTCATCGGCGCGGGCGGGCTCGGCCACATCGGCATCCAGGTGCTCAAGGCGATCTCGGCCGCCGAGCTGATCGTCGTCGACCGCAACCCGGACGCGGTGAAGCTGGCCCTCTCGATCGGCGCCGACCACGGCGTCATCGCCGACGGCTCGCAGGTCTCCGCGGTCCTCGACCTGACCGGCGGCCACGGCGCGGAAGCCGTCATCGACTTCGTCGGCGAAGGCGGGGCGACCCGCGACGGGATCGCGATGCTGCGGCGGGCCGGCGACTACCACGTCGTCGGCTACGGCGAGAACATCGACGTCCCGACGATCGACGTCATCTCGACGGAGATCACTCTGTTCGGCAACCTGGTGGGCTCGTACAACGACCTGTGCGAACTGATGGTGCTGGCCGCGCAGGGCCGCGTGAAGCTGCACACGGCCCGCTACCGGCTGGCCGAGTTCCAGACGGCCCTGGACGACCTCACCGCGGGGCGCATCCGCGGCCGCGCGATCCTCGTCCCGTGACCGAGTAGCGCACTTTCACGTGAAAGTGCGCTACTCGCTCTGCCGGGCCGCCGGGGCCTGGTGCAGGGAGAGGTCCTGACCGGCGGCGGAGTCCTGGGCCCAGGCGCCGGACTCCGCCGTCCACGTCTGCCCGGCGTAGCTCACCTTGTCCACGCCCAGCGCCTCCGCGCGGCCGACCAGCCAGCTCGCGTACGCCCAGCCCTGGGCGGCCGGGTGGGCGCCGCTCAGCGTGGCCGTGCCCAGCTCCGCCGTCGCCTTGGCGGCGAGGTCGCCCGGGGCCGCGAGGGTCAGGTTGCGGCAGGTCAGCGCGGCCGGGAACTGGCCGTTGAACGCCGCGGCCATGGCGCGGGCCTGCGACTCCCACTGCGCGTACGCGTCCGGCACCCCCGAACGCTGGATCTCCTGGGCGGCCTCGGTGATCGGCAGCGTCTCCCAGCCCGGCAGCTTCTCGAGCTTCTCGTAGAACGCCGTCGCCGCGTAGACGGGGTCGCGCAGCTGCGCGATCGTGCCCCAGCCCTGGCTGGGCCGCTGCTGGAACAGCCCGACCGAGTCGCGGTCACCGCCCTCGAGGTTCCGCAGCTTCGACTCCTGCAACGCCGTGGCCAGCGCGACCGTGGCCGCGTGCGCGGGCAGGCCCAGCTTCGTCCCGACCGCCGAGATCGTCGCCGCGTTGTCCATCTGCTCCGGCGTGAACGTGTAGCCGTCCTGCCCCGGCTGCGCGACGGTGCACCCCGGCGTCCGCACCGGACTGCGCGACAGCACCACCGCCACGACGATTCCCGCGGTCAGCACGACGACCGCCCCCAGGAAGATCGCCACCTTCAGGCCACACCCGCGCACCCTGCCTCGCCTTCACCCGTTCGCACCAGTCTGCCAAAACCAGGACGCGGGGCGGCGGGTGGAGGTTCAGTGCCCCGTGCCGAGGAAGATCGGGTTCGACATCGCGACCATCGCGTTCGGCTGGCTCGTGTTCGGGCCGCCCGACGGACGGCGGACCTCGACGCGCACCCAGCGCGAGTAGCGCGGGTACGTCGTCCACGTCACCGTGGCCGCTCCCGAGTCGCCGATCGTCTCCGTGTGCTCCGGCCCCAGCTGGTCCAGGAACGTCACCGTCGTCCCCGGTACCCCGCCGACCACCGCGCGCACCGTCACCGGTGTCCCCGTGCCCACCGGCAGCGACGAGCCGATGCCGGCCGTGCGGCCACCACCGGAGGCCGTGAAGTCCAGCTGGACCGCGGCCGACTCGGCCAGCCACGAACGCCCGGCCTTCAGCCCGGCCAGGAGTTCCTTCCGGCGGAGCCGGTCGGCGAACACGACCGTGTGCGGCAGCCCCACCCGCTGGTCCGGGTTGTGCGCGTCGGAGTCGCCGATCGCCGGGATGAACCGGCCGCCGCGCAGCAGGCCGTCCCAGTGGATGACGCTCGCCTCGTCGTCCTGGGTCCACGGGCCGTTCCAGACCTCGACCAGGTCGGCGATCTCGTACGCGAACTCGTAGGTGCAGCCGAAGCAGTTGGCGAACGGGTGCGCCGCGGTGACCAGGCCGCCCGCGCGGTGCACCTGGTCGGTGAACCGGCGGAAGTCCTGCGGGTCGGCCGCGCGGTAGCGCCAGTCGATCCAGGTGCCGGCGGGCAGGCCGATCGCGGGCCAGTGCCCGGACCGCGTCGTCACCTCTTCGCCGTTGAGGATCAGCAGGTCGTCGGTGGCGTACCGACCCCACACCAGCTGCGAGCTGGACGTGTTGTGGTCGGTCGAGACGATGAAGTCGAGGCCGGCCGCGCGGGCGTCGGCGACCAGCTGGTCCGGCGTGCGGCGGCCGTCGGAGTGGACGGTGTGCAGGTGGCCGTCGCCGCGGTACCAGGCGCGGCCGCGCTCGCGGGCAGGCGCGGACTCCGGCGCGGGCTTCGGGACGAACGGCGCGGCGTCGGGCCCGAAGGTGAGCGTGACGTCCACCTTGTAGTTCAGGCCCTGCGGCGCGACCGTGTACGGGCCGAGGATGACGTGCCAGCGGCCGGGCCTGATCGGGCCGGCGAGGTAGCCGGGCGTGGCCTCGGACGCGCTGATCGAGAACCGGTCGCGGAACCCGCCCGACCAGCCGCGGAAGCCGCGGGCGTTGCCCAGTTCGTGGCCCTCGGGCCCGAACACCCCGATGTCGCAGGCGTTCCCGCGGGTGCCGGCGGGCACCTGGGGCTTGTCGTAGGAGTAGCCGACGTCGATCTGCCGCACCCCGCGCGGGACGTCGACGGGCAGGTAGTACCAGTCCGGGACGTCCGGCTTCAGGGTGCCGGTGACGGTCCGGGTCTGGCTGCCGGTGCCGCCCGGCTGGTCGGCGAACGCGACGCCGGGCAGCATCCCGAAGGCCGCCCCGGCCGCCGCCACCCCGCTCGCGCGCAGCAGCGCCCGGCGGCTCAGGTCCCCAGAACTCATGCGTACCTCCGCATCGAAAGACGTCCCGACGCTAGGCCGCGAACGCGAACGCGGACAAGAACCGGCGGTGAACTTTCGGCGCGTGGCGACCGGTTCCGGTCAGGACCTGGCGCGCCGGGCGAGGATCTTCGCGAGCGCGACCACGGTGACGGCGGCGGCCAGCCCGAGCCGCGTGACGTCGATCGCGGGCACCCAGGTCACGCTGCCGCCCCGGACGACGAACGCGCCGGCGGGCCGGGCGAACACCCCGAACCCGGCGCCCTCCCGCACCGGCAGGGCACCGGTGTCACCGCCGCCCCCGCCCCCGCCGCCGAACACCGTCGCGGCCGGGATGACGACGGCGCCGTCCCGCTCGACGGGCTCGCCGTAGACGAGTTTCGCGGAGAACAGATCCTGGGCCGACGCGGCCAGCTGCCCGAGTTTCATCCCGCCATCCTGGCCGCACCGGCCCGCCGCGCGCACCTCCCGCCGGGCTGTCCACTACGGAATCGGTGCAGCGCTGAAAAAATTGCGCTGAAGGTGTGGCAAAAAGATGTATCCGAAACCTTTCCCCGGGTTCGGCGGTAGCTTCGCACCGCACGAATCCATGCGGGACAGGCGCCTGCTCGATCGAAGACTTCCCGTCAAGCAGTTCACAGCGCCGAACTTCCGATACACCGACGGCGGGGTGCTGTCCTGGCTCTACGGCGTCCGGCTGGCCGGCGGCGCCGGGCCCGCACGGCGTCGTGCTGGGTGCCGAGGAGAGCGGCCCGCGGCTGACCGTCGACCACCGGGGCGTCCGCGAGAGCACGTCCGCCGAGGCGGACGGCACCGGCCGGGACGCGCCGAGCGCTGCCGAAGCGGTCCGGATCGCCCAGGACGCCGTCGAGACGTTCGGCCTGGCCGACCGCGTCGACCTCGTGGCGGACAAGGTGCGGCACTCCTACCACGCGGGTGGCACGCTCGAGGAGGCCGCGGACCCGCGCGTGCGCGAAACCCACGTGGTGTGCGCGCAGCTGGTCGACGGCCACCCGGTCGTCACGCCCGCCTGGGCGAGGTGCGGGTCGCCATCGACGGCACCGGCACCGGCACCGGCACGACGATCGTCGACGTCACCCGCGAGGTCGACCGGCTGACCGGGAGCGCGCCGACGGCACCGCCGGCCACCCGCGAGGCGGCCCGCGAACCGTCCACTGTGGACGAGACACTGGACGCGCCGCTGCAGCGCCTGCTGCGCCGCCTCGCGGCCGGCGGCCGGGTGCCCGCCGAGGTCCGCGCGGTCGCGGATTCGACGGCGGTCGGCTACGCGCTGCGCGGCGACGACGGCACGCAGGTCGTCCGGCGGACGGTCGAGGTGGACTGCGGCGAAGGGCTCGCGAAGCGGTACGTGCTGGAGGCGCCGCCGCGGTGAGTGCGGGGGGCAGGGCGGGCCGGCACGCGGTCGGGGGGTGCCGGCCCGCCGCACATCCGGGGTGTGAACCCGGTGTATCCGGGGCATTAACCAGGCACACCTGTGTCCAAGGGGAGTGCGTACCGAGGGGAGACCGCGATGACCTTCGACTTCGTCGGCCGCTGGCTGGGCCGGCATCGCGAACAGCCGGGCGTCACGGTGGACCTTTCGTGCGGTGGCCGCGTCACGCTGCGCGAGATCGACGGGCGCCCGGTGCTGGCCATCACGACCGCGCCCGGGCCGGACGGGCGGTGCGAAGTCGCCGCCGTGCCGTTGTCGGATGCCGAACGCCGCGAGCTGGGCCAGGTTCTCGGCCCGGCCGTCCTGCTGGCCTCCTGACCGGGGCCCCTACTTTCGCGGATCTGGATGTTTTCCGGCTCGAACCCGCCGTAGGCTGCGCACCGTGCTTTGTGGCAGCCCTCGCGAGAAACGCGGTCCCGGCAGTGTGGCGCGGGTCGCTTTTTGTGGGGTTCCCACAACGCAGCCGCCTCGGCATGCGCCATGGCGGACATTGGTCTACCCCGCGGTAATCCAGCAGGGTGTAGACAGGTGCAGGCGACGCTCCAGGACAGGTGCGTCGCCTTCTGTGCGTGGGTACTTGGGAGGCTCAGCCGGTGTTCAGTCGTGTCGCCATCGTCAACCGCGGAGAGGCCGCGATGCGGCTCATCCACGCCGTCCGGGATCTGTCGGCGGAAACCGGGACGCGGATCGAGACGGTCGCCCTCTACACCGACGCGGACCGCACCGCCACGTTCGTCCGTGAGGCCGACCTGGCCTACGACCTCGGCCCCGCCTCGGCCCGGCCCTACCTCGACCTCGCCAAGCTCGAGCAGGCGCTGATCGAGACGAAGGCCGACGCCGCGTGGGTGGGCTGGGGTTTCGTGGCCGAGGACCCGGCGTTCGCCGAACTGTGCGAGAAGGTCGGCGTCACCTTCGTCGGGCCGAGCGCCGACGCGATGCGCAAGCTCGGCGACAAGATCGGCGCGAAGCTGATCGCCGAAGAGGTCGGCGTGCCGGTCGCGCCGTGGAGCCGCGGCGAGGTCGCGACCCTCGAAGCCGCCCTCGAGGCCGGCGACCGGATCGGCTACCCCCTGATGCTGAAGGCGACCGCCGGCGGCGGCGGGCGCGGCATCCGCATGGTGGCCTCCGGCGAAGACCTCGCCGACGCCTACGAGCGCACCAGCCAGGAAGCGCTGCGCGCGTTCGGCTCCGGCGTCGTGTTCCTGGAGCGCCTGGTCACCGGCGCCCGGCACGTCGAGGTCCAGGTCATCTCCGACGGCACGACGGCGTGGGCGCTCGGCGTCCGCGACTGCTCGGTGCAGCGCCGCAACCAGAAGATCATCGAAGAGTCCGCCTCCCCCGTCCTCGCGCCGGAGCAGACCGCCGAGCTGAAGACGTCGGCGGAGCGGCTCGCGGTCGCGGTCGGCTACCGCGGCGCGTGCACCGTCGAATTCCTGTACCACCCGGGTGAGAAGCTGTTCGCCTTCCTCGAGGTCAACACCCGCCTGCAGGTCGAGCACCCGATCACCGAGATCACCACCGGCACCGACCTGGTCAAGCTGCAGCTGCACGTCGCGGGCGGCGGCAAGCTCGAAGGCACCCAGCCCGCCGAGCTCGGCCACGCGATCGAAGCCCGGCTCAACGCCGAAGACCCCGACCGCGACTTCGCACCCTCCCCCGGCCGCATCGCGCGGCTCGCCCTGCCCGCCGGCCCCGGCATCCGCGTCGACACCGGCGTCAGCGAGGGCGACACCATCCCGGCCGACTTCGACTCGATGATCGCCAAGATCATCGCCTACGGCCGCGACCGCGCCGAGGCGCTCGGGCGCCTGCGCCGCGCGATGGCCGAAACCACCGTCATCATCGAGGGCGGCGCGACCAACAAGAGCTTCGTGCTCGACCTGCTCGACCAGCCCGAGGTGATCGACGCAAGCGCCGACACCGGCTGGATCGACCGCGTCCGCGCCGAAGGCCGCCTGGTCACCCACCGGCACTCCGCGATCGCGCTCGCCGCGGCCGCCATCGAGGCCTACCAGGACGAAGAAGACGTCACCATCCAGCGGCTGCTGGCCACCGCCCACGGCGGGCGCCCGCAGGTACAGCACGAAAGCGGCCGCCCGCTCGACCTCAAGCTCCGCGGCGTCGGCTACCGCGTCAGCGTGGCCCGCGCCGGGCGGAAGCGCTTCCGCGTCGGCGTCTCGGCCGGCACGTCGGACGTGCACCACGCCGAGGTCGAGATCGACCGCTTCGACGCCCACAGCGGCCAGATCCTGGTCAACGGGCGGCGGTTCCGCCTGATCTCGGCCACGCACGGCCCGATCCACCTGGTCGAGGTCGACGGCGTCACCCACCGCGTCAGCCGCGACGAGGGCGGCGTCGTCCGCTCCCCCGCGCCCGCGCTGGTCGTCGCCACCCCGCTGTCCGTCGGCGACGAGGTCGAGGCGAACGCGCCGATCCTCGTGCTGGAGAGCATGAAGATGGAGACGGTGCTGCGCGCGCCGTTCCGCGCCCGCGTCCGCGAGTGCCCGGTTTCCGTCGGCAGCCAGGTCGAGACGGGCGCGCCGCTGATGCGCCTGGAGCCGCTGACCGACGGCGACGAGGCCCAGGCGGCCGAAGAGACCGAGACCGTCGAGATCGAGCTGCCGTCGGTGCCGGACGGCGTGTCCGCGGCCGAGCGCGTCGCCCGCGGCCTGCAGGACCTGCGGAGCCTGCTGCTCGGCTTCGACGTCGATCCGGCCGAGCGCAAGCGGCTCGTCGCGGCCTACCTGGAGGCACGTGCCGAGCTGGGCAACCGGCCGGTCGAGGGTGAGCTGGACCTGCTCACCGTCTTCGCCGACCTGTCCGAGCTGAGCCGCAACACCCCCGGCGGCGAGCTCGACACCGAGCCCAACGGCGCCGTGCACAGCTCGCGCGAGTTCTTCCACAGCTACCTGCAGAGCCTCGACGTCGAACGCGCCGGCGTCACCGAAGGCTTCCAGGCCCGGCTCCGCCAGGTGCTGGCGCACTACGGCGTCGCCGACCTCGACCGCACGCCGGAGCTGGAGGCCGCGGTCTTCCGGATCTTCCTGGCGCAGCAGCGGATGTCGGCCGACATCGCCATCGTTTCGGACCTGCTGCGGCAGTGGCTGACCGGCGCGCCGCCGGCGGAGTCGCTCAGCGAGCGCGCCGGGCTCACCCTGGAGCACCTGGTCGAGGCCACGCAGGTGCGCTTCCCCGCGGTGTCCGACCTCGCCCGCGGCGTCGTGTTCCGCTGGTTCGCCCAGCCGCTGCTGCGCCGCAACCGCGCCGAGGTGTACGCCGCCGTCCGCACCGAGCTGCGCTACCTCGACCAGCACCCGGACGCACCGGACCGCGCCGACCGGATCCAGGCGATGATCACCGGCTCGCAGCCGCTCGTCCGGCTGGTCGGCCAGCGGATCGGGCGCCCGGGCCGCGACCACGCGCCGCTGCTGGAAGTGCTGACCCGCCGCTACTACGGCAACCGGCGGCTGTCCGGGGTGGCCGTGCGCGACGCCGGTGGCTCCCGGTGGCTGACCGCCGGGCTGGAGACCGCCGACGGCGTGCTGCCCCTGGTCACCACCGCCGTCGACATCGCCGCCCTGCCCGACGCCCTCGCCGCGCTCGGCGAGGTGGCCACCGAAGGCGTGGTCGCCGACCTGTACCTGCGCTGGGAGGACCAGCCCGACGTCGACGCCACCGCCGAGCGGCTCGGCGCGCTGCTGGCCGGGCACCCGGTGCCCGCGAGCGTGCGGCGGGTCGTGTTCACCGTGGCCGGCACCGGCGGCGCGGTGATGCACCACCACTTCACGTTCGAGCGCGACGGCGAGGCGTTCGCCGAGGACCGGCTGATCCGCGGCCTGCACCCGCAGATCGCCCAGCGCCTGCAGCTGCAGCGCCTGCGCGAGTTCGACCTCACGCGGCTGCCGTCGGCGGACGAGGAGATCTACCTCTTCAAGGCCGTGGCGAAGACCAACCCGGCCGACGAGCGGCTGATCGCGATGGGCCAGGTTCGCGACCTGACGCCGCTGCGCGAAGCCGACGGCCGCCTGGTCGCGCTGCCCGCGCTCGAGGACGCGGTCACCGCCTGCCTCGACGCGATCCGCAACATCCAGGCGCAGCGGCCGCAGAACAAGCGGTTCGACACCAACCGGATCATGATGTATGTCTGGCCGCCGACCGACCTCACCACCGACGAGCTGAACACGCTGGTCCAGCGCATCCTGCCGACGTCGGTGGGCGCCGGGCTGGAGGAGGTCCAGTTCCTGGCGCGGCGGCGCACGGACGCGGGCAAGCTGACCGAGCTCGCCGTCCGGATCACCTTCGACCCCGGCCACGGCGCACGGCTGCACGTCGACCACCCGTCGACCGAGCCGGTCAAGCCGCTGGACGACTACCGCCTGAAGGTCCTGCGTGCGGCGCGGCGCGGGACGGTGTACCCGTACGAGCTGACCGACCTGCTCGCCGGTCCCGGCGGCACGTTCACCGAGCACGACCTCGACGAGAGCGGTGTCCTGGTCCCGGTGGACCGGCCGAAGGGCAAGAACACCGCCGCGCTCGTGGCGGGCGTCGTCACGACCCCGACCGAGCGGCACCCCGAAGGCGTCACGCGGGTGGTGCTCCTCGGCGACCCGACGAAGTCGCTGGGCGCGCTGTCGGAGCCGGAGTGCTCGCGGGTCATCGCGGCGCTCGACCTGGCCGAGCGGATGCGCGTCCCGCTGGAGTGGCTCGCCCTCTCTTCGGGCGCGCGGATCTCCATGTCCTCGGGCACCGAGAACATGGACTGGGTCGCCGCGGCGCTCAAGCGGATCGTCACGTTCACCCAGGACGGCGGCGAGATCAACATCGTGGTCAACGGCATCAACGTCGGCGCCCAGCCGTACTGGAACGCCGAAGCGACGATGCTCATGCACACCAAGGGCATCCTGGTGATGACGCCGGACTCGGCGATGGTGCTCACCGGCAAGCAGGCGCTGGACTTCTCCGGTGGTGTGTCGGCCGAGGACAACTTCGGCATCGGCGGCTACGACCGCGTGATGGGCCCGAACGGCCAGGCGCAGTACTGGGCGCCGAACCTGCCGGCCGCGCGGGAAGTCCTGATGGCGCACTACGAGCACACCTACATCGCGCCGGGCGAGTCCGGGCCGCGGAAGGTGGCCACGACCGACCCCGCGGGCCGCGACGTCTCGTCGTTCCCGCACGCCGTCGTCGGCAGCGACTTCCGGACCGTCGGGGAGATCTTCTCGGCCGAGCACAACCCGGACCGCAAGAAGCCGTTCGACATCCGCACGGTGATGCGCGCGCTGTCCGACCAGGACCACCCGGTCCTGGAACGCTGGGCGGGCATGGCGGACGCGGAGACCTCCGCGGTGCAGGACGTGCACATCGGCGGCCGCCCGGTCTGCCTGATCGGCATCGAGTCGCGGTCGGTGCCCCGCCGCGGCTTCCCGCCCACCGACGGCCCGGACACCTACACCGCGGGCACGCTGTTCCCGCGTTCGTCGAAGAAGACCGCGCGCGCGATCAACGCGGCGTCGGGCAACCGGCCGCTGGTCGTGCTGGCCAACCTGTCGGGCTTCGACGGCTCGCCGGAGTCCCTGCGCAAGCTGCAGCTGGAGTACGGCGCGGAGATCGGCCGGGCGATCGTCAACTTCGAGGGCCCGATCGTGTTCACCGTGATTTCGCGGTACCACGGCGGCGCGTTCGTGGTGTTCTCCAAGACGCTCAACCCGAACATGACGGTGCTGGCCCTCGATGGCTCGTTCGCGTCGGTGCTCGGCGGCGCCCCGGCGGCCGCGGTGGTGTTCGCCGGCGACGTGAACAACCGCACGGCGAACGACCCGCGGGTGACCGAGCTGCAGGCCCAGGTCGCGGCGGCGGGCGGCGCCGAGCGGGCGGCGCTCAACGCCAAGCTGGCCGAGGTCCAGTCGTCGGTCCGCGCGGAGAAGGTCAGCGAGGTGGCCGCGGAGTTCGACCGCGTGCACAGCATCCAGCGGGCCGTCGAGGTCGGCTCGGTGGACGCGATCATCAGCGCGGCGGAGCTGCGGCCGCGGATCATCGAGGCCATCGAGCACGGCCTGAAGAAGTAGCTCTCCCCAGCCGAACCGGGGCCGGTCACCCACGTGACCGGCCCCGGTTCCGTTTTCCGTAACGGGCCGGGCGGACCCCGCGACTGTCCACTTGCGGCTTCCGCCGCGAGCCGGAGAGGGGACCCGTTGACGCACACCGACTTCGCGCTGGACCCCGACGAAGTACGGGTGCTCCTGGAGCGGCTGAAGGTCGCGAACGACCGCTTGACCGACGCGTGGGCCGACACCGGCCTGCTGACGGGCTCGCGCTCCCCCGCGGGTGATCCGGCGAGCGAGGCCTACACCGCGCGTCTCGCCACGCTGTTCGCGGCCGACCGCGACCACCTCCGGCAGCGGATCGCGTTCCTGCACGACCTGGTCGCGAAGGTCGGCGCGTCGGCCGGGCGGCTGAGCGCGCAGGATGCCGCCGCGGCCGGGGACCTGGCGGGCTGATGCTGTTCCCCTGGTCGAACCCCCGGGTGCGGGCCGCGGCCGACCGCGCCGGCCCGGCGTCCGTGCGTTCGACGGAGGACGCCGAGAAGTGGTCCGCGGGCCTGGCGCACCAGGACGTCGAGGCGCGGGTCGTCTCCCTCGAGGACCTCGTGGACCTGGTGCACGGCGGCAGCGGCACCGGCTGGGCCGAGGCCGCCGAAGCGGCGCAGCGGGTGGGGATGGCGCACCGCGAGGTGGCCGACCTGCTGCATTCGGTGCTCAACCGGCTCGACTCCGCGTGGCGCGGCGACGCGGCCGACGCCGCCGGCGCCACCACCCGCGCGTTCGGCGGCGCCCTCGACACGACCGAGGCGCGGTACGTCCACAATGGACTGAACATCACCGAGGCGGACCACCACTACCGGCAGCTCCGCGCCGAGCTCGCGCACCTGGGGCCGCGTCCGGAGAAGAGCCTCTGGGACCACCTCACGCCGTGGGACACCGACACGGAAAAGGCGATCACCGCCTACAACGAGAACGCGGCGCGGTACCTGGAGCACTACCACGCCTACGCCGCCCAGCTGGACGGCCAGGCCCGCGCCCTGCGGTACGACGAAGGCGACCCGGCCGCCGATCGTGCACGCCCCACCGGCGGTGGTTGCGCCCCCGATCCGGCCTGCGGCGGAAGCACTCCCGCCGTCACCCGGCCGTACTCCGGCTTCCCCGCGACGACCGGCTTCCCGGCTCCCGCCACCCAGGCCCCGGCCGGAGCGGTTCCGCCCCCGGCACCCGCCGTTCCGTCACCGGCGTTCGCCGCACCGCCTGCTCCGGCCGCCTTCTCCCCGGCGCCGGGACCGCTGCCGGACTCGCCGGTCACCGCCGCCCCGCCCGACGCGACGAGCACGACCGGCTTCGTCCCGACCGGACCCCCGGCGTTCGCCACCCCGGCGGCACCGGTTTCCCCACCGGGGGCGGGAGCCGTTCCGCCGGGCTTCGGAGCTGTCCCGCCGGGTTTCACCGGCAATCCCCGCGGCGGCCTCGTCGGCGGAGAACTCCGCACGGCCGGTGAGAGCCTCCGGGGCGCGGGCGGCACCGGTCCGGGTTCCGGAGCCGCCCCGGCTTCCGGCCGGGGTTCGCGGCGCGAGGACGACCGGGACCACGAACGCAAGTACGTCCTCGACGACGGCTCCCTCTTCACCGACGAAGAACGGTACGGCTGGGTCGACCCGGTCACCGGCCGGACCACCGTCGACCCCACCATCGGTGCCTGACCCGGGAGAACCGCATGCCCGTCTTCGACGAACCCGTCGTCCTGCCCCGGCCGGCGTTCCTCACCGCCTGGCGCCTGCTCGACTTCGGCGACGCACCCGCGGCCCTCGGCACCGGCCGCCACCACTGGCTTCGCGATGACGCCGCGGCGGAGCTGGAGAAGCGCACGATGGGCACGCTCACCGGCCTGGGGCTCGCGCGCAACGGCCGCCTCAACGACCTCTGGCGCACGTCCCTGCGGACCCTCGCGCACGCCGACCGCGAGTTCTACTCCTGGACCACCCGCCGCGACGGCGGGCACGGCGCCGTCCTCGTCGCGGCGCGGGGCGAGGACGCGGTCCGGCTGGTCGCCGACGACGTGGCGGTGCTCGTCGAGCCCGTGCGCCCGGCCCGGCTCGCGACCAGCCTCCTCGACGGCCTGCCCGAGCTCGACGGCGCCGACGTCCCGGACCAGGTGCAGACCGCGAGCGCCGCGCCGCTGCGGGAACCGCGGGAAGCGGTCCACCAGCTCTACACCGCACGGCGCGAGCGCGGCGTCCGGATCCGCTCGAACCCGGCCACCGCGCTCGACCTCGACCGCGGCCGCGTGCTGACCTACTCGGTCGGCGAAGACGCCGTCGTCGTCGCGCCGGGCACCCCGCGGCTGATCGTCGCCCTGCTGAACGAGACGCACGCCGGGCTGGTCTGAGCAGGCCGGGTTTCGCGACTTTCGGGGGTGTGCCGGGTTTGCCCGTCCCGACACACTGTGCGTGCCGGTGCGGTGACCAAGGGTTCCCGCCGGACCTCCATCCGTGCGGCGTGAGGAGATCCTCCGATGGCGTCAAGGTCCCTGTCCCGGCTCGCCCTCGCGGCGACCGGGGTCCTGCTCACCACCCTGCTCGGGGGCACGGCCACCGCGCAGCCGGCGGACACCCCCGTCTTCTGGCGGGTGCCGGCCACGGCCACCCAGGCGCGGGCGCTCACCGACGCCGGGTTCGACGTCGAAGAGGGCGATGCCGGCGCGGTGTACGTCGTCGGCGGTCAGGCGGTCGCGAACCAGTTGCGGGCGCGGGGTTTCCGGCCGTCGTTCTTCGACACCGTGTACAAGGACCTGCCCGCGCAGGGGAACGCGCTGGCGGCCGACACGTACTACGGCGGCTACCGGACGGTCACCGCGCACGAGAACCACCTCGCCGCCGTCGCTTCCGCGCACCCGGACCTGGCCACGAAGTACACGATCGGCCAGTCGTGGAAGAAGACGAAGGGCCAGGGCGGCCACGACATCCAGGCCCTCTGCCTGACGAAGAAGCAGGCGGGCGACTGCACGCTGTCGACGACGTCGCCGAAACCCAAGTTCTTCCTGATGGCCCAGATCCACGCGCGCGAGCTGTCCACCGGCGAACTCGCCTGGCGCTGGATCGACTACCTCGCCGACGGCTACGCGACCGACGCCACCGCGAAGTCCATTTTGGACACCACCGAGGTGTGGGTGGTGCCGATCTCGAACCCGGACGGCGTCGACATCGTCGCCTCGGGCGGGAACTCCCCGAAGCTGCAGCGCAAGAACGCGAACAACACCCGCGGCGGCTGCAGCGGCACGAACATCGGCATCGACCTCAACCGCAACTCCACGTTCAAGTGGGGCGGCGACTCGAACTCCGCGTGCTCGGAGACGTACCAGGGCGTGAGCGCGGGGTCCGAGCCCGAGACGCAGGCGCTGGAGAAGCTGGCCCGCGCGATCTTCCCGGACCAGCGCGGCACCGGGAACAACGACCCCGCGCCGGCCACCGCCAAGGGCACGATGATCACGCTGCACAGCTACGGCAACGACATCATCATCCCGTGGGGCTTCACCCAGTCCACCTCGCCGAACGACGCGCAGTACCGCCGCCTCGGCGCGAAGTACGCGGCGTCCAACGGTTATCTCGTCGGCACCAACGAGGAGACCGTCGGCTACGACACCTCCGGCACCACCGACGACTTCACCTACGGCGAACTGGGTGTCGCCAGCGTGACGTTCGAGGTCGGCGGTTCGAGCGGCACCTGCGGCGGCTTCCTCCCCCGCTACACCTGCGTCGACAGCACGTTCTGGCCGAAGAACAAGGGCGCGCTGATCACGGCCGCGAAGGCCGCGGCGGCGCCGTACCAGCAGTAGGTCAGGGCCGGCAGGCGTAGATGCAGTTCTGCGGACGCGGGGACCCGAGCACTTCGACGTGCCGGAACCCCGCGTCCGCGAGCATCGCGGTGGCGGTTTCGGTACCCCACATGGCCCCCAGCGCGGCCCCGCCCTCGGCCAGCGACGTCGTCGTGCAGTACATCAGGCTGATCGAATAGCACAGCGCGGCGAGCGGGTCACCGACGTTTTCGGCGACGTCGCTGGAGAAGTTCGTGTCCACCATGAAGAACAGGCCGTCGGGCGCGAGCGCGCCGCGGATCCGGCCCAGCACGACGTCCGGCCGGTCCTGGTCGTGGACGGCGTCGAAGGCGGTGATCACGTCGTACGGCGGATCGGCCGTCAGCTCGGCGGCGTCCCCCACGGCGAACTCGGCGTTCGGGAGGTCCCGGGTGTTCTCGCGGGCCTGGTCGACGACGCCGGGGTTGATGTCGATCCCGGTGAACCGCGACGCGGGGAAGGCCCGCGCGGCGACGGCGACGGCGTTCCCGGTGCCGCAGCCGAGGTCGAGCACCCGAGCTCCGGCGGCGAGCCGCTCGGTCAGGCCGGGGACGGCGCCGAAGAAGCCGTCGACGAGGTGCTCGCGGTAGATGTGCTTCCAGCTGTCGCCGGTCTTGGCGCCGAGGGTTTCGAGATAGGGCCCGTACGCCGAGCGCGGGACGCCGCCACCTTCGGCGAACGCGCGTTCCAGCTCGGGGAGGATGCCGGTGAAGGCGCTCAGGGTGAGCAGCGAGGGCATGAGGTTCGCCGCGGTCTCGCCGAGCAGGAACTTCGCGTGCTCCGGCGGGAAGGTGTACTCACCGGCGTCGAGGGTGAAGAGGCCGCCGGTGACCATCGCACCGAGCCACTCGCGGACGTACCGCTCCTGAAGGCCGGCGCGTTCGGCCAGCCCGGCACTGGTGGCGGGCCCCCGGGCGGCGGCTTCGAAGAGCCCGGTGCGGTGGCCGACGCCGATCAGCATGGTGAGGGCGCTGCCGGTCATGATCGTCGTGAGGTGGGCGGCGAAGTCCTTTTCCTCCATGGGAGGCGAGCTTACGGTCCGGCCGGGCGGGATCGGCTCGCCACTTTCCCCCGCCCGGCCGAGGCGCCGTCAGGCTTCCTCGTCCTCCAGGCCCGCGTCGGCCAGTACGGCGTAGACCCGCCGCCGGGCGTCGGCGAGGATCTTCTTCACCTCGGCCACCTGGGCTTCGGTGCCGCTGTGCCCGACCTGCGCGGCGGCGCCGGACAGCTCGCCCAGCGCGTGCCACAGCGCGGCGAACCGGTCGGCGTTCGGCTCTTCCTCGGGCTCACCCCACAGCGCGGCGAACTCTTCCTCCCGGCCGGCGACGTGCGCACGGCCCGCATCGGTCAGCTCGGCCACCCGACGGCCGGCGGTCTCGACGGTGTGGACCAGGCCTTCGTCCTCCAGCTGCTGCAGGATCGGGTACACGGAGCCGGGACTGGGCCGCCAGCGGTCGTGGGTCCGGCGGCGGATCTCCTGCATCAGCTGGTAGCCGTGCATCGGTTCCTCGGCCAGCAGCGCCAGGACGGCCGGGCGCACCGGACGCGCCGCGGGCCGCCCGCCGCGGAACTCCCGCACCCGCTGCCACGCACCCCCACTGCCGCCCCAGCCGCCCGGACCACCGAACGAGCCGGGACCGCCGGGGAACCCGGGAAACCCGGGCGGCATCGGCGGCTGGGGCGGGTGCGGCGGGAACCCGCCCGGCGGGCCGCCGCGCGCCAGGTCCGGGCCACCATCCCAATCCTCGTGGCCCGGCACCCCGCGCAGCCCCGGCTCGTGCCCCGGCCCACCGTGACCGCCCAGTCCACCGTGCCCACCCGGCCCGTGGCCGGGCACGTCGTGCATCCCCGGTCCGCCGTGCCCACCTGGCCCGTGGCCGGGCCCGCCATGCATCCCGGGTACGTGGCCGTGCAGTCCCGGCCCGCCGTACTCACCCGGATCGTGGCCGGGCCCACCGTGCGGTCCCGGCCCACCACGGCCGCCGTGGTCATCGTGGTCCGGCCCGCCGTGATCGCCCGGCTCGTACCCGTGCAGACCGTGCAGGCCTGGGCCGCCGTGCCCGTGCATCCCCGGCCCACCGTGCCCACCCGGGCCGTGGCCGAAGGGGCCGCCGAACCCGGCGAAGATCCGTCCTGCTCCCGCTGACCTGTCCATGCGTTCTCCTCCTGGTAGTCGTGTAGCCGTATCGCCGACATTCACACGATATATCGCCGCTCGATCGGCGGCAACCTACCCGAAGGAGAACCTCGAGCCCTGGCGACGGCCGCGTTCACCGGAAATTTCCTTCCCGGCCATGAATAGTTCGTTATACGGCGGGTTGTACGGGTCTTGTACGGACCGCGTCGACGCTGCCGCCGAGACGTAAGACGAACCCGTAGGGAGAACCGTGAACCTCACCCGGATCGCCAGAGGCCTCCTGGCCGGGCTGCTGGGGTGCGCCGCCGTGGCCGTGCCGGCGACCATCGGCACCGCCGCCGCGCAGGCCGACGTCAGCAGCACCCTGGTGTTCGCCAAGAACACCGAAGGCCACGACTGCTACCGCATCCCCACCGTCGTCAAGGCGAACAACGGCGACCTGCTCGCCTTCGCCGAAGGCCGCAACGGCGGCGCCAGTACCTGCAACGACCTCGGCGAAATCGACCTCGTGCTGAAGCGCTCCACCGACGGCGGCAAGACGTGGGGCGCCGTGCAGACGGTCATCAAGGCCAACGGCGACACCAAGGGCAACCCGGCGCCGATCGTCGTCCCGGGCAGCAACCGGGTCGTGCTGCTGTCCACGATGCAGTGCTACACCAACCCCGCCTGCGGCCGCGTCCCGCGCGTGTCCCTCAGCGAGGACAACGGGAAGACGTGGGGCGCGCCGCGCGTGCTGACCACCGAACTCGGGTTCGCGAGCGCGCCGGGCTGGCTCGCCACCGGGCCGTCGCACGGGATCGTGCTCACCCGCGGCGCGCACGCCGGGCGGCTCGTCGCCGGGGTCAGCTGGACCACCGGCGGCAAGGACACCGGCGCGCTGGTCTACAGCGACGACCAGGGCACCACGTGGCACCGCGGGGCGACCGACTCGCCGACGACCGCGATCAACCCGCAGGAGATCAGCGTCACCGAGCTGCTCGACGGCCGCGTCTACGCCGCCGCGCGCAACCAGGCCAACGACGGCGACAAGTGCCTGGCGGGCGGGACGCGCAACCGCGCCTTCGCACTGAGCTCGGACGGCGGCGCGACCTTCAGCTCGAAGTTCGCCTTCGCCACCGACCTCGTCGCGCCGACCGTTCAGGGCTCGACGGCCCGGATGAGCGCCACCGACACCGGCGGCAGGTACAACCGGGTCGTGTTCGCCGCACCGTCCACTTGCGACCGTCGCAAGGAGCTGCGCGTGCACTCTTCGTTCGACGAAGGCGCGAACTGGACCGGCACCGCGGGCAGCCTGCTCGTGTGGGGCCAGGACGCGGCGTACTCCGACATGGTGCAGCTGTCCCCGTCGTCGGTCGGCGTGCTGTTCGAAGCCGGGCCGGAGCTCCACGCGAACGACACGATCCGCTACGCCACGGTGACCGACGCCGCACTGGGCGCCCCGGCCTGCGGGCTCGGGTACGGCGTCATCGATTCGGCGCCGCTCGGCACGGCGGGCACGGCCTACCTGACCTACAACGCCGCCACCGGCAAGAACTGCGTCAGCGCGATGAAGAGCGCCAACGCCGGTAAGGCGACGCAGACGTCGGCCTTCCTGGAAGTGCAGGGCTCGGCGCGGGTCACGGACTCGGGCGCGTTCTCGTACTTCGCCGGCCCGGTCGCCGCGGCCGCGGCGGACAAGTGCGTGAAGTGGGGCGGCGCGGCCGACGGCCAGGCCTACACCAGCGGGTTCGAACACTGCGGCTGACGCGGTGGAGGGGACCCGCGCCGTGGCCGGGTCCCCTCCCCGTGGCCGCCGAACGCGTCACACCCGCGCCCCGGGTGTTGCACCGGGGCCCCCGGGAGCGATGTAACAACCATGGTCCGCCCCGAAGACGAACAGGACCGCGCACTGGCCGCGGCGCTGCGGGAGTGGGCGCGTCAGGTCGACTCTGTCCCCTACCCCGCCCAGCTCGACATCGACGCGCTGCTGGAGCGGCACTACCAGTCCCAGCGAGAACCGCCGCCCGCCGCGTCGCTGGTGGTCACCGCGACCGCCGACGCCACCGTCGTCGCGGTCACCGGGGACATCGACCTGGCCCGCGAGGACCGGCTGCACGGCCGGCTCGCCGAAGAGGTCGCGCTGGCCCCGCGGGGTCTCGTGCTGGACCTGGCCGGCGTGCGCCACTGCTCCGCCCGCGGGGTGGCGCTGCTGCACGAGGTGGCCGGGCGCGCCACCCGCGCCCGGGTCCCGTTCGCCGTCGCCGGGTGTCCCGCGGTGGTCCGGCGGGCGATCGAAACCCTCCGGCTGAGCCCGCCGCTGCCGCTGCACGCCACCGCCGGCGACGCCGTCGAGTGGCTCGGGATCCTGGCCCGGCTGCAGGCGGAGGGGGCTACTTCGCGGCCGCTGGGGCCGTGGCCACCGCCGCCTCGCCGAACTTGATCCCCTTGGCCTCCTTGCCGATCGCGGTCAGCACCGCCACCGCGACCAGGCCGGGGACCACGGTCCACACGAGGGCCGAGGTGTACCCGTGCGACTCCGCGATGGCCTGCTGGATCGGCAGGTTCAGCGCGGCCAGCAGGTTGCCCAGCTGGTAGGTCACGCCCGGGTAGAACCCGCGGATGGCGTCCGGCGACATCTCGGTCAGGTGCGCCGGGATCACGCCCCACGCGCCCTGCACCATGATCTGCATCAGGAACGAGCCGAGCGCGAGCATCCCCGCGCCGTGGTCGAACGCGAAGATCGGGATCACCGGCAGGCCGAGCACCGCCGCCGTGACGATCGTGCGGCGGCGGCCGAGCCGTTCGGACAGCGTGCCGAAGGTCAGGCCGCCGATGATGGCGCCGACGTTGTACAGCACGGCGATCCACGTGCTCGTCGCCGCACTGAGCCCGGCGCCGCCGTTCTCGTGGGCCTTCAGGAAGCTCGGGTAGACGTCCTGGGTGCCGTGGCTCATCCAGTTGAACGCCGTCATCAGCAGGATCAGGTAGCCGAAGCGGCGGATGACCTTCGGGTTCAGCAGGATGTCCTTGACCGACGTCCGGCTCACCCGCAGCTTCTCCCGCGCGACCTCCCAGACCTCCGACTCCTTCACGCGCGCCCGGATCAGCAGGCTGATCAGCGCCGGGAAGATGCTCAGCACGAAGATCCAGCGCCATTCGAGGTCGAGCAGCGAGTGGAACAGCAGGTACGCGAGCGCGGCCAGCAGGTAGCCGATCGAGTAGCCGACCTGCAGCAGGCCGGAGAAGAACCCGCGGCGGGCCACCGGGATCTTCTCCATCGCCAGCGCCGCGCCGAGGCCCCACTCGCCGCCCATGCCGACGCCGTAGACGAACCGCAGGACCAGCAGCACCGTGAAGTTGGGGGCGAACGCGCACAGCAGGCCGGCGACCGAGTACAGCAGGACGTCGGCCATCAGCGGGATCCGGCGTCCCACGCGGTCGGCCCACAGGCCGAACAGCAGCGCGCCGACCGGGCGCATGACCAGCGTGGCCGTGGTGATGAACGCCAGCTGCGTCGCCGTCGCACCGAACGACTTGTCCTTCGCGATGTCCGCGAGGACGAAGACGACGAGGAAGTAGTCGAAGGAGTCCATGCTCCAGCCGAGCAGCGCCGCGAGGAAGGCGTTGCGCTGATCGGATGTAAGCGCTTTCTTCCCCGGAGCCGGTTCCGCCTTGCTTTCCGTCACGTTTGCCCCGTCCCGTCGGTTTTTCACCGGAAGACCGCAGGCACGGTCTAGCACCCACCGCGGGGTACGGGCAAGGGTCAGAGCGTGACGCGGGTGCGGACGCGGCGGCCGACGTCCCGGGCCCAGGCCTTGATCCGGTCCCAGTCGCGGAAGTCGCCGGCACGGCGGCCGGAAGCCAGCAGCCGCGGGATCAGCCCGTGCACGGTCGCCGGGTCGAGGCGGCCGCCGAAGGTCGCGGTGCGCTCGGCGTCGATGCGCGCGGCGAGCAGCGCCACGTTCGGCGGCAGGCTGACCTGCTGACCGGCGGCGCCCGGGCCGCACGGTCCGCTGTGGAACAGCCACACCGGACGCTCGGCCAGCGCCCGGGCGTTGCGCTCCAGCAACCGGACCGCCTCGGGCCGCCACCGGTGGTAGTACAGGGCGCTGCCGACGATGACCGCGCCGTAGCCGTCGACCCCGGCGACGTCGGCGGCGTCGCGCACGTCCGCGGTCAGGCCGCTCCCGCCGAGCTCGGCCGCGATCACCTCGGCGATCTGCCGGGTTCCGCCGTGGCGCCCGGCGTAGGCGACGAGGACTACGGACATGCCTCCATTGTCGGCCCTGGCGGACCGGGCCGCCCCGCGGGCCGCTCACGATCCGCCATACGGGCGCTCTTACGTTGCTCTTCGTGGGTCCGCGAGCCGCCCGTTCACCCTCAAGGGCTCGCGGGCGGCAAAAACGCCGGGCGCAGCGCCGGATCAGGCTCGTCGTAGTAGCGGTGGAACACCGCCGTCTGCCCGCCGGACACGGGCGGCACGATCCAGCTCCAGTCGGCCGGGCAGCGGCGTCCCGCACGCTCTTCGCGCTCCAGGTGGGCCAGGAAGCGCTGCGACTCAGTGTGGTGGTCGGCGATCGTCACGCCGGCGGCGTCGAACGAGTGCTGGACCGCCAGGGTCAGCTCGACCAGCGCCCGGTCGCGCCACAGCGTGCGCTCGGACGCCGTCGGCAGGCCCATCAGCTCGGCGATGACCGGCAGCAGGTCGTAGCGCTGCTCGTCGGCCAGGTTCCGGGCGCCGATCTCGGTGCCGAGGTACCAGCCGTTGAACGGCGCCGCCGGGTAGGTGACGCCGCCGATCTCCAGCGGCATGTTGCTGATCGCCGGCACGGCGTGCCAGCGCAGGCCGAGGCCGGCGAACCAGCGGTGGTCGGGGTGGGTGAGCGGGACCTCCAGCACGGCGTCCGGGGGCAGCGTGAACAGCCGCGGTTCGCCGGGCAGCGCCTCGACCAGCAGCGGGAGGACGTCGAAGGACCCTCTTCGTTCCGGCGGCCGCCAGCCGAGTCTTCGCACCTGCTCGGTGAACCCGGCGTACCGGGGGTCGCCGAGCACGGAGCCGTCGTCGAGGCGGTACCCGGCGTAGCGGATGAGCTGCTCGTTGTGGATGCGCGGGCCCGGCACGTCCGGGGTGTCCGGCGCGAACACGGTGACGGTCGGGCGGATCCGGCCGCCGCGGGTGGCCTGGCGGAGGTGGGCGACGCATTCGCCGGCGATCGCCGCGGGGTCGGTGACCCGCCGCCGGTCGCGGATGCGGAGGCTGCGCCAGTACAGCCTGCCGATGCAGCGGGCCGAGTTGCGCCACGCGACGCGCGCGCCGTACGCCAGCTCGGCCGCGGTGTGGCGGTAGGTTCCCGTTTCGGCGATTTCCGCGCGGACCGCGGCGAGCCGGTTCTCGAACCGCTCCCCCGCTTCGGCGGCGCCCTCGGCGAACATCCGGTCCAGGAATTCTTCCGCTTCGGCGGAATTGACGCTCTGCTCCTCCGATACGCGCTGTGGGTAAAGCGGCAGCGGTGCCGTCACCCGCTCAGGTGTAACGGTCACCGCACTTCCCCACTCTCCGGAATCGTGTTCCGCAGCCCGACGAAAAGGTTCACCGCTCCTCCGATGGTCGCCGACGACAAGCCGGCCTGGAGGTCCTGCCGCCCCCGGCACCTCCGGCCAGGCGGGGGAGAGTACCCGACGATCCGCGCGGCGCACTCCCCCGATCGTGAATTCCACTCCGCCGGTCCCGGAATGCGGCTTCGGCCAGGGAAAACGCCGGCAAAATAACTGTCACCAAGCGTTATTCGGACATGGCGCAGCGCATTTCCCGTCAATCGATCACAGTGGACAGTGCGGCTTTCGTGATCCTTTCCCGGAAAGGACCGTTCGGCTGTTCGTGCGCTTTCGCCGAACGGCCTTTCCGGGGCGCGGTCCCCCGTGTATCAGCGCGCCCGCGCGCGACGTTAGAGTCGCGGGCATGAGCCGGATTCCCGTGGTCCTCGTCGCCGGGTTCCTCGGCGCGGGCAAGACGACGCTGCTCAACCACCTGCTCGCCAACCGCGAGGGCGCCCGGGTCGGCGTCGTAGTCAACGACTTCGGCCAGGTGAACGTCGACGCGCTCGCGGTCGCCGGCCAGGTCGACACGATGGTTTCGCTGGGCAACGGCTGCCTGTGCTGCGCCGTCGACGCCAGCGGCCTCGACGCGATGCTCACCCGGCTCTCTTCGTCCGAAGCGGGCATCGACGTCATCGTCGTCGAGGCCAGCGGAATCGCCGAGCCCCGCGACCTGATCCGGCTGATGATCGCCAGCGAGAACCCGGACATCCGCTACGGCGGGCTGGCCGAGGTCGTGGACGCGGTGGAGTTCGAAGCCGCCCGGGAGCGCCACCCCGAACTGGCCGACCACCTGCGGCTGGCCGACGTCGTGGTGCTGAACAAGGCCGACCGCGTGTCCGCGGAGGACCTCGCCAAGCTCACCGCGGCCGTCGAAGAGCTGGCGCCGGGCCGCCCGCTGCTGGTCACCGAGCACGGCCGCGTCGACCCGCGGCTGTTCTTCGACCCGGAACCCCGCGGCGAGCGCGTCGGCCAGCTGTCGTTCGACGACCTGCGCGAGGAGCACGACCACTCGCGGCACCTGCACGCGAGCTACCAGACGGTCACGTTCACCGCCGGGACGCCGCTGGCGCCCCGCGCGTTCGTGGACTTCCTGGAGCGCCGCCCACCTGGGCTCTACCGCATGAAGGGCCAGGCCGACTTCGGCATCGACGCCCGCTTCCACCTGCACACGGTCGGCGGCTTCGTCGAGCTGGCGCGGTCGCCGTGGCCCGCGCGGGCACCGCACCGCACCGAGCTGGTGCTGATCGGCGCGGGCCTCGACACCGGCGCCGTCCTGGCCGAGCTGGAGAGCTGCGTGGCCCCCGACCCCGAGGTGGTCGACGAACGCGGCCTGCTGCACATCCTGCGTTACCTCCCCGACCAGGCCTGACACGCCGACGACCGGCAAATGCGCTCCCGCCCCACCCACGGCGACGGACACTGTCGCCCATGACGATCACCGCGGTGAGCGCACCCCGCTGGTACCGGGTCGGCGTGCTGCCCGAAGACGTCCCCCTGGCCCACCTGATGACCCGCTCCGGCGACCTCCGCTACCGCCGCTCGGCGTGCGGCGAGCGCGAATCCCGCAGCTGGAAACCGGTCGACTTGACGACGGCGGAGGTGACGCCCTGCCCGGGCTGCGTCGCAACACTGTCGGGAGCATCGGCGACCGAGGGCGAGGACCGCGGCCAGCTGTCGCTGGACCTCGAGGTCTAGCTGTGCTGCCCCGTGCGGTGGGGGACGCGGCCGGCGGTGGTTTGCCGGCGAGTGAGGTGTGTCCTCGGTGCTGGTTGTAGGTGTGCAACCAGCCCGGTAGTGCTGCTCGACGTTCGGTTTCGGTGCGGTAAGGCCGGCTGTAAGCCCATTCCTCGAGCAGCGTCCGGTTGAACCGCTCAACCGGTAGCGGACGAGGACACGGTGCACGGTCGACGGATTCAGGCCGAGCACGGAGGCGATGCGGGCCGGGCCCCACCGACGCGCGAGCCGGACCTTGATGATTCGTCGCTCGGTCCGGGTGGGTGTCCGTGTCGCACCGATCGCAACCTCCCGGACAGAACAACTAGCCGAGCGCCTTCTCGTAGCAGACCGACTCGGGATCGCTTTCGTGCGGCGGGAAGTTCGGCACCCGGCGGTACCCCGCACGCTCGTACAAACGCATCGCCGCCGGCTGGTGGCGGGCCGTTTCCAGGCGGAGGCGGCGTGCGCCCTGGCCGCGGGCGAGGCGCTCGGACTCCGCCACCAGGGCGCCCGGGACGTCGGTGCCGCGGGCGTCCGGGGCGACGAACAGGCGCTTCAGCTCGGACACGCCCGGCTCGACCGGTTCGACCGCGCAGCAGCCGATCGCGCGGGGGCCGTCGTGGGCCAGGAGGTAGCGGCTCGCCGGGTCCAGCGGGTGGGGCCGGGCGTCCGGGGGCAGGTCGTGGACCACGATCAGCTCGGCCGTCATCGCCGTCATCAAAGCGAGCAGCAGCCCGTCGTCGGCCGGGCACTCCGCGACGGTCGCCACCTTCACGCCTTCTTCGCCCGGCTCGGCGCCACGCGCGGCGGCTCGTTGGGCATCTTCGGGTAGACCGGCGGCCACGGCGCGTCCATCAGCCCGTTCGCCAGGTCCGCTTCGGACATCGCCAGCAGCGGCTCGATCGACTGCGGCCGCTCCCCCGCGCCGGCCCACGGATCCCCGCGCTCGGCCACGCGCGCGGGCACCGTGCTCAGCGTGAGCTCGTCCGGCTCCACGGTGTCCAGTTCGTCCCAGCCGATCGGCGTGGACACCTGCCCGCCCACCCGCGGGCGCACGCACCAGGTGCCGAACACGGTCTTGTGCGGCGCGTTCTGGTTGAAGTCGACGAACACGCGCGAGCCGCGTTCCTCCTTCCACCACTGCGCGGTGATCTTCTCCGGGTGACGGCGTTCGAGCGCCCGCGCCAGCGCGACCGCCGCGGCCCGCACCTGGAAGCTGTCCCAGCGCGGTTCGAGCAGCACGTACAGGTGCAGACCCCGCGAACCGGACGTCTTCAGGTGGCCTTCGATGCCGTGCCCGGCCAAGAACTCCCGGGTCAGCACGGCGGCCTCGCGCAGGTCGTCGAAACCGATGCCGGGCGACGGATCCAGGTCGATGCGCAGCTCGTCGGCGACCTCCGGCGTGTCCGCCAGGTACGGCCACACGTGGAAGCCGAGGCAGCCGAGGTTCACCGCCCACAGGATGTGCGCGAGGTCCTTCGCCACCAGCGCGTCGCTCGTCGTGCCGTTCGGCGTCGAGACGACGGTGGTGCTCAGCCACGGCGGCGCGCCCTTCGGCACGCGTTTCTGGAACCAGTTCTTGCCACCGGCACCGTCCGGGTAGCGCTCCAGCAGCAGCGGGCGCCCGCCGAGCCGGGCCAGCAGCGGGCCGGAGATCGCGCGGTAGTACTCGACGAGGTCGAGCTTCGTCTCGCCGCGCTCCGGGAAGTAGACCTTGTCCGGGCTGCTGATCTTGACCTCGACGCCGTCGACGTCCAGCAGCACCGCCTCGCTCATCGCGCCTCCCCGAACAGCTTGGCGAGCTCGGCGGGCGGCGCCTCGTCGAGCTGGGCGTACGTGCACGACTCCGGCGTGCGGTCGGGCCGGAACCGGACCAGCCGCCCGCCGTGGCGGAACCGGCCGCCCTGCAGGTGCTCGTAGCGGACCTCCGCCACCCATTCGGGCCGCAGCGGCTCCCAGGAGAGGTCCTTCTGCGGCGCCCAGCGGCTCATCGCGCCCGGCTGCCGGCCGGGCTCGGGTTCGTACTCGGCCCAGGACCGCCACGGGTGGTTCTCGAGCGCGTTTTCCCGCAGCGGCGCCAGCTCGTCGACCAGCTCGGCCCGCCGCGCCTTGGTGAAGCTGCTGGCCACGCCGACGTGGTGCAGCACACCCTCGCCGTCGAACAGCCCCAGCAGCAGCGAACCGACGCCGGCGCCGTCCTTGTGCCAGCGGAACCCGGTCACGACGCAGTCGGCCGTGCGCTCGTGCTTGACCTTCAGCATCACCCGCTTGTCCTGCTCGTACGGCAGGTCCGCGGGCTTGGCCATGACGCCGTCGAAGCCCGCGCCCTCGAACCGGGTGAACCAGTCCTCGGCCTGCGCCGGGTCGTCGCTCAGCGGGGTCAGGTGGACGCGCTGCAGCCCTTCGGCGTCGGTGCGCAGGATGCTCTCCAGCCGCGCGCGCCGCTCGCGGAACGGCTCGCCGGTGAGGTCGGTGTCGCCGAGGGCGAGCAGGTCGAACGCGACGAAGCTGGCCGGCGTCTCCTCGGCGAGCTTGCGCACGCGCGAGGCCGCCGGGTGCAGCCGCAGCTGCAGCGCCTCGAAGTCCAGCCCCGCGGGGGTGACCAGCACGATCTCGCCGTCCACGACGCAGCGGGGCGGCAGCGCGGCGGCCAGCAGCTCGACCAGCTCGGGGAAGTAGCGGGTCAGCGGGCGGTCGTTGCGCGAACCCAGCTCGATCTCGTCGCCGTCGCGGAACACGACGCAGCGGAAACCGTCCCACTTGGGCTCGAACAGCAGCCCCGGGTCACGAGGCACCTCGTGCACGGCTTTCGCGAGCATCGGCCGCACCGGCGGCATCACGGGCAAGTCCACCGCGCGAGCTTAAAACACAGGTACGACATTTCTGAGCGTGATACACACTGACTCGTGACCACCGAACGCCCAGAACCGCCCCTGACCGGGGGCGAGCGCGAAATGCTGCGCACCTTCCTCGACTTCCACCGCGCCACCCTCGCGATGAAGTGCGACGGACTGTCCGACGAGGACCTCCGCCGCGCCGCCAGCCCACCGTCGACGCTGTCGCTGCTCGGCCTGGTCCGGCACATGGCCGAAGTGGAGCGCACCTGGTTCCGGCGCGTGATCAACGCCGAAGACATCCCGCTGCGGTGGTCGGCCGAAGGCGACTTCCAGGCCGCCTACGACGCGAGCTCCTCGACGCGCGAGGAAGTCTTCGAAGCGTGGCAGACCGAAGTGGAGCACTCCCGCAAGATCGAAGCGGCGGCCGAGTCGCTCGACGTCACCGGGTACCAGGCCCGCTGGGGCGAGGACGTCTCGCTGCGGCTGGTGATGCTGCACATGATCCACGAGTACGCCCGCCACAACGGCCACGCGGACTTCATCCGGGAAGCCGTCGACGGCGTCACGGGAGCCTGATGGACGTGCTCGCGTGGCTGCTCGACTCGGACCCGGCGCTGCGCTGGCAGGTCGAGCGCGACCTCGCGGGCACCCCACCCGAGATCTGGGAGGCGACGCGCGCCCGCGTCGCGACGGAAGGGTTCGGCGCGCGCCTGCTGGCGGCGCAGGACCCCGACGGCCAGTGGGCGGGCGGCGCGTTCTTTCCAGCCGGCTTCCGCGGTGACGAACCGCAACCGTGGACCGCGACGACGTGGTCGCTGAACGCCCTGCGCGAATGGGGTCTCGACGCCGCGGTCCTGAGCGGCACGGCCGGGCTGCTGGCCGCGAACAGCCGCTGGGAGTACGACGACCTGCCGTATTGGGACGGCGAAGTCGACTGCTGCATCAACGCGTGGACGCTGGCCAACGGCGTGTGGCTGGGCGCGGACGTCGCCGGCATCGCCGACTGGTTCGCCCGACACCGGCTGCCGGACGGCGGCTGGAACTGCGAGTGGGTCGAGGGGTCGACGCGCTCGTCCGTCCACTCGACACTCAACTCGCTCAAAGGCCTGCTGGCGCACGAAACCGCGACCGGTGGCACCGCGGAAACCCGCGAAGCCCGCCGCCTCGGCGAGGAGTACCTCCTGGAACGCGGGCTGTTCCGGCGGCGGTCGACGGGTGCGCCGCTCGCGCCGTGGGTGCGCGAATTCGGCTACCCGATGCGCTGGCACTACGACGTCCTCAACGCCGCTTCGTACTTCCGCGACGCGGGGCGCCCGGACGAGCGGCTGGCGGCGGCGATCGAGCTGATCCGCGCGGCCCGTCAGCCGGACGGCACGTGGCTCCAGCAGCGCACCGACGCCGGCCGCGTGTGGTTCCCGGTGGACGTCCCGGCCGGGCAGCCGTCGAAGTGGCTGACGTTCTTCGCGACCCGCGTCCTGGACTGGTGGGACGCCCGCTAGAGCTCCGCGAGCAGGAGCCCGCTGCGCGGCTTCGGCGTGAAGTAGGTGGCCTTGCGCGGCATCCGGCGGCCCGCCGCGTGCACCGCGAGGACGTCGGCGTGGCTCACCGGCGCCAGCAGGACCACCGCGTCGGCGTCCGGCGGCACCGGGCGGCCGTCCGGGAGCGGGTGCGTGCACGGGCCGTCGGGATCGATCCCGAGCGCGTCGGCGAAGAGGATCCGCTCGACGATCTCGTGGTCGATCACCGGTCCCGGCCCGGCGAAGCCCGTCCGCGGCAGCGGGACCCGCAGCACCGCGTTGCCCGCGCGTACGACGGCCTCGCCGGTGACCGGCACGGCGTGCTCGTCGTAGCGGACGTCCAGGCCCGCCGCGGACCAGCGCGACACCAGGTCCTCCGGGCCGAAGCCGGTGCCGGTGAGCACCCGGTGGATCGCGCCGATCCGCAGCGACGGACCCGCGGTGACCAGGGCGAGCAGCCCGCCGTGCCCGGCCGCCGTGGCCGCGGCCACGCGGTGGTTGCCGTCGGCGACCAGCAGTTCGGCGGCACCGGCCGCGCCGAGCAGGCGGCGCTGCAGCGGCCCGGCGGGCACCACCCACAGGTCGTGCCGCCGCCCGGCCGCGTCCGAAGTGGACAGATCGGGCAGGCCGAGCGCGCCGCACGCGCGCGTCACCTCTTCGGTCAGCAGCTCGCCGGCGGCGGCCGGGACGAGCAGCGCCGCGCTGGTCGCGCAGCCCAGCCCGGCGAGCACGGCGGCCCGCTCGGCGACGACGTCGGGGTAGACGTCCTCGGTGTGCCGGACCCGGGCGGTGCCCTCGTCGGTCACCGCGGCCGGGTCGACCAGGCAGAGCAGGCCCAGCGCGACACCGTCCGGCCCTTCGATCCGGTACGGCGCGACGACGTCCCGCACCGGCCGGTAAGCCCGCTTGCGGAGCCGTTCGAGCGCCGCGCGGGCGATCGGCACGGCGGCGGCCAGGTCGAGGCCGCGCGCCAGCGCCGCGGGCGTGCGCGCGGGGTGCTGCACGGCCAGCAGCGTGTCCCCCGCGCCGGGCTTGGCCAGCGCGTAGGCCACCCGGTCGGGCTCGGCGAACTCGTCGACGTCGGGGCCGGGGACCTCGTCGCGGACCACCCAGCCCCGGCCGATCGGCCGGATCCAGTCGTTCATCCCTCCCATCTTCCGCGAAGAGGCCGAAGACGGAAATTCACTGGGTGCGCCGCCCCGTCGATGGAATGCTTAGGACTGCAAAGCAGTTGACCCCGGTCATGACCGTCCCGAGGAGCAGCCCGCCGATGACGACACCCGCCGCCACCAGCGTGAAGGGGGTCGGCTTCCGATCCGAACGCGGCCCGGTGCTGGTCGCCGTCATGCTCAGCACCGCGCTGGTCGCGCTGGACAGCACGATCATCGCGACCGCGGTGCCCTCGGTGGTGCGCGACCTCGGCGGGTTTTCGCAGTTCCCGTGGCTGTTCTCGATCTACCTGCTCACCCAGGCCGTCACGGTGCCGCTCTACGGCAAGTTCGCCGACGTCCTCGGCCGGCGCCCGGTGATGTTCTTCGGGATCGCGGCGTTCCTCGTCGGCTCGGTGCTGTGCGGCGCTGCGTGGAGCATGCCGGTGCTGATCGCCGCCCGCGCGGTGCAGGGAATCGGCGCGGGCGCGATCCAGCCGATGTCGATGACGATCATCGGCGACCTCTACACGGTGGAGGAACGCGCCAGGGTGCAGGGCTACGTCGCCAGCGTCTGGGGCGTCGCGTCAGTGGTCGGCCCGACGCTGGGCGGCGTGTTCGCCGAGTACCTGGACTGGCGGTGGATCTTCTTCGTCAACCTGCCGCTGGGCGCGATCGCCGCGCTGATGCTGCACCGCAACTTCGCCGAGCGGGTGGAGCGCAAGCCGCACAAGGTCGACTACACCGGCGCCGCGCTGCTCACCGTCGGCTGCTCGCTGGTGATCCTGGCCCTGCTCGAAGGCGGCGTCGCGTGGGCGTGGGGTTCGCTGCCGAGCGTGGGGATCTTCGCCGCGGGCGCGGCGCTGCTGGTCGCGTTCGTGCTGGTGGAGAAGCACGCGGCCGAGCCGGTGCTGCCGCTGTGGGTGTTCACCCGGCGGACCCTGGTCGGCGGCAACCTGGTCGCGGTCGTGGTCGGCGCGGTCCTGATGGGCCTGACGTCGTACCTGCCGACGTACGCGCAGGGCGTGCTGGGCGCGGGCGCGCTGGTGGCCGGGTTCGCGGTGGCGGCGCTGACGGTCGGCTGGCCGATCTCGGCGTCCCTGGCCGGCAAGATCTACCTGCGCATCGGCTTCCGCGACACGGCGCTGATCGGCAGCGTGTTCATCATCGCGGGCGGCGTGCTGGTGGCGATGCTCGGCGCGACGTCGTCGATCTGGGCGGCGGCGACCGCGGCGTTCGTCCTCGGCATCGGCCTCGGCCTGGCGGCGAGCCCGACCCTGGTGGCAATTCAGTCGGTGGTCGGCTGGGACCGCCGCGGCGTGGTGACGGCGACGAACCTGTTCAGCCGGTCGTTGGGCAGCGCGGTCGGCGCGGCGGTGTTCGGCGCGATCGCCAACGCGACACTGGCTTTCCGGTTCGCGAACCCGCCGGCGGAAGTGGCGGGCAAGCTGCCGCCGTCGGTGGACGCGACGAGCCTGGTGCTGGGCGGGCACACCGACGACTCCCCGGTGGCGAGGTTCGTCCGGGGCGCGCTGAGCGACGCGACCCACTACGTGTTCGTGGGCCTGCTTGCGGTGGCGGTGCTGTCGGTGGTGGCGCTGCTGCTGATGCCGCGCAAGACCGAGCAGCTGGAGTTCTAGGCGCGCCCGAGCAGCGCGAGGATCCCCTCGATCGCCTGCTCGAACGGCTCGGTGCTGTCGGCGGCCCTGGCAAGGACGTAACCGCCTTGCAGGGTCGCCACGACGGCCGCCGCGGTCGCCGCCGGGTCGAGGCCGCCGTCGTCCTCGGCCACCACCTCGGCGAGCCGGGTGCGCAGCCAGGAGAAGGTCTCTCCGACCGGCTCCCGGAGGGCGGGCGCGGCCATCACGTCCGGGTCCTGCGTCAGGCGGCCGACCGGGCAGCCCTTCAAAACGTCGCGCTCACGGCGGAGGTACGCCGCGATGCGCTCGAGCGGCGCGCCGGGCCCGGACAGCTGCGCTTCGGCGGCGGCGCGCATCTCCTCGGCGGTGCGGTCGATGGCCGCGCGCGCCAGCTCCTCCTTACCGGCGAAGTGGTGGTACATGCTGCCCTGGCCGGCGCCGGCGAGCCGCTGGATGGTCTTCGGGCTGGTCCCGACGTAACCGCGCTCCCACAGCAGCGTGCGGGTGCTTTCGATGAGACGTTCCCTCGTGTCCACGAAACTCAGTGTACCTACCAGTAGGTACATCAGTTCTGCAGCGGCATGAGCTCCGCCTGGAAGTTCGCCAGGAACTCGTCGAAGTCGCCGTGGCCGGGCCGGATGACGAACTTCGACAGCCCGGCCTCGATGTGCTGCTCCACCAGCCGGCGCGCCTCGGGCCAGCTCGTCGCCACCAGGTCGGTGACCGGCACGCCGGGACGCCGCTTGGCCGCCGCGGCGATCAGCTCGTCCGGCAGCCCCTTGTCGGCCACGGCCAGGCTGAGCCCGAAGTGGTCCGCTTCGATCTCCCGGCCCGCCTCCGCCGCGGCTTCCTGGATCGCGATGCGGGCGTCGCGCGCCTGGGCCGGCGTGTGGAAGCTGCCGAGCCACCCGTCGGCGAGCCGTCCCGTGCGGCGCAGGGCGGCCGGCGCCGCTCCCCCGAGCCAGACGTCGAGCCGCTTGGCCGGGCGCGGCCCGAGGTGGACGCCGTCGACGTGGAAGAACTCGCCGTCGAAGGAGACTTCGTCCTCTTCGAGCAGCCGCCGCAGCAGGGTCAGCGACTCGTCGAAGACGGCGGCCCGGCGCCCGGCGGGCACCGGGAAGAGGTCGTGCTCGGCGGCGCGGGCCGGGCGCAGCCCGAAGACCGGCAGCACCCGCTTGGGCGCCAGGCCGGCCAGGGTGAGCAGCTGCTTCGCGACGAGCACCGGGTGCCGGCCCGGCAGGATCGCCACACCGGTGCCGACCTTGAGCTTCGCGGTCGTCGCGAGCGCGTGCGTCATGCCGATGAGGGGGTCGACTTCGGGTGAGTAGACGAGTTCCGACAGCCAGAGCGAGTCGACGCCGGCGTCCTCCAGCCGCCGCGCCAGCCCGGCGAACTCGCCGGGTCCCGTTCCCGCCGCCGGTGCGACGCCCAGCCTGATCTTCAGCACACTGCCCCCTGACGACTCGGCCCCCTCGAATACAACGTCCGTGACGGCACCGCATTCCGGAGACCGGACTTCAGGCCTGCACCGGAACACCCGCAGCCACAACGCTCTCGATCAAGGTACGCGCGGTGTTCTCCCACGTGAGGATCCCGCCGAGTTTCGCCCGCACATCGTGGACGTACGCGAACGCCGCGGGGAGGTCGGCGAACACCCGTTGAATCGCGTCCTTCCACCGATCGACGTCCCTGCCGTCGTCCTTGACTGGCACGATCATCGGTTCCGCAGCCACCTCGAGGTGGCTGCGGAGCGTCTCGGCAACCCCGCTCTTACTGCTGAGCAGCACGGGTGTCCCGTATCCGATGGCCTCCAGCCCCACCAATCCGAAGCCTTCGACGCGCGAAGGCATCAAGCAGAGCGCTGCACGCCGGAAGTCACGGGCGACTTCTTCGGGATCGCAGGTGAACGGCCGAACGTCCAGGAGATCACGGGCAATGCCATACGCCTTGACGAAGTTTTCGCGCACCTCGTCGCAATGCCCGGCTTCGGCACCCCGGATCAGCAGTTCGGGGACGGGGGTACCAGCTGGGACGACGACGTCTTTGATCGCCTTCGCCGCGATGTCCAGGCCCTTCGGGCGCAAGTGGCGTGCTCGGGACAGGACGGCGACCGTTCGGTTCACCGGCACGTTCCGCCTGCGCAGCGGATGCTGCTCGGGGACAGTCATCCCCGGGTCGAGCTGAACCACGTTCGTGCCACCGAAGCCGTCCCCGACGATCCCATCGAGGCGACGTGCCAGCAGCGGGCCCACCGCTGCCACGACATCGGCGTCGGCGGCGATTCGTCGGGTCTGGCGCTCGCATTCTTCGGTTCGAGTCCATGCCGCGTCGGGCCGCTTCTGCGGCTCGTTCTGCGCGTGCGGCGTGTGCATGATGTGGACGAGCTTCGCTCCTGGGAAGAAGTGCTTCGCATAGGTCCACGCGGCCGGGCCGGAGACAAGATCGTGCCCGACGACGACATCGGGCGGCGCCGCGGCGATCGCCGCGGGCAAGAGGAGCAGCTCCGGCCCGCCTGGAGTGACCACCGCGGGCACTAGCTCGACGCCACGAGCGGCGGCGTCCTCGAGTTCCCGGTCCGAAGCCCGGCGGACAAGACAGCGGGTCGGGTGACCTTCCTTGGCCAGCATGATTGCCAGCATGCGGTTGAAGGTCGTGATCCCGCCCCGGGTCGGCGACCACTCGTCACAGATCAGCAAGAAGCTGTCTTTGGCCGCCCGCCCAGCGGGAATCCTGTCCGACATCTCGTCACCCCCGGTCAGATGCCGTGGAGCCGCTGGTACTTGTCGAGGATCTCGTGAGTCTTGCCCTGCATCCGCGTATCGGTGCGAGACCGCACGGCTTCGGCTACCTCGGTCGGATCGAGCCCCATCCAACGGAGGCAATTCAGACCGATGCTGACGACGTCGACCGCCTCTCGCACGGCTGCATCACGATCGCCCGCCGCGAGGTGTTCACGCATTTCCTCGAATTGAATCTCGATCGACCGCTCGAAGTGCCCGAGGGGCTTGGCCTTCAGTTCCTCGTCCACCGCGTCCCACGCCCGCCACATCGCCTGGAACGGCCCGAGCTCGCTCATCCTTGCTTCCACCGATCGTCCGAGGAGAGCCGCCGCAGGGCCTCCAAATCGTGCAGCACAATGCGCCTCCGCGCTGTGCTGAGCAGTTTCTGTTCGCGGAACCGCCGCAGCTCGATGGCCACGGCGTCCCGTGATGCGCCGATGCGGGCAGCCAGATCCGACTGCGACAGCGTCGTTTCGATGACCCAGCCGTCGTCGACGTGCCTGCCGACCTCTTTCGCCAGATGCAACAGCCAATCAGCCAGCCGGCCCTTGACGTCCAGATGAGCCAGCAGGACCTGCTGGCTCATCTGGCGTCGACGCTGCACGACTGTCCGGTACATCAGCGGCCAGAGGTGTTGTTGCTCGACGAACTCGAAGAGTTGCTCGGCGGAGATGTCGACCCCTGAGACGTCTGTAATGGTGGTAACCGTCGCCGAACGTGGCTCGTCCATCAAGGCACCTTCGTCACCCATCACTTCGCCTGGTCCGAAAATGCCGAGAATCACCTCGGCGCCCCCGGCGGCCTTCCGGGTGATCTTGAGGTGCCCTTCCTGGATGATCAGCACCGACCTCGACGGCTGCCCCTCCCAAAAGATCGTCTCTCCGGCCGGGAAGCGGACTGGGCTACCCAGCCCTTCGAGTGCCGCGCGCTGACGGTCGTCCAGGATGCTCATGATCCGGACCGAACTGTCGTCGACAACCATCGGGAGAGTGTACTGGTCTACATTCACTCAGGGGAAGTTCGACAGTACTGTTCCAAACAATTCTCATCCAGAAGCGGAACACTCCACTGGATCGTGGGTAGGACCCGGCAGTCGAGCGAACAATCGTCAAGCAGCCTTCCTCAGGCGGTCGCGCTGATCACCCGGCTCAGCGCGGCGTGCAGCGCCTCCAGCTCCGGCAGGTCCATCCCGAGGGTCTCGACGACCTTGTACGGGATCTTCTCCGCCTCCGCCCGCAACGCGCGCCCCTGCTCCGTCAGCTCGACGGTCAGCTGCCGCTCGTCCGCCCGGCTCCGCGCCCGCGTCACGTACCCCAGTGCCTCCAGCCGCTTCAGCAGCGGGGACAGCGTCGCGGGCTCGTGGCGCAGCGACGCGCCGAGGTCCTTCACCGAGCGCGGCGAGCGTTCCCATAGCGCCAGCATCACCAGGTACTGCGGGTGGGTCAGGCCGTACGGCTCGAGCAGCGGCCGGTAGATCGCGATCACGCTGCGCGAAGCCACCGACAGCGCGAAACACACCTGCCGGTCCAGCTTCAGCGGGTCCTCACCCAGGTCGATCATGTCCCCGATCCTACTGTGTCGCCGATCGCGCTAATGATTAGTGCACTAAGCATTAGTGTACTATGGAACTCATGGAACGACCGAGTGTGCTCCGCTGGTTCGGCTACGCCGTGGGCGTCCGGCTTCCCGCGCGCCTCAACGACTGGGCCCTGCACGACGCGACGTCGAAGCACTGGCGGGCGCGGTACGTCCTGCAGCGGTCGGTCGGCATCCTGCCGCTGTGCGCGGTGTGGCTGCTGCTGCCCGGCTCGATCTGGCTGCGGCTCTCACTGGTCCTCATGGCCGCGCTCGTCGCGTACTTCTACTCCTGCGCGTACATGGAGGAGAGCGTCGAGCACCGGCTCGGCCGGCAGGGCTTCCCGCACAACACCGGACGCCGCCTGCGCGCCGAAGCCGCCGAGGAGAAGAACGCCGAGGCGACCGCCCGCTACCTCGCGCGCTACCGGACCCCCTCGGAGGGTTAGTTAGAGTCCGGGGACCATGAGACGCAAGCTCCGGCCCCCGATCCCGCCGCGCCACGGGCTGGACCCCGCCCGGCTGAAGCTCCCCGACGAGGGCGGGTGGCCGACCCTGCTGGCGCACCTCGTCGACCGGCTGCCCCGGGTCGCGCCCGGCCGCATCGAGGAAATGCTGCGCGAGGAGCGCATCCACGGCCTCGACGGCCCGCTCGGCGTCGACACGCCGTTCGAGCCCGGCTCGTTCATCTGGTTCCACCGCGACCTGCCGGACGAGGTGCCGGTCCCGTTCGAGATCCGTGTCGTGCACCGCGACGAGCACCTGCTGGTCGTCGACAAGCCGCACTTCCTGGCGACCATCCCGCGCGGGCAGCACATCCTGGAGACGGCGCTCGTGCGCTTGCGGCGCGAGCTGGACCTCCCGCAGCTCTCCCCCGCGCACCGGCTCGACCGGGTCACCGCCGGCCTGGTGATGTTCGTGATCACGCCGGAGCTGCGCGGCAAGTACCAGACGCTGTTCCGCGACCGCCGCGTGCACAAGGAGTACGAGGCGATCGCCCCGTACGACGCGACCCTGGAGCTGCCGCGGACGGTCCGGAGCCGGATCGTCAAGGAGCGCGGGGTGCTCGCCGCGCGCGAGGAGCCGGGCGAGCCGAACGCGGAGACGTACGTCGAACTGGCCGAGCACCGCGACGGTCTGGGCCGCTACCGGCTCCGGCCCTCGACCGGCCGCACGCACCAGCTGCGCGTCCACCTCAGCGGCCTCGGCATCCCCATCCTCGGCGACGACTTCTACCCGCAACTGCGGGAAAAGCCCCTCGGCGACTTCACGAAACCGTTGCAGCTGCTGGCGAAGGTGCTCGCGTTCGACGACCCGGTCACCGGGACACCCCACCGCTTCACCAGCGGCCTGCGGCTGTCCGCGTGGGACGACCTCGCCGCGTGGGCGGCACCCCCGGCGTGACCCGGGAGCAATCAGAGCGCCGCCAGACGGACGCATGGCGCGTCCCAATACGCTATTCCGATCATTTTCAATGAGGACTAGCATTCGATGCGGATCGAATATCGAAGGAGGCTTGAGCAGCAATCCGAACGCGAGAATAGATCTCGAACAACCAAGGATTTGTTCGATAGATCACGCTAGCGATCCACATTGATCGGAGGCGCATGCGAAACAAAGGAAGACTGACTTCGGTCGCACCTTCGCTGCACGGTGACGTGTCATTGATGACAGTGACGCCAAGCGTCCGACCGTCGATCGACACATCATCCGACATCATCGTTCGACAAGTGGAACCCGTTGCGGTTCCGGTCATCGACGACTCTCCCCCCTTCATAACGACGATCAAGCCGCCGAGACCGACCCGCGAGAACGAAGGGCCGTTCAACATATTCAAAACAAAGTGAGGACGCAGCGATGCCACGCCCCGACGACGCGCCGGCCAGCGCCAAATCCGCAACCCTGAACTCGTGGGAAGCAGCAACTTTCCCGACGTGGACATTCTGGGGACGGACCACGGTTCACGTCTACAACACCGGTAACACGGGAGACACCGTGAGCTTCCAGGCAGGAGCCGCCCAGCCCGCGTACGTCTACATCGACCAAGGAGAAGATCACCGCGAGTACGGATTCTGGGCCGGGTTCCCGATGACCGTTACGAACGCAACACAGCGAGACGCGGCGAACAGCCAGGAGCCGCAAATCGAGGTATGGGCCTGGTAGCGGTGGTGGCCTTGAACCACAGCCATCCGGTCCCGTTCGATCGACGCTGACCGCGGGACACAGCCGACGGGATCTTCGAACCGCACACGCCGAGAGCGGCACGGCTTGAAGATCCCGCGTCGACCCGATCGACCAACGACAGGTCGGGCTGCGTCTCTCCTACTTGCGCCAGAACTTCACGCCGCTCCACTGCACCGTGATCGGCCCCGCGCCACTGGAGGTGCGGTAGCTGCCGAACTTGTCGTAGTAACTGCCGCTCGCGCTGGCGATCGTCTGCTTCAGCGAGCCGTTGAGGTACACCTTGTGCGAGCTGCCCACCTGGTTGATCGTGTTCACCCGCACCGACGTGCCGACGGTCGCGCCGCTGCCCAGCGTCGCCCCGCCCTCCACCGCGTACATCCGGCCGCCCTTCTCGACGGCCAGCAGGAAGTACGGCCCGGCGTTCGAGCCGTCGCGGAACGTCTGCTTGAGACTGATCCGCGTGCCGCTCATGCCGGTGATCTTGAACGAGCCCTCGAACTGGTGGGTGCCGCCGGTGTAGGTGGTGTAGCGGCGTTCCGCGCGCTGGTCACCGCTGCCGGTCGAGCACGTCAGCTGGAAGGTGAGGCCGGAGATCTGCCCGCAGCCCCGCTCCTGCTCGGTGTAGCCCGGCGAGTCCGGGGTCCACGGACCGGTCCCGACCTGGGCGTCCGCCGTGGGCGTGAGGATCGCGAGTCCTGCCGCGACCGCCATGAGCACGCCCGCACCGTGAATTCTGCGCACCGTCGACCTCCTGGGTCACTCGAGGCGGCGGTGCTGTGACTGTACGAGCCGGAGCCGTCACGGACAAGAGTTTTCCCGGGCGGTGTCGAATCCGCCGGACCTCGTTCGACAGACTCGTGAAGGCACCACCGATCATCCCCGAGGAGCACCCATGCGCACCCTGATCTCCACGTCGTTCGTCTCGCTCGACGGCGTCGTCGAAGCCCCGGGCGGCGAGGCCGGCTACCGCAACGCGGGCTGGACCTTCAAGGACGTCGAGTTCGACCCGGCCGCCTACGAGATGAAGGGCACCGAGCAGGAAGAGGCCACCGCGCTGCTGCTGGGCCGCGTCAGCTACGAGGCGTTCGCGCCGGTCTGGCCGGGCATGACCGTCGAGTTCGCCGGCTACAACGCGATGCCGAAGTACGTCGTGTCGACCACCCTGCAGGACACCGACCTGGTGGACAACTGGGGTGAGACGACGATCCTGCGGTCGCTGGACGACGTCGCCGCGCTCAAGGAGACCGAGGGCGGGCCGATCATCGTCAACGGCAGCGCCACCCTGAACCGCTCGCTCGCCGACGCGGGCCTGCTCGACCGGCTCCACCTGCTGGTGTTCCCGGTGCTGCTCGGGGCGGGCAAGCGGCTGTTCAGCGAGACCGACAAGGACAAGCAGAGCCTGAAACTGATCGACAGCGCGTCGTACGGCAACGGGATCCAGAAGCTGGTCTACGAGTTCGTGCGCTGACCGCCGCGGGTCCGGCCGGGTGTTTCACGTAGAACATCTGTTCGAACGTGGTGTACGGTCGGACCCATGACGACCCCGGCACTGCAGGCTTCGCTGTTCGGCGAATCCGGCCCCGTCACGCTGCACCCGCTGGCACCGCGCCGGACCGAACTCGGCTCCGGCGCGTGGATCGACGTCCAGGCGGGCTGGCTCGACGGCGCCGACGAGGTGTTCACCGACCTCGTCACCGGCGTCCCGTGGCAGGCCGAGCGGCGCCGGATGTACGACCGGCTCGTCGACGTCCCCCGGCTGCTGTGCTTCTACGGCGAAGCGGCACCGCTCCCCCACCCCGTGCTGGCCGAGGCGCGCGCCGCGCTGAGCGAGCACTACGCGGGCGAACTCGGCGAGCCGTTCCGCACGGCGGGCCTCTGCTACTACCGAGACGGCCGCGACAGCGTCGCCTGGCACGGCGACACGATCGGCCGCGGCAGCACGGAGGACACGATGGTGGCGATCATCTCGGTCGGCACGGCCCGCCAGCTGGCCCTGCGCCCCCGCGGCGGCGGCGAGTCCCACCGCTACGCCCTCGGCCACGGCGACCTCATCGTGATGGGCGGCTCGTGCCAGCGCACGTGGGAACACGCGATCCCGAAGACGAGCCGGGCGGTCGGCCCGCGGATCAGCATCCAGTTCCGGCCGCGCGGCGTGCGCTGAGGTCAGTCGACCAGGACCGGCAGCTCGTCCAGTCCGTACACAATGGACACCTGGCGGAACGAAAGGTCCTTCTCCGGCACCGCGAGCCGCAGGTTCGGGAAGCGCTTGATCAGTGCCGGGTACGCCGTGCGCAGTTCCATGCGGGCCAGCTCCGCGCCGATGCAGCGGTGGATGCCGTAGCTGAACGCCAGGTGCGACGTCGGCTCGCGGGTGGCGTCGAAGTCGTCCATGCCCGCGCCCAGCTTCGGGTCGCGGTCCGCGGCCGACAGCGACACCAGCACGATGTCGCCCTCGGCGATGTGGACGCCGGCGATGTCCATGTCCTGCTTGGCGAAGCGCGGGAACGCCATCTGCACCACGGTCAGGTAGCGCAGCAGCTCCTCGACGAAGCGGTGCACGGACTCGTCGTCGCCGCGGACGGCTTCCATCGCCTTCTCGTCGCGCAGCAGCACCAGCGCGCCGAGCGCCAGCATGCTCGCCGTCGTCTCCAGGCCGCCGGTGAGGACGCCGTCGGCGAGACCGGCCAGCTCGCGGTCGTCGATCTCGTCGCCGTGTTCCTTGATCAGCATGCCGAGCAGGCCGTCACCGGGCTCCTCGCGCTGCTTCTTCACGATGTCGAGCAGGTAGGTCAGCGACTCCGACATCGCGCCGAGCGACGCGCCCGCGCCGCCGAAGAGGTCGAAGCGCGCGGTGCTCAGCCGCTGGAACTCGGCGCGGTCCTCATAGGACACCCCGAGCAGTTCGCAGATGGTCAGCGACGGGATCGGCAGCGCGAACGCCTGCCACAGGTCGACCGGGCCGTCGGTCTTGGCCATCGCGTCGAGCTGCTCGGCGACGATCTCGTCGATCCGCGGGGCCAGCCGGCCGAGCCTTCGCATGGTGAATTCGGGCGTGAGCAGCTTGCGCAGCCGCGTGTGCACCGGCGGGTCCGCGAAGCCGAGGCCGCCGGGATTCTGGTCCGCGGTCACCCCGGCGTTGCCGACGAGGTTGCCGAAGTCGCTGGAGAACCCGGTGGCCTTGCCGAGGACGGCCTTCGCCTCGTCGTAACCGGTGACCAGCCAGGCGTTCATCCCGAAGGGCAGGTCGAGCTTGCCGATCGGCGCCTCGGCGCGGCGCTCGGCCATCGCGGCGACCGGGTCGAGCCCGTCGCGCTTGAGCGGCAGCAGCGCCGAATCGGGCAGGAGCGATGACATCTTTTCGAGGTCGAAGCCTTTTTTCGACTGCCGGGCGAGGTACCGGCGGCCGACCCAGCCCAGGACCCGTGAGCGCAGACTCCCCATGTACCCGACAGTACCGCACTAGCCCGATCGGGTGAGCGACGGCGAGACGGGACTCACCCCCGGGGCGGTACCTCCCGGTCCACGGTGATCAGCCCGTGCTCGCTCGCGGCGTAGTGGAAGTACGGGCGCCCCCGGTCGTCCGAGCCGGCGAACGACGTCTGCGAACGCCCGTCGGCTTCGGTGTTGACGCCGTTCGTACGGGCCAGCACGCCCGAGGAGCTCAGCCACTCCCGCGACGCGCGCACCGGCCGCCAGCTCCGGCCGTCGCCGGTGAGGTCGCCGAGGACCTTGGTCATTTCGGCCGCGCCGGAGATCCGCAGGTTCTGATCGTCGGTGACGTTCGCGGTGGCGTCGGTGGTCAGCGGGTAGGACCACGTGTGCCGCGCGGCGGACCGCACCCGTCCGTCCACTGTGGACGTCGACGTCTGCTGCCCCGAATCGGCCTGGACGACGTGCTGGGTGAAGCCGCCGCCGGTGACGTCGTCGCTGTTGCGGTAGTCGCGGATGCGTTCGACGCGCGTGTACACGCGGCCGGCGGAGGTGTCGACGTAGCCCGCGGTCACGTCGTGGCGCTTCGCGGTGACGGTGACGTTCACGCCGCCGTCGATGTCCTTCACCGCGGTCTTGCGCGCGGGTGCGGCGGCGACGTCGTCCTGGACCAGGGCGCCGGACGTGCGCGTCGCGTTTTTGTCGGTGTAGAGCAGTAGCGTCGGGACGACGGTGAACTCGCCGCCGATGTCCGGGAAGGAGAAGGAGAAGTCATGCGCACCGCCGTCCACGAGCCGGCCCGCGAACGGTGTCACGTCGTAGGTTTCGGCGTGCAGGCTGAAGGTGTCGATCGCGACGATCGGCCGCCACAGCTGCGGCACGATCCCGCCGGAGTAGATGTGCGGGAAGGTGAACGCGCTGCCGGCGGCGGTCCCATCGATCGCGAAGTTCGCTTCGCGGTAAGGCCCCTTGCCGCACAACCCGGCGGCCGGGTGCTTCGCGGAGACGTCGTCGGGGACGTCGTCGAACCACTGCTCGTCGCAGGCGTGCCCTTCGAGGGTGACCTCGAGGTAGGCGCGGGTGATGTTGCGCGGCAGGTCTTTCGCGCTGAAGTGCACGGTGGGCGCGGCGGGCGTCGCGTCGGCGTGCCCGAACCCGGCGACGTGGTCGGCGGTCTCGGGCGCGGGGTGCTTGCGGTCGGCCTGGTAGTAGGTGAGCGTCACGGTCTGGGCGTAGACACCGGTGTAGACGGGCGAGTTGTAGTTCTCGATGCCCCCACGGAAAGGCTGCGGCGAGCGCAGCAAGGCGGCGTAGGGCGTGAGATCCTTGTCGAAGTGGTAGGTGATCGCCCGGCGGCCCTCGCCACTGGGCTCTTCGGTCGTGCCCCACCAGACCTCGGTCCCCCCGATCCGCAGATCCCCGATCCGGTCGTACTGCCGCCCGCTCACGGTGACGCTCTGATCCATGACGACCTTCGCCCACGGCCCCGGACAAGCCTTGGGCGGCGCGAGCGTGCCTTCGTAGAACTGCGGCGTCCCATCGGCGGCATTGGACCGGAAGGCATCGGCGAGGGTGACACTGCAGTGCGCGGTGTCCGGCCGGGTCACCGCGGGCGCGGCGGTCACCGGATCATCGGTGTCCCCTTCGACGACGGGCGAGGCCGAGGCGACGGCCCCGGAGAGCACCCACGTCAGCACCAGCGACAGGACGATCGTGAAGATCCGCACCCGGACTCCTCCCAGTGGCAGGCACACGCGCCTGGAGAGCCTAGCGGCGCGATCATGCGACTATCGGCGGTAACCAGCGTCTGAAACGTTTCAGATCGTGGTAGGCTCACGCCTTCTCAGCGAGGGGGTGCGGTGGTCGGCATCAAGGACGTCGCCAAGCGCGCGGGCGTCTCGATCGGCACGGTGTCCAATGTGGTCAACCGGCCGCACGTGGTCGCGACGGCCACCCGGAACCGCGTGCTTTCGGTGATCGAAGAGCTCGGCTACGTCCGGGACGAGTCGGCCCGGCAGCTGCGCGCCGGGCGGAGCCGGATCATGGGGCTGCTCGTGCTCGATCTCGGGAACCCCTTCTTCGTCGACGTCGCCCGCGGGGCCGAGCAGGCCGCGCACGCCGAGGGCCTCAACATCATCACCTGCAACAGCGGCCAGCGTTCCGACCTCGAGGCGTCGTACCTGGCGATGTTCGCCGAGCAGCGGGTGCGCGGGGTGCTGCTGAGCCCGGTCGCGACGTCCGGTGAGGCCCTGCGCGCGTTCCGGCGCAGCGGCACGCCCTACGTCTTCGTCGACCGCAAGGCGCCGGCGTCGGAGGCCAGTTCGGTGGCGGTGGACGACATCGCGGGCGGTGCGCTCGCGGCCCGGCACCTGCTGGAGACCGGGCACCACCGGATCGCGTTCGTCAACGGCCCGGCGATCCTCACCCAGTGCCGCGACCGCGAACAGGGCGTCCGCTCCGCCCTCGCGGGTTCGACGGCCGAGCTGACCATGCTGGAGGCGATCGGCCTGGACGTCAGTTCGGGCCGCGACGCGGGCGCGCGCCTGCTGGGCACGAGCCCCCGCCCGACGGCGGTCTTCTGCGCGAACGACCTGCTCGCCCTCGGCGTGCTGCAGGCCATGGTCGGCGCCGGCATCCGCGTCCCGGAGGAGATGGCGATCGTCGGCTACGACGACATCGAGTTCGCCGGCGCGGCCGCGGTCCCGCTGACGTCGGTCCGCCAGCCGGCCCGCCGTCTCGGCCGCACCGCGGCGGAACTCCTCCTGGCGGAGACGGCGGACACGACGGTGGAGCGCCAGGCGGTGGTCTTCACCCCGGAACTGGTCGTCCGCGAATCGACCCGCGTCCGCCGGTAGCCTCGGGCCATGGTGTTCGACTCCGCCCGGTTCGACCTCCAGCCCTACGCCGGTGTCCCCTGGGAGCGCTACGTCCGGCGGACCTTCTGCAGCTGGGAGCACCTGGACTGGCGGTCGCTGCTGGTCCAGCGGTTCGAGCACGTGCCCGTCGCCGAGGAGGTGCGCCTGCCCGGCACCGCCGACCTGCACCTGGTGCTCCCGGTGTCCGGCCGGGCGGAAACGGCGGCCGGCGCGCCCTGGGTTCCCGGGCGGCTCCAGCTGGGGATCCCGCACCGGCCCGCGCTGCGCCGCTACCGCGGGGGCGCGTCGATGCGCAGCGTCCAGATCCACGTCCCGCGCGACACCGTCGACACGGTCGCGGCCGAACTGGGCGGCGCCGTGGAATTCGACGCCGTGGCCGCCTCGCTGGCCACCGGGGACGCCCTTCTCGAAGAAGCCGTCCGCACGCTCGGATTCCCCGGTGAGGCCGGCGAGCTCTACGCCGAATCCGCCGCCGCCTTCCTGACCACGCACCTGATCACCCGGCACGGGCAGCGGCGCGCCGGGCGGACGCCCGCCCGGGAAGACGCTCGCGTGCGCACCGCCGTGGCGCTCATGCGCGAGCGGCTCGCCGAACCGGTCACCCTCGCCGACCTCGCCGCCGAGGTGCACCTGTCCGTCTTCCACCTCGTGCGGGTGTTCAAGGAGACCACCGGCGAGACGCCGCACCGGTTCCTCACCCGGCTGCGGATCGAGGAGGCGAAGCGGCTGCTGCGCACCACGGACCTCGCGCTCGACCGGATCGCGGCGCGCTGCGGCTTCGCCGGCCCCGGCCCGCTTTCGGCCGCCTTCCTGCGGCACACCGGCACCCGCCCGTCGGCCTACCGCAATTCCTGAGCGGGGCACCGCAATCCCGGACGTGGAGCCGGGACCGGCCGCCGCCCTAGCGTTGCGCCATGACCGCAACGCAGTCCTACGACGTCACGGCCGACTCCACCGCACCGCCCTCGGCCGTGTGGGCCCTTTTGCTCGACGCACCCAGCTGGCCGTCGTGGTCGCGGATCGACGCGCTGGAAAGCGAGCAGCCGGCCGGGGTCGGCGCGGTCCGGGCGTTCCGCACCGGGAAGGTCGTCACGAAGGAGCGGATCACCGCGCTGGAGCCCGGACGCCGCTTCGCCTACGAGGGCGCGGAAAACCCGCAGCTGACGGACTACCGGGCCGCCGTCGAGCTGCTCGGACTCCCCGGTGGCGGGACGCGGATCCGGTGGCACGGCACGTATTCGGCGCGCTGGGGCAGGCGCTGGTTCCTCCGCCGGTACCTCCGCCGCTTCATGCAGGACATGGCCAGCGGACTGGCCGCCCACGCCGCCCGCGTGCGGCAGTGACGGACGGCGACCACTTTCAGAAGGTGACACCGGCGTCGGCGGCCCGGGTGTCGTCGAGGAAGTCCTGCTCGATGCGCGGCGAGGCGTGGATGCACATCATGCGGAGCGGCTCCGGGCCGACCGCGCGGAAAGCGTGCGCGGTGCCCGCGCCGACGACCACGACGTCGCCCTGGTTCGCCGTGACTTCGCCGTCGGACGTGCGGATGAGCGCTTCGCCGGCGAGCACCACCCACGTCTCCGAATACGGGTGGACGTGCGGGCTCGGGCCTTGACCCTCGGTGTTGTGGACGTGGAAGAACGAGACGCCCGAGCCGTAGGCCTCGCCTTCGAACCGGGCGGTGCGCCCGCTGCCGATGCGCAGGTCGTCTTCCTTCGCGATGACCACCATGGGGTGCTCCTTTCGGGGTGTGTGGTCATCCTCGGGCCGGTCGCGGCCCCGTGACATCCGTGGTGACCACGGATTCCGCCACGGAGAACCGGTGCGGCATACTCCGTGGCATGCCTCCCGCGCCGACGATCTCGCCGCGCGAACGCGAGGTCCTGCGGGCGCTCGCGGACCGGCTGACCAACGCCGAGATCGCGGAGCGGCTCTTCGTTTCGGTGCGGACCGTCGAGAGCCACGTGTCCGCGCTGCTGCGCAAACTGGACGCCCGCGACCGCCGCGAACTGGCCGCGAAGGCACCGGAGTTCACGGCCGAAGCGGCGGGGCTCGTGGTCGGCGCGCCGAAGCCGCCGACGAGCTTCGTCGGGCGGATCGCCGAGCGCGACGCCGTCGTGCGGCTGGTCGCCGAGAGCCGGGTGACGACCGTGCTCGGGCCGGGCGGGGTGGGCAAGACCCGGCTGGCCGTGGCCGCGACCGAGGCGGCGTCGGCGGGCTTCCCGGGCGGCGCGACGTTCGTCAGCCTCGTCCCCAGCCGGCCGGGTTCGGTGCTCGAGTCGGTCGCGGCCGGGCTCGGCGTCGTCCCGCGGCCGCAGCAGCCGCTGCCCGACGCCGTCGCCGCGCACCTGGCCGGGCGCGCGCTGCTGGTGCTGGACAACTGCGAGCACGTGGCCGACGACGTCGCCGACGTGATCACCACGCTGACCGCGGCGAACCCGCGCCTGAGCGTGCTGACGACCAGCCGCGAACGGCTCGGCGTCCCCGGCGAGACGGTGCTGCAGCTGGGTTCCCTGCCCGCGGCGGCCGCCCTGTTCACCGAACGCGCGAAGGCGGTCGACCCGGCATTCGAAGCCGACCCGGCGCAGGTGGCCGAGGTGTGTCGCGAGCTGGGCGGCTCCCCGCTGAACATCGAACTGGCCGCCGCGCGGGTCGCCTCGCTCGGCATCGCCGGCCTGCGCGCCGGGTTGGCCGACGACCCGCTGAGGGTGCTGGCCACCGGCCGCGGCGGGGAGCCGCGGCACCGGTCGCTGCGCTCGGTGGTCGAGTGGAGTCACCGCCTGCTGACCGACGAGGAGCGCACGGCACTGGCCCGCGTCTCCCGCTTCCGCCACGGCTTCGACCTCGACGGCGCGACGGCCCTGTCCCCCGACCTGTCGGTCGGCGCCCTCTCGGACCTGCTGGGGCGGCTGGTGGACAAGTCACTGGCGCACCGGACGCCAGGCGGGTGGGCCCTCTTCGACGGCGTCGCCCGGTTCGCGCGCGAGCGGCTGGCGGATTCGGCCGAGGCGCCCGAGATCACGGCCCGCTACCGGCAGTGGGCCACCCGCCGCGCCCGGGAGTTGATCGCCCGCTTGGGCGGCGACTGGCGCGACGAATTCGACCGGCTCGCCGACGACCTGCGTGCGTGCGTGGCGGAGGGGCACGAGCACGACCTTGCCGCCGAGCTCGCGCGGCTGACCTACGCGCGCGGGTTCCTGGCCGAGGCGGCGGCCCACTGGCGCACGGCCGCGGACCGGGCCCCCTCCCCCGCGAGCGCCGCCCTGGACCTGGCCCGCGCGGGCAGCTGCGCGCACCTGCTCAACCACGCCCGCGACCACTTCGACCTGCTGCTCGTCGCCGCCGAGCGCGCCGGCGGCGATCCCGCCACGAGGGCGCTTTGCCTGGCCGACGCCGTCGTGCTGGCCGAACGCTTCCGGGGCGCCGGGTTCATCACCCACCCGGTGCCCGACGGCGAACTGGACCGGATGCTCGCCGAAGCCACGGCGCTGGCGGACGGCGCCGCCTCACCGACGGCGCACGCGCACGTGGCCGTCGCTCGGGCGTGGCTGTCCGGGCCAACCCCGCAGACGGTGACCGCCGAAGCGGCCGGCCTCGCCGTGGCCGCCGCCGGGGATCTGCTGCTTCTCAGTGCCGCACTCGACGCCCGCTGCACCGCCGAAGCCCTCGCCGGACGGCCGGATCTGGCCCACCGCACCACGCAAGAGCGCCTCGAGCTCGTCACCGCCGTGGACCGGAGCGATCCGCGGGCCGCGCTCGAGGTGCTCGACGCCTTCCGGTCCGCGATCGCCTACGCCGTCGCCACCGGGGCGCCGGCCGACGCGCTCCGGGTGAGCAGGCAGGCCGCCGGGGATCCGGCGATCGCCGGGCACCCGTACTGGGGCACGAGCGGGCTGGTCACCGCCCTCGCGCTGACCGGGCGGTTCGCCGAGGTCCGTACGCTCGCCGAAGAGATGTGGCAAGCCACCGCCGGAAACGGGCCGCCGCGCAACGCCACCCTCGGGGTTCCGCTGCTGGCGGCCGCGCTCGCCGCCGGGCTTTCCGGCGACGAACCGGCGATGACGACGTGGCGCGCCCGCGCGGCTGCCGTCGCCGGCGTCGCCACCCCGGCCGGGTCGCCGAACCTCGCGCCGCTGGACGCGTTCGTCCGCGGCCGGGTCGCGCTGCACACCGGTACCGGCCTCGAGAACGCTTTCGCCGACGCCGCAACGGACTTCGCGCCCGGCCGGTTCGATGGGTACGCCGCCGGCGTGGCGGCCGAGCTGGCGGTGGTGCTCGACGTCCCCGACGCCGAGCACCACCTCCGGCGCGCCGGACGGTACGCCAGACACAACAGCTGGACGGCCGCGGCCGCGATCCGCGCCCGAGCCCGCCTTCGGCACGACGCCGGACTGCTGCGGGACGCCGCGGACCACTTCACCGGAATCGGCGCCGCATTCGAAGCGGAAACGACGTCGCGCGAACTCACTTCGTGGACGCGATGAAATAGATCACGATGCCGATCAACGCGAGCACTTCGGTGAGCACGAACGTCGAATAGGCGATCGTCTGCAGTTTCCCCCGCGCTTCCGGCTGCCGCGCGGTACCGTTGATGACGGCGGCGAAAATGAGGCCGACGCCGATTCCGGGGCCGATCGCGCCGAGGCCGTAGCCGATCGCCGCCAAGCCGGGGTTGATGTTGCCTGCCTGGGCCAGAACGTAGTCACTCATGACATTCCCCTTCACATCGAATGCAGAAGAATCGAAGGTTTCGGGAATTCGAGAACCGAGCGGTCCGGACACCACAAGAGTAGCAGAAAACGTCTTGCTCAAGCCATGATCGCGTCGTAGGCCGCCATCACGAGCCCGAGCCCGCGGGCGTACCCGTCCTCCCACCGGACCTGGTTCATCACGTACGCCACCGTCATGCGGAGATCGGCGTCGACGAGCACCACCGAACCACCCCAGCCGCCCCACGAACACGTGCGGCCGTCGAGCCGGTACCCGAGGCCGTAACGGATCGGGGCGCCGATCACGCGGTCCACGCCGTCGTGCTGTTCCTCGAAAACGCGCTCGCTGCCGGCGGCCGAAAGGAGCCGGACGCCGCCGGCCACTCCCCCGCACGCCAGCGCCGACTGCAGCGTGGCCACCGAGCGGGCGTTGCCGTAACCGTTGACGGCGGGCAGTTCCGCGCGTCGCCACGCCGTCGCGTGCGAATCCGACACCCCGAGCAGGAAGCCCGGCGGCTTGTCGCCCCGGGGATCGGCGAGCAGCGGCGCGACCCGGTGGTCGTGCTCGGCGCCCAGCCCGATGTGGAAGTCGGCGCCCACCGGACCGGCGATCTCTTCGGCGAAGAACGTGCCGAGGCTGCGCCCGGTGACGCGGCGGACGACCTCGCCGATCAGGAACCCGAAGGTGACGGAGTGGTAGCCCGCCGCGCTGCCCGGCGGCCACTGCGGCGCCTGCGCGGCCAGCCGCGCCGTCACGGCGGGCCAGTCGTAGAGGTCCTCGACCGTGATCGGCCCGTCGAAGTCCGGCAGGCCCGCGGTGTGCCCGAGCAGGTGCCGCACCAGCACGGTTTCCTTGCCCGCGGCGGCGAATTCGGGCCAGTACGCCGCGACCGGCGCGTCCAGGTCCAGCTGCCCGCGGTCGGCCAGCACCAGCGCGCACAGCGCGGTCATCGTCTTGGTCGTGGACCAGACGGTGGTGATGGTGTCGCGCTCCCACGCCGTGGTGCGCGCCGCGTCGAGGTGCCCGCCCCACAGGTCGGCCACGAGCTCGCCGTCCACGACGACGGCGACCGAAGCGCCCACGTCGCCGGCGTCCAGCGAGGCCGCCAGCGCCTCGCCCACCTTGTCGAACCCGTTGTCACACTTACCGCTGATGTCGGCCACGGCAGCAAGGTAGCCCCGCCGGGCCGGGCCGCACGACCCATTTTCCGCGTCGCACCCGGCGAAAGATCACCGGAAATCCGGGAACGGGAAACTTCGAACGGGCGAAAGCCGGGACGCGGGAAAAGCGGTAACGTCGATCGCCGTTCCACCACTGAGGGGAAGGCCGAACCGTGCCGTACACCCATTTCCGTTACATCGCCTACGAAGTCCCCACGGCCACCCGCCGCACCGACGTGCCGGGGCCGACGCTGGCGGGGCTGCCGCCCGGCAAGCTCTGCGATCCGGTGCCCGACATCGCCGTACCGAAAGCGCCGGAAAGCACCGACTGGTTCATCCGGCTGCGGCGGCTGGCCGCGGTGGTCAACATCGCGCGGGCGAACGTGGGCGACGACGACCCCGGCACGCTGAAGGTGTTCGTGGCACCGGAGTTCTACCTCCGGCCGGCCGACCCGGCGACGAGCCACACCTACTCCACGAACCAGTACTCGCAGGTCTGGGACGCGCTGGAGAAGATGTTCCGGACCCCGCGGTTCAAGAACTGGCTGATCGTGCCGGGTTCGGTGCTCTGGTATTCGGACGTGCTGGTCGCGAACGAGAAGACCTACTTCAACAGCGTGCTGTACCTGCGCGGCGGGGCCGACGGCGGCGAGGCCGGGCGCATCGAAAAGAAACTGGCTTCGTCGATGGACGGGGTGCCGACCCGGTCCGCGGTCGGGAACGCCAGCGAGCCGTTGGTGAAACGGGCGTACTCGGAAGCGGCGTTCCTCCGGGAGCGGCTGTTCGAATTCGACGCGAAAGCGCATTTCGGCCTCGAAATCTGCCTCGACCACCGCCTGAAGGTGCTCAAGCAGACCCTGGCCGACCGCCAGGCCGACGGCGCCGACCCGTGGAAGCGCGGCGGCCCCGCCCTGCACGTGCTGACCGCGGGCGGCATGCCGCTCAACCCGGAGTCGGTCGCCGCCCGGCCCGGCGGCTACGTCCTGCGCAACGACGGTTACGCCGACCCGCCGGCCTCGGAGCTGCGCAAGGTGACCGCGTACCAGCTGCCTTCGAACGCGCCGGGGCAGGCGTGGGACGACAAGGCGGTCGCCACGCTCGAAGCCGATCCCGGCACCGCCGTCGAGATCCCCCTCCGCGGCGACGCGGTGCTCGTGCCCCCGATCGCCGGCCCGGGCACCTACGACATGCCGGCCCAGCGCCTGCGGCTCTACCCGCCCCTGCCGCTGCCCTGAGCCACGCCCGGCCCGCCGAAGCAGGCCTGTTTCGCTGGCGGGGCGGGAAGTGGCGCCGGGACCGGCGTGGTGACCCGGACATGGGCGAAGCCCTCGGCAAGTTCGAGATGCGAGTCAACAACCCGCCGAGGGCTTCGGTTCTCTTTCCCACCAGGTCACCATCCCCTTTCCCGCCAGACCCTGCATCTGGTCGCCGAACCGATCCGGACACGACGGCGGCGGGTGCGGTCACGATGCTGCAAAGCCGCCCCGGGTCGAGCAGGCACTGGTGGTGCTGACGGTGCTGCGCCATGACTCGCGGCTGGCTCACATCGGCGGCGGTCAGGGTGTAGCGGCCTCCACGGTGCGGCGCTGGGTGCTGGAGGTCATCGCCCTGCCGGCCGCTCGTGCTCGCCGGTCGGGGCAGGTGTTGAACCGGCTGGCCCGCTCCGGTGCGTCGGTGGTACTGGTGGACGGGACCTTGATCCGGACCCGCCGCCGCACCCACCGCGCCAACCGGGCCAATTGCAGCGGCAACCGCAAACAGCACGGGTTGGTCGTGCTCGGCGTGACCGACGAGACGGGCCGGCTGATGTGGGTCTCGGCGGTGCTGCCAGGCCGGACCGCCGACATCGCCGCCTCCCGCCGGTTGCGCCTGCGGGAACGGGTGCACACCCACGGTCTGTCCCCGGCCGGGGTCAGAGGGTTCCACGGCTGGCACAAAGACATCCGCGACACGCGTGCTTGCAACCGGTGCGGCGGGGCGTGTGAGCAGATCGTGCTCACGCCCGGCAAAGCCGAAGCGAGCCGGCGGTGGACGCGGGGCAGCGGCAGGCCAACGCGGCTTTCTCGGCGATGCGCCAGGACTGGACAAGCTGCGGTTGCACTCTCGTTATGCCACGACCTTTTTGCGGGCGTTGCTGGTGTTGAGCCAGCACGAGCAACGCGTCCGTGATGCTGACAGGGTGGCAGGAGCCTGACCGTTACCACAGCTGGTCAACCCGGCATGACCAGCACAAACCACGATGAAACAACCCCACTGGGGTGCTCGGCCGGACCGTCGAACACCCCGCGAACTCAATCGAAGTGAACGCGGCCGAGCAGGTCGTCCACCAGTTCGGCCAGTGGGCGTTCGTCCGCGCTTTCCAGCCACAGCACGGCTCCGGTGCGCAACGCGGCGAGGAACGTCGCCGCCATCAGGCGGGCCGTTCCCTCGGCCAGGCCGGGCTCGCGCGTCACCAGCACGGTGGCCAGGTCGCGTTCCAGCGCGATCTGGTCGCCCGCCTGCCGGGCCAGCAGCGACGGATGCCGTCGCAGCAGGCGCAGCTGCGCCACCCACTCGCGGTCGGGCGCGGCCCCCGCGCGGTTCAGGTCGCGGCTCGCCGCGCGCAGCGCCGGCCACGGCTGCTCCCCCGCCGGCCTGCCCTCGACCAGGGACACCAGCTCGCGGGTGCGCTCGCGGTCGGCGTGCAGGACCGCGTCCTCCTTGTTCGCGAAGTAGTTGGAGAACGTCCTCCGCGACACGCCCACGGCGTCGGCGATGTCCTCGACCGTCACGCCGTCGAGCCCGTGCTCCATCGCCAGCCGCAGCGCCGCCTCGTGCAGCGACTGCCGCGTCGCCGCCTTCTTGCGGTCGCGCAGCGAGCCGGGGATGTCCATGCAGGCAGCCTAGCGACGGGAATAAGTTGCTCATTGCGCAAGTTTGCCCAATGAGCAATACTTGCCCGGATCGTGCGAAGGGATGCCATGAAGTCCGAAACAACCGACCCGTCCGGGGCGATGCGGCACCGCGAAGTGCTCGAATCGCTGTCCGGCCTGCTGCTGGCCCTGTTCGTGGCCATGATCAGCTCGACCGTCGTGTCGACGTCGCTGCCGCTGATCATCGGCTCGCTGAACGGCACCCAGACGCAGTACACGTGGGTCGTCACGGCCACGCTGCTCGCGGCGACGGCCACCACCCCGATCTGGGGCAAGCTCGCCGACCTGTTCAACAAGAAGACGCTGGTCCAGGTCGCGATCGTGATCTTCGTGGCCGGCTCGACGATCAGCGGGTTCAGCCAGGACACCGGCCAGCTGATCGCCGCGCGCGCGTTCCAGGGCATCGGCGTCGGCGGCCTGCAGGCGCTGGTCCAGGTCGTGATCGCCGCGATCATCCCGCCGCGCGAGCGCGGCCGGTACAACGGCTACCTCGGCGCCGTCATGGCGGTCGCCACGGTCGGCGGGCCGCTGCTGGGCGGCCTGATCGTGGACGTGCCGTGGCTGGGCTGGCGCTGGTGCTTCTTCGTCGGCGTCCCGATCGCGGTGCTCGCGTTCATCGTGCTGCAGCGCACCCTCAAGCTGGAGACCGTGCGCCGCGACGACGTGAAGGTCGACTACCTCGGCGCCGCGCTGATCGCGGCCGGCGTGAGCGTGCTGCTGATCTGGGTCTCCTTCGTCGGCAACGCCTTCGACTGGCTCTCCTGGCAGACCGGGGTCATGGTCGCGGGCGGGCTCGTGCTGCTCGCGCTCGCCGTGCTGGTGGAGACGAAGGTCCGTGAACCGGTCGTGCCGCTGAAGATCGTCGTCCAGCGCACGCCGGCGCTGGCGATCCTCGCGAGCCTCGCGGTCGGCATGGCGATGTTCGGCGGCGCGGTGTTCCTCGGCCAGTACTTCCAGATCGGCCGCGGCTACACCCCCACCGAAGCCGGCTTGCTGACCATGCCGCTGATGGCGGGCGTGCTCGTGTCCTCGACCGTCTCCGGACGGCTGATCAGCCGCACCGGCAAGATCAAGCCGTACATCGTGGGCGGCACGATCACCCTGGTCGTCGGCTTCCTCGCGCTGGGCACGGTCGACCACGCCACGCCGCTGTGGATCGTCGGGATCGCGATGGCCGTGGTCGGTCTCGGCGTGGGCATGACCATGCAGAACCTCGTGCTGGCCGTGCAGAACGACGTCCCGCTGCGCGACCTCGGCGCGGCGAGCGCGTCGGTGACGTTCTTCCGGTCCCTCGGCGGCACCATCGGCGTGTCGGTGCTCGGCGCCGTCCTCGCCAACCGCGTCTCCGCCGACCTGGCCGCGGCCCTGCACGTGCCGGCGGGCCAGGCGTCGACGGGCGGGGTCAGCGCGCTGAACCTCAAGGCGCTGCCGCCGGAGGTCCAGGCGGTCGTGCACACGGTGTACGGCGACGCGACCGCACACATCTTCCTGATTTCGGCGGCGGTCGCGGTCGTCGGTGTCCTCGCGGCGCTGCTGCTGAAGCCGATCACCCTGCGCACGACGATCGACCTGGACAAGGACGGCGAGCCCGCCGCGCCGGAACCGGCCGCGCGGTAGGGGTGGACCCGATGGAGGGGGCGTTCCAGTCCACTGTGGAGCACTTCGGCCCGCGTCGCGACCCGGCGGCGCGGGCCATCCTGGCGGGGGTGGACGGCTCCGACACGGCCATGCGGGCCGCGGCCTTCGCGTTCGGCATGGCACGGCGGCAGGGCAGCCGGCTGGTCGTCGCGTTCGTCGCCGGCCACGCGCCGCTCATGCCGCTGCGGCCGGCCGTCGCGACGCTGATCGACCACGACACGGCCACCCGCCTCTCGGCGGAACTGCGCGGCCAGATGCGCGAAGCGGCCGAGGAGCTGGGGGTGCCGGTCACGTTCGTGACGTCGTTCGGCGACCCGTACGCGACGCTCCGGGACACCGCGGACCGCTGCCAGGCCGACACGGTGGTGGTCGGTGCCTCCCAGAAGGCCGGGCACCGGTTCGCGGGTTCGGTCGCGACGAAGCTCATCCGGGCGGGTCATTGGCCGGTCCTCGTGGTCCCGTGAGCCACGTCTCCCTCCACATCGGACGGTAGGCTCGGCGGCGACCCGAAGCCGCCCCCCAGCCGTGGAGCCCGATGTTCATCCCCGCACTCCTGGTGCTTTCGGCCGCCTTCCTGCTCCGCTCGCTCGCGGCCGCGCAGCTCGACCGGTGGAACATCGCCGCCCCGGTGCTGATGGTGGTGTGCGGGGCCGCGGCCGCGCTGACCGTGGCGCCGGACGCGCTGGTCGAGGTGTTCAACACCGAGATCGCCCAGCACGTCGCCGAGCTCATCCTCGCGATGCTGCTGTTCGTCGACGCCACCGAGGTCCGCGGCGGACGGCTGTGGGGCCGCTCCCCCGGCCTCGTCGCGCGCGTCCTGCTCATCGCCATGCCGGTGAGCATCGCGCTGGCCGTGCTGCTCGGGGCCGTGCTCCTGCCCGACCTGTCGTGGCCGCTGCTCCTGCTGATCGCGTGCATCGTGATCCCGAGCGACTTCGCCGCGGCCGAGCGCGTGGTCCGCGACCGCAACCTGACGACGCGGGTGCGCGGCGTCCTCAACATCGAAAGCGGCTACAACGACGGGCTCGTCTCGCCGGTGTTCCTGTTCGCGCTGATCCTGGCGCGGACCGACAACCAGCAGAACACCGCGGAAGACGCGCTCGCGACGGCGCTGCCGTTCGCCATCAAGGCGGTCATCATGGGCGCCGCGATCGGCGCGCTGATCGGGCTCCTGCTGTTCCTCGCCGCCCGCGCCGGCTGGACGTCCGCGCAGGGCCGCCGGATCGCCGTGCTGACGACCCCGCTGCTGGCCTACGCGGCGACCGTCGCGATCGGCGGCAACGGCTTCGTCGCCTCGTTCGTGTGCGGCATCGCGTTCCGGTACGTCTTCCGCGGCAGCGCCGCCGCCTACATCCGCAAGGTGCCGGAGCGGGCCCGCGACGTCCTGACCAGCCCGACGGCCGAGCTGCAGCTGCTGGAGGAGGTCACCGGCCTGCTGACCATGGGCATGTGGTTCGTGGTCGGCGCGATCAGCGTGCTGGTGGTCCAGTTCGGGCTGAGCTGGCAGGTCGTGGTGTTCTGCCTCGCCGCGCTGACCGTCCTGCGCATCGGCCCGGTGCTGCTGTCCCTGCTCAAGACGGACCTGCCCGGCCGCGACCGGTTCCTCATCGGCGCACTCGGCCCGCGCGGGACGACGTCGATCGTGTTCGGCCTGCTCGCGCTCAACGGGCTCGCCACCGGCGACGAAGACGTCGTGCTGACGATCACGGTGGTCTGCGTGCTGGGCAGCGTGGTCCTGCACGGGATCGGCTCGGCACCGCTGACGAACCGCCTCGGCGTGGGGCGCCGGCGGCCGTAAATCGGTTGGGCCGTGGGCCGGGCTTGGGCAGGGTGGTGATCATGGCGAGCAGATGGGTGCGGTTGCAGGCTGTCGCGGTGTCCGGTTCGTCCGCCGAAGGGCTGATGCTGGCCGCGTTGCCCCTGCTCGCCGTGTCCGTCACGACCGATCCGCGGGAGATCTCGCTGGTCAACGTCGCCGGGCAGGCGCCGTGGCTGCTGCTGTCGCTGTTCGCCGGGGTGCTCATCGACCGCGTGCGGCGGACCGCCGTGCTGGCCTGGGCCTACGCCGTGCAGGTCGGGGCCGCGCTGGTGCTCGGGGCGGTCGCGTCGGCCGGGTCGCTGAGCCTGCCGGTGCTGCTCGTCGTCGCGTTCGTCGTCACCTCCGCGCAGGTGCTCGGCGACGGCGCCAGCGGCGCGCTCGTGCCCGAGCTGGTCGCCCCGGACCGCCTGGCCCACGCCAACGCGCGGCTGACGGTGATCGACCGGGGCGTGGTGCAGTTCGTCGTGCCGCCGCTGACCGGCTTCCTGGTCGCCGTCACGGCCGGGGCGCCCGCGTGGCTGGCGGCCGCCTGCGCGCTGCTGGCGCTGCTGCTGACCCGCCGCATCCCGTCGACGTCCGTGGTCGCCGCGCGCACCCACCCGCTGCGCGACCTCTCAGCCGGGCTCACCCACCTGGTCCGGACGCCGCTGCTGCGCTCGATCACGCTGAACGTCGCGCTCGGTTCGTTCGCCGCGAGCGCCGGCAACGCGATGTTCGTGCTGTACGCGACGCAGATCCTGCACGTCGGCTCGGTCGGCTACGGCCTGCTGCTCGCGTGCATGGCGGTCGGCTGGGTGGTGTCGTCGTTCGTGGTCCAGCGCATCGTCGACCGCCTCGGCTATTCGTGGTCGATGCGGCTGGCGCAGAGCCTGGGCGCGGTGGCTCCGCTGCTGCTGGCGGTGCTCCCGCCGTGGCCGCCGCTGATCGGCGTGGTGCTGGTGTTCCTGACCTCGACGGTGCTGGTCTGGAACGTCTGCTCGCAGTCCAGCCGCCAGCGCTTCACCCCGGCCCCGCTGCTGGGCCGGGTGCTGACCAGCCACCGGGCGCTGGCCTGGGGGTTGACGCCGCTGGGTGCGTTGACCGGCGGTTTGGTCGCGGCGCACTGGAGCCTGCGGGGCGTGTGGGTGATGGCCGCGGCGGTGCAGGCGCTGAGCGCGGTGCTGGTGTGGTTCCAGCTCTCGCCGGCGGCTTTCGAGCGGACCGAGGAGCCGGCGGCGGCCGGAGCCTAGGCCGGGCGGCCGAGCAGCACCGCCCACTGACCGCGGAGCCGGGCGACGGCCGAGAACGCGGCGAGGGAGGCCAGTGCGAACACGGCCGCGATCCCGAGGAAGCTCCCCTGCCACGCCAGTTCGGGGTACTTCGCGATCGGTGCGCCGCCGAACCAGACGTCGAGGACCAGCTCGATGAAGACCACGAACGCGGTGGTCACCACCAGCACGATCATGGGCAGGTTCGCGATCCACACGCCGAGGTTGCCGATCCACGCCGGCCGCGCCACCGTGAGGGCGAGCAGCACCAGCAGCAGCGGTACGTAGATCGAGCTGAAGAAGCTGTAGCCCAGCCAGTCGATCCGGTACAAGACCTCGTGCGGCGGCAGGCTGAGGAAGTTCTGCTTCGGGTCCGGGAACTCGGCGGGAGCCTTGTAGTAGGCGTAGTAGAGGATGTTGCCCATCACGACGGCGGCGAACGCCCACGCCGCTTCGAGGACGAGCACCAGCGCGGTCACCGCGAGCGCGGCACCCAGCCGGCCGCGCGGCGTGCGGGTGATCCGGTCGCCGAGCTCCTTCGCCGCGAGGGCGGCTTTGATCGCCTTCTTGCCGATGTCCAGCCACGACGTGACGAAGCCGTGCAGCAGGAACAGGGTCAGCACGATGCCGGGGAAGATCGACCAGCCGAGCACGATCTTCACCAGGTCGTCCGGTCCCTTGAGGTACTCCTCGATGAAGTCGTTGATCGCGTCCATGGTTCCCCTCGGGCTGTCCTGCCCGGGAAGGTCGCGAGGAACCCGGCCGCTGTTCCGTGATGCCGGGTGGCGCGCCGGGTCGGGGCACCGGTGCGCCACCCGGACGCCTACCCTCCCAGCGCCAGCGCCACCGCGCCCAGCAGCGCCGCGTCCTGGTCGAACCGGGCCGACACCAGCTCGGGCGGGAACGGGACCGCGTGCGCCAGGCGGTCCGCCAGCGCCGGCAGCAGCACGTCCGCCGAGCGGACCAAGCCCCCGCCGACCGCGATGCGCTGGGGATCCAGGGCGATCGCCAGGTTGGCCACGTGCATCGACAGCTCGTCCAGGGCCGCCGTCACCAGTTCCTTGGCCTCGACGTTCTCCTTGGCCAGTGCGAACAGCTCCCCGGCGGTGACCGGGCGGCCGAGCAACTCACTCGCCCGGCCGCCCAGCCCACGCCCACCGACGGCTTCCTCGAGCGGCGCCGCTCCGCTCGCGAAACCCTCGGTGTCCTGCGGTGAGAGCAGGTTGTACCCGATCTCACCCGCAGCTCCGTTGGCGCCGGTCAGCAACCGGCCGCCGACCAGCACCGCTGCCGCGATGCCGGTGCCCAGGGAGAGGAACACCGCCGGGTCGGCGCCGGCCAGTGCGCCCCAGCGCCATTCCGCCAGTGCCGCCGCCTTCGCGTCCGTGCCCACCGAGATCGGCACGGCCGGGAACTCCGCGGCCACCAGCTCCGCCAGGTGCAGCTGCTCCCAGCCCGGCACGTTCGGTGCCAGCAGGATCTCCTCCGGCAGCACGATCCCCGGGCTGACGACGCCGATGGCCGCCGGCTCGGCACCCGCCTCGGCCAGGAGCGACCGGGCCCCGGCCAGCGCGCGCACCACCACCTGCTCGGCTCCCGCGTGCGCGTCGGTGTCCAGCCGGCGCGTGGCCAGCAGGGTGCCGTCGCGGCCGGCGAGCCCCAGCGCCACCTTCGTGCCGCCGAAGTCGATCCCGAGAATCCGGTCCTCGCTCACGCGCCGCTCCCCCGCACCACGATCCGGCCCGTGTTCAGCCCGTCGACGCTGATCACCGGCGCCGCACCCCGCAGGTCCGACGCTTTGTACGTGACCGTCAGCGTCTGCGACTGGCCCGGCCACAGCGTGATGTCGTTGTCGTCCCAGGTCGCGTTCGCGAGCTGGTTGTCCCCCGCCGCCTCACGGCCGTCCGGCGTGCCACGGCGGACGTCGGCCCGCAGGAAGAACGCGGCACCCGGCGTCTTCGACGTGTTGGTCACGGTCACCGTGGAGACCAGGTCGCCACCGCCGAAGCGGGTCGACGCCACGGCGGCGACCTGCGACTTCGGCAGGTCCTGCAGCGCCTGCAGGTTGCTGTACTGCGACAGCGTCGCCTGCGGGTTGCCGAGCGTCTTGCCCCAGTCGACGACGTCCTTCTGCGTGGACAGCCAGTAGACGTTCCGGTCGACGACCTTCCCGCCCTGCTTGACCTGCAGCTCCACGAAGTAGACCTGCGCCTTCGCCGGCGCCTTCGTCTCGGCGGGGACCTTGGGCTTCAGGACCCCGGTCCGCACGCCCTGCGAACCCAGCGAGAGGCCGGACGCGGTCTGGTCGTCGAGGACCTTCCCCGCGGTGTCGAGCACGCGGGCCTGCACCGAAAGCCCGGACTGCGTCGCCGCGCCGAGGTTGTCGAGCGTCACGGATCCGTTGTCGTAGCCGTAAAGCGCGTGCAGCGGCTGGTTCGCCTTCTTGGCGCCGAAGAACGCGCCCGCCTGGTCGCCGTCGTCGTTGTAGAGCGACCACAGCAGCGTCGGCCAGCCCTTGTTCAGCTGCCAGTAGACGACACCGGTCGACGGGCTGTCCTTGTCCTTCGAGTGGTGCAGGAAGGCTTCGAACTGCGAGCGCGTGTTCTCGTAGTTCGCGATGTTCGCCAGGTCCACATAGGACTTGAGCGAGGTCCACTTCCCGTACCGCTGCCGGATCGACTGGTCGAGCGTGTACAGCGTGCCGAACGCGTAACCGCCGTGACCGGGCTCGAAGTTCGCGTGGTACTGGTTGTACGCCGGGTCCTGCCAGAGCTTCGCCTGCTCGGTCGGCGAGAGGAACCGCTTGATCGAGTCGAGCGTCGGCACGGTGTGCCCGGCGCTCTGCTCGCTCGCGAAGCCCCACGCGCCACCGGCGTTCGTGCGGGAGGAATCCTCGGCGTCGAAGTGCGAGCTGTCGTACCAGTAGGACGGCGGAACCCAGTCGTACGGCCCCTCCTTCTCCCCGGACTGGCCCAGCGTCGGCGTGCTCTTGTACTCCGCCGAAGCGATCACCGGCACCTGGAAGTCGGCTTCCCCGAACGCCTTCAGCGTCTCGGACTCCTGGCGCGGCACCGGCTCGTTGTCGCTCCAGCCGTAGTTGAAGACGCTGGGGTGGTTCCGCTCCATCTGCGCGATCGTGTACGCCGAGTCGTGCATGATCCGGTAGTCGCGCTCGGTCAGCGTCGAGGCGTCCTCGGGCTGCCAGGCGTCACAGCACAGGAACCCGCCGATGACGAGCAGCCCGGCGCGGTCGGCCTGGTCGTAGAAGTCCTGCGGCATGTCGTGGCCCTCGAGCCGGACGCCGGACAGGCCCATGTTCTTGATCAGCGCGATCTGGTGCGCGGTGTCGGCGGAGTCGTAGCGCAGGAACAGGTCCGGCGCGAAGCCGCCGCCGCGGAACACGAAGTCCCTGCCGTTGATCGTGAACTGCCGCGCGCCCTCCGGCAGGGCCGCGGACTTCCCGACCAGGCGCGAGGTCACCGTGCGGATACCGAAGGTGCTCTTCGACGACGTCGAGAGCGTGCCGTCCTGCGAGACCGCGGTGCTCAGCGTGTACAGCGGCTGGTCGCCCATCGAGTACGGCCACCAGACGCGCGGGTGCGCGATCTTCACCGGCGCGAACGCCACGGTCCGCTTGGTGTTCGCGGGGATCGTCACGCGCTGCTTGACGACGACCGGCGCGCCCGAGGGCGGGGTGATCGTCGCGGCGACGTCGCCGGTCTGCGGCGCGGCCGCGTCGTTGGTGACGTCGACCTTCACCGTCAGCTTCGAGCTCGACAGGTCGGCGGCGTTGTCCTGCACGACGTGGGCGTTGTCGCCGGTGAGCGCGTCGGACACCTGCAGGGTCGGCGGGAACTGGATGCCGGTGTTGTTGTCCGGCGGGATCTGGCCCCAGTCGACCTGGTCGAGGGTGTACATCTTCAGCGGGTCGTTCGGGTAGACCTTGATCGCCAGGGTGTTCTTGCCCGGCTTGACCAGCTTCGTGACGTCGAAGGTGTGCCCGGCGAACGCGCCGCTGACGATGTCCTTCGTGGCGACGAGCTTGCCGTTCACCCAGACGTCGCCTTCGCCGACGATGCCCGGGATGGTCAGCTTCGCGTGCTGGCCGGCCTTGAAGCCGGGAGCGAAGTCGGTCCGGTACCACCACGGGTCGGAGAACGGTTTCGTGACGACGGGGCCGAGCTTGTCCACGTACCCGAAGCACTTGCGCATGTTGTCCGAGTAGAAGACGTTCGGGCACTTGCCGTTCTGGACGAGGGCGGTGATCTCGGTGCCGGGCGCGCCGGCGTCGTCCGGCTTCACCGGCAGCCAGCCACGGGTGGCGTACCCCGGCGTGGAGACCTTTTCCCCGCCGTCCTTGACGTTCGCGGTGGTCAGCACCTGCCAGCCCTGCGTGCCGATGGTGGTGAGCCCGTGCGGCTTGGCGAACGCCTGCGTGTCTTGAGCGGCGGCCGGGCCGGCGACCGCGAGCACGCCGGGGACGAGCACCAGTGCGGCCACCGCCGCGAGTTTCCGGGTCATGCCTGGGCCCCTTCCGGGTCGGCGGCGAAAGCTTCCTTGATCTCCTTGGGACCGAACGGCCACGTGTTCTCCGTCTTGGCGTAGACGAGGTACGCGAGCGCGCCGAGGGCGATCCAGCCCAGCGACAGCCCGATGGACAGCGGCGTCGCGGAAACGTAGATGTAGACCCAGCCGACCAGCGCGAGCAGCGTCGGCAGCGGGTAGAGCCACTGCCGGTAGGGCCGCTTCAGCTCCGGCTGGCGGCGGCGCAGCGTCCAGATGGCCGCGACCTGGGCCAGCGACTGGATGATGACCAGGGTGGAGACGGCGGCGTTGATGACGTCGGTCAGCGTGAACAGCGAGCCGATGATCGTGATGGCGCCCATGGTGAGCACGCCCGCGGTCGGCAGGTTCAGCTTGGGGTGCAGCTTGCCGAACATGGACAGGAACACCTTGTCCCGCGCGGCTTCGAACGGCACGCGCGAGCCGCCGAGCAGGCCGGCGAACACCGAGCCGATGGCCGCGACGACGATGAAGACGGTGACGATCTTCGCCGTCACGGTGCCCCACGCCTGCTCCAGCACGGTCGAGGCGACCGAGGTGGCGGTCTTCAGCTCTTCCAGCGGAACCGAGCCGAGGACGCCGACCTGCAGCAGGAAGTACAGGCTCATGATGCCCACGATGGAGAAGAGGATCGACCGCGGGAGCGTCCGTCCCGGGTCGCGGACCTCGCCGCCGAGGTAGGCGCTGGTGTTGTAGCCGAGGTAGTCGTAGATCGCGATGATCAGGCCGGCGCCGAGGCCGCCCCAGAACGTGCCCGTGCCGGCCGAACTGAACGCGCCCGGGGTGAAGGCGAACGCCTGCGCGCCGCTGAAGTGCGTGAACGCGGCGACGACGGTGGTGAGCACCGCGATCAGCATGACCACGAACAGCACCGTCGTGAGCTTGCCGATCTGGCCGATCTTGCGGAACAGCGCGGCGACGATGACGAGCGTGATGCCGACGCCGATGATCTTGCCCAGCGGCGTGGTGCCCGCGTCGTCGGTGACGCCGGGGATCAGGTAGCCGAGGTACTGGACGAGCCCGATGATGCCGGTGGACATGATCAGCGGGATGAACAGCACCGCGCTCCACACGAACAGGAACGGCATCAGCCGTCCGGTGCGGTACTGGAACGCTTCGCGCAGGTACAGGTAGGTGCCGCCGGCGCCCGGCATGGCGGCGCCGAGTTCGGCCCAGATGAGCCCGTCGGCCAGCGCGACGATCGCCCCGATGATCCAGCCGAACATCGCCTGCGGCCCGCCCATGGTGGCGACCATGGCGGGGATCGTGACGAACGGGCCGATACCGCACATCTGCGTCATGTTGATCGCGGTCGCCTGCAGCGGGCCGATCTTGCGCTCAAGGGCCGGTTGCGGCGCCCCTGAACGAGTGGGTGAACTCACGACGTGCCTCCGGCTAGTAGTTAGTAAAGTTTCTTAACATAGAACGGGCGGAGTCGAAAGAGTTCCGTGGATAAACTTGCGGCAACACAGGAGGATTCAGTGGGGCAAAACGGGCCGCAGGTGGGAACCCCGGCGAACATGCGGGCGCTGAACCAGCGCCTGGTCCTGGACCGGCTTCGCGGCCAGGGCGAGGCGACGCGACCGCAGATCGCGGCGGACACGGGACTTTCGAAACCCACGGTCGGACAGGCGCTGCTCGACCTCGAGCAGCACGGACTGGTCCGGACCACTGGGCGCAGCCTGGCCGGGCCGGGGCGCGCGGCGGTCGTCTACCAGGCCGCGCCGGACGCCGGGCACGTCGTCGGCGTCGACATCGGGCGGCGCGCGATCCGGATCGCCGTCGCCGACCTCGAAGGCAGCATCGTCGCCCGGCTCGACGAGCCCAACCGGTGCCGCTCGGCGAGCGCGCTGGTGCGCACGGTGAGCGAATCCGTCGAACGCGCGGTGGCCGCGGCCGGGCTGCGGCCGCACGAGGTCGTGGCGACGGTCGTCGGCACCCCCGGCGTCCCCGACCCGGCGACCGGCACGGTGCACCGCGCACCCAACCTGCCCGGCTGGGAGCGGCGCGGGCTGCTGCACGAACTCGTCGCGGCGCTGGCCGTCGCCGGCTCGGACGTCGTGGTGGAGAACGACGCGAACCTGTGCGCGGTCGGCGAGCACGCCCTCGGCGCGGCGCTCGGCGTCGACGTGCTGGTGTGCCTGACGGTCGGCACCGGCATCGGCATGGGCCTGCTGGTCGACGGCAAGCTGTTCCGCGGCGCGCACGGCGCGGCGGGCGAGATCGCGGACCTGCCCTACGGCCCGCTGCCCGCCGGCGCGGCCGCCCGCCGCCCCGGCCCGGTCGAAACGGCGGCCGCGGGCCAGGCGGTGGTCGACGCGGCCCGCGCGCTGGGCTTGACGAAGGCACGCACGGCGAAGGACGTGTTCCGGCTGGCCCGGTCAGGCGACGCGCGGGCGCTGCGCGTGGTCGAGGAAGAAGCCGAGAAGCTGGCGTACGTGGTCTCGGCGGTGACGGCCGTCCTGGACCCCCGCCTGATCGTGCTGGGCGGCGGCATCGGCGGCAACGCGGACCTGCTGGCCGAGCCGATGCGGCGCGCGCTGGCGGCGACGATCCCCGTCGTCCCGGAGATCGCGGCCGGCCAGCTGGGCGAGGACGCGGTGCTGGCGGGCGCGATCGCGACGGCGCTGGGCACGGCCCGCGAGCTGGTCTTCGACCGCCGCGGCCTGCACCGCACGGCCAGCGGCGCCTGACCGGTCAGCTGGTTCCCTGATCGAACGGGCTCCACAGGTCGATCACGCCGCGCGCCCACTGCTCCAGCAGCACCGCGACCCGCTCGCCGACCCCGACCTGCCTCGCCCAGCCCTCGACCACGCCGCGATCCTCGCTGTAGGTGGACACGGGGTCCAGTCGTTCGTTGAGTTCCATCTGCGCGGCGATCAGGAAGAGCAGGCTGGATCGGCACTCGACCGGGTAGGCGGCGATCCGGGCCAGCACGGCCTCGAAGCCGAAGTCCGCGATCGCGGCGTGTTGAGGGGGCGACAGCTCGTACAACCGGTCGAGGTGCGCGTCGACGGCGGCACCGAAGCTCCGGAGGAAGGCCGCGACCCGGGCGACGGGCATCGCCTCGCGGTGTTCGCTGCGGAAGGAGTCGAACACCCACCGAATGGTGGAACTCGGCCCGACGCCGGGAATCGGAACGGTGTACTGCTCGAAGAGGAACGCGAAGACCTGGCAGAACTGGCTTCCATCCAGCTTGACGAAGTTCTCCGACTCGGTGTTCCCGCTCTGAACGAACATCGCGTACTCGATGTCCAGCACGCCGTCGTACCGCTTCAGGTAGGGACCGATCGCCTTGACGACCCCGTTGAGTGATTCGACGGCCTTGCGCCGGATCGGTACTCCTTGCGCGGCGCCGGCCAGCAGGTAGCGCGCGTGGATGGCGAACCAGACCTGGCGACGGGCAAACGCTTCGCCCCGCAGGGCGCCGACACTGGCGATGAGGTCTTCGACCATCAGTTCGAGGATCGACTCGTGATGCCGGTAGGCGGGATCCAGTAACCTGGCGACCGAAGCGCTGTCACCGAGCGCCGTCTGCTCGAGGGCCAGCCGAACCAGCGAACGGGTCGCCTCCGGGCTGAGCGGGAGGCCATCGGCCATCCCCGCGAGGTACGCGGACCCGACGGACCGCACGCGGTCCACGTGGGCGCGGTCCTGCCCGGTTCCGATGGCCCGCAGGTCCCGGTCGAGCAGCACCGGGTAGTCGGCCTTCAACCGCTCCACGATGGCCGAGATCACCGATGAGGCGCCGGAAAGCCGCCCCTGCTCGAACAGCGCGCAGCAGACCTGCGCGTAGATTTCGGATTTGCCGTCCCTGACCAGCGGGTAGAGGTGGGCCACCACGCTCTCGACATCGGGATGGGTTCGTACGAAGTAGAGCGCTCCGAAGTACTCCCGGAAGCTCGCATGGGTGAAGGTGAACAGGTCACGGTGGTCGTCGCCGGGACCGAAATCCGTGAACATCCACGCCCGGCCGCGGCACCAGGCCAGCATGTCGCGCACAAACCTTTCCGCCCCCCGCTCGGTGGCGAACACCGTCGAGACGAGGAAGGGAACCAGGTCCTCGACGATCTGCGACCGGGTTAGCCCGACCTGGTCCCCGCCCTCCAGTTCGACGGAGGCGATACGGGACAACGCCGTCTTCGTGTCCTCGATGCTCGGAACATTGTCGATGATTCCCTTGTCCCGGTCGCCGAGGAGCAGCTGCACGCACTTGTCGTACAACGACGGGCGATCCGTCGGAAGCGTGCGCAAGCCCCGGTAGAGCACGCACATGAACGCGAGCAGGAGGGGGTTCTGGGTGAGGTCTTGCATTTCCTTGCTGGCGGCGAGGAAGTCGTGGACCGAATACTCGACGTACCGACCGCTCAGCCCGGCCTGGGTGGTGAACCACTTGGTCACGTACTCCCGGGTCTGCCCTCGCGAGAAGGGACCGACCTGGAAGACGCTGAACCGCCGGTCGCTGAGCGCCGCCGTCCGGTACCCCACCTTCCGGCAGGTGACCAGGATCTTGAGGAACGGGTACGCACATGCGACCGTTTCGATCTTCTTCGCCAGGTCCGCCCGCCGGCTGGCGTCCGCTATCTCGTCCAGGCCGTCGAAGACGACCAGGGAACTTCCTTCTCGAAGCAGCTTCTCCAGAGAGTCCGGTGTCACCGCGACTTCGTACTTTCGCAACACGCGGACGAGCAGCTCAGGTAGGTAGAAGCCGGGGTCCGGCACCTCGCGGAGCACGACGACGAACGGCACCACACCGGCGTGGCGGCACAGTTCGATGGCAGCCACGGTGCTGGACGTCGACTTCCCGGCTCCCGGGTCGCCGAGCAGCACGGCTTGGTCGAGGGTTTCCCAAAACCGGCGAAAGGTGGTTTCCGGCCGCTGAGCACCGATGTCGTCAAAGGGTCGCAGGGTCTTCGGGTCGCTCTGCAGCACGGTCGGGCCGACGAACAGGTCCTCGTAGTCGATCGTCTTCCGGTCGTTGACGTCGGGGGAGTTGATCTCGCGGTGGTAGGCGACGAACTGCTCCCGGTACCGCGGAACCCAGTCCAGGCTCGTCCGCTCGCGGACGTCACGGGCGAGGTGGGCCAGCGAGCCTTCGACGGCTTGGAGGATGTCGGTGGCGACCAGGTTGTACGCCCAGGCGTGAGCCACCGCAGGATCTTCCGAACGTTGCTTGATGTCCTCCGCCGCGGCATCGCAGCTGGCACTGAGGTGCTCACAGAACTCCGCGCCGTACTTGCGCAAGGCCGCTTGGTAGCGGGCGATCCGCTGTTCGGGTTCCGAGGGGACTTCCCGATCCGCGACGAAGACCGGCGGGAGGAAGTCGAGCAGGGCGTCCTGAATCGACCCGAACAAGCGCTTCCGGAGTTCCGGGCGACCGTCCAGCATGTGCGCGGCGATCAGCAACCGCGTAAACGCCTGGAGCTCCGGAGTCCGGACAAAGCGGTCGATGTCCCGCTGGGTGCGCCCGGGCGGCAGCAACCGCATGAGCGAAGCCGGCCAGTACCCTTCGTACTGGTTCTCGAGCTTCCGCTCCGTGACCGCGACGGCGGAGTCCTTCACGTAGCCACGACGAGCCGCCATCCGGCGGATCCGCTTGAGGATCGTCTCCGCGGCGACGCCGGCCAGCTTGGCCGTGACCGGATCGACCACTTGCACTCTCCTGCCCCCGAAGCCAGCTGTTCCTGGAACAGTCGCGGCGCCGGAGGCGGTTATTACAGGTGAACTAGGCCGAGGGTCCGCGCAGGGTCAGCACCACCCGCAGGACGTACTCGACCGCCGTCCGGAAGGCCGTGCCGCGCAGTTCGCCGCGGTCGGCCAGGTTGCGGGAGGCGAACTCCAGCTCTCGCTCGGGGCCGCCCCGGCGGACGACCAGTGCCGCGATGTCCTCGAGGTCGAGGTCCGGGTGGTCGAGCCGGGTCAGCGCGAACTCGATCATCAGCTCTTCGGCCGTCATCCCGCTCCTCCCGACTCCTCCAGCGTAGCCACAACCGCCGGGCCGGGACCGGCATTCCGTGGCCGAGCTCACCCGCGTTACTGTACCGTCCAGACGGTATAGTAGTCGGCATGACCACGACCCGCGCCCCGATCCGGCAGACCCTCAGCCCCCGTCGCCGGTGGGCCGCGCTGGGCGTGCTCGTCGGCGCGGTGCTCCTGCTCGCGATCGACGGCACCGTGCTGTACCTCGCCGTGCCGTCCCTGACCCGCGAGCTCGCGCCGACCGCCACCGAAATCCTGTGGATCGGCGACATCTACTCGCTCGCGCTGGCCGGCCTGCTCGTCACGGCGGGCAACCTCGCCGACCGCTTCGGCCGCAAGAAGGTGCTGCTCCTCGGCACGGCCGCGTTCGGCCTCGCCTCCGTGCTGGCCGCCTTCTCCCCCACCGCCGGCGTGCTCGTCCTCGCGCGGCTGCTGCTCGGCGTCGCGGGCGCGACGATCATGCCCTCGACACTCTCGCTGATCCGCACGCTGTTCACCGACCCGCGTGAGCGCACCCGCGCCGTCGCGATCTGGTCGGCCGGGTCCGGCGGCGGCATCGCGCTCGGCCCGCTCGTCGGCGGCACCCTGCTGGAGCACTACTGGTGGGGTTCGGTGTTCCTGATCAACGTGCCGGTCGTCGTGGTCTTCCTGATCGCGGGCGCGTTCCTGCTGCCGGAGTCGCGGGACCCGAACCCGGGCCGCTTCGACCTGCTCTCGGCGGCCCTCTCGATGGTGGCGATCGTGCCGCTGGTGTACGCGGTCAAGCACGCCGTCAGCGAGGGCCTCGACGCCCAGGCGGCCGTGGCCGCTGTGCTCGGCGTCGCCGCCGGCGTGCTGTTCCTCCGCCGTCAGCGGCGGGCGGCCGACCCGCTGATCGACGTCGGGTTGTTCCGCAACGGCGCCTTCAGCGGCGCGGTGCTCGCGAACTTCATCTCGGTCTTCGCGTTGATGGGACTGCTGTTCTTCTTCTCGCAGTACCTGCAGCTGGTTCGCGGCTTCTCGCCGCTGCGGGCCGGGCTCGCCGAGATGCCCGCGACGCTGGCCTCGATCGTCGTCGTGGGCGCCGTCGGCGTGGTCGTCCGGCGGCTCGGGCAGGGCCGGGCGGTCGCCGCGGGCCTGGCCGTCGCCGCGCTCGGGCTGACCCTGGTCGCGGTCGCCGAGCAGGCGCCGCAGTACTGGTGGCTGGGCCTGACGCTGGTACCGGTCGGGCTCGGCGTCGGCCTGGCGCTGACGCTGACCGTCGACTCGGTGCTGTCCGCCGTCCCGCGGGACAAGGCGGGCTCGGCGTCGGCGATCTCCGAAACAGCCTACGAACTCGGTGCGGCGCTGGGCATCGCGCTCCTCGGCTCGCTGGTCACCGTGGTGTACCGCGCTTTCCTGCCCACCGGGGCGCCCGGCGAGGTCCGGGAGTCCCTCGCCTCGGCGGTGTCCGCGCTCGACCCGGCGTCGGACCTCGCCCAGGCGGCCCGGGACGCCTTCACCGGCGCCATGCAGGTCACGTCGCTGGCGGCGGCCGCCGTCACCGCCGTCGCGGCGCTGATCGCCTGGCGTACGATTCCGTCCGGAAAGGACTGAGCATGCCTCGCAAAGCCGGGCGCAGCCCGGAGGAAACGCGCCGGGCGCTGCTCGACGCGGCCGCGACCGCCATCCGCACGCGCGGGATCTCGGCGTCCCTCGACGACATCGCGCGGGTGGCCGGGGTGTCGAAAGGCGGGCTGCTGTACCACTTCCCGGCGAAGGACGCGCTGGTGCGCACGCTCGCCCAGGACATCCTCGACACCTTCCGCACCGAGGTCCACGCGGCGCTCGACCCGGCCGACACCGCCCCGGGCCGGCTCGTGCGCGCCTACGTCCGGGCGTCGCTGGACACGTCGCAGGACGAGGTCGCGATCCGGGAGAACATCGCGCTGATCGCCCAGCTGATCTCGATCCCGGAGATCGCCGGGCTGGCCCGCGCGGACGCCGAGCGGTGGGACCGCGAGCTGCACGACGACGGCCTGCCGGCGGACGTGGTCACGCTGGTGGTCGCGGCGGCCGACGGGGCGAGCACGGCACCGCTGTGGGGCGTCGGCATCGACGTCGCGGCGGCGCGGAGGCTGGAGCGGCAGCTGCTCGACCTGACCCGGGGCACCTGACCAGGGTCGTGTCAACCCGTCGAAGGTGTTGGTAAATCACCACTTCCCGGCCCCTACGTTAGTCGGCTCCGGCGAACGTGTCTTCCGGGTAAATTTTCGACAGCGCGCGCAATTCCGGCAAATCCCCGTCCCCACGAGGAGTTCTCCGATGTCGAGGAAGTTCGCCCTGGTCGGCGCAGCCGCACTCGCCCTGACCATGACCCCGCTCGCCGCGGGGACCGCGTCGGCCGCCACGGACCAGGAAGCCGCGGTCACGACGGTGTACTACAGCACCGCCAGCGCACCGTCGTTCCGCTCGGTGATCAACGCCGGTGCCGCCAACTGGAACAACAGCGTGACCAACGTCAGACTGGTCGAGCGCAACTCCGGCGCCAGCCTGCGCTACACCGAGGGCAACGACCCGCGTGGGTCCTACGCCTCGACCAACGGTCACGGCAGCGGCACCATCTTCATCGACTACACCCAGGCCCGGCAGTACAACCCGACCCGCATTGCGGCGCACGAGACCGGTCACGCCCTCGGGCTGCCGGACCACTACTCGGGCCCGTGCTCGGAGCTGATGTCGGGTGGCGGCCCCGGCCCGTCCTGCACCAACGCGGTGCCGAACTCGGCCGAGCGCAGCCGCGTGAACTCGCTGTGGGCCAACGGCCTCGTGGCGACGAACGCGCAGGAGCGCGTCTACGAAACCGTGTACGGCTACTGAGTTCGCTGAAGGTGGCCCGGGCTCCGGTCCGGGCCACCTTCGTGCGCGGCCCCGAGTTCGGCCGCGAAGCCCGCCGGCACCAGCACGTCCTCCCGGGTGAGTTCGTGGACGCTCTTCTTGCCCAGCGCCAGCACCGTCGAATCGATCCCGTTGCGCAGCACGTCGAGGACGTTTTCCACCCCGGCCTGCCCTCCTGCGGCCAGGCCCCACAGGTACGCGCGGCCGATCAGGACCGCCTTGGCGCCCAGCGCCAGCGCTTTCACGACGTCGCTGCCGCGGCGGATCCCGCCGTCCAGCAGGACTTCCACCTCCGAGCCGACCGCGTCCGCGATCGAGGGCAGGGCGCGGATCGTAGCCGGGGTGCCGTCGAGGTTGTTGCCGCCGTGGTTGGACACCGACAGTGCGCTGACGCCGGCGTCGACCGCGCGGCGGGCCTCGTCGACCCGGATCACACCCTTGAGCAGGAATGGCCCATCCCACTGCGCACGCAGCCAGGCCACGTCCTCCCACGACGGCGGCGGCGTCTGCATCCACTGGCCGTACGCGCCGAAGAACGTCGGTGCTTCTTCGCCCGGCGACGCCATGTTCGGCACGCTCAAGTCGGGCAGCCGCCGCGTTTTGACGTAGTCCAGCAGCCAGCGCGGGCGGGCGATGCCTTCCGGGGCGAACCGCAGCAGCTCGCGCGGGGTCAGCCGCTCGGGGATGTGCGGGCTGCCCCAGTCGCGGCTGTGCGAGAACGACCAGTCGAGCGTCAGGATGATGCCGACGGCCCCCGCGGCGCGGGCCCGGTCCAGCCGCCGCTCGATGTCGTCGCGGGTGCCCGTCCAGTAGACCTGGAAGTACGTGTTCGGGTTCGCGGCGACCACCTCCTCGATCGGCTTGCTGCCGAAGGAGGACAGCCCGATCGACGTCCCGCGCGCGGCGGCCGCCCTGGCCACCGCGACCTCGCCGTCGGGGTGCACGGCCTGCACCCCGGTCGGGGAGATCAGCACCGGGAGGGCGACGTCGCGGCCGAGCACGTGCGTGGCCAGATCGCGCTGCCCGTGGTGGCCGGCCGTGCGCGGCGCGAACCGCAGTTCGTCGAACGCGCCGAGGTTGTCGGCCAGCGTGAGGCCCTTCTCCGAGCCCGCGATGAGGGCGGAGTAGACCGAAGCGGGCAGCCGTTTCTTCGCGCGCCGCTGGGCCTCCGCGACGGATTCGAACCAGGTGGTCATCGGGTTCCCTTCGTGGTGAAGCGCAGCGGGCGCCGGACGAGCGCCGGGCGGACCGGCTCGAGCGTGCGGTGGGCCAGGCAGCCGGCCCAGACGCCGCCGCCGTACGCGACGTCGTCGGCGATCGCCGCCGCGGTGTAGCGGACGGGATCGAGTCCGGGCCGGGTCTTGGCCCACGCGGTCAGCGGCGGGCCGAGCAGCAGCGACGCCACGGCGGCGCGGCGGCCCCACCCCCGCGGGACGAGGAGGGCGGCGAGCAGCGGCGCCGCGAACTGCGTGCCGTAGCGGCCGCAGCCGAGCCACGTCTGGTGCACGGCGGTGGCCATCGCGCGCACGACGCCGTCGGGCGGGACGTCGTGGGCGCGCAGGGTGCCGACCATGCCGCCCACCGCGCCGGCGAACCCGCCCGCGGCGAGCAGCGGACGGCCGGCCAGCAGCGCGCCGACGGTCAGCGCGGGCCACGGGTGCACCCCGAGCGGCGCAAGCGCGCCCGGGTGCCGCTTCGCCAGCGGCGCGGCGGAAGTGCCGTAGCGGGCGCGCCGGCCCAGCAGGGCGCGCCAGGTTTCCGGTTCGTGGTGGCCGACGGTGACGTCGGGGGCGTACCGGACCCGGTACCCGGCCGCGTGCAGCCGCCAGACCAGGTCGACGTCCTCGCCGACGCGCAGCGCGGGGTCGAACGCGCCGGCCTCGACGAGCGCGCTCCGGCGGACGACGAGCGCGGCGGTCGGCACGTACGACGTCCGGGTGCCGGGCGCGACCCGCGCGGGCCGGTCGCCGAGGTCGAGACTGGAGGCGGCGCGCGTGTACCGGCCGGCCGCGGTGTCCGCGGCGAGCGGGCACACCCGGGGCGCGACCGCGGCGACGAGCGGGTCGGCGAAGTGCGCGGCCAGCGGCTCCACCCAGCCGGGCGCGGGCACGCAATCACTGTCCACAAAGGCCACCAGCTCGGTGGGAACGTGGTCCAGCGCGGTGTTGCGCGCGGCGCCGGGGCCGCCGTTGACGTCCCGGCGCACGAGTCCCGCGCCGTGCGCGGCGGCCACCCCGGCGATGGCGGCGGGGTCTTCGGAGCCGTCGTCGACGATGAGGACGGGGTGCCGGTCGCCGAGTCCGGCGAGGCAGCGGGCCAGAGGTCCGGGCCGGCCGAGGACCGGGACGACGACCGTGACGTCCGCGGCGCGGTCCGGTTCGGGCGGCAGCGGGTGGGCGAGCCCGGCGTCGGTGAGGTGCCGGGCAAGCGCGCCGGTGGCCGCGGAAGAGACCGGGCCGTCGGCGAGTTCGCGCAGCGCGGCCTGCCCGGCGGCGGTCAACCGCAGGACCCGGGCCGGGGAGCCGCCGAAGAGGAGGTCGGCGGTCAGCTGCTTGGTGTCGCGGTCGAGGGCGATGCGGAACCCGGGTGGCAACGGCGTCACAGGGCCAGCCCGCCGTCCACGGGCACGACGGCCCCGGTCACGGCCCCGCTGTCCGGCCCGGCGAGGAACGCCAGCACGGCGGCGACTTCGCCGGCGTCGAGCAGGCGGTGCACGGGTTGCTGCGCGGCGAAGGCGGCCGCGTCGGGCAGGGCGTAGAGGCGGGCGCTTTCGGCGAGGATCGGGGTGTCGGTCGAGCCCGGGCTGACGGCGTTGGCGGTCACGCCGGTCTCCCCCAGTTCGGCACCGAGCGCGCGGACGAGCCCGGCGACCCCGGCTTTCGCGGCGCAGTAGGCGGCGAGCATGGGCAACCCCCGCGTGGCGGCGGCCGAAGCGACGGCCAGGAACCGCCCCGATCGCGGTTTTGGCCTGCGGAGCAGTGCGGGCACGGCGGCGCGGGCGAGGTGGACGACGCCGTGGAGGTCGACCTCCAGGACGGCCCGCTCCTGGTCTTCGGGCACCTCCCACAGGGGTACTCCCCCGGCGATGACCCCGGCGGCGGCGATGGCGACGTCGAGGCCACCCCAGCGTCGTTCGGCTTCCCGGACGGCGGCGGCCATGGCCGCGGGATCCCTCACGTCGGCGACGAAAGCGGCGGCGTGCTCACCGGCTTTTTCGACGACGGCGGCGAGGTCGGCTTCGGTCCCCATGGGATAGGGCAGGGCGGGCTCGTCGGCGGCCACGTCGACGGCGAGGACGGCGTAGCCCTGCTGCGCCAGGCGCAGGACGGTGGCGGCCCCGATCCCCCGCGCGGCCCCGGTGACGAGCGCCGTCCGGCGCGTCATACCCGCCTCCATTCGTCCACATGCGACACCAGCGCGGCCGTCAGCCCGGCCAGCAGTTCCTTGCCTTCCACCGCGGTCGCGCCGGTCGGGTCGCCGAGCACGCCGGTCGCCGTTACCGCCCGCACCCCGCCCTCCCGCAGCAACGGCAGCAGCTCCCCGATCGGGCGCCGATCCCCCACGACCGCTCGTTCCATCCGGACGCTGCCCGGCCGCATCGTCAGCTGCAGAGCCGTTTCCGCCCGGCCCGCGTGCGGCTCCCCCGGCCACCGCGGCCGGAACACCGACACGTCCCGCGACTCCGCCCGCAACCGGGCCGCCGCACGCGTCACCGGCCCGGTGTTGCCGCCGTGCGCGGACACGAACAGCAGCCGCCCGAACGTCTCCGCCGCCGAGCGGCCCAGCTCCAGCAGCAGCAACTCCGTCGCCCCCTGGCCGATCGACAGCGTCCCCGCGAACCCCGCGTGCTCGCCGCTCGAGCCGTACGGCACCGCGGGCGCCACCAGGACTTCCGGGCGGGCCGCCGCCAGGCCGTCGCACAGGGCGAGGGCGATGTCGGTGTCCGTCGTCAGCGGCAGGTGCGGGCCGTGCTGCTCGGTCGCGCCGATCGGAACCGCCAGGATCGCGCCCGCCGCCGCGCGGGCGGCGACGCCGGGCGAGGACAGGTCCGCGAGGCGCACCATCAGGCCAGCGGGTTTTCGTCGCAGGGGCGGCGCATCCCGATGGTGACCGGGACCGGACGCCGCCGGTGCGAGTGGTCCAGCGACGGCTTCGGGACGCTGGTGACACCCGCCAGCGCGAGTTCGCCGTGGCCGCGCACGCACTCCGGGTCCGGGCCGTCGAGCGGCAGGCCGGTGAAGAACTTCGCGGCCATGCAGCCGCCGCGGCAGGCGTCGAACGCCGAGCACGACGTGCACGCGCCCGCGCTTTGCGGGCTGCGCAGTTCCGTGAACAGCTCGGATTCGCGCCAGACGCGTGTGAAGCCGCCCTCGGACCGGGTGTTGCCGGCCAGGAAGGTGTCGTGGATGGCGAACGGGCAGGCGTAGACGTCGCCGACCGGGTCGACCAGGCACACCACCCGCCCGGCGCCGCACAGGTTCAGGCCCGGCAGCCCGCCGCCGCCGTAGCCGGCCAGGTGGAAGAACGAGTCGCCGGTGAGCACGTTCTCGCCGTGCGCCACGAGCCAGTCGTAGAGCTCCCGCTGCTGGGCGGCGGTCGGGTGGAGCTCGTCCCAGGTGTCGGCGCCGCGGCCGGACGGGCGCAGCCGCGTGATCCGCAGCTGGGCGCGGTAGCGGTCGGCGATCGCCTTGAACGCGTCGAGCTGGGCGATGTTGTGCCGCGTCATGACGACCGAGATCTTGAAGTTCTCGAAACCGGCGTCGGCGAGGTGCTCCATGGCGCGGATCGCGGTGGCGTAGGAGCCGGGGCCGCGGACGTGGTCGTTGACCTCGGCGGTGGCGCCGTCCAGGGAGATCTGGACGTCGACGTAGTCGCTCCCGGCCAGCCGTCGCGCCACTTCGGGCGTGATCTTGACGCCGTTGGTGGAGAACTTGACGCCGACGTGGTGCCCGGTGGCGTAGTCGACGAGCTCCCAGAAGTCCGGGCGCACGGTCGGCTCGCCGCCGCCGATGTTGACGTAGAAGATCTGCATGCGCTCGAACTCGTCGATCAGCGCCTTGCACTCCACTGTGGACAGTTCGCGCGGGTCGCGCCGCCCGGAGGAGGAAAGGCAGTGCACGCAGGAAAGGTTGCAGGCGTAGGTCAGTTCCCAGGTGAGGCAGATGGGCGCGTCGAGCCCGTACTGGAATTCGTCCACGAGGGACATCAGAGACTCCTCGGCTGGATCATCCGCGACTCGGCCAGTGCGGCGAGCGCGGCGCGGTAGCGCGGCAGCTCGGGGGCCGCGACCCCGGCACCGGCGCAGGCGGCGCGGGCGCTCGGGTGCGCGTCCAGCGACCGGACGACGTCCAGCAGGGCCGGGCTCTTCAGGAACGACAGGCGGCGGGTGCCGAAGTGGTAGAGCAGCGCCCCGAACCGTTCCGGCCGGATCGCGACCCGGCTGTCGAGCCGCCAGGCCGCGTCCAGGTCGAACGGCTCAGTAGACACCGCACATCCCGTCGATCGAGACCTCCTCGACCAGCAGGTCTTCGGCGACGGGGGTCTCTTCGACGGGCTCTTCGGCGATCTTCTCGGTCATCGTGACTCCTTCGGCACGGGACTCCTATTTCGACACACTGTGACGAATATCGAGCAGAGTAATGTCACGCAGTGTCGGAAACAACCCCCGGAAAGGGAACGGCACCCGGATGACCCAACGCACGCCCGCGGCCCGCCGCGGCAGGCCACCCGGCACGAGCGCCCGCGAGCTGGAGGTCATCGCGCTGCGCCTGTTCACCGAACGCGGCTTCCACGAGACGACGGTCGACGAGATCGCCGCGACCGCGGGCGTCAGCCGCCGCACGTTCTTCCGCTACTACGACGCCAAGTCCGACGTCCTGTGGAACGAGTTCGACGCGGAGGTCGCCGCGATCACCGAGCACCTCGCCGCGGCCGACGGCACCCTGCCGGTCCTGGACGCGGTCCGCGAGGCGGTCATCGCGGCCAACCACTACCGCGCCGAGGACGTCACGGAACTCCGCATGCGCATGCACCTGCTCAGTTCGGTCCCGGAACTGGCGGCGAGCGCGACCCGCCACTACGACGCGTGGGAGCGCGCGGTGAGCGCGTACGTCGGCGCGCGCACGGGCCAGCCGGCGGACGCGCTGTACCCGCTGGCGGTCGGCCGCGCGGTGCTGGCCACGTGCCGCGCGGCGTACGAGCGCTGGTCGGCCCGCGCGGACGCGGACCTGACGGTGTACCTGGACGCGGCTCTGCGAGCGTTGGCCACCGGCTTCGCCGACCCGTCCCCCATCGAACCCGGGAACTGAGGGCGGCCGCTGAAAAACAGGGCCGCGCCGATTCGGCTTCCCGCGGTAACAGTTCGGCCGGGGCCGGCGACTTCGGTAGCAACCAGATTGCCCACTGATACCACCGCCCGTAACATATTCACTGCGATCTGCCATATTGAGGCAGGTCCGGCGTTGGTACCCCGAAGTGATCTGATCAGCCGACTGGATGCGGAGGGTGATCGCATGAATGCCTGGAAACCGTGGGCAGCGACATCAACCCCCGATCGGCGTAATGTGGGTAGCGGGGAGTGTTCTTCAACCACTCCTCAAGGCCGCTGTGGCACCCTCCGCACAGAGGTCGTCCGACGCGAAGGGTTGACGCCATGAGCACAGACGCGGCGGCGCGCGAACGGGAAACCCCCAGCGGACGCGGCGAGCCGATCATCGGCCAATCCCCCAAGCGGAAAGTCGGCAACTCGGTCTACGTTTCCGTGCCCGGCCGCGTGCCGGTCATCAAGGCGAAGCGCGCCAAGAAGGACTGACGCCCGCCCTCAGTTCGGGTGGATCGCGTACTGCGCGGCCTTGTCCAGGCTGTCGAGCAGCAGGTTCTTGGCCGCCGAATCCAGCTTGCTGATCAAGGACAGATCCTCGTCCGCCACGCGCTCGCCGTTGGTCCTGATCACGAACGTCGAGTTGAGCGTGATGGCACCCACCGTGAGGACGTCGGCCGGGTCCTCCCCGATCATCTGGTCACTCCCGATCCCGGCCAGCAGGATGGGGGTGGCGAAGATCCCCCGCCAGATCTGGGCGATCGGGGTCGGCGTCAGGTTCGTCGCCTGCACGTTGCCGGTGAAGACCGCTTGCGCGGCCGCGAACTCCGTTTCCCGGCTGATCTTCACGTGGTGGCGCAACGACCAATCTTCACGGTGCGCGTACACCGACGTCCCGACGAGGTTGAGGATGTAGCGGTGCCGCTCGTCTTCGAGTTCCCGGCTGCGCAGCCACAGGAACAGGCCGAAGTTCTCGCCCGCGCCACCGCCGAGCGGATGACCGTACTGCCGGGCGAGTTCCCGCAGGACCTGCAGCGGGCCGTCGTCGATTTCCAGCGCCAGGTGCAATCGGGTCGTGAGTTCTTCGGCGGCCTGGCCGGTGGGGATTTCCGCGCCTTTCCCGCAGCCCACGCCCGTGTAGCAGTCGTCCAGCGCCCGCGTGAGCCGCCGGCGGTAGACGAGCGAGGCGTCGCTCTTCACGGTGGGCCGGTACCGCCGCGGTTCCACGACGGCGAGCGCGAGATCCGAGATGACCTGGTTCAGCTGTGAGTAGGACTTCAGGAAGATCGGCCGGAGCCCCAGCTTGTCCTCGAGGTAGCGCGCCGAACTGATGGCGTAGCGAGCGGCCTCGGTCGTGGTGACTCCGTTGACGCCGGGCGGCACCACCAGGGAGAAGCGCGGCGGCCGCGCCTCCGCGGTCGCGTAGAGCGGGCCGATGAGGTTCGGGTCCGACATGCCCAGCCCGATGAAGATCGTGCAGGCACCCTCGAGCGCGTTCGAGATGACGTCCCGCACCTGCGCACCGTGCTTCAGGAATTGGGACTCGGTCAGGACGATCGGCTCCTCCGGATCGCCGTCCTGGCGGACCAGGCCGTGCAGGTGCATCACGCCGATCCGGCCGAGGCGCCGATCCCAGGCCTTCCACGCGGAACTGCCGCCCGGCTTGAGCGAGAACGATTCCACGTCTTCTTCCTCGAAGTACGCCCTCAGCGCCGCTTCGAGGATCTCGTCGAAGTTCGTCGTCAGCAGCCGCGCCCTCTTGCCGGCGTACTTCCGGTTCGCGCAGACCAGCCGGGCGATCGAATCCGCCAGCACTCCCGGCGTGGCGTGCGAGTCGGAATAGAGCGCTCGCCGGATGATCGTGTGGTCCTCGACGTCCTGCCCGCCGTCCTTCAGGATCTGCAGGACGATTTCGGCCTTCCGCATCAAATCGGAATCATCGCGCAGCGCGATCTTCTTCGTGCTCGCGTTCTTGATCTCGTTGGTCATCTTGTCGATGAGGTCCCGCCAGGACGGCAGGCTGGAGTTCATCGACACCCCGGCGCCGACGACGACGGTCAGCGGCTTCTTCCGCGCCCGCACGGTTTCGAACAGTTCGCCGAGGTAGGGCTGCGCGTCGAAGCAGAAGATGTCGCCCCGGTCGAACAGATCGGGGTCGAGCATTCTCGACGGAGAACCTTCGGCCATGCGCAAACCTCGGTGCATCGTATTCGTTTCGTCCGGATATCGCCTCCGCTAGGTCGTGCAACGCACTGGTCCTGTTACAAGGTTCCCGCACGCACGAGTTGTCAACTATTTGTCCGGGAATCGGAAGTGTGTTCAACCGGTTCGGCCAGCTGCCACCCGCCTCGGCGCCGCAGCACCAGGACGTAATACCCCACCGCCAGCAGGACGATCCCCGCCGTCACGATCAGGCTCGGGCGGCCGACCGCCGGGTCCACGACGTTCTGGTACACCACGAACGCCAGCACCGCCAACGCCAGCACCGGGGCCACCGGGAACCACGGCATCCGGTACTGCGCGTGGGCCGTCACCCCGGTGCGGCGGCCGACGATCGCACCCAGGCAAAGGGCCGCGTACACCGCCACGATCGACGTGCTCGTCACCACCAGCAGCAGCTGCGGGTCCACGAAACACAGCGCCGCGGCGACGATCCCGGTGCCGACCGTCGCCACCCACGGGGTGCCGAAGCGGGGGTGGACCGCCGCCAGGGCTCGGTTGACCGCGCCCGGCCAGGCTCGGTCGCGGCCGCTGCTGAAGACCAGGCGGGAGCTGATCAGGACGATCGCCAGGACCGCGTTCATGATCGCCAGCGCCACCGCCAGGCTGAGCACCGTGTCGAGCGTGCTGCCGCCGCGGGCGGTGATGAACGTCGACAGCATGTTCTCCGAGCCGAACAGCGCGCCCAGGTCGGGCGCGCCCAGCAGGACCGCCGTCACCGGGACCAGCTCGGCGACCACCGTGATCGCCAGCGCCAGGAGGATCGCGCGGGCGATGCCGCGAGGGGCGTCCTGGGTCTCCTCGCCGAAGTACACCGCCGAGCCGTAGCCGTTGTAGGCGAACATCGCCACCGACATCGCGATCGCGATGGCGCCGATCGTCGCGGGGCCGCCGCCGGCCGCCACCGGGTGGGCGACCAGGTCGGTGAGCGGGCGGGCCGGGTGGAGCAGCCCGAGCGCGCTGACCACCACCAGCGCCAGGATCTCGATCGCCAGGAAGACGCCCGTCACCCAGGCGTTCAGCTTGATGTCGAACACCCCGACGACGGCGGCCAGCACGCACGTCACCGCCGCGGCCGCCGGGCCGGGCAGGCCCGGGAACAGCACCCCCAGGTACGTCCCGACGCCGAGCGCGATCACCGCGACGATCAGCACCTGCGTGATGATCATCAGCCCCAGCACGGCGAACCCGGGCAGCCGCCCCAGCGTGCGGGCCACGATCGCGTACTCGCCGCCCGCGACCGGGAACGCCGAGGCGAGCTCGGCGTAGACGAAGGCCATGAACACGCCGACCACCGCAGCGGCCGCGAAGCTGAAGAACGCGCCGGTCCCGGCGCCGGCGAGCACCCCCGGCGCGATGATGAACACCGACGACGCGGGGCTGATCGCCGAGAGCGTGATGAGCAGGGTGCCGAGGGTGCGCAGGCCACGGCGCAGGGCGGGGGTGGTCACGAGCGGGCCTCCAGTTCTTTGAAGCTCCTTCGAACAACCAGGTGACCACGCATCAAAGGCGCTCGTGACAGACAAGTCAAGGTCTTGTTTTTTCCGAAGTTCCTTCGAAGAATGGCCCCATGGCACGACCGAGCAGGGCCCCCGAACGGCGGGCCGAGCTGATCGCGGTGGCGCGCCGCGCCGTCGTCGAACGCGGCATCCTCAACCTGCGGTTGCGGGACATCGCCGACGGCGCCGGCCTGTCCTCGGGCTCGGTCCTCTACTACTTCCCCACCCTGACCGACCTCCTGCGCGAGGTGCAGCAGGAAGCCGTCGAGCGCTTCTGCACCCAGCGCGAGGACGCCGCCCGGGGCGGGACACCGCGCGAACGCCTGCTGGCCACGATCCGCAGCGGCCTGCCCACCGGCCCGTCCGACGAACTGTGCGTGCTGCTCTACGAACTCGGCACGATCGCCCGCCGCGACCCCGCCTACGCCGCCCGGCACGTCGCCCTGTTCGAGCGGCAGGTGCGGATCTACACCGGCATCCTCGAAGCCGGGGCGGCGACCGGCGAATTCACCCTGACCGCCGAGCCGGTCGCGATCGCGCGCAACCTCGTCGCGCTCGAGGACGGCTACGGCCTGCACCTCACCCAGGCGGTGCCCACAGTGGACCGGGCCACCGCCGAAGCGATGCTGCTCTCCTTCGCCCGCACCGCCTGCAGCTTGGAGGACCTGTCATGACCCGTGCCCGCGACCTGGGCATCACCTTGCCCGGCCGGCCCGGCACGCACAACGCGCTCACCGACGTCGCCGGCGTCGAAGTCGGCTACACGACGGTGCTCGAAGGCGATTCGGTGCGCACCGGCGTCACCGCGGTCCTCCCCCGCGGCCGGGCGGACTTCGCCGTGCCGTGCGCGGCCGGGACGTTCTCCCTGAACGGCAACGGCGAGATGACCGGCACCGCGTGGCTCGCCGAGACCGGGTCGCTGGCCCTGCCGGTGCTGATCACCAACACCCACGCCGTCGGGCCGTGCCACCGCGGCGTGATCGACTGGGTGGTGCGCGAGCGCCCCGACGTCGCCGCGGAATGGCTGCTGCCGGTGGTCGCCGAGACGTGGGACGGCTACCTCAACGACATCAACGCCCCGACGATCCACAGTGGATACGCGGGCGCGGCCCTCGACGCCGCCCGGGGCGGAGCGCTCGACGAAGGTTCGGTCGGCGGCGGCACCGGGATGACCTGCTACGGCTTCAAGGGCGGCACCGGCACGGCGTCCCGGCTGGTGCCCTACGGTTCCGACGAGTACACCGTGGGCGTGCTGGTGCAGGCGAACTTCGGCAGCCGCCGCGAGCTCACGGTCGCGGGCGACCACGTGGGACCCCGGCTGGCGGCGGACGACCCGATGGCGCACTGGGCACCGGCCCCGCCCGGCGCGGGTTCGGTCATCGTCGTGGTCGGCACGGACGCGCCGTTGCTGCCGGGGCAGTGCACGGCGCTCGCCCGGCGCGTCCCGCTCGGCCTGGCCCGCACCGGCACGACCGGTTCACACTTCTCGGGCGACCTGTTCCTCGCCTTCAGCACGGCGAACCCCGGCGCGCTGACGAGCGCGTTCCCCCGCACCGCGGAAGCCGAGTACGAGCAACTGCGGTTCGTGCCGTGGGGCCGGATCGACCCGTTCTTCGAGGCGGTCGTGCAGGCGGTGGAGGAAGCGGTGCTCAACGCGCTCGTCGCGAACCGCGAGATGACCGGCCACCGCGGGCACCGCGCGCCCGCATTTCCGGCCGATTTTTCCCGGCGGAACTGACCGGACCAGCCCCCGACGGTGCGCCCGGCGGTCCGGCCGCCTGGGTCACCGCCGGGTCCACTGCTGGTTGGCGCCGCCGCCGCAGGCCCACAGGATGATCTTCGTGCCGTTCCCGGTGGCCGCGCCACTGGCGTCCAGGCAGAGCCCGGACACCGCGTTCGTGATGGTCCCGTTCGCGTTCAGGGTCCACTGCTGGTTGCGCCGGCCGTTGCAGTCCCAGCTGACCACCGCGGTTCCGTTGGCGGTGCCGTTGTCGTAGGCGTCCAGGCACTTCGTGCCGTTGACGACGAGCTGGCCGCGGGCCGGCACCCACGTCTGGTTCGGTCCCCCGGCGCAGTCCCACAGCTGCGCCTGGACGCCGTTGGTGATGCTGTTGTCGTCGATGTCGAGGCACCGGCCCGACTGCGTGCCGGCCACCTGGACGCCGTTCGTCCCGGGCAGCGGCAGGACGGCGACGTCGGTGAGCTGCGGTGGCGTGCCCGAGAACGTGAGGTTGTTGGTGCCCTTGCCCAGGGAGACGACGGCGGAGACGGTCCTGGCCGCTCCCCCGGTCGCCGGGAAGGCGACGACGGTCGGCTGCTGGCCGTTCACCGCGAGGGTCGCGGTCCGGGTGGTGGTCGCGTTGTAGGTGAAGGTCGCGACGGCCGATCCCGTCGCGGCCGCGGTGATCGTGGTGCCGTGCGTGGCCGCGGCGTCGGTGCCCTGGACGGTCAGCAGCACGGAGTCGTCGGCCGGGACGCTCACGCTGTATCCGTTGGCGTAACTGCCTTGGTCGGAAGCGCTCCAGAGGTTCCGGACCTTCGCGGTGGCGGCGGTGAGGCCGAGGTCGGCCCACCGCGCGGTCATGGTCGCCGCCGACGACGTCCGGTTGAGCAGCAGCACCGCGCGTTTCCCGGAGCCGGCCAGGACCTTGCCGTACACCTGGAGCCCGGCGGCGTCCTCGGCGACCTTCACGCCCTGCAGGCCGCGCGGATCCTGGTCGACGGCGATGACTTCGCGGTTCTTGAGGACGTTCGCCGTCTCCGTGCTCATCGTCGCGAGGTTGTTGCCCGCGAGCAGCGGCGCCCCGGAGACCGCCCACATCCCGAACTCGGTCCGCCCCTGCGCGGCGGACAGCCCCGGCATCCCGACGGTCAGCATGTCGGGGTCGTTGACGTACCCGGTGTGCTGCGAAACGGGGTGCTGCGCCTGGTCGAAGTTGGTGAGCGCCTGCGGGAGGGTCGCGGTCTGGCCGTAGTAGATGATGTCCGTGCTGGTCCGCCACATCGGGGCGGTGCCGGCGCCCCAGTTCCACGGGTTCTTCTTGCCCCAGTCGCAGATCGAGAGGGTGAGCGTGCGCCCGGTCTGCGCGGTGGCGGCTGTGTTGGCGTCGCTGATCGCCCGGTAGGTGCTCGCCGGGTCGAGGCCTTCGGCGTCGCCGCCGCACCAGTCGACCTTGACGAAGTCGAAGCCCCAGCGCTGGAACTGCAGCATGTCCTGCAGGTAGTGGCCTTCACTGCCGGACCCGGGCGCCGCGGGCCGCCCGGTCGGGTAGTAGTACCCGCAACCGTCCCGCCCGGCGTCGGTGTAGATGCCCGCCTTCAACCCCTTGCCGTGCAGGTAATCCGCGATGGCTTTCATCCCGCCGGGCCATTCGGCGGTGTCGACGGTGATGTTGCCGGAGCCGTCGCGGGTGCCCTGCCACCAGCCTTCGTCGATGTTGACGTAGGTGTAGCCGGCGTCCTTGAGCCCGGTGGAGACGAGCGCGTCGGCCTGCGCTTTGATGGTGGCGTAGTCGATCTTGGCGGCGAAGGTGTTCCAGGAGGCCCAGCCCATCGCCGGAGCGGGCACCGGCGCCTCAGCGGCGGCGGCGACCCCTGCGCCGGGGACGACTCCGGCGAACGCCAGGAGCACGGACAGCAGAACGCGCAGCTTCATCGCATCGCTCCGACCTCGTCGTCAGGAATGTTAGCGTTAACAAACGGTGCTGGTCCAGCATTCTGAACGGCGGGACGATCGCCCGTCAAGCGGCGAACGGCTGACCTTCGGCAGCACCTACTCGCTGAGCCATTCCGCTTCGAGATCCGCGCACTCGACCAAGAGGGTCCCGCCGGTGAACGCGATCTCGTGCGAACAGCCACCGGCGGTCGGAAGTATCTCGTCCAGCTGAAGATCACCGAGACTCGGAGAGGCCGGCCACACGCGCGTGCCCGGGCCCGACCGGTTCGCATCGAGATCGATGTTCGTGACGCCGTCGTAGCGGACCACCAGACCGGAGAAGTGCTTGAACCGGTTCGGCAGGAACGTCAGCTCGGCCGCCAACTTCGCGAACCCCGCCTCGCGAACGGCCAGCTGCCCCACCCGGAGATCCTTGACGCACCTCGAACCGGTGAAGTCGTAGTGATCGGAGTCCGCGGCGAAGGCACGCGCACCGACCGGGAGGGCAAGTCCCGGTAGCTCACGCAGATAGGGCTCCGGATCCAGGAAATTCACGACATCGGCACCCCCGGTCCGAGTCACCCGCACATAGCGCATCAACGACCACCGGTTCCGGTCACGGCAATCCGGTCGAACACGGCCGAACGCCGCCGCGGAGACCGGCCCAGCACCAGGGCGCGATGCACGAGACGCCCGGCGCCGGCACAGGTGAGTGCAGCGGCTTTCTTCATGATCCCCCCTCGGTCAGCAGATTGATCGACCCACAGCCCGCGGGTATTATCTCTAGCTTGCTAGCATGCTAGGATCGACCACGTGGGCGATGACGACGTCAAACAGTTCAACGTGTACCTGCCGATCGGCCTGATCCGGCAGCTCAAGCACCGAGCCGTCGAAACCGAACAATCGCTGTCGGCGCTCGTCGCCGAAGCGCTGCGCGCCTATCTAGGAACCGAAGAGGAGCACTGAACATGACGACCGAGGGCATCGACGCCGTGTACCTGGAGACGCACAACTGGGGCAAGGCCGCCAAGTTCTTCCAAGCACTGGGCTACGAAATCGACTTCGCGACCGACCACAACTCGGGGCTGCTCCGCAACGGCGACGGACCCCATTTGTTCATCGCCGAGGTACCCGGGAGCCAGGAACCGCGGCAGCAGGTCGTCTTCAAGGTCCCGGACGCCGACGCCTTCCGGGCCGACGACATCGTCGAAGTGATCACCCCGTTCGAAGACACCCACTACGGGACCCGCGAGATGACCGTCCGCGATCCGGACGGGCGGACCTGGACGCTCTCCGCGCCGGCGGCGGGCTGACGATGACCGCGCCGGACAGCACCGCGGCGCGGACCGCCTTGTGGCGGGCGCTGCACGTCGCCGTCGATCCGCCGCCGCACGTGTTCGACGACGAACTCGGGCTGCGGCTGGCCGATCCGGGCGAGGGCTGGCGGGACCGGGACGACATGGACCCGGCCACCGCCGGGCGGTACCGGGCCGGGATGGTCGCGCGGGCGCGGTTCGTCGAAGATCTCGTCGTCGACCAGGCGAGCCGCGGGGTCGGGCAGTACGTCCTCCTCGGGGCCGGGCTGGACACCTTCGCCCAGCGCCGCCCGGAAGTCGCGGCGCGGCTGCGCGTGTTCGAGGTCGACCAGCCCGGCCCGCAGGCCTGGAAACGCGCGCGCCTCGACGAACTCGGCCTCGGCGTCCCCGAGTGGCTGCGGCTGGTGCCGGTCGACTTCGAGACCACGTCGTGGTGGGACCGGCTCACGGACGCGGGTTTCGCGGCGGACGAACCCGCGGTCGTCGCGTCCACCGGCGTCAGCATGTACCTGACCAAGGCGGCGAACGCGGCCACGCTGCGCCGGATCGCCGGGTTCGCCCCGGGTTCCACGCTGGCCATGACGTTCATGCTGCCGCCCGAGCTCCTCGACGACGGCGAGCGCGCCCGGCACCGCGCCACCGCGGGCAAGGCGGAAGCGGCCGGGACGCCGTTCGTCAGCTCCTTCTCCCCCGCCGAAATCCTGGCGCTCGCCAGGGAAGCCGGGTTCGGCGAGGCGGTGCACGTCTCGGGCGACGAGCTGGACGAGCGCTACTTCGCCGGGCGCGCCGACGGGCTGCGGCTCGCCCGTGGCGAGGAGTTCCTCGTCGCTACGGCCGGGGCAGCTGACCGAGGTAGGCCCGCAGCATCGTCTTGACCGGGTCCAGCAGTTCGGGCGCGCCGTCGCCGCGGAACGCCTCCTGGAGCACGGCGTCCGCGGCGAGGAACGCCGTGCGGCACGCCACCGCGGCCGCGTAGTCGTCACGCAGCAGGCGCTGGGCGACCAGGATGCGGTGCACGCCGGTGGCCATCACGCGCTTGTGCGCGCGGTCGGCTTCCCGGGCTCCGTCGGTGAGGCCGCGCCCGAACCACAGGGCGCGGAACCCGGGCTCGGCGCGGTAGAGCCCGGCGAACGCGTCGACGAGGAGGCCGACCGGGTCGTCCCACGCCTCCGCCGCCGCTCGCTCGGCGACGGCGTCCATGAGGTCTTCCAGCCGGGCGAGGTAGCCCACGGCCAGCGCCTCGGTGATCGCCTCTCGATCCGGCAGGTACTGGTAGAGCGCCCCGACCGAGACGCCGGCCTCGGCGGCGACGCGGGTCGTCGTCAGCGCTTCGACGCCTTCGCGGGCGAGCAGGCGGTCCGCGGCCGCCAGCACCCTGGCCAGCTTTTCCCGCGAGCGCGCCTGGCGCGGCACCCGGCGCGGCCGGCCTTCGCTCATCCGCTCCCCAAACCTGAACGTGACTTTGTTTCGTATTTATCCTAGCCTCGGCGCATGGCAATGGCGAGTTCGATGCTCGACGAAGCACGGCGGTCGGTGGCGAGGGCCTGTCACGGGCTCGCGGGCGAAGGCCTGCTCATCGGCAGCGCGGGCAACGTGAGCGTCCGGGTGGGCGAGCACGTGGCGGTGACCGCGACCGGCGTCGTGCTGGGCCGGGCCACGGCCTACGACGTCACCGTCGTCGACCTCGACGGCGAGGTGGTCGCCGGCGAGCGGACCCCGACCTCGGAACTGGAGCTGCACCTGGGGATCTACCGGCGCTACGGCGCGGGCGCGGTGGTGCACACCCACTCCCCGCAGGCCACCGCGGTGTCCCTGGTGCTCGACGAGCTGCCGTGCGTCCACTACCAGCAGCTGGCCCTCGGCGGCGCGATCCGGGTCGCCCCGTTCGCCGTCTTCGGGTCGGCGGAGCTGGCCGCGGAAACCCTCACCGCGCTCGACGGCAAGTCCGCGGCGCTGCTGGCCAACCACGGCGCGGTCGCCCACGGTCCCTCCCTCGAAGCCGCGGTCGACAACGCGCTGCTGCTCGAGTGGGCGTGCGGCCTGTACGTGCGGGCCGCGACGCTCGGCGCCCCGCGGGTCCTCGATCCCGCGCAGCAGGAAGCCGTCGTGGCCGCGGCCGTGCGCCGGGGGTACGGGCAGTGACGCAGACGGTCGTGACGCTCGGGGCGCACGTATTCGACGTGCAGGTCCGCCCGGTCGAAGCCATCCCCGACGGGCAGGGCGCGACCCTGGTGGAGCAGATCCGGTTCGGCCCGGCGGGCACGGCCGCGGGCACCGCGGTCACGCTGGCCAAGCTGGGCGCGACGGTCCGCACGGCGGGCGCGATCGGCACCGACCCGGTCGGTGACCTGCTGCTGGCGATGCTCACGCGCCACGGCGTCGACACGTCCCTGGTGCTGCGCCGCGAGAGCGTGCAGACGTCGGCGTCGGTGCTGCCCATCCGCGCCGACGGCAGCCGCCCCGCCTTCCACGTCCCCGGCGCGAACCTGACCTACGAGCCCTCGGACGCCCCGGCGTCGGAGATCGCCCGCGCGACGCACCTGCACCTGGGCGGCCCGGAGCTGATGGGCGGCGAAAAAGCGGCACAGATCCTCGGCCCGGCCCGCGCGGCCGGCGTGGTGACCTCGGCCGACCTGCTCGCTCCCGGCGACCCCGGCGTGCTGGCCTGGCTCGCGCCCGCGTTGTCCGCTTTGGACTACCTGCTGCCGAACGAGGAGCAGCTACTGGGCTTGACGAACGCGGCCACCCCCGAAGGCGGCGCCCACGCGCTGCTCGACGCCGGCGTCGGCTGCGTCGCGGTGACGCGGGGCGCGCTCGGCGCCCTGGTGGTGACGGCGCGGGAGACGCTCGAAGTGCCGGCGTTCGCGGTCCCGGTGGTGGACACGACCGGCTGCGGCGACGCCTTCTCGGCGGGCTTCCTCCGCGGCCTGGGCCTCGGCCGCTCGCTGCGGGACGCGGCCGTGCTGGGCAGCGCGGCCGCCGCGCTGGTGGCCCAGGGCCTCGGCAGCGACCACGGCGACTTCGACCTCGCGGCGGCGGACGCTCTCGCCGCGGTCACGCCCACTCTCTGACGCATTCTTGCATCGCCACCCCTTGACTTGACGTTTTCCTGCATTCACGATGCCTCTCGTGCAGAACGAAGGCAAGGCACCTGAACTGGACCGCCGGATCGTCGCGGCCCTGCAGCTCAACGGCCGGGCGTCCTGGGGCGCCGTCGCCCGGCACGTCGGGGCCAGCGAGTCCACCGTCCTCCGCCGGGCCGCGCAGCTCACCGACAGCGGCCGCCTCCGGGTGATCGGGGTCGTGGACGTGCTGCGATGCGGTCTCGGCGTGCCCGTGATCGCGCGGCTGCGGTGCCGGCCGGGTACGGCCGCCGGCGTGGCCGAGGCGCTCGCCGCGCGGCCCGAGGTGCGGTACGCGACCGTGCTCGCCGGCAGTGCCGACTGCTCCGCCGAGTTCGTCCTGCCCTCCTACCGCGAGATCGCGCGGCTGCAGGAGAACGGCTTCCCCGGCGACGGGGACGTCCGCGACGCCGAGACCTTCGCCGTCATGCGGACGTTCACCTCCAACCACGACTGGGACTCCGGCGAGCTGAGCCGCGAGGCCGTCGCCGACCTGCGCGGCGGCGAGGTCCGGCCGTTCGAAGAGCAGCACTGGGAGCGCCCGCCCGAGCAGCTCGACGAGCTGGACCTCGCGATCTGCGCGGCGCTCGGCGAAGACGCGCGGGTGCCGTTCAAGGAGGTGTCCAGGCACGTCGGGACCAGCGAGTCCACTGTGGCCAGACGCGTCGACTCGCTGGTGCGGCGCGGGTGCCTGCGGTTCCGGACGCTCGCCGAGCCGTCGATGTTCGGCTACGCCCTCGAATTCATGCTCTGGCTTTCGGTGGTCCCCGGCGAGCTCGACCGCGCCGGCCAGCAGCTCGCCGCCCACCCCGGCACGAAGTACCTCTCCGCCACCACCGGCCGGTTCAACCTCGTCGGCCAGATCGTGCTGCGGCACTACGGCGAGCTGTACCGGCACACCACCGACGTCGTCGGCGCGCTGCCCGGGCTCCGGGAAGCCGACGTGACCCTGCAGGTTTCGACGCTCAAGCGCGCGTGGGCCCCGACGCCCGCCGCCAAGCTGGAGGACGCATGACCGAACAACCGTGGCAGTGGGACGAAGCGACCTGGCGCGGCCACGTCGAGCACGTCCGCGCGGGGCGCCCGCTGCGCCCGGCGGCGTGGCCCGGCGGCGCGAAGGTGGCCGTGGCGCTGTCCTTCGACTCCGACCACGAGACGCCCTCGCTGCGGGACGGCGACGTCCTGCCCGGCAAGCTGGCGCAAGGCGAGTACGGCGCCCGCGTCGGCGTCCCCCGCATCCTGAAGCTCCTGCAGCGGCACGACGCACCCGCGTCCTTCTTCGTGCCCGCCGTGTCCGCGCTGCTCCACGACGGCGAAGTGAAGTCCTATGTGGACGCCGGGCACGAAGTGGCGCTGCACGGCTGGATCCACGAACGCAACACCGCCCTCACCGAAACCGAGGAGCGCGACCTCGCCTTCCGCGCCGCCGACGTGCTCGAGCGCCTCGCCGGCACCCGGCCGGTGGGCATCCGGACGCCGTCGTGGGACTTCTCCGCGCACACCCTCGCCATCACCCGCGAGCTGGGCCTGGCCTACGACTCGTCGCTGATGGCCGACGACGACTGCTACGAGCTCCTCGAACACGGCGAGCCCACCGGGATCGTCGAGCTGCCGGTCGAGTGGATCCGCGACGACGCGCCGTACTTCATGATGGACCGGTTCGCCTCGCTGCGGCCCTACACCCCGCCCCGCGGCGTGCTTTCGATCTGGCGTGACGAGTTCGACGCCGCGTACGCCGAGGGCGGGATCTTCCAGCTCACCATGCACCCGCACATCATCGGGCACCGATCCCGGATCGCCGTCCTCGCCGAACTGCTCGACCACATCGGCGGCCACGACGGGGTCTGGTACGCCACGCACGCCCAGATCGCCGACCACGTCCTCCGGGAGCAGGCATGACCACTGTGGACACCGTCGTCAGCCACCGCTTGACGGCCCAGCAGCGCAAGGCGATCGTCGCCGGCGCCGTCGGCAACACCGTCGAGTGGGTCGACTGGGCCGTCTACGCGACCTTCGCGCCGGTCTTCGCCGGCCAGTTCTTCGCCGGCGGCAACGAAACCACGGCCCTGCTGTCCACGTTGGCCGTGTTCGCCGTCGGCTTCGTCATGCGGCCGATCGGCGGCGCGGTGCTCGGCGCGTACGCCGACCGGAAGGGCCGCAAGAAGGGCTTGACGCTCACCATCTCGCTGATGGCCGCGGCGTCGATCGTCATCGCGTTGTGCCCGACGTACGCGCAGATCGGCGTGCTGGCCCCGATCGTGCTGCTGCTCGCCCGGCTCGTGCAGGGCTTCTCGGCGGGCGGCGAATTCGGGTCGTCGTCGGCGTTCCTCATCGAGTCCGCCGCACCCGGCCGCCGTGCGTTCGCCGGTTCGTGGCAGCAGGTTTCGGTCGGCCTCGGCTCGCTGATCGCCGCGCTGATGGGCACGATCCTCAACGCGACGCTGTCCGACGGCGACCTGCACGGCTGGGGCTGGCGGCTGGCGTTCGGCATCGCCGGCCTGCTCGGCCTCGTCGGCCTGTGGCTGCGCGTGTCGGTGCACGAAACCGAGGCGTTCACCAAGATCTCCGCCCAGCCGCGGCGGAACCCGGTCGTCGCGATGCTGCGCGACCACCCGGGCGCGGCGCTGCGCGTGGCCGGGGTGACCATCGCCGGGACGCTGATCTACTACGTGTGGGTCTCCTACATGCCGGCCTACGCCCACCTGAGCACCGGCATCCCGCTCAAGACCGCGCTGCTCGCCAACACCCTCGCGATGGTCGTCTTCATCGCGCTGCTGCCGTTCGGCGGCCTGCTGTCCGACCGGATCGGGCGCAAGACGACGATGACCGCGTTCGCCGCCGGGTTCGTGGTGTTCGCCTGGCCCGCGTTCCACTTCCTGGGCAACAGCTTCTGGAGCGTCTTCGTCATCGAGCTGATCGGGCTGGTGCTGATCGTCGGCTACTCGGCGAACTGCGCGGTGATCATGGCCGAGCAGTTCCCGGCCGAGGTGCGCACCACCGGCATCGGCCTGCCGTACGCGCTCGCCGTGGCGATCTTCGGCGGGACCGCGCCGTACGTGACGACGTGGCTGAACGCGAACCACCTCGGCCACCTGGTGTGGGTCTACGTCGCCGCGGCCGCGCTCATCGGCGTCGCGGTCTACCTGACCATGCCCGAGACCAAGGGAAAGGAGCTGTAGTGCGGACCGTGCTCGTCACCGGCGCCGGCGGCGGGATCGGCGCGGCCATCGCCGCCCGGTTCGCCGCCGCGGGCGACCGCCTCGTCCTGGCCGACCTGCGCCCGGCCGAACTGTCCGCGGTGGCGGCCCGGCTGGGCACCGACGTCGTCGAGCTGCCCGGCGACCTCGCGGACGCCGGATTCGCCGGGGGACTCGCCGGGCAGGCCGGACCGGTCGACGTCCTCGTCAACGCGGCGGGGATCTACCCGGCCACTCCCCTGCTGGAGATGACCGCGGCGACCTGGGACCGCGTGCAGGACGTCAACGTCCGGGCCGCTTTGCTCACCACCGTCGCGTTCGGACGGTCCCACGTGGCCGCCGGGACCACCGGCGCGGTCGTCAACATCTCTTCCGGCGCGGCGATCCGGGCGCGGCCCGGCGCCGCCCACTACGCGACGTCGAAGGCCGCGCTGGAGATGCTCACCAAGGCGTGCGCGGTGGAACTCGGCCCGCACGGCATCCGCGTGAACGCCGTCAGCCCCGGCTTCGTCACCGTGGACAGCTCCGCCAACCCCGTCACCGAGGCGTACGCGGAAGCGGTGTCGGTCAACCCGCTCGGCCGTCGCGGCGAACCGCGGGAGGTCGCCGACGCGGTGTTCTGGCTCGCTGGCCCGGAAGCGGCCTGGATCACCGGCGCGGTCCTGCGCGTCGACGGCGGGTCCACCGCGGGCGCGGCCGGCCTGCCGCTGCACTGGACCGGGGAAACCCCCGTGCAACGAGGAAAGGAAGCGCATGTCTGACCGGCGCTCGTACACGGTGGTCGGTGGCGGCGCGATCGGGGGGACGCTCGCGTTCCACCTCGCGCGCGCCGGCCACCCGGTGTCCATCGTGGACGCCGACGCGGCGCACGTGGCCGCGATCGAAGCCCGCGGCCTCACCTTGCGCCGCCCGGAGGGCGGCGAAACCGTCGAACTGCCCGCGTTCACACCCGCGGACGCCCCGCCGGTCCTCGGCCGTGTCCTGCTGGCCGTCAAGGCCCAGGCCACCGAAACGGTCCTGGAGTGGCTGACGCCGAGGCTGGCGGACGACGGCTTCGTCGTGTCCCTGCAGAACGGGCTCAACGAGCGGCTGATCGCGTCCCGCGTCGGTCCGGAACGGACGGTCGGCGCGTTCGTGAACCTGTTCGCCGACGTCGTCGAACCCGGTGTCGTGCGGGACGGCGGCCTCGGCGCCCTGGTCGTCGGCGAACCCGACGGCCGGATCACGCCGCGGGTCGAGGAGGTCGTCGCGGACCTGCAGGTGTGGGGTCCGGCGAAGGCGACCGCGAACGTCGAGGGCTACCTGTGGGCGAAGCTGGGGTTCGGCGCGATGCTCACCACGACCGCGCTCGCCGACGCGCCGATGGCCGACCTGATCGACCGGCACCGGCCGCTCATGCACGCGCTGACCGCGGAGGTCTTCGCCGCCGCGGGCGAGCGCACCCTGGAGGCGTTCGACCAGTTCGACCCGGCCGCCTACCTCCCGGGCGCGACCGGCCGCGAGGAGGCGACCGACCGCCTGGTCGCGTGGCTGCGGAGCCAGCCGAAGGACCGCAGCGGCATCTGGCGCGACATCGCCGTGCGGCACCGGCCGGTCGAGGTCCACCACCACTACGCGCCGGTGCTCGCGGCGGCTCCCGTGCCGCTGCTGCGCGCGGTGCTGGCCCGGCTGCGCGAAGTCGAGAGCGGCGCCGTCGCGATGTCCGAAGACCACCTGACCGAACTGGAGCGAGTTCTGTGATCCGGGACCTGCACGAGTGGCTGCGCGCACACCGCGGCGACCTCCTCGCCGACCTCGCCGCGTACGTCGGCATCGAGACGCCGAGTGACGACAAGCCCGCTTTGGACCGCGGACTGTCCTGGGTGGACGGCCGGCTGCGCGAGCGGCTGGGCACCCCGGAGAACGTCCGGGACGTCGACGGCGGGCGCTACGGCGACGTCAAGGTCTACGACTTCGCCGGCAGCGGAGAACCGGTGCTGCTGCTCTGCCACTACGACACGGTGTGGCCGCTGGGCACCCTGGCGGAGTGGCCGTTCACCGTGGACGGCGACCGCGCGACCGGGCCGGGGATCTTCGACATGAAGTCGGGCCTGGTGCACGCGGTGTGGGCGCTGCGCGCGCTCGACGCCGCCGGGCTGCCGCGCCCGGCCGTCCGCCTGGTCCTCAACGGCGACGAGGAGATCGGCAGCCCGGCGTCGCGGCCGGTGATCGAGGAAGCCGCCGCGGGCACCCGCGCCACGCTGGTGTTCGAGGCGAGCGCCGGCGGCGCGGTGAAGACCGCGCGCAAGGGCGTCGGCCTGTTCCGGGTGCGCACGACGGGCGTCGAGGCCCACGCGGGCCTGGACCCGGCGAAGGGCGCGAGCGCGATCGACGAACTGGCGCGCGCGATCCTGGCCCTGCACGGACTGTCCGATCCGGACGCCGGCACGACGGTCAACGTCGGCGTGATCGACGGCGGCACGCGCTCCAACGTGATCGCGGGCGCGGCTTCGGGGCAGATCGACGTCCGCGTGTCGAGCGCGTCGGAGGCGGCCCGCATCGACGCGGGCCTGGCCGCGCTCAAGCCCCACGACCCCCGAGCGACCCTCACCATCGAGGGCGGCTGGAACCGCCCGGTGATGGAACGCTCCGCCGCTATCGCGAAGGTGTACGAACTGGCGCGCGAGGAAGCGGCGGAGCTGGGCGTGACGCTGCGGGAGTGTTCGGTGGGCGGCGCGAGCGACGGCAACTTCGTGGCGGCACTGGGCCACCCGGTCCTGGACGGCTTCGGCGCGGTCGGCGACGGCGCCCACGCGCGGCACGAGCACATCAGCGTCGAGGGAATGCTGGAGCGCACGGCGCTGGCCGCCGCCGTCCTGCACCGCCTCGCGGGTTGACCACCGGCCGCGTGCCGCGCATACTGCTCTCGTAATGCAACCAGTTTCGAGGTGAGAGCGGTGCGCGACACGCGGTCCGGGTGCCCGATCTCCCTGTCGCTGGAGATCTTCGGCGACCGGTGGACGCTGCTCGTGCTGCGTGACGTCGTCTTCGGCGGCGCCCGGCACTTCCGCGAGCTGCTCGGCGGCGCCGAGCGGATCTCGTCGAACGTGCTGGCGGACCGGCTCGGCGTGCTCGTCGAACACGGGCTGCTCACCCGGGCCGGCGACCCTTCGCACAAGCAGAAGGTCACCTACAGCCTGACCGAGCGGGCCATCGAGCTCGTCCCGGTGCTCGTGCAGCTCAGCGCGTGGGGCGTCCGGCACCTGCCGGTCGCCGACGAGTACGCCGCGCGCGCCGCGGTGCTCACGGACGGCGGTCCGCCACTGTGGGAAGCCTTCATGGAAGAGCTGCGCGAGACCCACCTCGGAACCCGTCGCGGAGAACCGCCGGACGGCCCGCCCGTCGCGGCGCGCCTGGCAGCGGCCTACACGGCGGCGCTGCCGGGCCGACGATCGGAGTGACGATGGAAACCCGGCTCGACGAACGGTTCAGCGACCCCGGCACCCGGGCCACGGACTGGGCCGAAACCACGCGAACGCTGGAAGCGGCGCAGATCAGCTGGCTCACCACGGTGCGGTCCGACGGCCGCCCGCACGTCACGCCGCTGGTCGCGGTGTGGCTGGACGGCACACTGCACTTCGCGACCGGCGAGACCGAGCAGAAGTACCTCAACCTGACCGCGAACCCGAACGTCGTGCTGACCACCGGCCGCGACTCCTGGGACGACGCGCTGGACGTCGTGGTCGAAGGCGTCGCCCGCCGCGTCTCGGGCCGCGCCGAGCTGACCCGGCTCGCCGAGGCCTGGCTGGCCAAGTGGGACGGCAGCTGGGTCTACGAGGCCACCGACGACGGCTTCCGGCAGGGCGGCCACGACGCCGCGGTGTTCGCGGTCGAGCCGGCGAAGGTCCTGGCCTTCGGCCGCAAGCGCACCACGACGGACGCCTCGATGCTGTCCACTGTGGAATTCACCCACACCAGCCATTCACCCGCGGGCGGCTGACCGGCCGAACACCCGGGCCAGTCCGCGCCGGGGTGCGCGGGTGCGCAGGCGGCCGGCGACGGCGTCCGCCAGCAGGGCGCCGACCGTCTCCCGGGCGCACGCCTTGTTCGCGCCGATCCCGCCCGACGGGCCGCGCTTGATCCAGCCCGCGACGTACGTCCCGGGCGTGACCCGGCCCGAAACGTTCGGCACGGTCCCGGTTTCGGCGTCGAACGGCAGCCCGGCCACCGGCGCGCCGCGGAAGCCCGCGGCCCGGACCACCCGGCCCGTCGGGATCTCGGCGCCACCGGAGGTGAGCACGCTGCGCACCTCGGTGTCACCGGTGAACGCGACCGGCGAAGAGTGGAACCGCAGCACGATCCGCCGTCCGTCCGGCGGTGGCGACGACCAGTCCACGGCCTCGCGCGGCAAACCCCGGAGCAACGCGGCTTTCCCGTCCCCGCTGTCGATCGCCGCGGCGATGCGCGGGTCGTGGCCGTCCACGACGAGGTCGCCCCGGGCCGCCAGCGCCAGCAGTTCCGACCGCGTGTACGCGGCGTCCTCCGGGCCCCGGCGGGCCAGCACCACGACCTCGCGGACCTTGCTCGACCGCAGCTGAGCCAGGGCCGCCGGGGCGAGGGACGTACCGGCCAGCGAAGACGGGTCCGCCGTCAGGATCCGGGCGACGTCGAGGGCCACGTTGCCGGTGCCCACCACGACCACCCGCTCGGCCGAGAGGTCGACGGCGTCCGGCGCGATGTCCGGGTGGCCGTTGTACCAGCCGACCACCGCGGCGGCCGGGAGGCTGCCGGGCAGGTCTTCGCCCGGGATGCCGAGGGGCCGGGCCTCCGTCGCGCCGACCGCGTAGATCACCGCGTCGTGCCGCCCGGCCAGCTCCGGACCGGCCTCGACGCCGAGCCGCAGGCGCAGCCGCGGGTGGTCGTGGAAGCGGGCGAACGTCTCGCCGATCTTCTTCGTCGACGGGTGGTCGGGCGCGACGCCGTAGCGGATCAGCCCGCCCGCCGCCGGCAGCCGGTCGATGAGCGTGACCCGGGAATCGGTGTGCAGCAACAGGTCCTCGACCGCGTACAGGCCCGCCGGCCCGGTGCCGACGACCGCGACGTCGAGCGGCGCGAAGTCGCTCGGGAGGATCCGGGCGAACGACGGCGGCGACCACCGGTGGAAGTTCGGCGCGACCGCGGCCTCGGCCAGCACGTCCCGCTCCGCGTAGTACTCCGCGTTGATGTCGGTGTAGGCCGCGAGCGGCCCGGTCAGGGCGCCGGCCGGGAAGATCGCGTCGACCGGGCACGCGTCGGCGCAGGCACCGCAGTCGATGCACGTGTCCGGGTCGACGTAGAGCATGTCGGTCGTGCCGAAGTCCGGCTCGTCCGGCGTCGGGTGGATGCAGTTGACCGGGCAGACCGACACGCAGGACGCGTCGGCGCAGCAGGTCTGCGTGATCGCGAACGCCATGTCAGATCAGGTTCGCGCGCTGGTAGAACCACAGCGACGGCTTGGTGAGCAGCCCGGCCGAGTGCAGGAACTCCATCAGCCCGGAGCAGCTCGAGCGCAGCATCGACTTGTGGTGCTCGTTCGCCTTCGCCTCGCGCCGCGCCCGCTTGCCGTCCAGCCCGGCGTTCTCGTACACCTTGGCGTTCACCATGCTGGTGACGATGAAGTACGACGCCACCGCGACGACGAAGCCGTTGATCTGGCGGCGCAGCCACCCGGCGCCCTCGAGCCGCTCGCGGGTCTCCTCGCGGGCGAACTTCATGTGCCGCGACTCCTCGACCACGTGGATGTTGTTGATGGTCCGCACGAACGGGACCACGCGCTCGTCGCGCATCCAGTCGCGCTGCATGACGTCGAGGACCTCTTCGGCGACGAGGATCGCCGCGTACGCCGCTTCCCCGGTCGCCGTGGCCTTGAAGACCCGGCCCAGTTCGACGACGAACCGGCGCGGCCGGTACGCGGGCGCGCGCAGCTTCGCGGCACCGCGGGCGAACATGATCGAGTGGCGGCACTCGTCGGCGATCTCGGTCAGCGCCCACTGGAACGCCGGGTCCGTCGGGTCCTTGCCGTAGAAGTCGCGCAGCACCATCTGCTGGAGGATCATCTCGAACCAGATCCCGGTGCTCGCCACCGACGCCGCCTCCTGGCGGGTCAGCTCGCGCTGCTGCCCGGGCGTCATTTCCGCCCAGTAGGAGGTCCCGTAGAGCGTGCTCCACTCCGGGCTCGCACCGTGGTAGTCGGTGTCCAGCGGCGTCTCCCAGTCGACCTCCTTGACGGGGTCGTAGGACAGCTGCTCCGACGAGTCGAGCAGCCGCCGCGCCACGGTCTCCCGGTCCGACACGCCCGCTTCGCCGATGCTCGTCATGGCCGACCTCCTCGACAGGTGTTACCCAAGTTCACTGTTACCAACCGTAACACATACTTTCCCGCCCACCAGCGGGCATCTGAGTGAACGGTTGTACACTCAGCGGGTGAAACCCCTGCCGTACGGCTCCGGGCTGCTCGGCCCGCTGGACCAGAACGTCACGGCGTTGCGGCGGCGGGTCCAGCGGCTGCTCACGGCCGCCCTGATCGCCACCAACGTCATCGGCGCACTGGTCGTGGTCGGGCTCGCGGCCCTGCTCATGCCGGCGCCGGGGATGTCCGCCGACCTCGTCCGCGTCACCGCGATCGCGGTACCCGTGTACGTCGTTTCGGCGGTCGTCGTCGGCACGCTGTGGGGCACCGGCGGCGCGTTGCGGACGCTGCACTGGGCGGCCGAGGGGCGCCGGCCCACCGACGCCGAACGCACCGCGAGCCTGCGCGTCCCGCTGCGGCTCACCGTGCTGCAGGCCGTGCTGTGGGGCGTCGCGACACTGGTGTTCGGCGGTCTCGCCGTCCTCGTCCAGCCGTCGGTGGCGCTGACCGAGCTCCTCGTCGTCGCCTTCGCCGCCGTCGTCGTCTGCGCGATCGCCTACCTGTTCGGCGAGTTCGCGCTGCGGCCGTACGCGGCACTGGCGCTGGCGGGCACGACGCCGCCGCGCCCGGTCACCGGCGGCGTCAACCTGCGGATGCTGCTGTTCTGGTGCCTGGGCACCGGGGTGCCGGTGGCCGGGCTGGTGGTGACCGCGGTGCTGGCCTGGGTCCGCGGCGACGTCTCGACGACGAAGCTGGCCGTGTCGGTGATCGTGCTCGGGCTGGTCGTGCTGTGCTTCGGCCTGCTGGTCACGGTGTTCACCGCCCGCGCGGTGGTCAACCCGATCACGTCGGTCCAGGACGCGCTGGGCCGCGTCCGGGCGGGCGATTTCGCCGTGGAGATCCCGGTCTACGACGGCAGCGAGCTCGGCCTGCTGCAGGCGGGGTTCAACGGGATGGCGGCCGGGCTGGCCGAGCGCGAGCGCATGCGCGACCTGTTCGGCAGGCACGTCGGCCACGAGGTCGCGGTCGAGGCCATGCGCACGGCCACCGAGCTGGGCGGCACGGTGCGGACGGTGTCGGTGCTGTTCGTCGACCTCGTCGGCTCGACGGCGCTGGCCGCGAGCCGCCCGCCCGAGGAGGTCGTCGCTCTGCTGAACCGGTTCTTCGCCGTGGTGGTCGACGAGGTCGACCGGCACCACGGGCTGGTCAACAAGTTCGTCGGCGACGCAGCACTGGCGATCTTCGGGGCGCCGGCCCCGCTCGCCGACCACGCGACGTGCGCACTGGCCGCCGCCCGCGCGATCGCCCGGCGCCTGGCCGAGGAGGTCCCGGACGGCCCGGCCGGCCTCGGCGTGGCCACCGGCGACGCGGTCGCGGGCAACGTCGGCGACCCGCGCCGCTTCGAGTACACGGTGATCGGCGACCCGGTCAACGAAGCCGCCCGGCTGACGGAGCTGGCCAAGAACGCCCCCGCCCGCCTGCTGGCCTCCTGGACGGCGGTCGAGTCCGCCGCGGGGACCGAGGCGGCCCAGTGGGTGGCGAAGGAAGAAGTGGTGCTGCGCGGACGATCCCGGCCCACCACGCTCGCCTCGCCGAGGACTTAGCGCCGCGGGTCGATGTGGACCTTCGGCCCCGCACCCCCGGGCCGCTCCCCCGCCAGCACCGCGCCGACGCCGTCGAGGCCGACGGTCGCCCCCACCAGCGGGCGCGGGTCGACCGCTCCGCTCGCGTACGCGTCGATCGCCTCCGCCAGGCCCGGCGACGCCGACAGGACCCCGACGGCCGTGACGTCCTTGAAGACCAGCGCACGCGTGTCCACCCGGCTGGGGTCGCCCGACAGTCCGATGTAGACGACCCGCCCAGCCGGCTCCACGAGGTCCACCGCGAGCGCGGGCGCCGCGGCCGCGCCGGTGGCGTCGACGACCGCGTCGAACGGCAGTTCCGGCAGCGTCTCGCGGGTCCAGACGCCGGTGAAGCCCAGGCCGCGGGCGAAGTCCAGCTCGGCCACGCCCATCAGGTGCACCTCGGCACCCGCGGCCCGCAGGAACATCGCCGTCAGCAGCCCGATCGTGCCCGGCCCGAGCACGAGCACCCGGTCGCCGGGGCCGGCCTGGGCGGCCCGTGCCGCGCGCAGGGCGTTGCCGCCGGGTTCGACCAGGGCGCCGAGCACGGCGTCGACCGGGTCCGGCAGCGCGTGCAGCGACCACGCCGGCACGGCGAGCCGCTCGGCCAGCGCGCCCGGCCGGCCACCGCGGATGCCGACCTCCTCGCGCTGCTCGCAGGTGTGCTGGTGCCCCTTCCGGCACCGGCGGCACGTCCGGTCGCCGAGCATCGTGTCGCCCATGACCCGGCGGCCGAGCCAGGCGGGGTCGACGCCGTCGCCGATAGCCGAGACCGTGCCCGCCCATTCGTGCCCCAGCCGCATCGGGTAGGCGGCGTGGCCGTCGTGCAGGTAGGGCATCTCGCCGGTGAAGAACTCGACGTCGGTGCCGCACACGCCGGCGCGCTCGACGTCGACGACGACCTCACCCGGTGCCGCGGCCGGCGCGGGAACCTCCTGCACGGCGTACTCCCGGGGGCCGGTGAGCACGAACGCCCGCATGATCGAAGACATGGCAGGATGCTCGCACGCTCGCCGGCCGGTGGCTGTCTCGCCCGTCCACGCACGTTCGCCCTGACCCCGGTCCGGGACGTCATGAACGACCCGTTCACCGCGTCCGGCGCGGTGAACGACCCGTTCATGACGTTGCGAACCGCCGGACCGGCCGCGCGCCGGGCGGTTATTTTTCTCCCTTTCTCCGAATGAAGCGAAAATGAACCATCACATTCCGGCCGAAACAGCGGAATCCGTGTAACGGACCCCGGACGAATGCGACTAACGCGGTGATTTCCGCTTCGTCCGGGGAGGCACCGTGGACGTCAAGACCGAACGGCCGTCCGCTCAGCAAGCGGCCGCCGCCGCGCGAGCCGGACGGCGGATCGTCGAACGGCGGGCCAAGATCGCCCTGCTGCGCACGCCCGGCGGGATCGCCAGGGCCGACGAGCCGCGCCGCGTGGCCACCCGGATCGACCGGCTCGCCCGCTACCACCCCGACGTGCGCCCGGTCAGCCCGGCGGCGATCGTGGCCGGCGAGCCCGCGGCGATGGCGGCCGCGGGCGCGATCCTCGAACGGATCATCCTCACCGACGACCTCCTCGGCGTCGGTTACCTCGAAGGCGGTGTCCGGGCGGCGTCGGCCGTGGGCCGGGTGAACATCCGCGACGACCGCGGCCGGCTCACCGGCTACGGCACCGGGTCGCTGGTGTCGCCGGAACTGCTGCTCACCAACCACCACGTGCTGCCCGACGCGGCGACCGCCGGGTTCAGCGTGATCGAGTTCGACTACCAGGACGGCGTCGACGGCCTGCCCCGGCCGGTGCGCGCGTTCCGGCTCGACCCCGGCCGCTTCTTCGTCGCGGACGAGGATCTCGACTTCGCGCTCGTCGCCGTGCAAGCGTCCGCGGACGACCTCGCCGCCTTCGGGTACAACCGGCTGATCGGCACCGAGGGCAAGGCGATCGTCGGCGACTTCGTCACCATCGTCCAGCACCCCCAGGGCGACAAGAAGAAGGTCGCGCTGCGGGAGAACCGCGTCGTCGACGTGCTGGAGCAGTTCCTGCACTACGAGACCGACACCGAACCCGGGTCGTCGGGTTCGCCGGTGTTCAACGACCAGTGGGAGGTCGTGGCGCTGCACCACGCGAGCGTCCCCACCGGCGACCACGCCGAGCTCGGCCGCTTCATCAACGAAGGCATCCGGGTCAGCAAGCTGCTGGCTTTCCTGCGCACGCACCGGTTCCCGGCCGAGCAGCAGGCCCTCGCCGACCGGCTGGCCGGCCGCGCCCTGCCCGTGGCGGCCGCCCGGCCGGAGACCGGCCGGATCGACCCGGACTACTCGAACCGCGAGGGCTACGACCCGGCCTTCCTGCCCGGGCACGCCGTGCCGCTGCCCGCCCTGCCCGAGGCCCTCGTGCCGCTGGCCGCGCTCAACCGGCAGGCCACCGCCGAACCGCGGTACGTGCTGCCGTACCACCACTTCAGCGTCGTGCTGCACAAGGAGCGGCGGCTCGCGCTGTTCACCGCGGTCAACATCGACGGGCGCACCAGCCGGTCACTGCACCGCGAAGCCGATCACTGGTCGCTGGACCCGCGCGTCGAGGAGGCCGAGCAGGCCGGTGAGAAGATCTACCGGGCCAACCCGCTCGACCGCGGCCACCTGGTCCGCCGCCTCGACCCGGCGTGGGGTGCGACCGAGGCGATCGCCCAGCTGGGCAACGACGACACGTTCCACTTCACGAACTGTTCGCCGCAGCACAAGGACTTCAACCAGAACAAGACCACGTGGGCCGGGCTCGAGGACTACGTGCTGAACAACGCGGACAACCACGACCTCAAGGTCACCGTGCTGACCGGCCCGGTGCTGGCCGAGGACGACGACCGCTACCGCGGGGTGCGGTTGCCGCGCCAGTTCTGGAAGGTCGTCGCGATGGTGAAGACCGACGGCACGCTCTCGGCGACGGCCTATCTGCTGAGCCAGGAGGAACTGATCAAGGGACTGGAGCTGGCGGGCGAGTTCAGCTACGGCGCCTACCGCACCTACCAGGTCCCGGTCCGGCGCGTCGCCGAGCTGACGGGGCTGTCGTTCGGCGAGCTGCCGGACGCGGACCCGTTGGCGCAGCAGGAATCCACGAGCGAGGTGCGGGAGATCGGCGGTCCGGCGGACCTGGTGCTATGACCAGGGCGTGACCGGCCGCGGCTGCCGCTCCCCGTCCAGGAAGACGTCGACGCGTTCGGTCAGGAAGGCGATGTACCCGGCGACGTCCCGCGCGTCGGACAGCGGTTCGTCGTACGTCCAGGCGAGATCGGGGTGCGCGCCGACCGACCAGTAGCTCGCGTGTCCTTTGTAGGCGCACGTGGTGCGGGTGCCCGACGGGGTCAGCAGCTCCATCCGGACGTCTTCGCGCGGCAGGTAGTAGCGGGTGGTGATGCCGGTTTCGAACAGCATCCGGGGCGCGGCCGAGTCGGCCACGACGACGCCGTCGACCTCGATCCGGACCCGGCTGTCGCCGCGCCGGACGTCGATGCGCGAGAACGGGTCCCGCGGGTGGCCGACGATCGGTTCGGCTTCCTCGAGCCACTCGTCGAAGGCGGCGAAGTCGAGGACGACGTGCTCGCCCAGGTCGGGGTCGGCGGGCCGGAAACCCGCGCCCGGCAGCGTCACGCCGTCGGCGGCCAGGGTCAGCGGCTCGCCCGCGCAGGTGTGCACGGCGAACGCGGTCCGCGGGTCGAGGACCGGCGGGCCGCCCTCGGCCGGCCGGACCGGGTGCTCCGGCGCCGCCGCGGTGTCCGCGGGGGCCGGGGTCGCGCGCAGGTCCGCGAGCGGGAACGCGTACGAGGGCACGACCCGCTTCGGTTCCCAGACCAGCACGGCCCGGCGCGAGTCGGCGAACGTCCGTCCACTCGCGACCGCCCGCACCCGCTTCGCCACCGGTTCGTAGCGCAGTTCGGCCAGGTCGCCGGTGAACCGCGCACCCATGCGTGCCGCCATCGGTCCACGATCCGCGCCGGACGACGCCGGCGTCAACTCCCGCGCAGGATCTCGTACGCGTGACGGCGGTGCACGGCGAAGAGCTCGAGCGCCGCGTCGAGGTCACGCGCCCGCAGCGCCTCGGCGAGCTCGCGGTGCTCGGCCGGGATGCCGTCGAGGTAGCCCTCGGCTTCGACGCCGATCCGGGTCAGCAGGAACAGGTGCACCTGTGAGCGGATCGCTTCCCACGCTTCGCGCAGGCGCCGGTGGCCGGCGGCGGCGTAGACCGCGTCGTGGAACGCGAGGTCGCAGCGGACCATTTCGTGCACGTCGGCGGCCCGTTCCATCCGGCCGACGACGGCGTCGACCTCGGCCAGGCCGGGCGCGCGCTCGACCACCAGGGCGACGGCGAGCTGTTCGAGCGCCGCCCGCAGGCTGTCCAGCTCGGCGACGTCCGCGTCGGACAGCGCGGTGACCGTGGTGCCCCGGTGCCACTCGCTGCGGACGAGCCCCTCACGCTCCAGCTTGAGCAGCGCTTCCCGCACCGGCCCGCGGCTGACGCCCAGCGCTTCCGCGAGCTCCACCTCCCGCAGCGCGCTGCCCGGCGCGTAGACGCCGCCGAAGATCGCGTCGCGGACGCGGTCGGCCACCTCGTCGGCCAGCCCGCGCCGGCGCGCGGGGGCCACTTGAGCACTCATGTCGTAATGTTAACATCCAGACATGACTCTCCCCCGCTTCCACCTCGCGATGCCCGTCGACGACCTCGCCGCCGCCCGCCGCTTCTACGGCGAAGTCCTCGGCCTCGAACCGGGCCGCAGCGCCGACACCTGGGTCGACTGGAACCTGCACGGGCACCAGTTCGTGACGCACCTGGCGCCGTCCCGGCCGGAGCGGGTGCACAACCCGGTCGACGGCCACGACGTGCCGGTGCCGCACTTCGGCCTGCTCCTGACCGTCGAGGAGTTCCACGCCCTGGCCGAGCGGCTGCGCGCGGCCGGGACGGCGTTCGTGATCGAGCCCTACCTCAGGTTCGCAGGGCAGCCCGGTGAGCAGTGGACGATGTTCCTGCTCGACCCGGCCGGGAACGCCCTGGAGTTCAAGGCGTTCGCCGACGACTCACAGGTCTTCGCGGTCTGAGGCGGACCCGCGCAGCGAGCCCGGGTGCGCCTTCGCCCCGGGGTCGCGGCGGGTCTTGAGCAGGCTGGCGACGGTCACCGCGGCCAGCACGCCGATGATCACCGCGAGGCTGACCGGGGTGGCGATCTCCGGGACGCGCTCGTCGAGGTCGACGTGCGCCCAGTGCAGGATCAGCTTCACCCCGATGAACGCGAGGATCACCGCGAGCCCGGCCGAGAGGTAGACGAGCCGGTCGAGCAGGCCCTTCACGAGGAAGTACAGCGCGCGCAGGCCCAGCAGCGCGAAGGCGTTCGCGGCGAAGACGATGAACGGCTCGTCGGTCACGCCGAACACCGCCGGGATCGAGTCCAGCGCGAACAGCAGGTCGACGCCGCCGATCGCGACCAGGACGACCACCAGCGGGGTGACGAGCCGCCGCCCGCCGGCCGTGGTGGTCAGCCGGCCGCCGTCGTAGGTCTCCGACACCGGGAGCAGCCGCCGCGCGGTGCGCACGACGAGGTTGTGCTCGATGTCGGGTTCGGCGTCGCGGTGCCGGAACAGCTGGACGCCGGTGAAGATCAGCAGCAGGCCGAACAGCAGGAACATGAAGGAGAACAACGCGAGCAGGGCCGCGCCGAGCGCGATGAAGAGCCCGCGCATCACCAGGGCGAGGATGATCCCGAACGTGAGCACCTTGTGCTGGTGCTCCTCCGGGACCGCGAACGTCGTCATGATGATCACGAACACGAAGAGGTTGTCGACCGACAGGCTCTTCTCGACGATGTAGCCGGCGAAGTACTCGGCGCCGGACTCGCCGCCGTGGGCCAGCGCCAGCCAGACGCCGAACGCCACCGCGACGAGGATGTAGCCCACCGACCAGGCGACGGCCTCGCCGAACCCGACCCGGTGCGGCCGGACCGCGGCGAGCACGAGGTCGACGGCCAGCAAGGCCAGGACGACGCCGATGGTGACGAGCCACGTGCCGGCCCCGATGCCCATCCGTTCCCCCGCTCCCGCGTGCTTGCGGCGATCGTAAGGGCGGGCCAGCCACCGCGCACCCGGACTCCACTGTGGACGGTCAGGGCGCGGTCAGGTCGGCCGCGGCGAGCGGCACGTCCGGGTCGAGGGTGACGCCGCCCGCGCGCAGGGTGTCGTCGACGATCCCCCAGACCCAGCGCGCCAGCAGGGCGGCCAGCTCGGCGCGGGTGACGCCGCGGGGGTTCTCGAGCCAGCGGGAGGTGCTCGTTTCCACCAGGCCGACGAGCCCGAAGGAGACGGCCTCGCAGACGCGGGTGTCCATCCCGAAGAGCCCGAGGTAGTGCTCGAAGACGACGGTGAGCTGCCGGGCGATGGCGGTCTTGCCGTCGGCGAAGACGTCGGGGGCGCCGTCCATGCCGTGCCGGGTCAGGTAGCGGTAGAGCGAGCCGTGCTCGGCCAGCCAGCGGGTGTGCGCGCCGATCGCCGTCCGGATCAGGTCCATCGGCGTGCCGGCGGGGCTCCACAGCGGCGCGAACTCGGTGGTGATCAGCTCCGCGACCCGGCCCGCGATGGCGTGCTGGAGGTCGGCGGCGCCGTCGAAGTGCCGGTACAGCCGCGTGCGGGCGACGCCGGCTTCGTCGGCGATCTGCTCGGTGGACACCTCGGGCCCGTACCGCGCGATGGCGCGCAGGCCCGCCTCGACGAACTCGCCGCGACGGCGTTCCCGCTGCCCGGCCCACCGCGCGGCCCGCCCATCCGGCGGCCGCGGTCTGTCCGTCGATGTCATCGGCACGGAGTGTACCGGCGCGACGCTATCGCGTACACTGCCGTACCTCTTACTTTGGGTGCAGCGTGGTCACGGAGAGTACCGATGAGGACAGCAAACGAGGACCCGCCGGACGCGGAACTGCTCGCCGCCCTCCGCGCCGGCGACCTCGCCGCGGGTGGCCTCCTGTTCCGCCGCCACGAGGGCCCGTTGCGCCGCATCGCCGGCAGCTGGGCGAACCAGCCCGCCGAGCGCGACGACCTGGTGGCCGAGGCCTTCACCCGGGTCCTGGCCGTGGTCCGCGCCGGCGGCGGCCCGGAAGGCGACCTGCGCCCGTACCTGGTCGTGACGATGCGGAACCTGGTGTCGCGCTGGGGAAAGCAGGGCAGCCGGGTCGAGCTGTGCGAGACGGTCCCCGAGGCTCGCGCGACCTGCGGAGCCGATGAGCGGGCGCTGCACCGGTCGAACGAGAAGCTGGTGTGGACGGCGTACTGCACGCTGCCGGGCCGGTGGCGGACGGTGCTGTGGCGCACCGAAGCCGAGGGCGACACCCCGACGGAGGTCGCTCCCCTGCTCGGACTTTCACCCAACAGTGTGGCTGCGCTGGCGATGCGGGCGCGGGAAGGGCTGCGGCAGGCGTACCTGCAGGTCCAGGTTCCGGAAGCGGAGGAGCCGATCTGCCGCGAGCCCCGGCGGCGGATGGGAGCTTGGGTCCGCGGGGCGTTGTCGCCCCGGCGAGCGACGGCGATCGCGGAGCACATCGCCCGCTGCGCCCTCTGCCGCACGGTGGCCAGCGGCCTGGACGAGGCCAACCGCGAACTCCCGGCGACGGCGGCCCGCTTCACCGGCTGACCCCGGACCGGTCTCGAACCAGCTGCCGCGGAGGTCGGGCGCCGGACGCGGGGCGAGCCCCCGGGGTCGCGGGGTGGCCGGGGTTGCGGGGTGGCCGGGTTGCGGGGTTGCGGGGTTGCGGGAAGGTTGCCCCACCCCCCACCAGGCGGGTTACCGTGAGGCCACGGCCCAGGAGGTGGCGGTGGACGAAAGCGTCTGCGCGGTCCGGCCCGGCACCGACGTCGCCGGGCACGCCCGGCTGCTCGCGGGCATCCACGACGCCGTCCTGGCCGGCAAAGCCCCCCGGACCGCGCCACGCCTGCTCGTCGAACGGTCTTGGCGCCGCGTGGCCGCGCAAGGCGTCGATCCCGACCGGCCGCCCGCGCCCGATCCCCTCGGCGCCGCCGAAGTCGAACGGCGCCGGACCGGCTGCCGGCTGAACGAAGTGCTGCCCGAGCTGCGGGGCGCGCTGACGTCGGTCGCCGAAGACGCGCACCACCTCATGGTCGTCACCGATGCCGACGGCGTCGTCCTGTGGCGGGAAGGGGCGCGCCGGGTGCGGCACCGCGCCGACTCGCTCGGGTTCACCGAAGGGGCCACCTGGTCCGAGCCCGCCATCGGGAGCAACGCGATCGGGACCGCGCTGGCCGAGGCCGCGCCCGTGCAGATGTTCGCCGCCGAGCACTTCGTGCGGTCGCACCACGCCTGGGCCTGCACCGCCTACCCCCTGCACGACCCGCGGACCGGGGAGCTGCTCGGCATCGTCGACGTCAGCGGGCCGGCCGAGACCGTGCACCCGATGACGGTCGCGCTGGTCGGGACGTCCGTGCGGCTCGCCGAAGCCCTCCTGTGGCAGCGGCACGAAGCCCGGCTCCACGGGCTCCGGCAGCTGTCCGGGCACGTCCTCACCGGCGGTCCCGGGCTGGTCGTCGACGACCACGGCTGGGTCGCCGCGCACCGCGGGGTGCCGGGGCTCGACCGGGTCGCCGCGCCGAGCCCGGGAGTCCCGGTCGCGGTGCGCGGGCTCGGGACGTGCGAACCCGAGCCGGTGCCCGGGGGCTGGCTGCTGCGGCCGAGCCGGCGCGGACCGCTGCGGCTCACGCTCGAACTCGGGCCGCCGCGGGCGATCGTCGAAGGCTCGGCGCGGTGGACGCACCCGCTCGGGCGGCGCCAGGCCGAGCTGCTGCGGCTGATCGCGACCGCGGGTCCGGCCGGGGTGTCGGCCGCGCAGCTGTCGGAAACCGTTTACGGCGACCGCACGCACGTGGTGACCGTGCGCGCCGAGCTGTCGCGGCTGCGCAAGCTCGTCGGCGGCCTGCTGCTCGCCCGCCCGTACCGGCTCGCGCCCGGCGTCGAAGTCGTCGTGCAACCTTAGGGCAACCCTTACGCGGACCCCGGCCGCCGGGGTTGGCTGCCCTCAACGCGCCGCCGACGACGACGGTGCCCGAGACGGGGAGGTCCGCTCATGACCCAGACCCTCGAACCCGCCGCGGCGCTCGGTGCCCGGCAGCGCGTCGACGGCTGGCTCGCCGACTTCGAGGCCGCGCTCGCGGCCCGGGACGCCGACCGGGCCGCCGCCCTCTTCGCCACGACGTCGTTCTGGCGCGACCTGGTCGCCTTCACGTGGAACCTCAAGACCGTCGAAAACCGTGACGGCGTAAAAGATCTGCTGCTCGCCACGATGGAAACCACCGACGCGAGCGGCTTCCACGCCACCGAAGAACCGACCGAAAGCGACGGCGTCGTCGAAGCGTGGATCGGCTTCGAGACCGCGGCCGGCCGCGGACGCGGGCACCTGCGGCTCACCGACGAAGGCGCGTTCACGCTGCTCACCACGCTGCACGAGCTGAAGGGCCACGAGGAGCCGCTCGGCACCGCCCGGCCCAAGGGCGCCGAGCACGGCGTCAACCGCGACCGCGTCACCTGGTCCGAAGCACGGGAGGCGGAAGCGACGGAGCTGGGCACGACGCGGCAGCCGTACGTGCTCGTCATCGGCGGCGGCCAGGGCGGGATCGCGCTGGGCGCCCGGCTGCGCCAGCTCGGCGTGCCGCACGTGGTCGTCGACCGGTACGCCCGCCCCGGCGACCAGTGGCGCGGCCGCTACAAGTCGCTGTGCCTGCACGACCCGGTCTGGTACGACCACCTCCCCTACCTCGACTTCCCGCGCAACTGGCCGGTCTTCGCGCCGAAGGACAAGATCGCCGACTGGCTCGAGATGTACACGAAGGTCATGGAGGTCAACTACTGGTCGTCGACGACCTGCCGGAGCGCCTCCTACGACGAGGAAGCGAAGGAATGGACGGTCGTCCTCGACCGCGACGGCGAAGAGGTCGTCCTCAAGCCGAAGCAGCTGGTGCTCGCGACCGGGATGTCGGGCAAGCCGAACATTCCCGTGCTGCCGGGCCAGGATCGCTTCCGGGGCGAGCAGCACCACAGCTCGAAGCACCCCGGCCCGGACGCCTACCGCGGCAAGAAGGCCGTGATCATCGGGTCCAACAACTCGGCGTTCGACATCTGCGGCGCGCTGTGGGAAGCCGGCGCCGACGTCACCATGGTGCAGCGCAGTTCCACGCACATCGTGAAGTCGGATTCCCTGATGGACCTCGGCCTGGGCGACCTCTACTCCGAGCGCGCGCTGGCCGCCGGGATGACGACGCAGAAGGCGGACCTGACGTTCGCCTCGCTCCCCTACCGGATCATGCACACCTTCCAGCAGCCGGTGTACGCCGCGATCAAGGACCGCGACCAGGAGTTCTACGACCGCCTCGAGAGCGCGGGCTTCCGCCACGACTGGGGCGACGACGGCTCCGGCCTGTTCATGAAGTACCTGCGCCGCGGCTCGGGCTACTACATCGACGTGGGCGCCGCGGACCTGGTGGCCGACGGCGAGGTCAAGCTCGCGCACGGCCAGGTCACCGAGCTGACGGAGAACTCGGTGAAGCTCGACGACGGCACGGAGCTGGAAGCGGACCTGGTCGTCTACGCCACCGGGTACGGCTCGATGAACGGCTGGGCCGCGGACCTGATCAGCCAGGAGGTCGCCGACAAGGTCGGCAAGGTGTGGGGCCTGGGCTCGGACACCACCAAGGATCCGGGCCCGTGGGAAGGCGAGCAGCGGAACATGTGGAAACCCACGCGGCAGGAGGGGCTGTGGTTCCACGGCGGGAACCTGCACCAGTCCCGCCACTACTCGCTCTACCTCGCGCTGCAGCTCAAGGCCCGCGCCGAAGGCCTGCCGACGCCGGTGTACGGGCTGCAGGAGGTCCACCACCTGGCCTAGCAGCCGAGCGAGCGCACGGGATCGCCGAACAGGAGGGCGGTCCCGTGCGCTCGCTTGAAGTACAGGTGGGCGTCGTGTTCCCAGGTGATCGCGATGCCGCCGTGCAGCTGGATCATTTCCGCGGCCGCGTGCGAAAACGCTTCGCCGCACACGACTTTCGCGGTCGACACCGCTTCGGTGTCACCGTCCACAATGGCCGCGTACAACGCCGAGCGCGCGGCCTCGACGTGGACGTGGACGTCGGCCATCCGGTGCTTCAACGCCTGGAACGAGCCGATCGGGCGGCCGAACTGACGGCGTTGCTTCGTGTACTCCACCGTCAGTTCCAGCGCGCGGGCCGCCGCGCCGACCTGCTCCGCGGCCACCGCGATCACCGCGGTGTCGAGCACCTGCCGCAACGGCCGGTCGAACCCGCCGGTGTCGAGGCGCCGGGCCGGGGTCGAGGCGAAGTCCACGACGGCCAGCCTGCGGGTCGGGTCGAGGGTGGTCACGCGCTCGCAGTGAACGCCGTCCAGCGGCACTTCGAAGAGCCCGGTGCCGTCCGAAGTGCGGGCCACGGCCAGGAGGACGTCCGCGAGGTCGCCGTCCAGAACGTAGTGGGCGCGGCCGTCGAGTCCGGCGGGCGACGCGGTCAGCTCCGGTGTCCAGTTCTCGCCGGACCAGGCCAGCGCGGCGAGGGTGGTGCCCGCGGCGATGCCGGGCAGCAACCGTTCGCAGGCTTCGTCGTTGCCGGCGCGGAGCAGGGCTTCGCCACAGAGCAGTGCCGAACCCAGCAGCGGCGACGGCGTCAGCGTGCGGCCGAGTTCCTGCAGCACCACGCACGTTTCGGCGAGTCCCGCGCCCGCGCCGCCGTAGTGCTCCGGGATGGCGAGGGCGGCGACGCCGATCTGCTCGCACAGCGTCGACCACAGCTTGTCGTCGTAGCCGAGTGGCGAGTCCATCGCGGCCCGCACCGCCGATCGGCGGGTCAGCAGCGCCCGGACGGCCTCCCGCAGGGCGCGCGCCTCCTCGGTGTCCATCGGGTCGGTCATCGCAGCACCCGGTCGCGGTGGAACGACCCGGTCCCCCACGCCCCGGCCAGCGCGCGGACCTTCGTGAGCCGCAGGCCGAGGTCGTGTTCGGCGGTGTAGCCGATGGCACCGTGCACCTGCAGCGCGGTCCGCGCGGCCAGGTAGGCGGCGTCGGCGGCCATGACCTTGGCCGCCGAGACGTCCCTGGCGAACGTCCCCCCGGCGACGGCCGCGCCGTGGAGCAGCGGCCGCGCCAGTTCGAGCCGGGTGACGACGTCGGCGAGCAGGTGCTTGATCGCCTGGTACTCCCCGATGGCGCGGCCGTACTGGCGGCGCTGCTTGACGTAGGCGACGGAGGTGTCCAGGAGCCATTGGCCCGCACCGAGGAGCTGCGCCGCCACGGCCAGGACGCCGAGGTCGAACGCGGGCGCATCGGCCACCGGCGTGCCGGAGACGCGGAACAGCCGCCGCACCGGGTCGATCGAGCGGACCGGCTCCGCGGCGGTGAGTTCCGCGCCGGTCAGGTCCAGCACCACGCCGGCGACGTCGGCGTCCAGGGCGAGGGGGACTTCCGGCGGGGCGACGACGGTGGCCAGGAGGTCGCCCTCGGCGAGGGCGGTCAGCTTGGCGCCGGTCAGCAGTGCCGGGGCGACCGCGGCCGACTCGACGAGCGGGCCGGGGACCGCGTGGTGACCCAGTACTTCGAAGGCGACGACCAGGTCGACCGGGCCGGCGCCGAGACCGCCGTCGTCCTCGCCCACGAGCAGCGCGAACACCCCGACGTCGGCGAGCGCGCGCCAGAGCTTGAGGCCGCGGCCGTGCTCCCCGGCCGCCCACGCCCGGGCGGTGGTCGCGGTGTCCGCCCCGCCGAGCAGCTCGTGCAGCGTCGCGGAGAACTGCCGGTGTTCCGGCGAAAGCTGGAACCTCATCGGCGGGCCTCCCTCGGGAGCTTCAGCAGCCGCTCGGCGATCGTGTTCCGCTGGATCTGGTCCGTGCCGCCGTAGATCGGCCCGGCGAGGGAGAACAGGTAGCCGTTCACCCAGTCCTGGTCCGTTTCCCCGGCCGGGCCGAGGACGTCGAGCGCGGTCTCGTGCAGTTCGACGTCGAGGTGGGACCAGAAGAGCTTGTTCACGCTGGACTCCGGGCCCAGCTCCCCGCCCTCGGCGAGCCTGCTCACCGTCCCGAACGTGTAGAGCTGGTAGGCCCGCGCCCCGATCCACGCGTCGGCCACGCGGTCCTTTGTGGACTCTGCAGCTCCCGTAGAGCGCCAGAGATCCACCAAGCGATCGGCGGCGGCGAGGAACCGGCCGGGGCTGCGCAACGACAGGCCGCGCTCGTTGTTGGCCGTCGTCATCGCGACCCGCCACCCCTGCCCGGCTTCGCCGATCACGTCGGCGTCGGGCACGAACACGTCGTCGAAGAAGATCTCCGCGAACCCGGGTTCCCCGTCCAGCTGCGGGATCGGCCGCACGGTGACGCCGTCGGCACGCAGGTCGGCCATGAAGTACGTCAGCCCGTGGTGGCGCTGCGCGGCCGGGTCGGTGCGGAACAGGCCGAACGCCCGATCGGCGAAGGCGGCCCGCGAACTCCACGTCTTCTGCCCCGACAGCAGCCAGCCGCCGTCGGTGCGCACGGCCGTGCCGCGCAGCGCGGCGATGTCGCTGCCCGCCTCGGGTTCCGACCACGCCTGTGCCCAGATCTGCTCGCCGCGGGCCATCGGCGGGAGGATCCGGTCGCGCTGCTCCTGCGTGCCGTGGGCGAACAACGTCGGGCCGAGCATGAAGATGCCGTTCTGGCTCACCCGGCCCGGCGCGCGGGCGGCGTAGTACTCCTCCTCGAACAGCAGCCACTGCAGCATCGAAGCGTCCCGGCCGTGGTACTCGGCCGGCCACGACACGACCGACCACCGCGCCTCGGCCAGCTGAGCTTCCCACTCCCGGTGCGCCGCGAAGCCTTCCGCGGTGTCCATCGACGGCAGCGCCCGCACGTGCGAAGCCAGCCATTCCCGGGCCTCGTCGCGGAAAGCCGCCGAAGCCCCGTCGATGTCGAGGTCCATCAGCCCCCCTTGTTCGCGTCGCGCATCGACCGGGCCGACTGGCCGCCGAGCGCGTCTTCCGACGTCTCCGCGTTGTGGGCGTGCGCGAAGTGGTGCAGCCCGAACACCGAGTCCATTCCGGACCGCAGCCCCATCAGGTCCTCGGCCTGGTTGACCGCCTTCTTCGCCAGCGCCAGCCCGAACGACGGCATCCCGCTGATCTTTTCCGCCAGCGCCAAGGTGTGCTCTTCCAGCTCCGCGCGCGGCACGATCCGGGTGACCATGCCCCATTCCTTGGCCTGCTGCACGGTGAACCGTTCACCGGTGAACAGCACTTCCTTCGCCGCGCGGGGCCCGAGCACCCACGGGTGCGCGAAGTACTCGACACCCGGGATCCCCATGCGCACCACGGGATCGGCGAAGAACGCGTCGTCGGCCGCCACGATCAGGTCGCACACCCACGCCAGCATCAGCCCACCGGCGATGCACGCGCCCTGCACGCTGGCGATCATCGGCTTCGGGATTTCCCGCCACCGGCGGCACATCCCGAGGTACACCTCGGACTCGCGGGCGAACCGCTGGTCGCCGCCCACCTTGTCGGTGTGGTCCCACCACATCACGGCGCGCCGGTCGAACGGCTGGTCCGCGTCCCGGCCCGGGCTGCCGATGTCGTGCCCGGCGGAGAAGTGCTTGCCCTCCCCCGCCAGCACGATCACCTTGACCTCGGGGTCGTTCACCGCGGCCGTGAAGGCGTCGTCCAGCGCGTACGTCATCGCGGAGTTCTGGGCGTTGCGGTAGTCCGGCCGGTTCATCGTGACGACCGCGACCGGCCCGCGCCGCTCGGCACGGACCACCGGTTCACTCATGCGTTCTCCTCGGTCAGCAGCCGCTTCAGCACCTTGCCGGAAGCGTTGCGGGGCAGTGCGTCCACGAACTCGACGGACCGCGGGGTCTTGTAGTTGGCGAGCCGGTCGCGGCAGAACGCGACGACCGCCTCGGCCGTCAGCCCGGTGCCGACGACGAAGGCCTTGCCGACCTCGCCGAGCCGCCCGTCCGGGACGCCGACGACGGCGACGTCGCGGACGCCGTCCAGTTCGGTCAGCGCGTGCTCGACCTCGGCCGGGTAGACGTTGAAGCCGCCGCAGATGTACATGTCCTTGAGCCGGCCGGTGATCGTCAGGTTGCCGGCCTCGTCGAGCTCGCCGATGTCGCCGGTGTGCAGCCAGCCTGCTTCGTCGACGGCTTTCGCGGTGGCTCCGGGGTCGTCGAGGTAGCCGAGCATCACGTTCGGGCCGCGGACGACGATCTCGCCGGGCGAGCCCTGGATCGCGACTTCGAACCCGGCGGTCGCGCGCCCGGACGTCCGGGACACCAGCTCGGCGTCGTCGCCGGGGCGGCACATCGTCACCACGACGGCTTCGGTGAGGCCGTAGGCGGTGAGCACGATCTCGAACCCCAGCTCGGCCCGCATCCGCCGGACCAGGGACGCGGGGACGGTGGCCGCCCCGGTCACCGCGAGCCGCAGCGACGGCAGGTCGCCCCGGCGTTCCTGGAGCAGGGACTGGAAGATCGTCGGCGCGCCGGGCAGCACGGAGATGCGCTCCCGCTCGATGAGGGCCAGTGCCGCGCGGACGTCGAACACGGCCTGCGGGACGATCGTCGCGCCGGTCAGCAACCCGACCAGGATCCCGGCCTTGTAGCCGAAGCTGTGGAAGAACGGGTTGATCACCAGGTAGCGGTCGTCGGCGGTGACCCGGCCGCACTCCGCCCACGCGGCCGCGACGCCGACCGCCTGGCGGTGGGCCGAGAGCACGCCCTTGGACCGGCCGCTGGTGCCCGAGGTGAACAGGATGTCGCTGACGTCGTCCGGCCGCACGGCGTCGGCCCGCGCTTCGGCCTCGGCGAGGGACACACGCTCGGCGAGCCCGAGGAACTCGTCCCAGCCGAGGGTGCCCTCGACCGGCCGGTGCGGCTCTTCCAGGGCCACCCGGACGACGGTGCCGAGGTCGGGCAGCTGCGCGCCGGTCGCCCGGACGGCGGCGTAGCGGTCGGTGCCGAGGAAGTCCGCGGCCACGACCAGCGCCTTCGCCCGGCCGCGGACGAGCAGGTCGACGGTCTCGGCGGCGGTGAACCGGGTGTTGACCGGCACCAGCGTCGCGCCCGCGTAGAGCGCGCCCAGCGCCGTGAGGACCCAGTGGCAGGTGTTCGGCAACGTGATCGCGACGCGGTCGCCGGGCTCGACGCCGCGGGCGAGGAAGGCGCGCGCGACCGTTCGAACACGTTCCAGAAGCTGGTCGAAGCCGAGCCTCAGCTCACCGTCGACCAACGCCTCCGCGGAACCGAACTCGGCGGCAGCGTCCCGGACGACGGCCGGGATCGTGGTTCTTCCCACCACACCCTCCTCTGGACCGGCAAACTAGAACGTGTTCTCATTACCCTAGGTGCCGGACCGGCCCGGCAGCAAGGAGGCGTGCGTGGAAGCGACGGGATTCCGCCGTGAAGTCGCCGGCTGGCTGGCCGCCAACCTGACCGGCGAGTTCGCCCGGCTGCGCGGCCTGGGCGGCCCGGGACGCGAGCACGAGGAGTTCGACCTGCGGCTGGCCTGGGAACGCCACCTCGCCGCCGCGGGCTGGACCGGCGTCGGCTGGCCCGTCGAGCACGGCGGCCGCGGGCTGTCCCTGGCCGAGCAGGTCGCCTTCCACGAGGAGTACGCCGCTTCCGGCGCCCCCGCCCGCGTCAACCACATCGGCGAACAGCTCCTCGGCCCGACGCTGATCGCGTTCGGCACACCGGAGCAGCGATCCCGGTTCCTGCCGAAGATCCTCGCCGTCGAGGAGCTGTGGTGCCAGGGTTACTCCGAGCCCGGCGCCGGCTCCGACCTCGCCGCCGTCTCGACGTCCGCGGTCCGGCGCGATGGCGAATGGGTCGTCAACGGCCAGAAGATCTGGACTTCGCTGGCGCACGTGGCCGATTGGTGCTTCGTCGTCGCGCGCACCGAACCCGGCTCCCGGCGTCACCACGGCCTGTCCTACCTGCTGGTGCCGCTGCGCCAGGACGGCGTCACCGTGCGGCCGATCCAGCAGCTCACCGGCACGTCGGAGTTCAACGAAGTCTTCTTCGACGACGCCCGTACCGACGCCGGCCTCGTCGTCGGCGAACCCGGTGAGGGCTGGAAGATCGCGATGGCCACCCTCGGGTTCGAACGCGGGGTGTCGACGCTCGGCCAGCAGATCGGCTTCCGCCGCGAACTCGACGACATCACCGCCGAGGCCGAACGGACCGGCACCTACGACGACCCGCTGCTGCGCGCCGACCTCGCCCGCGCCCGGATCGGCCTGCGCGTCCTGCGGGCCCACGCCCTGCGGACGCTCGGACAGGCCGCGGGGCCGGAAGTCGCCGTCGGCAAGCTCCTGTGGGCGCAGTGGCACCGTGGCCTGGGCGAACTAGCCATGCGCGCCCGCGGAGCGCGTTCGCTCACCTCGGCCACCACCGAACTGGACGACTGGCAGCGGCTCTACCTGTTCACCCGCGCCGACACCCTCTACGGCGGCTCGGACGAAATCGAACGGAACATCATCGCCGAGCGCGTCCTCGGCCTGCCCCGGGAGGCCCGCCCGTGATCCCGAACTACCCACCCGGCCACGACCTGCTCGCCGGCAAGGTCGTCGTGGTCACCGCCGCGGCCGGCACCGGCATCGGCTCGGCCGTGGCCAAGCGCTGCCGGGAGGAGGGCGCGGAAGTCGTCATCAGCGACTGGCACGAGCGGCGGCTGAAGGAGAAGGCCGCCGAACTCGGCGACGTGCACGCCATCCCGTGCGACGTCACGCGGGAAGACCAGGTCCAAGCCCTCATCGACGGCGCCGTCGAGCACTACGGGCGCATCGACGTCATGGTCAACAACGCCGGGCTCGGCGGCACGAAGTCCGTGCTGGACATGACCGACGACGAGTGGTCCCGCGTCCTCGACATCACGCTCACCGGCACCTTCCGCTGCACCCGCGCGGCGCTGAAGCAGTTCGTCGCCCAGGGTGGCGGCGGCGCGATCGTCAACAACGCGTCGGTGATCGGCTGGCGCGCCCAGGCCGGGCAGGCGCACTACGCGGCCGCGAAGGCCGGGGTCATGGCGCTCACCCGCTGCTCCGCGCTCGACGCCGCCGAACACCACGTCCGGGTCAACGCCGTCGCCCCCAGCCTCGCGATGCACCCCTTCCTCGCCAAGGTGACCAGCGACGAACTCCTCGAAGACCTCACGAAACGCGAGGCGTTCGGCCGCGCCGCCGAACCGTGGGAGGTCGCCAACGTCATGGTCTTCCTCGCCAGCGACTACGCCGGTTACCTCACCGGCGAAGTCGTCTCCGTCAGCAGCCAGCACCCCTAGGAGCGCCCGTGCCCGAAGCCTTCCTCCTCGACGCGGTCCGCACCCCGGTCGGCCGGCGCGGCGGTGCCCTGTCCGGGTGGCACTCCGCCGACCTCGGCGCTCATGTGATCCAGGCGGTCGTCGCCCGCACGGGCGTCGACCCGGACCTCGTCGACGACGTCATCCTCGGCTGCACCGACACGCTCGGCCCGCAGTCGGGCAACATCGCGCGCACGGCGTGGCTGGCGGCGGGGTTCGGCGACCACGTACCGGGGGTGACGGTCGACCGGCAGTGCGGGTCGAGCCAGCAGGCCGTCCACTTCGCCGCACAGGCCGTCATGTCGGGGACGCAGGACCTGGTGCTGGCGGGCGGCGTGCAGAACATGAGCCGCATCCCGATCAGCGCGGCCATGCTGGCCGGGCGCGAACACGGCTTCGAGGACCCGTTCTCCGGGTCGAAGGGCTGGCAGGAGCGCTACGGCAGCGTCGAGGTCTCGCAGTTCCGCAGCGCGGACATGATCGCCTCGCACTGGGACATCAGCCGGGAGACCATGGAGGAGTACGCCTTCCGCAGCCACCAGCGGGCCGTCGCCGCCGTCGACTCCGGGCGGTTCGACGCGGAAATCGCGCCGGTCGACGGCTTCCGGCACGACGAGGGGCCGCGCCGGGACACGTCGCTGGAGCGGATGCGCGGGCTGAAGCCGCTCGCTCCGGAGTCCCGGCTGACCGCGGCCGTGGCCAGCCAGATCTCCGACGGCGCGAGCGCGGCCCTGCTGGCGTCCGCGTCGTTCGTCGAGGAGCACGGCCTGACGCCCCGGGCGCGGATCCACCACCTGTCGGTGCGCGCCGCGGACCCGGTGTGGATGCTGACCGGCCCGATCCCGGCCACCGCGCACGCACTGCGCCGCGCCGGGCTCACGATCGGGGACATCGACCTGTTCGAGGTCAACGAAGCCTTCGCCAGCGTCGTGCTGGCGTGGCTGGACGAAACCGGCGCGGACCCCGACCGGGTCAACGTGAACGGGGGCGGCATCGCCCTCGGCCACCCGATCGGGGCCACCGGCACCAAGCTCCTGGCGACGCTCCTGCACGAACTGGAACGCCGCGGCGGCCGCTACGGCCTGCAGACGATGTGCGAAGGCGGCGGCACCGCCAACGTCACCATCATCGAACGCCTCTCGTGAGTGTTCAGGCGGGTGCCAACCCGCCTGAACACTCACGACGTCAGGCGAGCTCGCGCAGCTTCGGCAGGACGTCCTCGGAGAATTGGCTCAGGAACCGCTCCTGGTCGTGGCCCGGGCCGTGCACGACCAGGTGGTTCAGGCCCGCGTCCACGTACGGCTTGACCAGTGCCACGGCCTCGTCCGGGTCGGACGCGACGATCCAGCGCTTCGCGACCTGCTCGATCGGCAGCTCGTTGGCCAGCCGCTCCATCTCGTCGGCCGACGAGATCGTGTGCTTCTGCTCCGCCGTCAGCGACAGCGGGGCCCAGAAGCGCGTGTTCTCCAGCGCCTTCTCCGGGTCGCGGTCGTAGGAGATCTTGACCTCGATCATCCGGTCGATGTCCTTGACCTCGCGCCCGGCGGCTTCCGCGCCCTCGGCCACGGCCGGCATCAGCTTCTCGGTGTAGAGGTCCATGCCCTTGCCCGAGGTGCAGATGAAGCCGTCGCCCGCGCGGCCCGCGTACTTGGCCACCACCGGGCCGCCCGCGGCGATGTACACCGGCAGCGGCTGGTCGGGGCGGTCGTAGATCCGCGCGTCGACGAGCTTGTAGTACTCGCCGTCGTGCGAGACGTTGTCCTCGGTCCACAGGCGGCGCATCAGCGTGATCGCCTCGCGCAGCCGCGCGAACCGCTCCTTGAACTCCGGCCACTCCATGCCGGAGACGGCGATCTCGTTGAGCGCCTCACCGGTGCCGACCCCGAGGATCACCCGGCCCTCCGACAGCAGGGACATCGACGCGAACGCCTGCGCGATCACCGCCGGGTTGTACCGGAACGTCGGGGTCAGCACGCTCGTGCCGATCTGCACCCGGTTCGTCCGCTCCGCCACCGCCGGGATGAACGCCAGCGCCCACGGCGCGTGCCCGCCTTCGTGCCGCCAGGGCAGGAAGTGGTCGGCCACCCAGACCGAGTCCAGGCCGACCTCCTCGGCGCGCACGGCGAACTCGACCAGGTCGCGCGCCCCGAACTGCTCCGGCGACGCCTTGTAACCGACCTTGAGCGCCACTGTCATCCTCCCGTTTCCCGGCCGAGGCGCCGCAGGATCTCACCCGCCTCGGCCACCGTGCCCTCGACGATCTCGCCGACCGTGGGCAGGTCGTGGATCATGCCCACCACCTGCCCCGACGCTAGCACCCCGGCGTCGGTCCGGCCCTCGACCAGCCCCGCACGCAGCAGCATGGGGGTGTTGGCCGCCATGACCAGCTGACTCCAGGTGAGACCGTTGCCGTGCTTCATCGCGAAGCCTTCTTTGACCATGGCAACCGGGGACAGTCCGGTGATATTCCGGAACCGGAGGGCGTTCCGCGCGGCCTGCGCGAGTCCCTTGACGCGGCCGGCGCGCTCCAGCTTGTCGACGAGCGCGGTGCGCAGCACCCGGTGCGGCAGGCCGTCCACCCGGCGGGTGACGACGGTCCCGGCGAGCCCCTGCTCGAGGTACACGCGCTTGACCTCGTCCGGGACCGTGCTCTCCTTGCTGAGCAGGAACCGGGTCCCCATCGCCACGCCCGCGGCCCCGTAGGCCAGCGCGGCGGCGAGCCCGCGGCCGTCGAAGAAGCCGCCGGCCGCGATCACCGGGATGTCGACGGTGTCGAGCACGGACGGCAGCAGGAGCGTCGTGGCGACACCGCCGGTGTGGCCACCGCCTTCGCCGCCCTGGACGATGACGGCGTCCGCGCCCCAGCCCGCGACCTTCTCGGCGTGCCGGGCGGCGCCGACCGACGGGACCACGACGATGCCGTGGTCGCGCAGCTTCGCGATCATCTCCTTCCGCGGCGCGAGCGCGAACGACGCCACCTTCACGCCTTCGCGGATCAGCAGGTCCACCCGGTCGCCCGCGTCGGCGGCGTCGGCACGCAGGTTGACGCCGAACGGCTTCTCCGTGCGCTTCTTGACCTCCGCGATGGCGGCTTCGAGCTCGAGGTAGGTCATCGTGGCCGAGGCGAGGATGCCGAGCGCGCCCGCTTCGGCGGTCGCCGAGACCAGCCGCGGGCCGGCCACCCAGCCCATGCCGGTCTGGACGATCGGGTGCTCGACGCCGGCGAGGTCGGTCAGCGCGGTCTTCACGCCGGGACTTCCTTGTCGCGGAAGTTCTTCGGGTCGAGCACGTCCCGGATCAGCCGCAGTTCTTCCGCCGTCGGTTCGCGGCTGGTGCCGGTTTCGGAGAAGTCGATCTCGAAGGTGGTCGCCGCCGCGACCTCGTCGCGCGTGACGCCCGGGTGCAGCGACACCGCGCGCATCGAGTGGTCCGGGGTGCCGAAGCCGAAGACGCCGAGGTTGGTGACGACCCGGTGGACGTCGTGGTACTTCTCGGCGGACGGCCCCGCCTTGGCCGCGTTGTCGTAGCCGACACCGGAAACGACGTCGACGGCGTCCACGAACACCCGCGGGGAATGCCTCGGCACCCAGTAGCTCGTGCGGTGGTTGACCGTGTTGCCGGGCGCGCCGCGCACGCCGAGCAGCTGCTTCTTCGGGTGCGCGTGGTCGCCGATGGCGGAGATGTTCTGGTTGCCGTGGCGGTCGACCTGGTTGGCGCCCATCACGACGTGCCGCCGTCCGTGCGGGACGATCGTGTCCAGCATCTTCCGGAACGGCTGCCAGCCCTCGACCACACCGTCGGGCGTGATCAGGTACGCCTCGCCGTCGGACATCAGCAGGTCCGGCTCGAACGTCAGCCGCGCGAGCTTCGCGCCCAGCTGCGGGATCAGGCCCATCGGGCTGGCCACGATCTCGCCGTCGCCGCGGAACAGCTCGGCCACCGCCACGACGGCGATCTCGGCCCGGGTCGCACTCATGCCGCCTCCGCCTCGAACTTGTCCACTTCGGACAGGTACGCGCGCTCGTCACCGGACAGGAACCGGTCCGCGAACCCGGACCAGGCATCGAGATCCTTCGCGCACGCCGCGTAATGACGCTGGAACCGTTCGTCCCGGCCGTAGTCCGGCACCGCCGTGGTGAAGTGCGCGCCGCGCGGCGCCTCGACGACGCCGTCCACGCTGCCGCGGTTGAGCAGCAACGACTGCACCGGCCCGCCCGCCAGCAAGTCCGGCGTCTCGACGACTTTCTCGACCGACACGAACCGTTTCGCCGCCGCCAGGCAGAACAGGTCGTCGAAGTACGGGTCCGGCCCGAGGTACTGGGCGTTGCCGCGGGCGTCGGCGCGGTTGAGGTGCACCAGCGCCACGTCCAGGTGCCGCGCCGGGACCGCGACCAGCTCCTCGGCGTCGGCGTAGGGCGAACGCACGGTCCGCAGGTCCGGGTTCGCGCGCATCACCTCCGAGCCGAGCCCGGCGCGCATCGGCAGGAACGGAAGCCGTTGCGCCGCCGCGGAAAGCGCCGCGCCGAACATGCCTTCGTCGTACTCGGTCACCTCGATCGCGCCGGTCTCCCGCGCCCGGCCGAACCACGGGTCGAACGGGATCGAATCCAGCGTCACGAACCCGAACACGACCCGCTTGACCTTGCCGGCCGCGCACAGCAGGCCGACGTCCGGGCCGCCGTAGGAGACGACGGTGAGATCCTTCACGGGAGTCCGGAGGATCGCGCGGACCAGGGCCATCGGCTTGCGCCGCGAACCCCAGCCGCCGATGCCGAGGGTCATGCCGTCTTCCAGTTCCGCCGCGGCTTCGTCGGCGGTCATGCGCTTATCGGCCATTCAAGAACTCCTCGCGGGCCTCGTCGGACGCGCCGAGCAGGTTCAGCTCGAAGGTGAACCCCTGCTCGAACCGGTAGCTGCGGTGCACCTGCTGGGTGTCGATCCCGTTCAACGCCTCCTTGGCGGCCCGGATCACGCGCGGGTCCTTCCCGGCGATGTCGGCGGCGACGGCCATCGCCGCGTCGTCGAGCTCGGCGCGGGGCACGACCTGGTACACCGAGCCGTGGGCGTGCAGCTCGGCGGCGGTGATGGTGCGGGCGGTGAAGTACAGCGTGCGCATCAGGTGCTGCGGCACCAGCCGGGCCAGGTGCGTCGCCGCGCCGAGCGCCCCGCGTTCCACTTCGGGGACACCGAAAGTGGCGTCGTCGGACGCGATGACGACGTCGGCGTTGCCGACCAGCCCGATGCCGCCGCCGAGGCAGAAGCCGTGCACGGCCGCGACGACCGGCACCTCGCAGTCGTAGACGGCGCCGAAAGCCGCGTAGCAGCCCCGGTTCGCGCCGACGAGCGCGTCGTACCCCGCGCTGCGCTGGATCTCCTTGATGTCCACGCCCGCGTTGAAGCCCCGCCCCTCGGCGCGCAGGACGACGACGTGCACGTCCGGGTCGCGCCCAGCCCGCGTGAGCGCGTCGGCGAGGTCGAACCAGCCCTGCACGGGCAGCGCGTTGACCGGCGGGAAGTCGACCGTGACGACCTCGACGTGCGCGTCGCGCTTGGTGCGGATGCCCATCAGCTCGCTCCGTAGACGGGTTCGGGCTCGGGCGCGCGCTCGAGCAGGTCGGCGACGACCGGGCCCAGTTCCGCCGGGTCCCAGCGCTCCCCCTTGTCCACGGCCGGGCCGTGCCGCCAGCCCTGCGCGAGGGACACCTTGCCGCCCTCGACCTCGAACATCCGGCCGGTGACGTGCGAAGATTCCGCGCTGCCCAGCCACACGACGAGCGGCGAGACGTTCTCCGGCGCCATCGCGTCGAAGCCGCTCTCGGGCTTCGCCATCGACGTGAACACCCCTTCGGTCATCCGCGTCCGCGCGGCCGGCGCGATCGCGTTCACCGTCACCCCGTACCGCGCCAGCTCGGCCGCCGCCACGACGGTCAACCCGGCGATACCGGCCTTCGCCGCCGAATAGTTGCCCTGGCCGACGCTGCCCAGCAACCCGGCGCCCGAACTGGTGTTGATCACCCGCGCCCGCGGCGGCCGGCCCGCTTTGGCCTCGGCCCGCCAGTGCCCGGCGGCGTGCCGCAGCGGCGCGAAATGTCCCTTCAGGTGCACGCGGATCACCGCGTCCCACTCGTCCTCGTCCAGGTTGGCCAGCATCCGGTCCCGGACGAACCCCGCGTTGTTGACCAGCACGTCGAGGCGCCCGAAGGTCTCCAGCGCCGTGCCGATCAGTTCCGCGGCCCCGGCCCAGTCGGCGATGTCCGAGGTGTTCGCCACCGCCTTCCCGCCGCGTTCCCCGATCTCGGCGACGACCTCGGCGGTCGCGTCCCCGGCCACGTCGTTGACCACGACCAGCGCCCCTTCGGCGGCGAACGCGAGGGCGTGCGCGCGCCCGATCCCGCGTCCGGCTCCGGTCACCACGACCACCCGGTCCTGGCACAACCCGCTCACGAATCCTCCCGATGGTTGACGTCGGCCGCGGCGAGGAAGGCCGGGACCTCACCGCCGCCGTGCACGCGCAGGGTGGCGCCCGAGACGTAGGAAGCCAGCGGCGAAGCCAGGAACGCGGCACAGGCGCCGACCTCCCGGGGTTCGGCGAGCCGCCCCAGCGGCACGGTCTTCCCGACCGCCTCGACCGCGGCTTCGCTGCCGTAGTGCAGGTGCGACTGCTCGGTCCGCACCATCCCGACGGCCAGCCCGTTGACCCGCACCTTCGGCGCCCACTCGACGGCCAGGCTCGCGGTCAGGTTGTCCAGCCCCGCCTTCGCCGCCCCGTAGGCCGCCGTCCCCGGCGAGGCGCGCGTCCCGCTGACGCTGGAGATCATCACGATCGAGCCGCCGTCGTCCTGCCGCTGCATCACGGCGTTGGCGTGCTGCGAGACCAGCAGCGGGGCCAGCAGGTTGAGCTGCACGATCTTTTCGTGCAACCGCGGCGAGCCCTCCGCGGCCGGGACGTAGGGCGCCCCACCGGCGTTGTTCACGACGACGTCGAGGCGCCCGTGCCGGTCGACGATCCCCTCGACGAGCGCGGCGACCTGCGCGTCGTCCCGGACGTCGCATCGGACGAACTCGGCGTCGGTGGGTGCCTCGCGCCGCGCGCAGGTGACCACGCGTGCCCCGTGGGCCAGGAACACGTTACAGATGCCCTGACCCACGCCACGGACACCGCCGGTGACCAGCACCACGGCACCGGCCAGGCCCAGATCGGTCTTCACGCCACAAAACTAGAACACGTTCTTGCTTTGGGCAAGGTGCGGTGCCCGCTCGGTGCCCGGTCCGGATGTCATGAACGAGTCGTTCACCGCGTCCGGCGAGGTGAAAGGGTCTTTCATGACGGTGCGGACCGCCGGACCGGCCGCGCCCGCGCGGCTCCGGCGACAGTCAGGCTCGCCGCGACCTGAGCCCCGAGGCGCGCAACGCCGCCTGCATCGCGAACCGGGCGTCGGCGTCCTCCAGCCGCTCCCCGAACGTCTGCTTCAGCTGCCGCACGCGGTAGCGCACCGTCTGCGGGTGCACCGAAAGCTCCACGGCGATCTTCTCCGAGTTGCCCCCGTTCTGCAGCCAGGACAGCAGCGTCTCGCCCAGCCGCCGCCGCGTGCGGTCCGGGAACTGCGCCAGCGGGGCCAGTTCGCGGTCGGCCAGCTGGTCCGCCAGGGGCGCGTCGGACAGCAGCCACAGCGTGGTCAGGTACTCCGCGGACCACGTCACCGGGACGTCCGGGAGCGCGCCGTCGGCCACCAGGCGCAGGGCGGTGCGGGCCCAGCGCAGGGAGTCCGCCGCCGAAGCGACGTCCGTCGCCGGGCCGACCGCCACGCGCGTGCCGAGGCGGGTCAGCGCGCCGGCGGCGGCCGGGGCGGGCAGGAGCAGGTACGGCTGCGGGGGTTCGAGGTCGGTGAGCACCTCGGGACCCCACGACGCACCGGCCGGCGCCTCCGCCGCGATCGCCACCACCGAACCGGGGACGGGCCAGCCGGCCGCGGCCGCGAGCTCGGCGAGGACCGGCTCCGGGAGGGCACCCGGGCCGACGAGCAGCCGCAGCAGCCGGCGGCGCAGGCCCGCCCGCGTGCCGTCGATCTCCGCGCGCGCTTCGCGGTAGCCCTGCGCCGACATCCGGGCCAGCTCGTCCGCGTAGCCGAACAGCATCTCGGCCAGCCGCGCCATCGCCGCCGACGACAGCCGGTGACGGCGGCCCAGCCGCATGATCCAGCGCCAGCCCGCGCGGGTGCCGGCGCGGTACGCCGCCTGGAGGTCGTCGAGCATCCGGCCTTCGCGCGCTTCGCCCGCACCGAGCCGGTGGCACGTCGCGTACAGCCGGTCGCGCGGCGCCCGCGGGTCCTCGACGAGGTCCACGAAGAGCGCGACCGCGCACTCGACGCCGTGCCGGGTCACGCGGCCGTAGGACCCGTCCCCCGGCCGGGCGTAGACCGGGACGACCCGCCACACCTCCTGGACGATCCAGTCCACCAATGCCGGCAGGGCCGGACGCATGAGCGCCGCCAGCTCGCTCCTCCCGAGGATTTCTTCGCCGTCGTCCCGGTGAGCCGGAACGCGTGGCCGGGCACTTTCGGGGGACACCAAGGGTTCCTCCACCGGGGACGGGCGACGGAACGAGCTTTACCGGACGGTAAAGCAGCGGGACCGTACAGTACACCTCCATGAGCCGGCCGAGTCGTCCTGATCGATCCAGCGCTCGCCGCAGCCCGGCCGCCCGGCCCACCGACGGCGAACTGCTCGACGCCGCCCGCGCGGTCTTCGCCGAGCGCGGCTACGCCCAGGCCACCATGGGGCTGATCGCCGAGCGCGCCGACTCCACCAAACCCACCCTCTACGCGCACTTCGGGGACAAAGCGGCCCTCTTCCGCGCCACCGTGACCCGCGAAGTCGCCGCGCTGCGGGACTGGGTGCTCACCGCCTACGAAACCGCGAGCGCGCGGCCACTGGAAGAGCGCGTGCGGCTCTCGGTGATGGCGATGTTCGGCTACGCCGGCGCCCACCCGGACAGCTTCCGGCTGCTGTTCGACTCCGCCGTCGACGAGATGTCGAACGAGCGCCGCGCGCTGGCCGACACCGTCACCACGCACGTCCTCGGCCGGATCCACGAGCACCTGCTGGCCCACGGCCGCACGCCCGGCCCGGGCGCGGACCTGCTCGCCGCGATGATGGTGGGCCTCGTCGGCCGCGCCGCGATGCACGTTTCGCACTCCCCCGGCGTCGACCCGATCGCGGCGGGCGAACTGGCCACCGGGTTCGTCCTGGCCGCGCTGCGCGGCCTCGACCCGGTGCTGCTCGACCGCGTCGACGACGCGCGCCAGTGCGCCACCTGAGCATCCACACCGGACTGGTTGTCACCCGCCGGACAATTCCCGGCGGCCTTCGCAATTGACTCTTGCCGCGGTCGGCGGGCGCTGCGACGCTGCCGTTACCCGCAAGCGCCGAAATGCATTTCCGATCCACCCGGAAAGCGCTTGCCGACCCCGTTTTCCCGCGAAGAGGTGTTGATCAGCCATGAAAACGCGCCTGTTTTCCGCCGCCGCCGCACTCGGTATCGCCATCACCGGCCTGAGCGTCGCGGCCGCGCCGGCGGCGTCCGCCGCGCCGTGCACCGACATCGACGTCCCGGTCGCCCCGCGGCACCGGCGAACCCGGCACGCTCGGGTTCATCGTCGGCGACCCCGTCTACCAGGCGGTCCGGAATTCGCTGCGCCCGCGCACGCTGAGCAGCTACCGGGTGGACTACCCGGCCGACCTCGGCGAGCCCGCGTCCGTGCAGAAGGGCAACACGGACCTGGTCAACCACGTCAAGGCCCAGGCCGCGGCCTGCCCGCAGCAGCGGTTCGTGCTGGTCGGCTATTCCCAGGGCGCGAACGTCGTCGACAACTCGATCGGCATCAGCAGCGAGGGCGCAGTCGTCGGCGGCCCGATCGCCGCGACCATCCCCGCGGAGCTCGCGCCCCGGATCGCCGCGATCTTGTTGTTCGGCAACCCGATCCGCGCGCTCGGCCGCCAGGTCACCGGCACCTACCAGAGCCGCACGAAGGACTACTGCGCCGACGGCGACCCGATCTGCCAGGCGGGCGGGTTCAACTTCCTGGCCCACCTGAGCTACGGGAACAAAGCCGCCGACGCAGCAGCCTTCGCCGCCGCGAAGGTCTGATCGTCAGCAGTTCGACGGCGCCGCCGCCCCCGTGAAGCGATTGACGATCCACTGGTGGGCGTCGGCGTTGCCCGCCAGGATTCCTGTCGCGTGGTCGGAGAGGTAGGTCTTCCACTGCTCGCGGACGCCGGCCGCGCAGTACGTCCGGTGCAGCGCCTCCGCCTGAGGGGTGTTGACGATTTCGTCGGTGCTCGCGTGGTACTGGAAAACCGGCACCCGCGGCGGGTTCGCGCCCAGCTTGTTCTGCGCCAGCCGCGCCTGCCACTGCGGGGTCGCCAGCGGATTCGACGTCGTGTAATCACTGATCTTCTTGAACGAATAATTCAGCAGCAGTTCCGCCACGCACGCGTTCTTCTTGGCGTCCGACAACTGCTGACGGCCGGTGTCGTTGAGGAACGAATCCAGTTTCAGGTCCGGGTAGGCCGCGTCCAGCCCGACCGCGGCGAACGCGAGGAACCCGAACCCGATGTACCCGTCGAGGCCCTTGGCGACCTCGGTCAGGTCGGCCGGGACGCCGCCCGCGACGACGCCGACGAGGTTCAGCTCCGGTGCGTACGAAGGCTGCTTCTCCCCCGCCCACATCGCTCCGCCGCCGCCCTGCGAGTAGCCCTGGAAGATCACCTTGGCGCTCTTCGCCAGCCGGGCGGACGGCAGGTTCTGCGCCGCCCGCACCGAGTCGATCACGGCCGGGCCCATCGACTGCCCGGTGATGTACGTCGGCACGGTCGCCGGCGAGTAGCCCTCGTAGTCGGTCACCGCGACCGCGTAGCCCGAGGACAGCGAGTCGTTGATGGCCGGCTGGTCGTACAGCGTGCCCCGCTCCATCGCCTTGGACGCCGTGCACTTGAACGCCGGGCCCTGCGTACCCACCGCGTACCCGACGATCGGCGCCGCCGCGGGGTCCTTCCCCTTGGGCACCAGGATGGTCCCGGTCACCGCGTCCGGACGGCCCTGGGCGTTGGTCGAGAGGTACATCACCTGCCAGGCGTCGGCGTTGGCCGCGTTCAGCAGCGGGACCGTGGGCCGCCAGCGCAGCACGTCCCCGGGTTTCCCGGCCGGCAGCGGCGACGGCGGGGTGTAGAACGAGTCGTCGAACGGCCCCGGCAGGATCGGGGCGGCGGCCGCGCCGGCGGGCGGGCTCGCGGCCACCACCCCCAGCGCCACCAGGCAGCAGCTCACCAGCGCCGACACCAGCTGTCGCACGTGGACGGACTTCACCACAACCTCCATCGGTCGAACGGGAAGATCAGGCCGGAAGGCCCAGTGCGCCGGCGAGGACCGGCCACGAGTTGTGCAGGGCCCGCTGCCAGTACGGCCAGCTGTGCGTGCCGGGCCCGTAGTAGTCGACGGTCGCGGGAATCCCCTTGGAGCGCAGCAGGTCCGTGAAGCTCTGCGACGACAGCAGCGCCGACGGCTCCAGGACGTCGGACTGGCCGGGCGGGTCGAGCGGGCCGGTCTGCCCGTTGCCGCAGGAGATGTAGAGCGCCGTGCCGCGCAGCTGGTCGGCGTGGTCGTAGGGGTTGCCCGCCGACCAGAGCGGCCGCATCCCGAAGGAGTCGCCCCACAGCTGCAGGTAGTTGAAGATGCCGGCCCGGGCGAGGATGCCGATGATCCAGACCGGGATGCCGGGGAAGAGCGTGTTCGGTACGCCGCTGTAGGACGCGGCCGCGCCGAACATCCCCGGGTGCTTGAACGCGTAGGCGAGCGCGCCGTACCCGCCGATCGACAGCCCGGCGACCGCCCGTCGGGTACCGCCGTGGTACCCGCGTTCGACGATCTGGCGCACTTCGGCGGTGTGGAACGTGTCCCAGTCCGGGGTGCCGCTCAGGCCGAAGTTCCACCACTTGGTGTACATCCCGGCCGGCCCGTCCGTCGGCATCACGACGAGCGCGTCCTTGGTCGCGGTGAACGCCTTGACGTCGGTGAACTGGTCCCACGACTTGTAGTCGACCGGCTCGCAGCAGCCGTGCAGCAGGAACAGCACCGGCCAGGTCCGGCTCGGCTGCGCCGCCCAGCCGGCCGGTACGATCAGCCGGACCATCCCGGTGGTGCCGAGCGCGGGCGAACTGATCTTGAGGTCGACGGTCCGGGCGTCCAGCCAGGTTTCCGAGACGACCTTCGCACCGTCGTCGGCCACCGCCGGGGCCGCCTGGGCCGGGGCGACGCCGCCGGCGGCGAGCAGGAGCACCGCCGACAACGCCAGCAAAGCCAATCGCTTCATCGCGACTCCTCACAAGGGGATGTTGCCGTGCTTCTTCGCCGGCAGGGTCTGACGTTTGGTCCGCAGGGTCCGCAGCGCCCGCGCCACGTGCAGGCGGGTTTGCGACGGTGTGACGACCTGGTCGACGTAGCCGCGTTCGGCGGCCAGGTACGGGCCGCCGTGGCGCTCGCGGTACTCGTCGGTGAGCCGGCGGCCCATGGCTTCCCGCTGTTCCGGGGGCAGGGCGGCCAGCTCACGCCGGTGCAGCACCTGCACCGCGCCTTCGGCCCCCATCACCGCGATTTCGGCGGTGGGCCAGGCCAGCACGACATCGGCACCGAGGTGCTTCGAGCCCATCACCGCGTAGCCGCCGCCGTAAGCCTTGCGCACGACGACGGTCACCTTCGGCACCGTCGCCTCCGAGTAGGCGTAGATCAGCTTGGCGCCGCGGCGGATGATCCCGCCACGTTCCTGTCCGGTGCCCGGCAGGTAGCCGGGAACGTCGGCGAGGGTGAGCAGCGGGATGCCGAAGGCGTCGCAGAAGCGCACGAACCGGGCGGCCTTCTCGGACGCGTCGATGTCGAGGACGCCGGCCTGGTGGCGTGGCTGGTTGGCGACGATGCCGACCGTCCGGCCCTCGATCCGGCCGAACGCGCAGATCATGTTGGCCGCGAAGGCGCTGTGCACCTCGGTGTACTCGCCGTCGTCGATCAGCGCGGCGATCAGCTCGGCCATGTCGTAGGTCCGGTGCGGCGAGTCGGGCACCAGCCGGTCGAGCGCGAGGTCGGCCGGCGTGACGACCGCGCTGGTGTCGTCGGCGTACTCCGGGGCGAGGTCGAGGTTGTTCGACGGCAGGTAGGCGAGCAGGGTCTGCACCCACTCGACGGCGTCCTCCTCGTTCGCGGCCCGGTGGTGGGCGTTGCCGGCCACTTCGGACTGCACGGCCGCGCCGCCGAGCTCCTGCGCGGTCACCCGCTCGCCGGTGACGGCGTGCACGACGTCCGGGCCGGTGACGAACATGTGCGAAGTCCCGTCGACCATCACGGTGAAGTCGGTGATCGCCGGCGCGTAGACCGCGCCGCCCGCGCACGGGCCCATGATCATCGAAATCTGCGGGATGACGCCGGACGCGTGGGCGTTGCGGCGGCCGAGCTCGGCGTAGTACGCGAGCGAGACGACGCCTTCCTGGATCCGCGCGCCGCCGGAGTCGTTGATCCCGACGACCGGGCAGCCCAGCGACATCGCGAGGTCCATCACCTTGAGGACCTTCTCGCCCGAGACCTCGCCCATGCTGCCGCCGAACACGCTGAAGTCCTGCGAGAACACGCAGATCTGCCGCCCGTCGACGGTGCCGTGCCCGGTCACGACGCCGTCGCCCCACGGTCTGTTCGCGTCCATCCCGAATTCGGCGCACCGGTGCCGCGCGAACTGGTCGAGTTCCACGAAGGACCCGGGGTCCAGCAGCAGCCCGATGCGTTCGCGCGCGGTCAGCTTTCCCTTGGCGTGCTGCCGGTCGACGGCCCGCTTCTCGGCGATCCGCACGGCTTCGTCCTGCCGGGCGGCGAGGTCGGCGATCCGGAACGCCGTCCCCGGCGTGAGCTCGTCCATCACCGCACCACCGTTCCGAGCCGGGCAGCGAGCGCGGCGGCCAGCGCCGTCACGTGCGGCGGGTCGATCATCGACACGTGGTCACCGGGCACCCGCACGACTTCGAGGGCGCCGCAGTACGCGTCCCAGCCGAGGGTGTCGTCGGTGCGCAGGTACCGGGGGTCCAGCGCGGTGGTCAGCGGGTGCGGCTCCTGCGCCCGCAGCAGCACCACGCGCCCGCCGCAGGGCTCGGGGACGTACCGCTCGGCGACCCGGGCGTCCACATAGGACTCGTACTGGTGCCGCAGCACCCCGGCGCCGAGGTCCGGCACGAGCTCGGCCAGCTTCGCCATGACCCACCGGATCTGGGCGTCTTCGTCGAGCCGCGTGAGTTCCTCGCGCGGCACCGAGAACGGCACCCCGTACGTTCGCGAGACGTGGTCGGCGAACCGGTCGAAGCGGTCCAGCAGCAGCTCTTGCACCGGTGTGCCCGGTGCGGGCAGCGGCAGGATGGTGTCGATCAGGAACACCAGTTCGGCGCCGCCGAGCTGCCGCGCGGTCTCGTAGGCGAGGCAGCCGCCGAAGGACCAGCCGCCGAGCCGGTAGGGCCCGTCCGGCTGGATCTCGCGGACCAGCTCGGCGTAGCAGGCGGCCTTGGCCTCGACGGTGTCCTCGTCGTCGATGCGCTCGAACCCGTACACCGGCTGCCCTTCCGGCAGCAGCCGCACGAGTTCGCGGTACACGCTCGCCCGGCCACCCGCGGGGTGGAACAGGAACACCGGATCGCCGGCCCCGTCCCGCAACACCCGCACCGGCCCGCCGCCGTGCCCCTCGAGCTCGTCCCGCACCAGATCGGCCATCGCGGCGACGGTCGGGGTGTCGAACAGCCGCTCGGGCACGACGTCGAGCTCGTCGGCGAACAGCGCCCGCAGCCGCTCCGGATCCCCGCCGGCGGCGAAGAAGTCGTCGTGCACCCCGGGTCCGGCCCCGCCGACGACGGTCCGCCAGTGCCGCGCGACCCACCGTTCAGCGGGATCCCGCGGCCCGGCGACCACCCGCTCGACCGGCGCGGCGGTCCCGAACCCGGCCTGCTCGGCGAGGTGCCCGGCGAGCTCGGCGAGGCTGGCTCCGCGCAGGAGGAGCGGAATCGGCAAGGGCAGCCCGAAGTCGCGTTCGACGGCGCCGCGAGCGCGCATGGCCGAGAGCGAGTCCAGCCCGAGCCGGGTGAGCGGCACGTCCCGATCGACTTCGGCGAAGCCGAGGAGTCCCGCGATGAGCCCGGCGAGGTGGTCGCCGATCGCGGCCCTGGCCTGCTCGGGCGTCGCCGCCCTCAGTGCCTCCATACCGTCCCAAGTGGACTCTCGCCGCGGGGTGAAGATTTCGAAGAACGGACGTTCGCCGAGGCGTGGGAACATTTCCAGCACGGTCTCGGCGTCGATGCGGGCGACCCCGGTCTCTCGCCGATCCCGCGCCAGCACGGCGTCCAAGGCGGCCAGGGCTTCTTCGGTACCGAGCGGGGTGAGCACCGGATTCACCGACCCGGCCGCGGCGCCGACCTCGCCCCAGGCACCCCAGTTGATGGTCGCGGCGGGAAGCCCCCGCGCCCGCCGCCAGGCGACAAGGGCATCGGCCCAGGCGTTGGCACTGGCGTAGGCGGCCTGCCCCGGTGACCCGAACAACGCGGCGGCGGAGGAGTAGACGAGCCACCAGTCGAGGTCGTGCTCGGCGGTCACTTGGTGCACCCGCCAGGCACCGAGAGCTTTGGGCCGCCAGACGGCTTCGATCGTCGGGCCATCAAGGGTGATCGCAGCCCCATCGCCAAGCACCCCGGCGGCGTGCAGCACCCCACGAAGCGGCACACCCCCTTCGACGGCAACCGCAACCAGCTCCTCGGCGACCCCCGGCTCGGCGATGTCGCCGGGCACCACGCGGACTTCGACGCCCGGGTAGGCGCGGGACTGAGCGGTTTCGGCCTGGTCGCCGGTCACTTGCCCGCCCACGCTTGCCTCGGCGAGACCTCCAGCCGCTTCCCCAGCCGCGGCCGCTTCGGCAAAACCGCCGGCCGCCTGCCCACCCGCGGCCGGTTCGGCGAAACCACCGGCCACTTGCCCATCCACGCCCGCTTCAGCGAGCCCACCGGCCACTTGCCCGCCCACTCCCACCTCGGCGAAACCACCAGCCGCTTCCCCAGCCGCGGCCGCTTCGGCAAAACCGCCGGCCGCCTGCCCCACCACGCCCACTTCGGCAAGACCACCGGCCACTTGCCCATCCACGCCCGCTTCAGCGAGCCCACCGGCCACTTGCCCGCCCACGCCCACCTCGGCGAAACCACCAGCCGCTTCCCCAGCCGCGGCCGCTTCGGCGAAGCCGCCGGTGCCTTGCTCAGCCATGCCCGGCTCGGCAAGACCACCAGCCGCCTGCCCAACCACGCCCACTTCGGCAAGACCACCGGCCACTTGCCCACCCACGCCCGCTTCAGCGACACCGCCAGCCGCCTGCCCACCCGCGGCCGCTTCGGCGAAACCACCGACCACTTGCCCACCCGCGCCCGCCCTGGCGAGCTCACCAGCCACCTGCCCGCCCACCCCGGCGAGCCCGCCGGCCGCTCGCCCAGCCAAGCCCACCTCGGCGAGACCACCGGCCGCCCGCCCAGCTGCGGCCGCTTCGGCGAAGCCGTCGGCGCCTTGCCCAGCCATGCCCGGTTCGGCGTGGCTGCCAGCCGCTCGCCCACCCACGCCCGGCGCGCCAGCCGTTCGCTCAGTCGCGCCCGAATCGGCGAGGTCCGCAGCCGAGCCCCCCTCGGCGCGCAGCGATCCGAAGCCCAGCACGGCCGGGTCCACCGCACGGCGGCTGCTGAGCACCACCCGCGTCGCCCCGCGCTCGGCCAGCCACTTCGCCGCCACCAGACCGAGCCCGCCCAGCCCGCCCGTGATGATGTACGCGCCTTCCCGCACCGGCTCGCGGATCGGGTCGCCAAGCTCCGGACGGGAGAGCCTCCGCGCGTACCGGACACCGTCGCGCCAAGCGATCTCGTCGTCCGGGGCGTCCGCGTGGATCTCGTCGCGCAACCGGGCGAAGTCGTCGCAGTCCACCAGCGACGCCCGCAGCTCCGGGTGCTCGAACGCGAGCACCCGCACCAGCCCGCGCACCGCAGCCGGCCCGGGATCGCCCGCCTCCCCGGGCCGCACGGCCTGCGCGCCCGCCGTGACCAGCCACAACCGCGGCGGTGCCGGCAGCTCGGCCAGCTCGGCGACGACCCCCGTCAGCGTCTCGACCAGCCGCGCGGCCGCCTCGGGGTCCGGACCGCCCGCCGAACCCAGGCGGGCGATGACCGCGGTCGTCTCACCGTCCCGCAACAGCTTCGCCAGCGCCGCGCGGTCTCCGAGACCGGCGGTGTCCAGCTCGATCCAGTGGTGCTCGCGCGACGGCGCCTCGGGCAGCTCCACCGGCTGCCAAGCCGCTTCTAGCAGGAGGCGCCCCACCGCCGCATCGCGCAGCCGGCGGCAATAGACGTCGCGGAACTCCACCAGGACGACGTCCTCGGCGTCGACCAGCTGGACGATCCCGAGCAGGCCGTCGCCGGACGGGGCGACCACCGCATCCACCCGTACACCCCGGCGCGGTTCGCCCGCGACGACCACCTCGCCGATCGAAAGCGGCAGGTAGAGGCCGTCCGCCGAACCGACCGCCGCGGCCAGTGCGTGCAGGCAGGCGTCGGCGAGGGCCGGGTGCAGCACGTACGCCGGGTGGTCGGCCTCGGGCAGTGCGATCGACGCCGACGCGCGGCCGCCGCCGGCCACGACCCGGCGCAGGCCGCGGAACGCCGGCCCATAGGACTGCCCCAGCTCCGCCAGCGCGCGGTAGACGTCGACGGGCTCGCCCTCGACCTCCCCGAGCGGCGGGGACGGCGTCCCGCCGGTCCCGATCCGCGCGGTGGCGTGGCGGACCCACTCGCCGGCCGCGGACCTGGCGTGCACGCTCAGCTCGCCGCCGGTCAGGGTGGTCGTCACCTCGGTGTGCCCGGCGAGCGGGAGCACCTCCCGCAGTTCGAGGTCGTGCACGTGCCGGCCGGCGGCCAAGGCCAGCTCGAGGAACCCGGTCGCCGGGAACACCGGCCGGTCCCGCACGGTGTGGTCGGCCAGCCACGGCAGCACCTCGGTGCCGACGTCGGCGCGCCAGAGGTGCCCGCCGTCCGGGTGTTCGATGTGGACACCCAGCAACGGGTGGCCGCCGCCGGCGCGGACGGGCCGCCGCGGCCAGAACCGCTCGTGCCGCCAGACCGGCCCCGGCAGCTCGACCGGCGCCGCCGCGGGCCGGGCGGCGAGCACGCCGGGCAGGCCCAGCACGTGCAGCCGGGCGAGGCTGGTCAGGAACGCCGTCCGCTCGTCGGCCCGGCGGCTCCCCGACGCCAGGCCGAGCACGCCGGCCTGCTCGATCGCGGCCAGCGCGACGGGGTGCGGCGCGATCTCGACGAAGATGGTGTGCCCGTCGCCGGCCGCCGCGGCGAGGGCCTGGCTGAACCGCACCGGACGGCGCAGGTTCGCGGCCCAGTACTCGACGTCGAACGCGGGCGTCTCCCGCGGATCGTCGAGAACGCTGCTGTAGCAGGGAATTGCGGCTGGACCGGGGACGAGCCCGGCCAGGTCGGCGCGCAGCCGCCCGAGCACGGCGTCGACGGCGGCGGAGTGCCCGGCCCCGCCGACCGGCAGCCGCCGCGCCAGCCTGCCGAGGCTCTCCGCGTGCTCGACCAGCGCTTCGACCTGGTCGGCGGGTCCGCTGACGGTGCACTGCGTCGCCGACGCGTACACCGCGATGGCGACCTCGGGGAAGTCCGCGAGCTCGGCCGGCGACAGCTCGACGACGGCCATCGCCCCCTCCCCCGACTGGTCGAGTTCGGTGAGCAGCCGTGCCCGGGTGGCCATGACCCGCAGGCCGTCGCCGACGTCCAGCGCCCCGGCGACCACGGCCGCGGCGACCTCGCCCATGGAGTGCCCCAAGACGGCGGCCGGCGTGACACCGTGCGCCCGCCACAGCGCGGCGAGGGCGATCTGCACACCGAAGAGGGTCAGCTGGGTCGCGGCCAGGTCCGGCAGGTCGCGGCTCAGTGCCTCGCGCAGCGAAAACCCGGCCTCCGCACGGAAAACGGGATCGAGCGCGTCGACCTCGGCCCGGAAGGCGGGCTCGGCGCCGAGGAGGAGCCGGCCCATCCCGGACCACTGCGAACCGTAACCGGAGAAGACGAAGACGACGCTGGGCTCGTGCTCGGCTTCGCCCACGACACCGCGGCCCGCCGCCAGCTCACGCAGGGCCTCGACCACCTCGCCGCGGCTCTCCCCCACCACCGCACCCCGCGCCGGCAGGTGCTCCCGCCGGTGGGCCAGCGTCGCCGCGACCGCCCCCAGCGGCACATCGGACGCGGCGAGCCAGTCGGCCAGCTCCCCGGCCCGCGCCCGCACCACCCCGTCCGACCGCGCCGAAAGCGCGAACACCTGCGGCCCCGCCGACTCCCCCCGAGGCGGGAACGCCGCGGCGGGCCACTCCTCCAGCACGACGTGGGCGTTGGTCCCCCCGAACCCGAACGCCGAGACCCCCGCCCGCGCGGTTCCGGAGTACCGCGGCCACGCAGTCCCCTCCGTGACCACCCGCAGCCCGCTGAAGTCGATATACGGATTCGGCGCGCTGAAGTGCAGGCTCGCCGGCAGCCGCCGGTGCGTCATGGCCAGCACCACCTTGAGCAGCCCGGCGATCCCGGCCGCCCCTTCGAGGTGCCCGAGGTTGCTCTTCACCGACCCGAGCAGCAACGGCCGGTCCGCGCCGCGCCCGAGTACCGCCGAGAGGGCCCCAGCCTCCAGCGGATCCCCCAGCGGCGTGCCGGTCCCGTGCGCCTCGACGTAGTCCACAGTGGACGGATCGATGCCCGCGTAGGCGTCCCGCAGCAGTGCGGCCTGCGCCTCCGGGTTCGGCGCCGTCAACCCGTTGGAGCGCCCGTCCGAATTCACCGCGCTGCCGCGCACCAGCGCCAGCACCCGGTCGCCGTCCCGCCGGGCCGCGCGCAACGGCTTCAGCACGACCACGCCGCAGCCCTCGCCCCGGACGATCCCGTCCGCGCTCGCGTCGAACGGCTTGCAACGGCCGTCGGCGGCGAGCACCCCCGCGCGGTGGAAGCCCGCCGTGATCCCCGGCGACAGCAGCACGTTCACCCCCGCCGCCAGCGCGAGCTCGCTCTCGCCGCGGCGCAGGCTCTCCACCGCCTGGTGCACCGCGACCAGCGACGACGAGCACGCCGTGTCCAGCGTCAGGCTCGGTCCGCGCAGGTCGAGCAGGTACGACAGCCGGTTCGCGGCGATGCTCGCCGCCGCGCCGGTGCCCGACCAGACGTCGACGCCCGCGACGTCGGTCATCGTCAGCGAGCCGTATTCGGTGGCCGACAGCCCGACGAACACGCCGGTCCGGCTGCCGCGCAGGCGCTCCGGCGGGATCCCGGCGTGCTCCAGCGCCGCCCACGCGACCTCCAGGAGGATCCGCTGCTGCGGGTCCATCGCCTCGGCTTCGCGCGGGGTGATGCCGAAGAACGCCGCGTCGAACCCGGCGACGTCGTCGAGGAAACCGCCCCGCGCCGGCAGCCCGGCCAGGTCTTCGGCGGGCGCGAACGTCTCCCAGCGGCCTTCCGGGACGTCGCCGATGGCGTCCCCGCCGTCGTCGAGGAACCGCCAGAACGCCGCCGGCGACTCGATCCCGCCCGGCAGGCGGCAGCCGAGGCCGACGATCGCGATCGGCTCCCCGGCCTCCCGCCACGGCTCCGGGACCGGCGCCGGCTCCACTGTGGACAGGTGGGCGGCGAGCGCGGCGATCGTCGGGTACTGCCAGACGAGCGTCGGCGCCAGCGGCCGGCCGACGAACCGGCCCAGGTCGGCGGCGAGCGCCGTCGCGTCCCGTGAGGACAGTCCGAGTTCCTGGAGCGGGCGGTCGGCGTCGACGTCGCCGAGCCGGGCGAGCAGCCAGGCGCGGATCCCGGCCGCGTTCACCCGAGCCGCCGCTCGGTCAGCGAACCGTCCGCATAGGACGCCCGGGAGCGCGCCCGGCTGATCTTGCCGCTCGACGTGCGCGGCACCTCGCCGGGCGCCAGGAAGACGACGTCGTGCAGGCGCAGCCCGTGCCCGGCCGACACCGCGGCCCGCAGGTCCGCCGCGGCGTCGGCGACGCCGGCTTCGAAGTCCTTGGCGCGTTCCAGCACGACCACCGCGGCCTCCCCGTCGGCGACTTCGATCGCGAACGCCGCCGCCGAGTGGGGCCGCACGGCGGGATGCGCTTCCACGGTCTGCTCGATGTCCTGCGGGTAGTGGTTGCGGCCGTCGACGACGACCAGGTCCTTGAGCCGGCCGGTGACGAACAGCTCGCCGTCGAAGACCACGCCGAGGTCGCCGGTCGCCAGCCAGCCCTCGCCGGTGTCCGGGTCGAGCGGGGGCAGGCCGAAGGTCGCCGCCGACGCGTCGGGCCGTCCCCAGTAGCCGCGGCCGACGTTCGGGCCGCTGACCCGGATTTCGCCGACTTCCCCCGGCTCGACGTCGTTCCCGGTCACCGGGTCGGCGATCCGCACCCGCTGGCCCGCCGGGCGGCCGCATGAGACGAGCGTCGTGCCGGACGCGGCCGGCACGGCGAGCCCGGCGGCGAGGCGGTCCCGGTCGAACGTGACCTGCCGGGCCACTTTCCCGCTGTCCGTCACGGAAACGAGCACGGTGGCCTCCGCCAAGCCGTAGGAGGAGCGGTGGACCTCGGGTCGCAGCCCGCATCCGCCGAAGGCGTCCTGGAACTTCGCGATGGTGGCCGGCAGCACCGGTTCGCTGCCGTTGATCAGCGACACGACCCGGCTCAGCTCCAGGAAGTCCTTTTCGGCCTCGGTCACGCGGGAAGCGCTGTAGGCGTAGGCGAAGTTGGGGGCCGCGCTGATCGCGCCCGGACTCGCGGAAAGCGCTTGCAGCCACCGCGCCGGACGTTCGAGGAACGCCAGCGGGTCCATCAGCACCGACGCCATCCCGCCCATCATGGGCGCACCGATGCCGAGGATCAGGCCCATGTCGTGGAACAGCGGCAGCCAGCTGACCGTCGACGTCGTCCGGCTCTCGACACCGTAGGCGGCGCAGGCCTGACGCGCGTTGGCGAGCACGTTCCGGTGGGTCAGCACGACCCCGGCGGGCGACCGCGTCGACCCCGACGTGTACTGCAGGTAGGCGGGCGCGTCGGGATCCGGCCGGGGCCATTCGCGCGCTTCGGCTTCCGGCAGCGCGTCCACGGCGACAACCTCCGGCCCGGCGGTGAATTCGCGAACAGCATCGAAGTCGGCCGAAGTCGTCAGCACGACCCGCGGGGTGCAGTCGGCGAGCGTGCCGGCGAGGCGGCCCTCGTGGCCGGGCAGGCCGGGCGCGAACAGCGGCACCGCGACCAGCCCCGCCCGCAGCGCGCCGAGGAACGCCACGACGTAGCCGACCGACTGCCCGGCCAGCACCGCCGCCCGCTCCCCCGGTGCCGCGAGGTCCGCGAGCCGCGCGGCGACCGCGTCGACGCGCTCGTCGAGGGCACGCCAGGAGAGCGTGACGGCGCGACCGTCCGCGGTGGCGCGGTGGTCGAGGTGCGTCACGGCGGTTTCGTCGCCGAGCACCCGCGCCCACCGGCCCAGCAGGGTCGCGAACGATTCGCCGTCGCCGAGCGTTTCCGGTGTACCGGGAATCGGCTGGGAAATGGTTTCCATGGTCCCTCGCAGAGAGCGTTTACCGGCGCAGTGAATAGCTGCGCCGGTGCGGTTGTCAATCGGCGGATCCCGGATGCTCACCGGGAAACGGGTCAGGGCACCGCGCGTTTGTCACGCGGCGACGAAGTATCGGCGGAACGGGTCTTCGACACGCGCACGGCCAGCAGCGCACCGGCGAACGTCAACCCGGCCGCGGTGAGCAGCCCGGCGGTGTAGCCTCCGGCCAGCGCGGCCGGGGGTGCGGTACCCGCTTCGAGCCGCGCCGCGCGCACCGCCGTCAGCACCGCGCCGATCAGCGCGACACCGAGCGCGCTCGACAGCTCGCGCGCCGCGGTGAGCAAGCCCGACGCCGTGCCGGAATGCCGCTCCGCCACGACGTCCAGCGCGTGCGACGTCATCGGGACGGTGAACGCCGAGCCCGCCCCGATCAGGACCAGGCCGGGCACGCGGGGCCAGATCTGCGGGATCGCGTTCACCGCGGCGAGCGCGAGCAGCCCGGCCCCGACCACGGCGAGCCCCGCCGCCACCGTCCGAAGTGGACCGTGGCGGGCGACGGCCCCCGGCACGAGCGGCGTCGCGGCGACGACCGCCACCGCGACCAGCACCAGGGGCAGCCCGGCGCCGACCGGGCCGAGGCCGAGGAACTCCTGGTGCAGCAACGGCGTGAAGAAGAAGATCCCGGAAATCCCGAGTCCCCACAACAGCTGCAGACCGAGCGAGCCGGCGAACACGCGGTTCCCGGTCAGCTCCGCGGGAACCAGCCGGTCCCGCGCCCGCCGCTCCCGGACGGCGAACCCCACGCCGAGCGCGGCACCCGCAATGAACAGCGGGAGCGCGAACCGGGGTTCGGCGAGTGCGGCGGTGAGCAGCACCAGGCTCGCCGTCACCAGGACCATCGCCGCGAGCGGCGGTGCGCGGGTGTCCCCACCGGCCCGGCCGGGGACCGTCGGCAGCAGCACCAGCATCGCCACCACGAACGGGAGGTTCACGAAGAAGATCCAGGCCCAGCCGAGGTATTCGCTCAGCACCCCGCCGAGCGCGGGGCCGAGCGCCAGTGCCGCGGCGAGGCACGCGGTCCAGACCGCCGCACCGAGCGTGCGACCGCGCGCGTCGAGGTTCGTGCGCAGGAGGCTGAGCAGGCCCGGCACCAGGAACGCGGCCGCCACCCCCTGCAGCACCCTTGCGGCGACCAGCAGCCACAGCGACCCGGCCAGCCCGCCTGCCGCCGCGCCGAGCCCGAACGCGAGCAGCGCGGCGGTCAGCGTCCGGCGAGGACCCCAGCGGTCGGCCAGCGCGCCCCCGGCCGGTAGCAAGCCGGCGAACGGGAGCATGTAGCCGAGCGCGATCCACTGCAGCGCATCGAGGTCGAGAGCGAGGTCGCGGCCGATCGACGGCGCACCGGCGGCAACGATGGTGTTGTCGAGCGTTGTGACGAACGCACCGAGCGCGAGGAGTACGAGGGTCTTCATCGCGTGCTCCCCACCGGCTCGCGGGTGAGGACGGGCCGCCGTCGCGGGAACCACCAGTTAGCGGCGCCGAAACGGGCCATCACCGCGGGCACGAGCACGCAGCGGACGACGACCGCGTCCAGCAGCACGGCGACGGTCAGCCCGACCCCCGCTTCCCGCACGACGCGGGCGTCGACGAAGGCGAACGACACGAACACCAGCGCCATGATCAGCGCGGCCGCGGTGATGGTCCGGCCGGTCGCCGCGACGCCGTCGACGACCGCGGCCCGGGTGTCGCCGTGGCGGCGCCAGGCTTCCTGGATGCGGGCGATGAGGAAGACCTCGTAGTCCATCGAGAGCCCGAACAGCCCGGCGAACAGGAACACCGGCAGGTACGGCTCGATCGGGGCGCCGAAGGTGCAGACCACAGCTCCGGTCGTCGCGGCCGCGGTCAGCAGGTTCATCACCGCCGCCGTCAGCGGGATCAGCACGCTGCGGAACACCCAGGCGAGCAGCAGGACCGCGATGCCGACGACGCTGACCAGGAACACCGGCAGCCGCGCGGTGATCGCCGCCGAGAAGTCGGCCTGGGTCGCGACGATCCCGCCGACGTGCGCGTCCGGGCCGCCGATGGTCGCCGCCATGGTCCGCGTCCAGGCCAGCAGCCCGGCGGTGGCCGGGTCGCCGGGCGCGGTCCGCGGGACGACGGTGAGCAGCCGGCCTCCGCCGGGCAGCGCCATCGGCGGGCCCGCGTCGGCGCGGGCGAGCACCGCTTCCCGCAGCGTGCCCAGCGAGGCGTCGCCGGTGCCCACCACCAGCAGCGGGGCGCCGGCGCCGGGCCCGAACCCGTCGGTCAGCAGCTCGGCGCCGGTCCGGGTGATGCTGCCGGGCGGATCCTGCGCGGCGTCCGGCACGCCGAGCCGCAGCCCGGTCATCGGCAGCGCGAGCACGGCCACGACCAGCACCGCCGCCAGCGTGTACGGCCCGGGCCGCGCGGTCACCGAACGCGCCAGCCGGGCCCAGCGGCCGCCGTTCCCGCCGGGCTTGACGCGCATCCGGGCGACGGGCCGCAGCAACGCGGGCAGCAGGGTCAGCGCGGCGAGCGCGGTCAGCAGCACCGAAACCGCGGCGGCCACGGCGATCCCGTCGAGGAACGGCATGCCGACGGTCAGCAGGCCGCCCAGCGAAACGCACACGGTCACGCCGGCGAAGACCACGCTGCGCCCGGACGTCGCGGCGGCGGTGGCCAGCGCGACCGGCGGCGGGGCGCCTTCCCCGAGGCCCTGCCGGTAGCGGGTCAGCACGAACAGCGCGTAGTCGACACCGACGCCGAGCCCCAGCAGCGCGGCGATCTCGGTGCTGATCTTCGGGACGGTCATGACGTGCGAAAGCAGCGTGACCGTGGCCAGTGCGCAACCCACCGAAACCGCCGCCGTGAGCACCGGGAGCAGCACGCACGTCATCGAACCGAAGGTCACCAGGAGTACCAGTGCCGCGGCGAGCAGGCCGATCCCGGCGTTGCCGAGGTCCGGCGCGGCCGTCGTCATCGCGGCGAATTCGCCGGCGGCCCCGGCGGTCAGGCCGTGGGCGTCGCGCACGACCGCGGCCAGCGCGTCGGCCACCGGCTGCCCGAGGTCCGCGGCCGGCGCGTCGAACCGCACGCCGAGCATGGCGGTCCGCCGGTCGGCGGAGAGCCCGCCGGGGGTGACCGCGACGACGTGCGGCAGCGCGGCCAGCCGGGCGGCGAAGTCGTCGAGCCGGGCCCGGCCGGTGCCGGTGTCGAGCGAGCTGTCCGGCGTGCGGGCGACCACGCGTTCCTCGGCGCCCCCGGCACCGTTGCCGCGCAGCAGGTTCGCCGCCGCCGTGCTGTCCGCGGCCGGCAGGTCGATCGTGTCGCGGAAGGCCGCGCCGGTGTGCAGCGCGGCGGAACCGAGGCCGCCCAACGCCACCAGCCACAGCACGACGACCGCGGCGGCGCGCCGGGAGCACCACGATACGAGCGTCGTCATCCGGCCTCCTCGGTTGATCACGCTAACAACGAGGAAGGGCGCGAAGATACCGTCCCGCACCACAAATCGAGCCGCGGAAACCCTTGTGCGCGTGAGTGTTCCGCCGTTTGGCGGACAGGTGACAATAGTGGCCGCCGCCATTGGTCCCCACGTGACAGAACCCGGTCGCGCGGCAGGATCGGCGGTTGCCAACTCCGATCCCGTGTGAGTACATGACCTTCGCGCACCGGTGCCGGGAAGGGGTTGTGGCATGACGACGACCACCCAGGTGATCCCGAGACCCCGGGGCACCGGCCGCGCCCGCCAGCTGTGGTGCTCGCTGCCGGCGGAGGTCGCGCGGCGGTTCCGGCCGCACGCCGACCCGCTCGCCCGGCGGATCCTCGAGGAGGTCCAGCGGGCCGTGCCGGAGTACGCCAAGCCCCTCGAAGGCGAGTTCGGCAAGGTGATCGTGCTCGCGATCGAGCAGGCGGTGCTCAGCTGCATCGACAGCATCGAAGACCTGCCGTCCACACCGGACGATTGGGCGAACTTGTTCGTGGAGGTCGGCAAACGCGTCCACCACGACGGCGGCAGCGTCAACTCGCTGCAGGCGGCCTACCGGGCGGGCGGGCGCGCGGCGTGGCGGTACATCGCGGAACTCGGGCAGGCGCACCGGTTCCCGGCCGCGGTGCTGTGCATCGGCGCGGAGGCGATTTTCGCTTACGTGGACGAGATTTCGGCGTATTCGGTCGAGGGGTACACGCTGGCGCAGGCGATGGCGACGGGCACGCTCGAACGCCGTCGCCGCCGGCTGCTCGAACTGCTGCTCGCCACCCCGCCGTCGTCCCCGGCGACGCTGGCCACGATGGCCGAGGCCGCGCGGTGGCCGATGCCGGAGCAGGTCGCGGTCATCGCGCTGGAGCCGTGGACCGGACCGCACCCGCCGTCACTGCACTTCGCCGACGACGTACTCGTGGACCTCGACGGTCCCGAACCCTGCGTGCTGACCCCGCACCCGGACCGTGACCTGCTCGGCCTCGAAGGCCGGCTGCCGGGCCGGCGCGCGGCGGTCGGCCCCCGCGTCCGCCCGGCCGACGCGGCGACGTCGGCGAGCTGGGCCCGCCGCACGCTCGCCCTGGCCCGCCGCGGCCTGGCCGGCGACCGCCCGGTGACGCACACGGCCGACCACCTCGCGACGCACTGGCTGCTGGCCGACCGCTTCCTGCTGGACGAGCTGTCGGCGAAGGTCCTCGCCCCGTTCGCGGATCTGACGGCGAAGCAGCAGACCCGGCTGGCGGAGACGTTGCTGTGCTGGCTGGAGCACAACGGGAGCACGCCGGAGATCGCACAGACGCTGGGGATCCACCCCCAGACGGTCCGCTACCGGGTGGGCCAGCTGACCGAGCTGTTCGGCGACCGGCTGGCGGATCCCGCGCGGCGCCTGGAGATCCAGATGGCGTTGCGCGCCCATCAGCTGCTGGGAACACGCGCATCGGGCTCTTGACCGCGCCCCGCGCGCGATCCTAGAGTTCCGGCACGGTGTTAGCGTTAACAGCGTGCTGGAGGGCGTCCCGATGACCGCACCCGTTCCCGAGTTCTTCGGCCGCGCCGGCGGCGAGGACGTCCACCGCTACACGCTGACCCACCCCGGCGGCCTCACGGTGCGGATCCTCGACTACGGCGCGGTGATCCAGTCGATCGAGTCCCCGGACCGCGACGGCCGGCGCGAAGACGTCGTCCTCGGCTACCCGGACCTGGCCGGCTACGTCGCGAACAACCACCCGGACGCGGCCAGGGTCTTTCTGGGCGCGGCGATCGGCCGTTTCGCCAACCGCATCGCGGGCGGCACCTTCACCCTCGACGGCGTCCGCCACCGCGTCCCGCAGAACGACGGCAAGAACAGCCTGCACGGCGGCCCGGCAGGCTTCGACACGCGCGTATGGTCCGCGACGGTGCTGCCCGACGGGGTGCGCCTGACCCTGATCAGCCCGGACGGCGACCAGGGGTACCCCGGCTGCCTGACGACCGAGGTGACGTACCGCCTCGAGGCACCGGGGCGGCTGCACATCGGTTATCGCGCGACGACGGACGCACCGACGGTCGTCAACCTGACCAACCACACGTATTGGAACCTGGCCGGCGCGGGCGATATGCACGACCACCACGTGGAGATCGCCGCGAACCACTTCTGCCCGACGGATGCGGGCCTGATTCCCCTGGGCGCGCCGGTCCCGGTGGCGGGCACGCCGTTCGACTTCCGCCGCCCGTCCCGGATCGGCGCGCGCATCGGTTCCGGCGACCCCCAGCTGAGGCTTGCGGACGGCTACGACCACAACTGGGTGTTGGCGGAGGGGGCTCCGTTCGCCGCCCGCGCGTGGGACCCGGCGTCGGGGCGCCTGCTGACGGTGCGCACGACGGAGCCGGGCCTGCAGTTCTATTCGGGCAACCACCTGCCCGAGCGCGGCGCGGGGTTCGCGTTGGAGGCACAGCACTTCCCCGACTCACCGAACCACCCGGACTTCCCGACAACGGTGCTCCGCCCGGGCGAGACGTACCACCAGGAGACGGTGTACGAGCTCAGCACAGCAGACGGCCCGCCTGCGGAGTGATGGCGGCCCGCCGCCGCCGGCCACGGCGGTGGGGTCGGTGGCTATCGAGCGGCACGGGCCGCGCAGCCGCCGATGCGGCCCGCCGCGTTGGACCCTCGAGCGCGGTGGGCCTCCTGCCAGCCGGCACCCGCGGCCGCCTGGCCGCAGCGGGTTGGCCAGCGGCGGGATGAGGAAGCGCCCCTCATCTGCAACGACCGGGCCACAGCGGCGCGACCGGATGACCGCCGGTTGGGGTGCGAGCGCCCGGCACCCGCAAGGACCAGACCGCCGCCGTGCGACCGGATGGCCGCCGGTGGGGTGAGCAAGCGCCCGGGACCCGCAACAACCGAGCCGCAGCGGCGCGGCCGGATGGCCGTCGGCGGGATGAGCAAGTGCCCCGCACCCGCAGCCGCCTGGCCGCAGCAGGTGGCAGCCGGTGGCGTGAGCAAGTGCCCCAGCGCCCGCAACGACCGGGCCGCCGCGGTGTAACCGGGTGACCGCCGGTGGAGTGAGCAGGTACCCGGCACCCGCAATGTCCGGGCCGCCGCGGCGCGACCGGATGGCCGCCGACGGTATGAGCAAGCGCACCGCACCCGCAACAACCGAGCCACCGCAGCGCGACCGGATGGCCGCCAGCGGAGTGAGCAGGTACCCGGCACCCGCAATGTCCGGGCCGCCGCGGCGCGACCGGATGGCCGCCGACGGTATGAGCAAGCGCACCGCACCCGCAACAACCGAGCCACCGCAGCGCGACCGGATCGCCGCCAGCGGAGTGAGCAAGCGCCCCACACCCGCAACAACCAAGCCGCAGCGGCGCGGCCGGGTGGCGTGAGCAGCGGTCCAGCTGCGGCGGCGCCCCGGCGGTGGCGTGGGTGACACTTCGGTCACTTGCGCCGCGGTGCGCGGTTACCCTCGCCGGTCATGGGAGATCTTTCCGCCGACCTTGCGCCCACCGGTGTGCTGCGGGCCGCCATCAACCTCGGCAATCCCGTGCTCGCGCACGGGACCGCGGCCGCGCCCCGCGGGGTTACCGTTGATCTTGCGCGGGAGGTGGGCGCGCGGCTGGGGGTCGAGGTCGAACTCCGATGCTTTGATGCCGCCCGGAAGTCGTTCGAGGCGCTGACCTCGGGTGCCGCCGACCTGTGCTTCCTGGCGATCGAGCCGGCGCGGGCGGCCGAGGTCGCCTTCACCGCTCCCTACGTCGTCATCGAGGGGGTGTACGTCGTGCCCGACGGGTCGCCGGTCCGGTCGCCGGGCGACGTTGACCGGCCCGGGGTGCGGATCGGTGTCAAGCAGGGGTCGGCGTACGACCTCTACCTCACCCGGACGCTCTCGCACGCGACGATCGTCCGCGGCGAGGACGGGGTCGCCGTCTTCGAGGAGCAGGGCCTCGACGTAGCCGCCGGGATCCGGCAGCCGATGACCGCCTACGTCGCCGCGCATCCTGGGACGCGGGTCGTCGATGAGCGGTTCATGCAGATCCAGCAGACCGTCGGGACCACCCCGGATCGCCGGCCCGAGACCATCGCCTTCCTGCGTGACCTGGTCGAAGAGCTCAAGGGGAACGGGTTCGTCGCCGACGCCCTGCGCCGCGCGAACCAGGCCGACGCGACCGTCGCGGACTGACTCTCAGGACAGCCGGGGCAGCACCTGGGTGCGCCAGGCTTCGAAGAACTTCTCCTGGTCGGGCCCGATCTGCTGGACGTACACCTCGTCGAACCCGGCGTCGGCGAACTCGCGGACGGCCTCGACGTGCCGGTCGGCGTCCGGGCCGCACGGGAACTGCTCGCGGACCATGTCCTCCGTGACCAGGCTGGCCGCGGCTTCGTAGTCGGCCGGGGTCGGAAGCACCGACGGCAGCCGGCCGGGGAGCAGCTCGTTGCGCCACAGCCGGTGCGCGGTGCGCACGCCGTCGTCTTCGGAGTCGGCCCAGCACACCTTGAGGCCGCCCTGCACCGGCCGGTCGCCGCCGCCCGCCTCGCGGTACTGGCGGACCAGGTCCGCGTCCGGCATGACGGTGCAGAAGCCGTCGCCGGCGCGCGCGGCCAGCTCGACGGCCGCGGGGCCGAACGCCGAGACGTAGATCGGGACGGGCTCGTCGGGCACGGTGTAGAGCCGCGCGTGGTCGACCGTGTAGTGCCGGCCGCGGTGGTTGACCTCCTTGCCGGTGTGCAGCTCGCGGATGACGTCGATCGCCTCTTCGAGCATCTCCAGCCGCACCGGCGGCGAGGGCCACCGCTCCCCCGTGACGTGCTCGTTGAGCGTCTCCCCGGTCCCCACCCCGAGCACGAACCGGCCCTCGAACTGGACCGCCGCGGTGGCGGCCGCCTGCGCGACGACCACGGGGTGCGTGCGGATGATCGGGCAGGTCACCGCCGTCGAGATCGGCAGCGACGTCACCTCGCTGAGCGCGCCGAGCACCGACCAGACGAACGGGCTGCTGCCCTGCTCGTCCAGCCAGGGGTGGAAGTGGTCGGAGATCCACAACCGCTCGAAGCCGGCGGCCTCGGCGAGCCGGGCCTGGCGGACGAGCTCACGCGGCGAGAACTCTTCGGAGGACAGGAAATAGCCGACACTCACCATTCCCGGGGGCTACCACCGGCGCGCCCGCCGAAACCCCCGCACCGGGTTGTCCGGACGTTGATGTCCGGTCTCCGCGCCCCGGCGCCGGACAACGGCCGTGCGTTAGACCTGAAGATCATCTGATCTGGAGGGGACGACCACCATGACTCGCCTGCCGGCCCTCGCGCTGACCTTGCTCGTCTGCGCCGCCACCGTCCACGGCCCGGGCGGCGCCGCCTTTCGCTGCCGCGTCCGAGCACGCTGACCGGGGCGTCGGCGCGCACTCGATCGCGGTGCACCGGGTGCTCACCCGGCTCTCGGTGGAGCCCGCCGGCCCGGGGAAGCCGGTGCGGATCCACGTCGTACTGGCGGAGGTGACCGTGACGACGGCTTTCGTGACGCCGGGACAGTCGGCCGAGGTCCGGCGCCCCTGACCTCGGGAGGCCCACCGGCATCGATCATCCGTTGTCGCCGTCATCGATGCGCTATTGCGTCTTCTCGACGGTCGCAACGAGTGCTACGTTCCTCGTGGTGCAGGTCGAGACCCGAGGGGCTGCGATGAGGCTTACTCCCAGCGCTCACACCGACTCGTTCTGCCGCGACCGGCTGCCACCCGGCGAGCAGTGGCCGCGGCTGGTGTTCGACCTGCCGGAGCTGAGCTACCCGGACCGCCTCAACGCCGCGACGGCGCTGCTCGACGCCACGGCCGCCCGCCTCGGCCCGGACCGCCCGTGCCTGCGTTCACCGCACGAGACGTGGAGCTACGGCGACGTGCTGGCGCGCGCCAACCGGATCGCGCACGTGCTCACCGCCGAGCTCGGTGTCGTGCCCGGCAACCGCGTGCTGCTGCGCGGCACCAACACGCCGTGGCTCGCCGCGTGCTGGCTCGGCGTCCTCAAGGCGGGGGCCGTCGCCGTCACGACCATGCCGATGCTGCGCCGCCACGAGCTCGACAAGATCGCCGACCGCGCCCGCCCGAGCGTCGCCCTCTGCGACGAGCGCCTGCTCGACGAGCTGCCGCCCGGCCTGCCCGCGGTGCCCTTCGGCACCGAGACGGCCGAGCTGGCCGGCCGCTGCGCCCGCCACCCGGCGACCTTCGCCGACGTGCCCACAGCCGCCGACGACGTCGCGCTGCTCGCCTTCACCTCCGGCACCACCGGGACACCGAAGGCGACCATGCACTTCCACCGCGACCTGCTCGCGATCGCCGACACGTTCTCCCGGCACGTCGTGCGCCCCACCGCGGACGACGTGTTCTGCGGAACGCCGCCGCTGGCGTTCACCTTCGGCCTGGGTGGCCTGCTGGTGTTCCCGCTGCGCGCCGGCGCGTCCACGCTCCTGGTGGAACGCGCGACGCCCAAGGAACTGGCCTCGGTCGTCGCCGAGCACGGCGTGACCGTGCTCTTCACCGCGCCGACCGCCTACCGCGCGATCCTCGGCGCCGGCGACGGGCCGCTCCTGGCCGGCGTGCGCCGCGCCGTCTCCGCCGGGGAAGCGCTGCCCGGCGCCGTGGCCGAACGGTACCGCGAGGTCACCGGCCGCCCGCTGATCGACGGCATCGGCAGCACGGAGCTGCTGCACGTGTTCATCTCCGCGGCCGACGACGACGTCCGCCCCGGCCGGACCGGCAAGGTCGTGCCCGGGTTCCGCGCCGCCGTCCTCGACCTCGACGGCGCGCCCGTGCCCGACGGGACCCCCGGCCGGCTCGCGGTCCAGGGCCCCACCGGCTGCCGCTACCTCGAAGACCCGCGGCAGGCCGACTACGTCCGCGACGGCTGGAACATCACCGGCGACACCTACGTCCGCGAGCCCGACGGCTACTTCCGGTTCGTGGCGCGCAGCGACGACATGATCGTCTCCTCCGGTTACAACATCGCGGCCCCGGAGGTCGAAGAAGTGCTGCTGACACACCCCGACGTCGAGGAGTGCGCGGTCGTCGGCACGCCCGACCCGGACCGGGGCTCGGTCGTGACCGCCTTCGTCGTGCTGCGACCCGGCGCCGCTCCCGGCCCGGACCTCGTGCACGCCCTGCAGGAGCACGCCAAAGCCGTTGCGGCGCCGTACAAGTACCCGCGCCGGGTGCGCTTCATCGACGCGCTGCCGCGCAACGCCAGCGGGAAGCTCCAGCGGTTCCTGCTGCGCGAGCGCTGACGGGGGTGACGGACCCGCTGCCGAGGTGGGGTGGCGGTGGGCCCGTCACGTCTGAGGGAGGTCGAGGACATGACCCCAGCTTAGCCGAATATTCGAACACGTGTTCGCGTCTGTTCAGGTGAATTCCGACCACGAAAAGTCACCATAACCCCGGCTTTCCGGCCCGTTACAACACTTCCGGGCGACATTAAGTCCTCAATGGACAGTCACAGAGCACCACAAACGCGCTCCGGGGACCGGACGGCGGCCCGTCACGCGCCCGGCCACCCGCCGCGAACGGGGTCCCGCGAAGCGCGGTAAAACTCCGGACACGGCCCTGACCTGGTCCGCAGGACCATCACCCTGGCGCGCCGCGGAGGCGGTCGCCGGGGCCGGAACCCGACCCCATAAGGTTTTCGCGCAGCCATCCGGAGGTGAACGCCAGCGTGCCCGAGGTCGACTACTACGAGGTGCTCGGCGTCCGCCGGGACGCCACGGCGTCCGACGTCAAAACGGCCTACCGCAGGCTGGCCAAGAGCATGCACCCGGACGGCGGCGGCACCGTCGGCACGTTCCGGCTGCTGCGCGAGGCCTACGACGTCCTGAGCGACCCCGTCAGCCGCGCCCGCTACGACTCCGGCGGCGCCACCGTGGTGCCCGTGCCGGTCCGCCCGCGGCCACGGCGGCGCTTCGGCGACGAGCCCGGGTTCGTCCCCGACCTGCCCGACCTGGACGCCGAAGACCTGAGCTGGTGGCACTTCGCCGGCGAGGACACCCGGATGCGGCACGGCCGCCGCCGCGGGCCGGGGCACACGCCGGTCGTCGCCGCGGTGGCCGGCATGGTGCTCGTGCTGCTGCCGCTGGTCACCGGGGTCGGGTTCTCGCCGCCGGTGCTCGTCGTGTGGCTGCTGCTGACCGCGGGCACGGCAGTGCTCGTCCAGCGGCTGGCGCGCGGCTACCTGCGCGCCGCACGCGCCCGCGACGCCTACGCCGAGGAGTTCGGCGGCCGCACCACCTTCGGCGCGCCGGGCACCGAACGCGACGAGCTGGCCGAGCGCCTGACGGCCGAGCTGCTCGAGGCCTACCTGACCCGCCTCCCCGGCGCCCGCATCTTCCACGGCCTCGCCTGGCCCGGCTCGGTGTTCGCCGACGTCGACCACGCGGTGCTGTGCGGCAAGCGCCTGGTGCTCATCGAGTCCAAGCTCTGGCTGCCGGGCCACTACGAGACCGCCGAAGACGGACGCCTGTTGCGCAACGGGAGGCCGTTCCGCGGCGGCGGGAGCCGGCTCGCCGAGAGCCTCGCGGCCTACCGCGACCTGCTGCCGGGCGTGGCCCTGCGCGGCGCGATGATCGTGTACCCGAGCCGCAGCGGCGACCTGACCACGGCCGACCCCGGCGACCTGACGGCGGCGCCGATGACGCCGGAGGAGTTCCTGCACGAGATCGGCGAGTGGCTGGCGGCCGATCCGTCCACTGTGGACCACCAAGCGCTGCGGACGGTCCGCGACCAGGTCGTCGGCGGAGGCGGCCGCGCGGCGTGACCCGCCCCGCCTCGCTCCCGGCGCGCGGCGGCGAGCCAGGGCTGCGCCGGACGGGCGTGGCTGGTCCGGCGGTCACAACGTCATGAACGAGTCGTTCACCTCGCCGGACGCGGTGAAAGGGTCGTTCATGACGTCCGGACCCGCCGGCCCGCCACGCGGGGTCGCCGGACCAGCGGCGCCGGCCCGATGAGCCCCGTCGCCACGCTGGGCACCGTCCTGCTCGCCTACCTCCCGGCCGCGGTCTCCCCCGGCCCGAACTTCATCCTCATCGCCCACACCGCGGCCGCCGGCACCCGCCGGGCCGCGCTGGCCGTCGCGCTCGGGGTCGTCGCCGCCGGGGGTCTCCTGGCCGCCGTCGCCGTCTTCGGGCTCGGCGCCGTCCTGGCGCACCGCCCCTGGCTCGCCACGGCCCTCCGCATCGTCTGCGGCGCCTACCTGGCCTGGCTCGGCCTCCGCCTGTGGCTGACCGCCAGGGCCCCGGAATCCGCCCCGCCGGAAGCCCGCGGCAACGCGTTCCGCCGGGGCGTCGTCAGCAACCTCACCAACCCGAAGGCCGCGGCCTTCTTCGGCAGCGTCCTGACCGCGACCCTGCCGCCCACCGAGCCCACCGCCGTCAAGGCCGCCGCCGTCGCGCTGATCGTCGCCGCGTCGGCGGCCTGGCACCTGAGCGGGGCCCTGCTGTTCTCCTCCCCCGCCACCCAGCGCTGGTACGCCCACGCGAAACCGGCCCTCAACCGGGTCGTGGGCACGATCCTCGTCGTACTCGGGGTCGTCCTGGCCACAACGCCGTGAAGGCCCCCTCGCGGCGGGCGAGGAGGCCTTCACGAACCCACGAGAACTACCGGACGCCGCCCGAAGCGCGCTGCTTCTGCGCGTGCGCGGAGCGGGTGCAGACCTCGCCGACGTCGACCGTCTGGCCGCGGTCGACGAAGACGTCCGCCACGCCGACGAGCTTGCCCTTCGGCGACGAGCACGTCAGCTGGTAGGCCTCCTTCGTCCCGTACGTCGGCGGGATCGGCGACGAGAACGACACGTCCCCGGCCCAGTCGTCGACGGCGTTCGGGTCGGCCTGGTCGTAGTTGACCACCACGGCCTTGTAGTCGCCGGCCGGCGGGTCGAACAGCACGGCGTGCTCGGACGTCGTACCGCCGTTGGCCGACGAGCTGACCAGGTTGCCCGCCGAGTCGTAGACGTAGAGGTCCCAGTCGGTCGCGGTGTTCGCCCAGTTGATGTTGACGCTGAACTTCCCGTTGTCGACCTTGGGCAGGCCGTCGACGTGGAAGGTGAACGAGTCACCCGCTGCGTCGGCCGGGTAGTTCTGGTTGATCGGCGGCACGCCGGCCGGGTTGGCGACCGCGTAACCCTGCTGCGCCGGGCCCTGCGGGTCGCGCCCGTACCGGCCGGCCACGTACGGCCGCGTCGACGGGTTGACCGACCAGGCGAAGCGCCCGCCGGAGGTGGTGAACTTCGAGTTCAGGTCGTCGGTGTAGTAGATCGGCGGCTTGGTGGAGCCGTCGGGCTGGATCACCGGCGACGTCGGCGTCTGGAACGTCTTGTGCAGCTTGAGCTGGTAGCCCTTCGGCGCCGAACCGATCAGCGTCGAGTGCTGCTGCGGGTCGGCCGCGTTGCCCAGCATGTCCAGGAAAGCCTGCCGGTTGCCGCCCTTGCCGGCCCCGGCCGCGGGGGCCAGGCCTTCGTACTCCGCCACGACGCTGTCGGCGTAGGGGCCGTGGAAGCCGTTGCCGCCGACCTCGATGGTGAAGCCCCAGCCACCGGTGGCCCAGTACGACCAGTCCTCGGTGGTGCCGGTGGTGTCGTAGAGCGCCCAGCTCGGCTCGCTGGTGTAGCCGTTGCGCGAGGCCAGCTTGTCACCGAGGGCCTTGTACTGCGGTTCCTCCAGCGGCGCGCGGACGTCCGCCACGCCCGGCGGGCGCAGCACCAGTGCGGCGACGGTGTGCATCGTGATCAGGTTCGTGACCTGGCGCGACGACACGATCGAGCGGACGTTGCGCACCTCGGGCTCGCTGAACGGCGCGGACCCGCGGAAGGTGTCGCCGCTCCAGGACAGCTCGGCGCCGTTGCCGCCCCAGAAGCCGCCGTAGTTGCGGTTCGGGTCGGTGCCGCGGACGCGCCCGCCCGGGTTCGCCTTGCACACGCCGGTCGCGAACTGCGGCGGCGAGTCGTTGACGTTGCAGTTCTTGCGCTTCATCTCGTAGTCGAACCGGGTGAAGTCACCCTTCGGCTCGGCCTCGCGGGAGATCTCGAAGCCGTCCGGGTTGACGATCGGCACGATGATGTTGCGCGTCTTGCTCACCATGCTGCGGATGGCGGCGTCGTGCGAGTAGCCGTTGATCAGCTCGTACGCCCACTCGATGACGTGCTCGGCGGCCGGCCACTCCCGGGCGTGGTGCACACCCATGGTGAAGTTGACCGGCTTGCCGTCGGTCACGTTCTTGACGTCGGTGGCGATTTCGACGCCGACGACGTCGCGGCCTTCCCAGGTCGATTCCGGCATGGTGAACGCCGAGACCAGGTTCGGGTTCTTGCGGGCGAGCTCCTTGAGCTCGTAGTTGTACTCGTAGAGGTGCCGGTAGCTGGTGCGCCCGGACGGCAGCGCGGAGGCCGCGGTCTTCGCGGCGTACTCGCGGTCGGTCTTGGCGTCCTGGACCGACTTGGCCGACAGGTCCGCCTCGACGACCTTCGACTTGAAGCCGCTGCCGGAGAGCGTCTTGCGGTCGGCGTCGTTCGCCAGCACCACCTCGACGCCGGTCGCGTCGCCCTTCTCGGTGACGTCGAGGCCGAGGCCGTTGAGCTTGTTCTTGTCGGCGCGCGTCGGCGTCTCGACGCGGACGAGCTCCGCGCGCTGCGCCGCGGCCGCGGTGCCGGTCGGCGTGCCCTGCGGGGTCAGCGCGAGGAAGTCGACGCCGAGCTGGGCCTGCCCGGCCGAGCCGCCGTAACGGCAGCCCTGGACGACGAGCTGCTGGCCCTTCTTCACGAAGCTCTCGGCGAGTTCGTGGGTGCGCAACGCGGTCGACGCGGCGACGACGACGCCGGTCGCCTTGTCGAAAACGGCGACGTCCCAGTCGCCTTCGGTGCCCGGCGTCGCCTTGAGGCGGGCCTGGACGAGACCGTCCACGGTGGACGTCAGCTCGCGGCGATCGGTGCCCGAGGTGCCCTTGGGCAGCACTTTCGCGAAGCACGAGCGGGGTACGGACTTGTCGGCGCGCAGGATGTTCTGCGCCGCACCGGCGGTACCGGCCGGTAGCGCGACGAACGTTCCGGCCAGCGCGACGGCCGAAGCCAGCAACACTAGCCGTCTTGGTGAATTCCCCACAGGAAAAGACCTCCTTGCCGAGGCCGGCAGCACGGACGTACCGGTAGCGAGTGACCATAATGGAGGAAATCCGGCTGCGGTAACCGCCGTAAGTCGTACAGCCTCAAGCCCGTACGGCTGCCCGAATGGACCTTTTCACCGGGAGTTCAACCGGTGGTCGGCTACTGTCGGTCCATGGTCACGGTCCCTGCGCGACGGGTTTCGGTCGCGGTCTCGCTCAGTGGTCTGGCCGCCTTGGCGATCGGCGCCGGCCTGGTGCTGCTGCTGCAGGTCATCCCGCCGACCGACGCGATCAGCCCGACCCGCCGCACGATCAGCGAGTACGGCCTGTCCGACCACAAGTGGGTGTTCGACCTCGCGGTCGTCCTGGTGGCCCTGGGCTCGGCCGCGGGCCTGGCGGTGCTGGCCGGGCAACGGCGGCTGCCGGTCCCCGCGGCCATCCTGGGTACATTGTGGACGGTCGGGCTGCTGGTCATCGTGGCTTTCCCGAAGCCGGACTGGGCCACGGTCTCCCGCGCGGACTTCGGCGGGACGCTGCACCGGATCGCGAGCGTGGTGGCGTTCGTGGCGTTGCCGCTGGCGGTGCTGGTGGCGGCGGCGACGGCGTTCCCGGCGTCACCGGGACGGCGCCGGCTCGCACGCGTGCTGGCGATCCTGTCGCTGGGCTGGTTCGCGGTGATCCTGGGCGCGGTGGTGGTGGCCGCGGCCGAGGACGGCCGCTGGTGGACCCTGATCCCGCTCGGCCTGGTGGAACGCGGGATGGCGCTGACGGAGCTGATCGCACTGGGCGTCCTGCTGGCGCCGGTCAGGGTGCGGCAACAGCAGTGACGACCGTCAGGCCAGCTCCGGCTCCACGGTGTTCACCAGCCGCGGATCGGGTTCGCCGCTCGACATCTTCAGGAACCCCCGCGCGACCCGGGCCAGCAGCAGCCAGTTCTTCGGCTTCTTCTTGTCCACCCCGCCGACGAGCTGCTTGAGCATCGAAAGCGTGTCGAAGTAGATCCGCTCGCACACGAGCCTCTCCTGCGCGTCGAACACGAAATAAGCCGTCATGCGCACGCGGAAGCGCGAACCCGTCGCCGGGACCGGGCCCAGCGGGCCCGAATGCGTGCCCAGCAGCCAGAACTCCACGATGACCGCGTCGGCGCTGTGCCGCAGCGCGATCAGCTCGTGGTGCTGGTCGGGGAACGCCGTGCGCGTGTCGTGGTAGTAGCCGCGGACCGCGCTGTCGCCGTCGTGGACCGTCATCGTCGCGATGACCTCGTAGTGCGGGTGGGGGAACGTCGACAGCGTCGCGTCCCAGTCCTGGGCGACCTCGTCGCGGAAGTGGTCGAGCACCAGCTTCTGCCGGGCCGCGAGGACTTCGGGAGCGGGGATCTGCGGCATGACGGCTCCTATATCTACGGCGTAGGTATCCGACGATAACCTACACTGTAGACACGCCGAAAGAAGGGGGAAGCCGTGCTCGAAGGAGCTCTGGCCCGCGCGAAACCCGTCGTCCGGTGGAGCCTCGGGCACGCGCTGCCCCGGACCGTGCTACGCCGCGAGGCCAAGCGCGGGGACCTGCAAGGACGGATGGTCGTGGACGCGGCCGCCGGGCGGGATCTGACCGGGCTGTTCGAGGAGATCCGCGCCGCCGGGCCGCTGGCGCGCACCCGGTTCGGCTGGATGACCACCACGCACGCCGCGGTCCGGGAAGTGCTCTCCAGCGAAGACTTCCGCGTCGGCGTCATCGGTGCCGACGGCTCGCCGCTCGGCCGGCTCGTCGAGTGGTCGGCCGGCGAGCACCTGCACCCGGTGCGGCCGCCGTCACTGCTCGCCGTCAACCCGCCCGAGCACACGCGCTACCGCAAGCTCGTGACCGGCGTGTTCACCGCGCGCGCCGTCGAGCAGCTGCGCGGCCGCGTGCAGGAGATCGCCGACGGCCTGCTCGACGGCCTCGACCCCGGCCGCCCGCTCGACCTCGTCGAGTCCTACTGCGGGCTGCTGCCGGTGACCGTCATCAGCGAGATCCTCGGCGTGCCGCCGTCCGACCTCGGCAAGGTGCTGGCCCTGGGCTCGGCGGCCGCGCCCAGCCTCGACCTCGGCCTGGGCTGGCGCACCTTCCGCCACGTCGAGACGGCGCTCGGCGAGTTCGACACCTGGCTCGGCGAGCACCTCGACCACCTGCGCCGGCACCCCGGCAACGACCTGTTCAGCAAGCTCGTCGCCGCGCGCGACGACGGCGTCGGCCTCACCGGGACGGAGCTGAAGTCGACCGCCGGCCTGGTGCTGGCGGCCGGGTTCGAGACGACGGTCAACCTGCTCGGCAGCGGCATCGCGCTGCTGGCCGGCGACCCCGGGCAGCTCGCCGTGCTGCGCGAGCGGCCCGAGCTGTGGGGCAACGCCGTCGAGGAGGTGCTCCGGTACGACCCGCCGGTGCTGCTGACCGGACGGCTCGCGACCCGCGCGACCGAGGTCGCCGGGGTGCCGCTGCCGCGCGGCGCCCTGGTCACCACCGTGCTGGCCGGCGCGAACCGCGACCCTGGGGTGTTCGCCGATCCGGCGGTCTTCGACGTCACCCGGGAGCGGGCGCGCGATCACCTGGCGTTCGGTTCCGGCCGGCACCACTGCCTGGGCGCGTCGCTGGCGCGGATGGAGGGCGAGATCGGGTTGCGCACGATCTTCGAGCGGTTCCCCGGCCTGCGCGTGCTGCCCGGCGGCCGTCGCCGGTCGACCCGGATCCTGCGCGGCTACGAAAACCTGCCCGCGGTGCTCGCGACGTGACGACCCGGCGTGGCCGTCCGCCCAAGGACCTCGGTGGCCTGTCCCGGGACCGGATCCTGCGGGAGGCACTCGCGTTGGTCGACGAAGAGGGCCTGGACGCCGTCAGCATGCGCAAGCTCGCGCGGCGGCTCGGCGTCGACCCGATGAGCTTGTACAACCACGTGGACGGCAAGGACGCGCTGCTCGACGGCGTCGCCGAGGTGCTGCTGGCGGCGATCCCGGCGCCCCCGCCCGGCGACCTTCGGGAGACGATGTCCGCGCTGGCGCACGGCTTCCGGGCCGCGATGCTCGATCACCCCCGCGCCGCGCCGCTCGTGCTCACCCGCCAGCTCGCGTCGATGACGGCGCTGACCCCGGTCGAGGCCGTGCTCGGGCCGCTGCTCGCGGCGGGTTTCCCGCCGGATCGCGCGGTGCACGGGCTGCGGGCGGTGCTGGCGTTCCTGATCGGCACGCTGATGCGGGAGGTCGAGGCCGCGCCGACGTTCAGCGGCACCGACCCCGACGGCGCCCGCCGTCGCTTGGCGGACCTCGAGGGCTCCGGCCTGCCCGCCGTCACCGCGGCGGCGCCGTACCTCGCCGTGTGCGACCACGAGGCGGAGTTCGAGTTCGGGCTTCGGATCCTGCTCGACGCGCTCAGCGAGCTCTAGCGGATCCGCTCGTGCAGCGCGGCCATCCGCGCGTCGAGGTCGGCCGCCGTCCGGGCCGCGGCCGACAGCTCGCCCGCGAAGTCCGGCGGGACGCTGTCGCGGTATTTGTACGACAGCTTGTGCTCGACGGCCGCCCAGAAGTCCATCGCGATGGTGCGCAGCTGGACCTCGACCTTGACCTTTTCGACGCGATCCGACAGGAACACCGGGATGCGGACGATGAGGTGCAGGCTGCGGTAGCCGTTGGCCTTGGGCTGGGCGATGTAGTCCTTGGTCCGCAGCAGCTCGACGTCGTCCTGCGCGGTGAGCATCCGGGCGACTTCGTAGACGTCGGACACGAACGGGCACACGACCCGGATCCCGGCGATGTCGTCGAGCGCGCCGGCGGCGGACACCCAGTCGGTGCCGAGGCCGCGGCGGTGCACTTTTTCCTTGATCGCCTCGGGCCGCTTCACCCGGCTGGTGATGTGCTCGATCGGGTCGTGCTGGTGGACGAAGTCGAACTCCTCGCTGAGGATCCGCAGCTTCGTCATCAGCTCTTCGATGGCGAACTTGTACATCAGGAGGAACCGCGGGAGCTGCCCGGCGACGGCGAGCTCGTCGGCCGCCTCACGCAGGGAAGCGTCCTCGGCCGCCGGGTCGGTGGTCACTGAAGCCTCGTGCTGTCGTCGGTCGCTTGCGAACGCCAGGGTACTGCGCTCTGAACCGACAACGGCCGGCGCCGGGCCGGAGTTCCCCCGAGTCACCGGATCGGGGGTCACCGGAAGGGCGGAGGGTGAGCACCGGCCCGCCGCCGGTGCTCACCCTCCGGGTCTTTTACTTGCCGGCGGTCGCCGTCGCTGTGGCGGTGGCCTTGGCCGCTTGTGCGGCGACGCACTTCTCGGCGGCCGCGGCGGTCTGGTCGGCGGCCTGGGCCTTGGCCTTCTGGTGGCCCTTGCCCTTCTGGTCGTCGGCCATGCCCTGCTGCTCGGCGGCCATGCCCTGCTGGTCGGCTGCCGCGCTCTGGTCGGCGGTGGCCTGGGTCACGCAGTCGAGGATCGCGGCGCAGTCCTGGTCGGAGACGGCGTTCTGGGCGGCGTCCTGCTGAGCGGCCATGCCGTTCTCTTCGGCCATGCCCTGCTGGTTCGCCATGCCGTTCTGGTCGGCTGCGCCCTGCTGGTTCGCCATACCGTTCTCGGCGGCCATGCCGTTCTCGTCGGCCGCGCCCTGCTGGTTCGCCATACCGTTCTCGGCGGCCATGCCGTTCTCGTTGGCTGCGCCGTTGCTGCCGGCCATGCCGTTTTGCTCGGCCGCGCCCTGCTGACCGGCCACGCCGTTCTTGTCGGCCGCGCCGTTCTGCCCGGCCATCCCCTGCTGACCGGCCATGCCGTTCTGCTCGGCCTCGCCGTTCTGCGCGGCCATGCCCTGCTGGTCGGCCACCCCGTCGGCACCTGCGACTTGGGCTACGCACTTCTCGACCACGGCGCAGGCCTGAGCGGCGGCCGCGTTCTGGTCGGCGGCGTTCTGCTGGTCGGCCGCCTTGCCCTTCTGCTTGGCCTTGCCGTTCTGGCCGGCCATGCCCTGCTGATCGGCCATGCCGTTCTCATCGGCGGCCTTGCCGTTCTGCCCGGCCATACCCTGCTGCTCGGCCATGCCGCCCTGCTCGGCGGCGCCGTTCTCACCGGCGGCCATGCCGTTCTCACCGGCGGCCATGCCGTTCTGGTCGGCGGCGCCGTTCTCGTCGGCCGCCATACCGCTCTTCCCGGCGGCACCGTTCCCGTCGGCGGCCATGCCGTTCTCCTTGGCCGCCGCCTTCTTCCCGGCCATGCCCTTCTGCTCGGCCGCCGCACCCTGCTCCGCCGCTCCGGCCACCGCCGCGCACTCGGCCGCGGCCGCGTTCGCCGCTACCCTGCCTTCACACCCGGCGGCCTTGCGACTCTGTTCGATCTGCTGGACCACCGCCTGGCGGTTGGCGATGCGGGCCGCCGATTGGGCGTCCGGGGCGGCTTGCTGGCCTGCGATGAACGTGAGGTTGTTCTGCAGCGCCGTGTCCAGACCACTGCAGTTCTCGGTCGCCGCGTTGCTCGCCGGGCTGCTCAGGGCGATCGCCGTCGCGGTCGCCCCCGCGACTCCCAGCAGCGCTACCAGCCCGATCGTCGCCGGTTTGCGGTGTCGTCCGGTCCTGCGCGTTTGGGGCATCAGCCCCTCCTCTCGGGTCGCCACCTCACCCACTCACACGGGACGATCGCCCGAGTGGTTCAAAGTGCGGGAAAACGACCCGAGAGTCCTTTGTGGATAGCATTATTCTGCACGGGCAGAGGACCACGATCCGGATACATCGTCTAAGCAAACGCTGCGGCCTCGACGTCCTGGTGGACGAGATCGTTGCGCAAGAGAATGTGCCGGTGCCAGCGGCCGGGTGCGGCGAGCAGCACGATCAGCCGCAGCAGCGCGAGGCGGTCGGGCACAGGCACGGCGACGTCGGTTTCGGAAGCTTCGACGAACGGGAACGCGCCACCCAGCAGGTAGGCCGCCTGCAAGTGAGTACTCATGCCACGCAGATCGACCAGCAAGCCAGCGGACGTCGCCACCACCGTCGGCAGCGGCATGGGGCGCGGCAGTGCACCGACGTCCGGGACCGGCTCACCTCGCCGTCGGCAGTAGACCGTGGTCACCCGGGCGCCGGCCGCGACGAACTGGATCGACGCTGGGAACCGACGGACAACCGGTCGTTGGAGACTCAACATGGCCCGCTGCGTCCCTGCCGCCGCCCTGCGAGCACCCCGGCTGCGCTTCGTCGGCGGGCGGAGATGGGCCAACGCGGTTGCGTAGATCGTACCGGCGCCGAGCAACCCCACGGTGAGAAGCAGAACCCCCGCTCCGTTGAAGAACAGCAGGACGAACCCGACGAGCGCCAGCAACACCATCAGCGCCATGGTCCTGGCTCTGCGCACTTGACCTGCCCAGAACCAGCGGGCGTCCGGACCGATCGTCGACAGGGGATTGGTCCCGGCCAGCACGCCTACCCGGCTGAGCGCGTGCCGCGTATTCGGGTCCGCTCCCTCGAACTGGTCAGTGGCGCTGGTGAGCACCGACCCGAGCAGCGTGTTCGCGGCGACACCGACGGTCTCCCACGGCACGATGCCGCGCCGGGCACCGCTGAGCCGCGCGGAGTCGATCCCATGCAAGGTCACCGCCACGAGCTCATCACGCAACGCAGCCTCGGCGAGCAGCAGCGCCCAACTGCTCAGATCCTCCGCAGCGTCCGTCACCCTGGCCACGGCATAGGTCAGGAGCTCCTTCTGGTCCATTGCGTCCAGGAGGCGCTCGATCTGGTCGAACCGGTCGCCGACGCGTTCGAAGAGCTCAGCCACCTTGAACGCGTCGGCCGGGCTGAAGCGCAGCCACAGCCCGAACAGCCGCTCGAAGCGTTCTGGATCGTCGTTCGTGAGCCGCTTGAGCAGAGCATCGGTGCGGTGCCAGCCGTCGAGCTGGGCCAGCTCGTCGAAACAAGCCACGAGCAAGCGGACCGCGCCGAACCACGCCGCGTCCCAATGCTCCGGCTCGGTGGCTGCCAGCACCGCTTGCAGTTCGTCCACACTCTGAGAGAACGACGCCGAGCCGTACGCCTGGCATTCGCGCGCCGCACGAATCACCAATACCGGTGGCGCACCCTGCGCGCTCAGCTCGGCCAGTGCCGGGAGCCGCTCGGAACGCTTCAGCAGTGTCGAAGTGAATACGACGACCTCGGCGAGCCGCCCGGTGTCCTGCTTCTCTCCCGGCCGGAGCATCGTGGCGACGAGCTCGGCGAAAGCTGGCTCACCGCTCTCACTTATCTCCTTGGCCGCGAGGTATTCGCAGAGGCTCAAGTGGATGAACCGCAGGGACTCACCGGTGCGTTCCTCAGTGAAGACGCCGGTGTCGAGGGAGAGCGCACGAAGATACTCCTCCGCTTCGTCGTCCGATCCGTGCCGGCCAAGCTCCCGAGTGGTCGCAACCGCGTCGCGCCAGGAAATCGCGTTGGGTGGGTCGTCTCTGCGGTAGAGGTGATCGAGGGCGATCCGGCCGAGCAGTTCCTCACGGCGGCGCAGTTCGGAACTGCCCTGTCCCAACCCTAACTGCTGGGCGCGGCGGTGCTGCAGCAACTCGCCGACGACGCTGCGGTAGAAATCCGAGCGGGTGTCCGGCAGCCGGACCGTCTGCAGGTTTTCGGAGTTCGCGTACCGCTGGTCCTGCGCGACGTACATGGAGAGAACCAACGGGTTACCGCACATCTCGGCGAGGGTGCCGTGTCCGAGCAACGTCGTGAAGATCCGCTGCGCTTCCTCATGCCGGTCGCGGGGGTAAGGCCATTTCCTGAGGAATTCGAAGATGTCGGCCGGGCTGAACGGCTGCAACTCGTAAACAGCGTTCATGCCGCTGAGGAACCCGCGCGGGAGCGCGCCGCGCAACTGGGTGCGCGCTGTCACGATCACCTTGGTGTGAGGTGTTTCCCCACGCAGCGAGGTGATCAAGCCGCGGATCGCCTCCACAGCGAAACCCAGACGGTTGCCCGGGACCTCGTCGAGACCATCGAGCAGCACGAACAGCCCGTTGCGCCGGGACCAAGCGTCGATCGCGAACCGAGGATCGTGCATGCCGCGCACGGCAGACGCCGTCCGGATGAGCTCGGAGCGGAGCCAGGCGCCCGGCTCCGCTCCGTCCGCGCCCGAAGCGTGCCAGTCCAGGGTCCGCAGTTCCAGGTGTACCGGCAGCCTGCTGGTTGCCGGCACGGAGTAGAGCTGGCGGCAGGATTGCCGGAAGAGCTTCTTCGTCAACGACGACTTGCCGGATCCAGGCTCGCCGAACAGCAACGCCGAGCCGGTCTTGCCGGCGAGCAGGTCTTCGTCCGACACCCGCAGGTCGGTCCTCCTGGACAGGGAAAGCCGCACGTAGGCGGTGTCGATTTCGATCCGGGCGTTGTCCACCGATGGCACGAACAGGTGCGTGTCGAAGCTCTCGAGCTTCAGTTCGGCGAACCGGCGGACGCCGAACTGCCGGGCCAGCGCCGTGCTGACCAACCGGCCGACGCTCAGCCGCAGGGTACCCGCGAGGTAGCCGCCGAACGGCTGGAACTCGCGGGCCACCGAGCGGCGGTACCTGCGGAAGAACGCGACCAGCGGCGCCACGCCGCTGAGCCCGGCTGCCGAAAGGATCAGCCAAACCGCCATCTCGGCCCTTTCACGACTGTCGGCTGCAAACGCCTCGACAGTCGTGAACGAGCGAAGAGTTGTTACGCGGCTCAGCCGAGCGAGTCCAGCTGCGGCACCGCCGGGGCCATGCCCTCGATCCACGTCGACGGCGAGCCCGTCGTCGGGGTGACGATCGCCGTCTCGATGCCCAGCTTCGCGTAGGCCGCCATCGAACGGACGAAGTCGTCTCGCGTTTCCGGGGTGGGGCGGGGGTTGTTGGCCAGGATCGTCTTGCGGATCGTCGTGTAGTCGCGGCCGACGTCGTCGCAGTGGCGGCGCAGGACGTCCAGCTTGTGCGCCACGTCCTCCGGCGACGTGCCGAACAGGTTGCACGCGTCGCCGTACTGGGCGACCAGGCGCAGCGTCTTGCGCTCCCCCGAACCGCCGATCAGGATGTTCGGGCGGTGGATCGGCTGCGGCGAACAGAGCGTCTCCGCCAGCTGGTAGTGCTTGCCCTCGAACGGGCCGTTGGCGGCCGGGTCCCACATCCGGCCGCAGATGCGCAGCGTCTCCTCCAGGCGCTCGAAACGCTCGGCGACCGGCGGGAACGGGACGCCCATGCCCCGGTGCTCGCGCTCGAACCACGCCGCGCCGATGCCGAGGGCCGCGCGGCCGCCGGACACGACGTCGAGGGTCGTGACGATCTTCGCGAGCAGGCCGGGGTGGCGGTACGTCACGCCCGTGACCAGCAGGCCGAGCTCGATGCGGGACGTGTGCGCGGCGAGGTAGCCGAGCGTCGTGTAGCCCTCCAGCATGTTCGACTCGGCGGGGAGGCCGGTGGGTTCGATCTGGAAGTAGTGGTCCATGAAGGACAACCAGGTCGCACCGGCCTCCTCCGCCGCCGCGCCCACCCGGGCGAGCTCGCCGGCGATGGCGGGGGTGCCGCCGTCGATGTCGAAGATGGGCAGGTGGAAACCGAGTTCCATGGGGTGTTCTCCTGACGTGCGGTCGACGTGACCCCACGTTAGGTCCTGGAGCGCGCTCCAGGTCAAGCTAGCTCAGCCGCGCCACCAGGTCCGTCGCGATCCGGTGCTCCACCGGCGCCGGGACCGGCTGGACGCCCGGGGCCAGGCCGCCCGCCACCGCCGCCAGGCTGCGGACCTGCAGGGTCAGGCCCAGGTCCATCGCCTGGATCGAGTTGCCGTTGGCCGCGGTCAGGTTGAGCATCCGGCCGCGGTCGAGGACGACGATCTCGCGGCCGCCGGCCAGCACGTGCCCGGTGCGGCGGCCCGGCTCGCCGTACTCGACCGTGCGGACCGTCGCCGCGCGCAGCGCCGCCGCGTCGATCTCCCACGCGAAGTGCCCGACACCCGCGATCAGCGCACCGTCCGGCAGGGCCGCCAGTTCCGCGGCACCGACGACGCCGGGAGCGCCCGTCGCGGTGAAAACCGCTTGCGCGTCCGCCAGCACCTCCGTCGACGAGGCGACGCGGTGACCGTCCAAAATGGCCTGCAGCGCCCGCATCGGGTCCGGTTCGCACACCGCGACGCGCGCGCCGAGGCGCGACAGCGTGTCCGCGACGCCCTTGCCGCACGGCCCGTAGCCGAGCACCGCCGCGCGCATCCCCGGCACCATCAGGTTGGTGGCGTTGAGGAATCCCTGCACGACGCTCTGCCCGACGCCGAATTCGTTCTCCACCAGCAGTTTCAGCCGCGAGTCGTTGATCACGACGATCGGGTGGGCGACGCGCTCCTCGCGCAGCCGGACGCCGCCGGTCGTCGTTTCCTCGGTACCGCCGAGCCAGCCGGACGGCGGACCCGAGCGCAGCAGCGAAAGCGTCAGGTCGGCGCCGTTGTCGAGCGTGAGGTCGGGTTCGCACTCGAGCACGAGGGCGACGTTGCGGGTGTGGCCGGTCTCGTCGTCGGCACGGCGGGTGTGCACGCGCACCCCGAGTTCCCGCAGCGCGGCGGCGACGTCGTCGTGGGTGGTGCCGGGCGAGCCGGTCAGGCTGACCTCGACCCCGGCGCGGGCGAGCAGCGTGACCAGCGCCGCCGTCTTGGGTTCGACGTGCAGGCACATCGCCAGGCGCCGCCCGGCGAGCAGGGGCGCGGCTTCCGCGACCGCGGCGGCGGTCAGCGGCATGTGCTTGAGCGCCCACTCGGTCCCGGCGTGAACGGATGAAGGCATGACTGTCCTTACGGTTGAAGGGAAAATGGGGCCGGGAACCGGCGTCAACCGTAGAAGTCGCAGCGGTACGAGTGATCGCCGAAGATCGCCCGTCCGCTCATGCCGTCCAAGCTACCGCACGACGGTGGGTGCCGGCTCAGCGCAACGTCGTCGCGAAGAACGCCGGGACGTCCGATGACGTCGTGACCGCGACACCCGCCTGGCGCAGGTGGTCGGCGAACTCCGCCGACTTCCGGCCGCCGGCGACGAGGAACGGGGGCGCGCCCGCCGCCGGGTGGGTCAGCGGGCTCGCCGAGCGGAGGGTCTCCGGGCCGCGGCCCAGCGCCACGAGCACCGACGCCCGCGTCACCGGGTCCGTACCGCGGAGGTCCGTGAAGTCGGCCGGGGCCGAGAGCGCCGCCGCCGCGCGGACGGGGGTGCCGGGTGTGAGGGCGAGCAGCGACGCCAGCGTGCCGCCCGCGCCGGTGCCCCACACCGCGATGCGGGCCGGGTCGATCGCCAGCGCGGCCGCGTTCGCCTCCAGGAACCGGACCGCGCAGCGGGCGTCGTCGAGCGGGGCGGGCCAGCGGGCGGCGGGCGCGAGGCGGTAGTCGATCGACGCGACCGCGAAACCGTGCGCAGTCAGGTCGTCCGGCCGCGTCCCGGCGAGCAGCGCGCCCGGCCCGGACGGCTTGCGGTTGCCCAGGAGCAGGCCGCCGCCGTGCAGGGACAGCACGACCGGCGCCGGGCCGCTCCCGGGTGGACGGCGGAGGTCCATCGCCAGCGGGACGCCGTCCGGGTGGCAGTACTCGACCGTGCCGCCGTCGAGCAGGGCCGAGGCGCCGGTGCCGCGGATGCCGTCGCCCGCCGCCACCGTCCCCGCGGCGCCGGTCAAGATGACCAGCACCAGCACCGGGAACAACGCGATCCACGCCGACACCCGCCGCAGCGCCGACGGCCGTGGGTGCGCCCCGCGGCGACCCACCACCAGGAAGCCGAGCAGCGCGACGACCTGCAGACCCGCGGCCACGTAGTCGGTGAAGCCCACCACCGTGTCCGCCGGCTGCCAGGGATCGAGCCGGACCAGCAGCCCCAGCGGGCGGCTGAGCACCCACAGGGTCAGGGCCACGAACGCCGTGAGCGCGCCGAAGTGCGCGGTCTTGCGCGTCGGCCAACCGAGCACCACGAACACGGCGACGAACCCGGCCGCGGCGACGGCACCGAAAACCATCGCGTACAGCTGCCAGATCCGCCAGAGCGCGGGCACCGCGGCGGCCGGGATCAGCGCCCCGCCGAGCGCCGCGAGAGCGGCCATGACCAGCACCGGACCCCGCCGCAGGGGCGCCGGGAAGGTCGACGGCGGGCGGTACGCGCTCCGCTGCCCGTCGACGACCTTCATCACCCCAGTGTCGCCCCGGACGCCTGCGACGGCTACCCGCGGTAGTCCCAGTCCAGTTCCCAGCACTGCAGGTGGTGGTACCCCAGGATGGCCACCGCCGCGCAGCCGTCGGGCGACAGCTCCGCCGCGATCACGTCCTCGCCGCACTCTATTTCGGTGACCAGGCCGCCGCTGGGCAGGTGCCACAGGCGCAGCAGCCGGGAGGACGCCGTGAGCAGGAGGTCGCCGTCCGCGCTGAGGGCCAGCGACGTCACCCGGTCGTCCGCCACCTGGGCCACGGCTTCGGCCGGGCCCGCGATGGACAGCACGATCTCCCCCGTGTTGTCGAAGCCCAGGCGGGTGCCGACGAGGACGCGGCCGTCCGCGCTCGCGACGAGCGACGACTCGCCGGGGTACACGCGCGCCTGGCGCACCGACGTGAAGTCGCCGGCGTCCAGCACCCAGGCCCGGCCGTCGTCCTTGACCAGTACGGCGACCGACCCGGACAGGACCAGGCGCTCGTCCTCGCGGACCGCCCAGCCGTGCAGCGGGCGGCCCGTCCGGCGGTTGCGCAGGATGCTGAGGCCGTCCCCTCGCACGAACTCGAACGCCGGGTTTTCGTCCTTCAGCACGGGGTTCCCGGCGTCGTCGCGCACGACGACGCCGGCGCGGCGGGCCGTCCGGAGGTCCCACAGGACGTCGGCGCCGTCCGAGTCCGTCGTGAGCACGTGGCGGTCGTCCGCGCAGGCCGTCGCGCGCTCGAGGTCCAGCTCGTGCCGGTCCGGGGCGGCCACCACCTCGCCGGTGCGCAGGTCGACGACCCGGACACCGCGGCCGAAGAAGTCCGCGAAGGCGTAGTGGACGTCGCGGGTGAGCGCCGTCCGGCCGTGCAGGACGGCGTCGAAGCGGCGGGTCGGCCACACGCCCGCGAGCGCGGTCCGCTCGCTGAGGCCGCCCACCCGCCGCCACAGCGTCCGGAGCTCCGGGTGGCGCCGGTAGGCGGGCATCGCGCGCACGACGTCCAGCTGCCGCCGGGCGTCGGCGAGCCGGCCGGTGTCGAGGAATTCCGCGGCCAGGCCGAGGTTCTCCGCGGCGGCCAGCGCGTCGCCGGCCATCCGGTCGGTCGGCTGCGGGCGCGCGTAGCTCCACGGCGCGGCGGGCCCCGGCTCGGGCACGTGGACGACCACCGTGGTGTGCACGGTCTGCGGGGTGCGGGTGCCGAGCAGGACCAGTGCCGTGCGCCCCCCGGCGTCCGCGACGACGCTCATCGTGTTGCGGGAGTGGACCGTCGTGGAGAACGTGCACCGGCCCTCGTCCAGCCGCCAGCCCTGGAGCACGACGTCGAAGGTGTTCACCGCGGTGCGGCCGTCGTCGCTGACGGCGAGCCAGCTGAAGCCCTTGTTCCACAGCAGGGCGCTCCCGACGACCTCGACGTCACCGGTCGCGAGGTCCAGCAGAACCACCTTGTCGTCGTGGGTGGCCGAAAGCGCGTACCGGGCGGAGGGGCTGATCGCGCAGTTCTGCCGCAGCCCGCCGACCCGCCACAGCTCGTCGCCGGTGCGGGCCGCCAGTACCCGCAAGGTCCAATCGAAGCCGTCGAAGACGACCAGGCGCTCGTTGTCCGCGGTGACCGCGATCCCCCAGCCCCGGCCGTACTCGGACTCCGGGCGCCCGGCGCGGACCAGCTCCACGGCGTCGCCCAGCACGCGCACCGATCCGTCGCCGCCGACAACGGCCACCACGGTCCCGTCCGGGCTGACCGCGACGGCTTCGACCGCGACCGCCGGCAGGTCGGCGACCCGGGTGCACTCCCCCGTCGTCGTGTCCCAGACCCGCACCTGCCCGGCCTCGTCGGCGGAGACCAGCACCCGGCCGTCGGCGCTCAGCGACTGGGACCGCAGGCGGTTTTCGTGGCCCGTCAGGTGGTGGCGCACCCGGCCCTCCGGCAGCGCCCAGACTTCGGCCTGGCGCTGCTGGAACGTCACCGCGGCCACCCGGCCGTCGGCGCTCAGCGCGAGCGGGTGCGCCAGGTTGCTGTGGATGATGCCGGGCCGCTCGGTGACCTCGCGGTCCGGCAGCGCGCGGGCGAGCGCGGTGTCCGGGCCGTCCGGCAGGTCGTCCAGCAGGCGGAGCGCCGCTTCCTTGTCCCCGCGTTCGATGTGGACGGCGGCGATCAGGTGGTCGGCGGTCCGGTCGCCTTCGTGGCTCAGCCGCACCGCGTCCAGCTCGGCGAGCAGCTGCCGGTCGGTCTGCGCGCCGGACCGCCACCGGCGCAGGCCGCGGTTGTAGGTCGCGTGCGGGTGGTGCGGGTCGGCCCGCAGCGCCTCCGCCCAGAGCTCGTCCGCCTGCTCGGCGCGCCCGAGGTCCAGCAGGGACAGCGCCCGGTTGGACAGCGCGTCGGCGAGCAGCGGGGCTTCGTCCGGCCGCTGCCGCGGGTAGGGCTCGAAGACCGTGGCGCGGTAGAGCTCGGCGAGTTCGTCGGCGAGTTCGCCGAAGCCCGCGGGCCGGGCCGCCGGGTTCTCGGCGAAGCACCGCCGCAGCAGGTCGGCGACCCCCGGCGGCACCGGCGGGAGGACGGGGTCGGCGGGACCGGCCTCGAGGAACTGCGCGAAGACGCCGGCCGCCGCGTGCCCGAACATCGCGGGCGGCCCGCCGGCGAACATCTCGAACACGCTCACCGCCCACGACCAGACGTCGGTCGCCGGGCCGGGCGTTTCGCCCCGGGCCTGCTCGGGCGAGCAGTACTCCGGGGTCAGGCCCCCGCCGCCGGCGACGTTCGCGAGGCCGAAGTCGGTGACCTTCGCCGCGCCGCCGGTGTCGAGCATGATGTTGGCGGGCTTGACGTCCTGGTGGACCACCCCGCGCTCGTGCGCGTGTCTGAGGCCCCACGCGGTCTGGATCGCCAGGTCGAGGATCCGGCGCACCGCCGGGCGGTGGCCGTCGCCGTAGAGCGCGCGGTCGCGGACGGCCTCGGCGAGGCTGCCGCCGCCCGCCCATTCGGCGAACACCCGGGGCGTGCCGTCGACGCGGCGGACGTAGGCGCAGCTCACCAGGTGCGGGTGCGCGCCGAGGCCGACCCAGGTCTCCGCCTCGGCCTCGAACCGTTCGGCGTCGGCCGGGGACGCGACCAGCTCTTGGCGCGGGGTCTTGACCGCCAGCTCCATGCCCCACTGCCGGTGCCACACGCGGTAGACCAGGCCCATGCCGCCGGTCGTGACGACGTCACGGACCTCGTACACCCCGAGCACCACGTCCCCCGGGGCCCACATCTAGTCCACCTGCGCCACGTACAGCGGGGTGCCGAGCAGGACGGTGACGCCGTCGGTCGTGGGGCTGGGCCCGTGCAGCAGCCGCTTGGCGACGAACTCGAGGTTCTGGTCCGGCCCCGGCATGGCCTCGTTGGCCCGCTGCACGGCGGCCAGCGCGCCCTTGTGCGCCCCGTCGTCCTCGTGCTTGATCGCTTCGGTCAGCGCAGCGATCCCGGGATCGCTGCGCAGCCCGGCGAGCAGCGACGGCATCACCGACCGCGGCACCCCGGACGCGGCCGGGGCGCCACCGCCGAGGATGTGGTGCCCGGACCCGCCGAGCCCGACGACGGTCCGCCCGGTGGTGCCGCCGAAGTAGGCGAGCGTCGGCTCGGCGGGGAACGGTCCCCAGTTCATCGGCAGCAGGCCCCAGAAGAACTGGCCGGGTTCCTCGACCGTGCCGAGGTCGCCGTGCTCTTCGAGGTAGCGGACGACCCGCTGCAGCTTCGCGGTGCGCTCGCCACCCGCGGGCGCCTCCCGGGCCTGCTTGCCCCCGAAGAGCTTCAGGCTCACGCTCAGCTCGGTCGTGCGCTTGTGGGTGAAGCCCGGCGCCAGCTGCGCGAGCAGCATGTCGACTTTGCTGTCACTGACGTACAGGTAGTACTGGAACGACAACGTGCTTCCCATCCCCCGACGACGCTGGCCGGATCATACCGGCCGTCAGACCGCCTTCAGCACGCTCGCCAGCACGATCGTCGCGCACACGATCCCGTTGAGGATCCGGTGGTCCACGATGATCGCGGCGAATTCGCGCAGCGTCGCGCTCGGCCAGAAGTACCACGCCGTCGGTGCGCCGATGACCTGGCCGTTCACCTTGGTCTTGCGGGCCAGCAGCGCCGCGCGCAGGACGTGGAAGTTGTTGGTGACCACGACGCACCGGTAGTCCGCCCGCCGCTCGCGCATGAGGCCGGCGCTGAACGTCAGGTTCTCCCGCGTGGTGCGCGAACGGTCTTCCAGCACGATCCGCTCGCGCGGCACGCCGCGGCCGGTGAGGTAGTCCGCCATCGCGTGCGACTCCGGCAGGTCTTCGCCCGGGCCCTGCCCGCCCGAGGTGACCAGCAGTGGCTCGCGGCCCTTGCGGCACTCGGCGTCGAGCACCCGGCGGCCGCGGTCGAGGCGGGCGGCCAGCAACGGCGGCACGTTCTTGCCGCCGAGCAGGCCGGAGCCGAGCACCACCACGAAGTCCAGCGGGCGGCGGGTGCGGATCCGGCCGTAGACCAGCGAATACAGCAGGAAGCAGACGAAGAGGAACGACAGGTACGCGACGATGCCGTCGACGCTGTCGCGGACCGCTTCCAGCGGCGCCCAGCCCAGCTGCCCGACCACGAAGTCGAACACGATCAGCGCCACGATGCCCACGCCGGCGGCCAGGGACAGCAGGTTCGCCGGGCGGCGGCCTTCGCGGCGCAGCATCGTCACGCCGTTGCCGATCAGGAACACCGCGAGCACGACGATGGTCAGCGGGATCAGCGCGACCAGCCCGAGCGCGACGAAAGCCGCGGCCTCCGGCGAAATCGACGCCAGCAGCGCGAGCAGCGTCAGCCCGAAGAACGCGAGTGCGAAGAACAGATAGAAGCCGTTGCGCAGCTTGCGGCGGTCGAGCAGGAAGCTGACCAGGAAGACGGCGAAGCAGAAGACAGCCGCGGCGAGCGGGAGCAGGGCCGGGTTCACGCGACCTCCAGCCGTCGCCAGGTCGCCAGGAACACCAGTGCCGCGGCGACGGAACCGAAAGAGGCGAACGAGTTCGCGGCCAGGTAGACGACCCAGGCGTTGTCCCGCACCGTTTCCGCGTACCCGCCGCCGGCCAGCGACGCTCCGATGAGGACGGTGCCGAGGCCGAAGAACACCACGGCACCGAGGACGGCGACGGTCACCACGAGCACCCGCGGGATCCGGCGCGGCCCGTCGTGACGGCTGATCGCCCCGCGCCGCGCGAGCCACCACGACGCCAGGCAGGCCAGCGCGAGGGCGATCGCGTCCGCGGCGAGCGTGTCGGACAGCCGGTGCCACTTCGCCGTCACCGTGTACGCGCCGATGCCGACCGCCCAGGACAGCAGGAAGAACAGCGTGACCCCGCGCCAGCGGTAGGGCACCACGATCAGGGCGGCGAACAGCACGGTCATCGCGATCGTCGTGTGCCCGCTCGGCAGGCTGTTGGCGGCGTAGTGCCCGGTCACCTCGACGAGCCGCGGCCGCGGCAGCACGTACCGCTTGAGGACCTGCGTCACGAGCTGGCCCGCGACGATCACGCCGGCCGCCGCGAACGCGAGGTCCAGGCGGCGGCGCAGCAAGCCGACCAGCGCGACCACGACGACGGCGGCCACCAGCGAGACCAGCGTGATCCGGCTCAGGCTCGCGTCGGCGACGGCCTGGTCGCGCGCGGCGGCCTCGTCGGCACCGCGCAGCGCGGCGTTCTCCAGCTCCTGACCGGGCACCGTCCAGACGGCCAGGAAGTAGACCGCGGTCAGGACGACGGCGCACGCGGCGGCGACGACCGGCCAGCGACGGACGGGAACCACCCCGGGGACCTCCTGCCGTGCCGTTGGTCCGGACAGCCTAGTTGCCTGCTGCGACCGGACGCACACCGAGGGTGAGATGCAACCTTCGGCGGGCTTCGCGCGTGGACCTGGCGTTCGAGTGGTCTGGTGTTGATTGTCTGGTGTTTTCTGAGTTATTCCGTTTGCCCGTGTTCCGTGTTACGTTCGGTTTGACGAGCCCGCGGTAGTGCTCCGGGCTCGGCGTGCCCGCCCCCGCCCGGAGTGCTCCGCCGTCCCCGCCAGGCCGGTGCGCGGTTCCGTGCGCGTCCTCGGAGGAGTTCGATGCGCCGTCTCGTCGTCCTGGTCCTCGCGCTGCTGTCGCCGCTCGTCGTGGTGACCGCACCCGCGAACGCCGCCGTCACCCCCAAACCACCGCCGCTGTCGACGCCGTGGACGTCGCAGGTCAGCACGACCGATCCGCTGCCCGAATACCCGCGGCCGCAGATGACGCGGCCCGACTGGCAGTCCCTCAACGGCGAGTGGGAGTTCCTCAACCCCGCCACCGGCTCCGGCGGCAGCGTCGACCGCAACGCCGCGCCCCCGCTGGGACAGACGCTGCCCGAGCGCATCCTGGTGCCCTACCCCGTCGAGTCGGCGCTGTCGGGCATCATGCGCAACGACAACCGCGACCTGATGTTCTACCGCCGCACCTTCACCGTGCCGCCGGCCTGGGCCGGCCGGAACGTGCAGCTGCACTTCGGCGCCGTCGACTACGAAGCGACCGTGTGGGTCAACGGCGTCCAGGTCGCGGCGCACAAGGGCGGCTACGACCGGTTCGAAGCCGACATCACGGCGCGGCTCAACGGCGGCGCGAACGAACTCGTCGTGCGCGTGTACGACCCGACCGACGGCCGCGGCGAGAAGCAGCCGGTGGGCAAGCAGGCCACCACGCCGTCGAACATCTTCTACACGCCCACTTCGGGGATCTGGCAGACCGTCTGGCTGGAACCGACGGCGCCGTCGTCGATCTTCTCGGTCGACATCTACCCGAACCTGGCGAACAACACCGCGCGCGTGCGGGTGTTCGGGCGGGGGAACGTCAGCGGGTACTCCGTGCTCGCCGAATCGATGACCGGCGGTGCCGTCGTCGGCAGCGCGACCGGCGGCTTCACGGAGTTCTCGGTGCCGGTGCCGAACGCGCGGCGGTGGTCGCCCGACGACCCCTTCCTCTACGACCTGCGCGTGTCGCTGCGCACCGCCTCGGGCGCGACGGCCGACCAGGTGGTCAGCTACTTCGGCATGCGCGAAATCGGCACGAAGAACGTGAACGGCGTCCTGCGGCCGACGCTCAACGGCGAGTTCGTGTTCCAGATCGGCACCCTCGACCAGGGTTTCTGGCCCGACGGCCTGTACACCGCGCCGACCGACACGGCGCTGGCCTCGGACCTGCAGAAGCACAAGGATCTGGGCTTCACCATGGTCCGCAAGCACATCAAGGTCGAGCCGGCGCGCTGGTACTACTGGGCCGACCGGCTGGGATTGCTGGTGTGGCAGGACATCCCGTCGACACCGACGGCCGACAGCAACCGGACGCCGGCGCAGATCGCCGAGTTCGAAACCGAAGCGCGCGAGATCGTCGACGAGCACCGCTTCTCCCCCGCCGTCGTCACGTACGTGCCGTTCAACGAAGGCTGGGGCGAGTGGAACCTCGACGAGACCAAGCGCGTCACGACCAGCCTGAAGAACTACGACCCGACCCGGCTGGTGAACGCGCACAGCGGGTTCAACTGCTGCGCCTCGAAGGGTGACCCGGGCACCGGCGACATCATCGACTGGCACGTCTACACCGGACCGGACGCGCCCCGCCCGTCCGGTAACCGTGTGTCGGTGCTCGGCGAGTTCGGCGGGCTCGGCCTGCGCAACCCCGGTCACGAGTACAGCCCGACCGGCAACTTCTTCGCCTACGAACAGATGGCGAGCGCGGCGCAGCTGAACGACCGCTACACCGGCATGGTCCGGGACGCGAAGCAGCTGATGCTCACCAAGGGCCTGTCGGCGTCGGTCTACACCGAGATCACCGACGTCGAAGGCGAGTACAACGGGCTGCTGACCTACGACCGGCGGGTGCAGAAGGTCGACACCGCGCGCGTCCGCGCGGCGCACATCGACCTGATCGCCGCCTCGAAGAACCTCAACGCAGCCGTGCCGCTGACGCTCGGGCACCTCCGGTCGTTCCGGGTGACCACGCCCGGGTACACCGACCGGTACCTGCGGCACGCGGATTCCCTCGCCCGCACCGACGTCCTGACCACGGGCAGCGCGGACGGGGCCCGCCAGGACGGCTCGTTCCGCACGGTCGCGGGGCTCGCGAACCCGCGCTGCTTCTCCTTCGAGTCGGCGAACTTCCCCGGGAAGTTCCTGCGCCACGCCGACAACCGCGTCCGCATCGACGGCGACACGGGCGGCTCGTTCGCCGCGGACGCCACCTGGTGCTCCCGGCCGGGCCTCGCCGCCGGTGGGACGTCGTTCGAGTCGTTCAACTTCCCGGGCCGGTTCATCCGGCACTACAACGAAAGCGTCTACCTGGCCGTCAGCGGCGGGCCGAACCCGTGGGACACCGCGACGAGCTTCGCCGCGGACGCGACGTGGGACGTCTCGGCGCCGGCGCTCTGGCGCAGTTCGGTACCCCTGGCGGTCAACGCACGGCAGTCGCTGCAGGTGACGACGTGGGGCTACACCGACCGCTACCTGCGCCACGCCAGCGGCCTCGCCTACACCGAGGTCGTGAACAGCGGCAGCAGCGCGCTGCTCAAGCAGGACGCGACATACACCGTGCGGCGCGGGCTGGGCGAGTCGTCGTGCTACTCGTTCGAGTCGGTGAACTACCCGGGCCAGTTCCTGCGCCACCAGGACGGCCGCGTCCGCAATGCGCCGGACGACGGGTCGGCGCTGATGCGCGCGGACGCGACGTTCTGCAGCCGCCCGGGCCTGGGCGGCACCGGCGTGACGTTCGAGTCGCTCAACATCCCCGGCGCGTACCTGCGCCACTTCGACTCGGCGGTGTACATCGCATCCGGCGCGGGCACCGGCTCCGACCGCCCGCAGACGGTGTCGGCGGACAGCAGCTGGACCGTGGCGGCGCCCTGGGCCCCGTGACCGGCGGTGGTCCGGTGCAGACCGTCCACACCGGACCACCGGCTCACCCGGCGTAGCACTCCGCCAGCGCGCCGAACGCCGCCTTCGGTTCCCACGGCACGTCCGGGTACGTCTCGCCCGTGCCGTTCTCCAGCACCTTCACCACGCCCCAGCTCGCCATGTCCAGGTCCTCGGCGGGATCTTCCCGGTGCCAGAGCCCGTAGCAGGCGAACGTGCACGCGAAGGCCGCGTCGACGCCTTCGGTGGTGAACACCTCCAGCAGTTCGCGGAAGTACCGCGCCTGCTCCTCTTCGTCGCGGACGTACGCGCCCTTCAGCCGGACCGGGACGTCCCCCTCGTACTCGAGGATCTCGCCGCAGCGGGCTCCCAGGTCGGCCGCGCCGCGGTACGGGGTCACGCCGAACTCCGTGATCGCCACCGGCTTCCCCGCGGCGACCAGCGCGCGGATGCCGTCGCGGTAGCCGCGCGCCACCTCCTTCGAGCGGTGCGCGTCCACGGACACGATGTCGAACGGCGCCCAGTCCACGCGCTCTAACGGCACCGACGCGTAGGTGATCCGGCCGCCGAAGCGGGCCCGGACCGTCCCGGCCGCGCGGGCGAGGAACTCGTTGACGCGGGCCGGGAGGCCGGCCACCAGTTCGCTGGACGCCAGCAGGTTCGCCACGCGGTCCTCGAGGCCGTCGCCGGGGACGAAGCCGTGGTTGAACAGGCTCAGCTCGGCGCCGGTCACGAACACGACCTCGGCACCCGCGGCGCGCAGCCGTTCCGCGCGGGCCGCGCCGTCGGCGAGCTGCGCGAGGATCTCCTCCGGCCGGCGGTCCCAGGGGAACGGCGAAAACCACACCTCCAGCCCGAGCGCGGCCGCCTGGCGCGCGGCGGATTCGATCCGGTCGAGGTCGGTGCCGATCAGCCGGACGGCCGTGCAGTGCAGGTCGTCGCGGATGATCGTCAGCTCGCGGCGGACCAGGTCCGCGTCGAAGGGGCGGTTGAACCGCCCGTCGCGCGCGAGGCCGGTGTCGTAGCCGATGCCCTTGGCTCGCATGGGCGAAGCTCCTCCCAGTTTAGGTACGGCACGTACCGTACCCTATAACTACGGTACGGTCGGTATCCATGGCCGAAGTGAAGACCCGGCGCCGGGGGACGGAGCTGGAAGACGCGATCCTGCGCGCCGCGGCGGACGAGCTCGCCGAGGCGGGCTACGCCGGGCTGACCATGGAACGCGTGGCCCTGCGGGCGGGCACCAACAAGAACGCGCTCTACCGCCGCTGGCCGAACCGCGCCGCACTCGGCGTCGCCGCCTACCGGCGCCTGGCCGGCGACCGGCTGAGCCCGCCCGGCACGGGTGACCTGCGCGAAGACGCCCTGACCCTGCTGCGCGCGGTCAACTGCGGCCAGTCCTCCCCCGCCGCCCGGATCCTCCGCGGCCTCCTGGCCGGGGTCGGCGACGAACCGGAGCTCCTGGCCCAGCTGAACGAACAGGCCGCCGAAGGTGTCACGAACACCTGGCAGACGGTCGTCGACCACGCGATCACCCGGGGCGAAGCGCCGCCCGGAGCACGGCACCCGCGGGTCGCCACCGTCGCGCTCGTGCTGCTGCGCAACGAATACCTCACCCGCGGACTGACCACAGTGGATGATTCCGTGCTCATCGAGATCGTCGACGAGGTCTTCCTGCCCCTGGTGCGGCGCCGGTGACGCGGCTCGAGCGCCACGCGAAGATCGCCGACGCCCTCGCGGACGCACCGGACGACGTCCTGGCCGCCGCGCGCCCGCTGGGCACCGGGGTCGGCGGCTCGACCTGGCTCCTGACGGTCGAAGGCGAGCCCGTGTTCGTGAAACGGGTCGCGCTCACCGACGTCGAGCGGCGGCACGAGGGTTCGACGGCGGACCTGTACGGCCTGCCGCCGTGGTCGCACTACGGCGTCGGTTCCGCGGGCGGCGGCGCGTGGCGGGAGCTGGCCGCGCACCAAGCGGCCAGCGACTGGGTCCGCACCGGACAGTGCGAGAACTTCCCGCTGCTGCACCACTGGCGGGTCCTGCCCGGCCTGCCGCGCCCCCGCACCGACCTCGAGCACGACGTCGCGTTCTGGCACGGCGACCCGGGCGTGCGGCGGCGGCTCGAAGCCCTCGACGGCGCCACCGCGGACCTCGTGCTGTGCCTCGAACACGTCCCGGAGAACCTGACGCGGTGGCTCGAGCGGAACCCCGGAGGGGTCGGCCTCGCCCACCGGGACCTGCGGGCCGTCACCGAATTCCTGGCCGGGCAAGGTGTCCAGCACTTCGACGCGCACTTCGCGAACGTCCTCACCGACGGCGAACGCCTGTACCTCACCGACTTCGGCCTGGCGGCGCTGCCGGACTTCACGCTGTCGGGCGCCGAGGCGGAGTTCCTCGCCCGGCACGCCGACCACGACCGCGCCTACGTCTTGACCCACCTGGTCAATTCGATCGTCCGGCCGCTCGTCCCCGAGCCGGACTACCGCGTCCGCCACGCTTTCGTCCGCGACTGCGCGGCGGGACGCGCCCTGCCGGAGCTGCCCTCGGCCGGGCTCCTGCGGCGCTACGCCCCGCTCGCGGTCGTCGTCAACGAGTTCTACGTTTCCCTGCACGGGGAAAGCCGCAAGACCCCGTACCCCGCCGGGGAACTCGCTCAGCAGCTGGAGCGCGCCGGCTTGCCCGCGAACCGGCCGGCCAGGTAGCCCACGACGTCGCCGGCCGAGAACGCGAGCGTCGTCACGTGCTCGCCGAGGTAGCCGCCCCAGGTGACCGGGACCCCCGCCGCGCAGTAGTCGCGGCGCAGGGTCTGCGCCTGGGCGAGCGGGATGATCTCGTCGGCCGTGCCGTGGAACAGGAACACCGGGGCCTTCGGCGGCCGGGCGCCGAGCTTGTTTTCGGCCAGCCGGGCCTGCCACTTCGCCGTGGTGAGCGGGTTCGCCGTCGTGTAGTCGGCGATGTGCCCGAAGGCGTAGCCGAACACCGCGTCGACGCAGGCGTCCCGCTGGGTCGCGTACAGCGTGCGGCCGCGGTCGTTGAGGTAGGCGGGCAGGTCCAGCTCGGGGTAGGCCGCGTCCAGGCCGAGCGCGGACAGCAGCAGGAAGCCGAACCCGACGCTGCCTTCGAGGTTCTTCGCCACCGCGTCCAGGTCCGCGGGCGTGCCGCCGGCCGTGATGCCCGCGACGGCCAGCTCGGGTGCGTACGACGGCGCCAGCTCCCCCGCCCAGGCCGCTCCCCCGCCGCCTTGGGAGTAGCCGGAGAACGCGACCGCACCGCCCGCGGCGAGGCCCGCGGCCGGCAGCCGGGTGGCCGCGCGGGCCGCGTCGATCACCGTGTGGCCCTCCGACCGGCCGACGACGTAGGTGTGCGTGCCGGGTGTGCCGAGGCCTTCGTAGTCGGTGATCGCCACCGCCCAGCCGCGGCTCAGCATCGCGTCGACGAAGAGCGGTTTCTCGTAGTCCGGCTGGAACTTCGACGGCGCGCAGCGGTCGCCGATGCCCCGCGTGCCGCTGGCCACCGACACGATCGGCCGCGGCCCGGCGCCGGTCCACGGCTGGGCCGGCACCAGGACCCGGCCGGACACCGCGATCGGGGTGTCCGTCGCGGACCGCGACCGGTACAGCACCAGGTAGCCCTTCGCCCCGGGCTGGTCCGGCAGCGGCCGCCACCACACGACGTCGCCGTCGGCACCGGCCGGCAACGGGCTCGGCGGGGTGTAGAAGGCGTCTCCGGCGGGGCCCTGCGGCGGCTCCGCGGCGTTCGCCGGGCTCGCCGTGGTGGACACCAGGAGAACGGCCAGCAGGACCGTCCACAAGCGACGCATGGGAACTCCTCGTCGAGTCCGTTGTCGGGGAACTGCTTCAGAAGACGCGGTCGACGTCTTCGGTGATCAGGTGGTCCAGCGCGCGCTCGGCGACGGCGGCGATGGTCATCGAGGGGTTGCACGCTGCGGTCGTCCCCGGCATCAGGGCGCCGTCGAGGACGTACAGGCCGCGGTGGCCGAGCACGCGGCCTTCGAGGTCGCAGACCGTGCCCATCGCGGCGCCGCCGAGCGGGTGCCAGGTGCTGGGCACGACGGCGGTCGTGTCGAGCAGCACGCCGAGCGGCCCGGCGATGCGGGAGATGCGTTGGTGGATGCGCGCGCTCAGCTTCGCGTCGGCGTCCGACGGCCAGTGCAGGACGGCGTCGTCCTTCGCGGCGTCGTAGACGAACCGGCCGCGCCCGGCGCTGATGCCGTAGCCGACGAGCATCGTGGTGCGCAGGTCCGGCAGCGGCGGCAGGGACGCCTGGATGACGGTGTTGGCCGTCGCCGGGTCGTCCCACTCCTTGCTGCCGTAGACGACCGGACCGCCTTGCGGGGCACCGAAGTCGTCGGCGAGGTTCGTCCAGGTGTAGATGCGGTCGCCGTTGGTGCCCCAGCCCGCCCCCAGTTCGTCGGGCAGGTCGGGGATGTCGCCCTTCGCACCCGCGCGCATCAGCAGCCGGGTCGTGTTCGCCGTGCCGGCCGCCATCACGAGTGCTTTCGCGGTCAGGATCTTCTTTTCGAGCACGTTGCCGGCGGTGTCGATGCGGTCGACGCGGACTTCCCAGCGGCCGTCCGGCGCGAGCGCGACATCGGTGACGTTGTGGAGGACCGCCACGGTGCAGCGGCCGGTCGCTTCGGCGGCGGCGAGGTAGGTGACGTCGACCGAGTGCTTGCCGCCGTTGTTCACCCCGAGCGCGCAGTCCCCGTTGGTGTAGGACGGTTTCACTTCGCCGTCGAGCTCGCGCAGCGCGAAGTCCCAGTCGATCGGCATCGGGATCTTCTCGACGTCGTAACCGGCGTTGCGCGCGTTGCGGGCGAAAACCCGGGCGGCTCGGTAGGTCCTGCTCTCGACGAGGGCGTCCGGCGCGGTCTCGATGCCCAGCATCGCGGCGACGCGGGGGTAGTGGTCGGCGGCCATCCGGGCGTAGTCGAGCTGTTCGGGGAAGCAGGCGTGGAACAGCTCCGCGGTCGGCTGCAGCGTCATGCCCTGGTAGACGAGCGAGCCGCCACCGACGCCTGCCGCGCACATCATGCTCATGCCTCGACCGCTCACCTGTTCCAGCAGCCCGGTGTAGCGCTCGAACGGCGGCAGCGACGGCAGTCCCGGCAGCGAGGGCGCGGAGCCGAGCCAAAAGATCCGCTTGTCCGGCGACGTCGGGTGCGGGAACGTCTCGGCGTCCGGCCCGGTCGGCCAGCGCCGGCCGCGTTCGAGCACCAGCACGGGCACGCCGGCCCGGGCGAGCCGCAGCGCCGTCACCCCGCCGCCGAACCCGGACCCGATGACGACCACCCGGTGTTCCTCGCGGGTGACCCGGGCGGCCCCGAGGGCGGCGGCCCCGGCGACGGCGGCGGCGCCCTTCAGGACGGTGCGGCGGTTCAGGACGGGCATCAGGCTCCTCCGGCGGTGGTCGTGACCTGGGGTAACGGTAGGAACCCGAACCGAGAGATGGAACGGATTGCCGGTCTCACTACTCACGAGTAACGTGCTGGCCCATGCGCGCAGGGCGACCGTCATCGGCCGTACCCCGCCGCGTCGACGCGCGCCGCAACCGCGAAGCGATCCTGCGCGCGGCCGACGAGGTGTTCAGCGAAGAGGCCGACGTCGTCCTGGACGAAGTGGCCCGCCGGGCCGGTCTCGGCCGCGCGACGGTGTACCGCCACTTCCCCGACCGCACAGCACTGGCGTTCGCCGTCGCGGCCCACCACCTGACCGCACTCAAGGGCCTGGTCCGCGACGAACCGTTCCGCGAGCTGCTGCGGCGGGTCCTGGCGATGCAAGCCCGGCGGCGGCCCCTCGTCCGGGTGTTCCGCGAGCTGCCGGAACGCAGCCAGCGGCAGTACACGCAGGCCCTGATCGCGTTGCTGCGCCCGGCTTTCGAGCGAGCCCAGCGTGAGGGCGGAGTGCGCGCGGACCTGGAACCGGCGGACCTGGCGTTGCTGTTCGAAATGCACGAGGCGGCGTTGGTCGCCGGGCCGGCGCCACGAGAGCGGACGGAACCGGCGGAGCGGCTGGTGCGGGTGTTCCTGGACGGCCTCGCCGGCGCGGGCGGCTGATCGCGCGGTCACCCACCCCGCTCGGCCGGATCTCGCCGAATCGGGGCGACGCGACCGGGACAGCGGAGACCGATCGGCTCTTGACCACCACCCGGAGCGGACATAAAGTCAGCGTGCCCGCCCGATGTTAACGTTAACATCTTGCCCGAAGGGTACAACGATGAAGTTGTCCTCCCCGCGCCGTTTCGGCGTCGTGCTCGCCCTCGTGGCCGCACTCGTCCCCGTCCCCGGTGCGAGCGCCGCACCGCCGGCCGCCGTGAAAGCCGCCGCCGAAAGCCTTTCCGTGCCCGGGATCGACGACGTCCGCGGCAACCTCACCCTCCCGGACGGCGGCCCGGACGGCACGACCGTCACCTGGACGTCGAGCGCGCCCGCCGTCATCACCCCGACCGGGGAGGTGACCCGGCCGCCGTCGGGCAGCGAGCCCGTGCACGTCGGCCTCACCGCGAAGGTGAGCGCGGGCCGTGACAGCGTCACGCGGCGGTTCACCGCCACCGTCGCGCCCAAGCCCGTCCAGGAACCCCTTGCCGGGTACAGCTTCTTCTACTTCACCGGCGAAGGCACCTCCGACGGCGAGCAGATCTACTCCGCGCTCAGCCGCGGCAACGACCCGCTGAACTTCACCGAGCTCAACAACGGCCGGCCGGTCCTCAAGTCGAGCCTCGGCGAACTCGGCGTGCGCGACCCGTTCATCCTGCGCTCACCCGACGGCGACAAGTTCTACCTCCTCGCCACCGACCTGCGGATCCACGCCGGCCGCGGCTGGGACGCCGCGCAGCGGACCGGGAGCCGGTCGATCATGGTGTGGGAGTCCACCGATCTCGCGCACTGGTCGCGCCAGCGCAGCGTGCAGGTCTCGCCGCCGACCGCCGGGAACACCTGGGCGCCGGAAGCCTTCTGGGACGCCAAGCGAGGCACCTACGTCGTCTACTGGGCTTCCAAGCTCTACGCCGAGAACGACCCGGACCACACCGGCGACAGCTACAACCGGATGATGTACGCGACCACCCGCGACTTCGTCACCTTCAGCACGCCGCAGGTGTGGATCGACCCGGGCTACTCGGTGATCGACTCGACCGTCATCAAGGACCAGGACACCTACTACCGCTTCACCAAGGACGAGCGCAACACCACGTCCTCCACGCCGTGCAGCAAGTTCATCACCGAAGAGAAGTCCACCGACCTGCTCGACCCGCACTACGGCTTCGTGGCCGACTGCATCGGCAAGGCGACGGCGACCGGTCCCGGCCTCTCCGCGGGCGAAGGGCCCACCGGCTTCAAGTCCAACACCGAGAACAAGTGGTACCTGTTCATCGACGAGTTCGGCGGCCGCGGGTACGTCCCGTTCGAGTCCACCGACCTGAACTCCGGGAAGTGGACGATGTCGACCGGCGCGCACCTGCCGGCGTCACCGCGGCACGGCACCGTCCTGCCCGTCACGCAAGCGGAGATGAACCGGCTCAGCGCTCCCCCGGCACCCGTGCGCGCCGACACGAACGGCCTGGTCGCGCACTGGCCGCTCAACGCGAAGTCCGGCACGGTCGCGGCCGACACCACCGGGCACGGCTACGACGGCGCCCTCGCCGGCGACGTGAGCTGGACCGACGGCGCGCTCGCGTTCGGCGGCAGGAACGGGCACGTGCAGCTGCCGAACAACCTGCTCACCGGCGCCGCCGCGGCCACCGTTTCGGCCGACGTCCTGGTCGATCCGGGCCAGCAGACGCCGTACTTCCTGTGGGGCCTGGGCAACACGGCCCAGGACGGGACCGGCAACGGCTACCTGTTCACCACGGGCGGCACCGCGAGCGGCGGCCTGCGCGGCGCCATCGCGACCGGGAACTGGACCACCGAACAGCAGGTGGCCTCCGCCGGCGGGCTCCCGCGCGGGGTCTGGAAGAACGTGACCCTGACCGTCGGCGACGGCGTGGCGGTGCTCTACCTCGACGGCGTCGAAGTGGCCCGCAACGCGAACGCCACCATCAAGCCGTCGGACCTCGGCGGCGGCGTCACGGCGGCGAACTACCTCGGCCGGTCGGTGTACGCGGGCGACAAGACCCTGACCGGGAAGATGAAGGACGTGCGGCTCTACGACCGGGCGTTGTCCGGGGTGGAGGTCTCCGCGCTGCCGTCGAACAGCACCGCCATCCGGTCGGTGGAACTCGCCTCGCTCAAGACGCCGGCCGTCGTCGACTCCGGCGCCGGGACGGTGGTGCTGCCGGTCAAGCCGGGCACCGACCTGCGCAAGCTGGCGCCGATGTTCGGCCTCGCGCCGGGTTCGACCATCAAGCCGGGCAACGGGAAGCCGGTCGACCTCAGCACGCCGAAGCGGTTCACGGTCACCGGGGCGGGCGGCGACCGTCGCGTGTGGACGGTCGAGGCGCACGAGGTGCGCAGCCCCGTCCTGCCGGGCTTCACCGCCGATCCGAACATCGTCGCGTTCGGCGACACGTACTACCTCTACCCGACCACGGACGGCTTCGACGGCTGGAGCGGCACGAAGTTCTCGGCGTGGTCGTCGAAGGACCTGGTGCACTGGACGGACGACGGCGTCATCCTGGACCTCGGCCCCGACGTGAGCTGGGCCGGCAAGAACGCCTGGGCGCCGACGATCGCCGAGCACGACGGCAAGTACTACTTCTACTTCTGCGCCGAAGCCAAGATCGGCGTGGCGGTGAGCGACTCGCCGACCGGCCCGTTCGTCGACTCCGGCAAGCCGCTGATCGCGAGCAACCCCGACGGCGGCCAGGCGATCGACCCCGCGGTGTTCGTCGACCACACCGGGCAGCCGTACCTGTACTGGGGCAACGGCAACGCCTACGTCGTCCCGCTCAACGACGACATGGTGTCCTTCGACCCGGCGAAGATCACCCGCCTGACCGGCCTCGACGGCTTTCGAGAGGGCCTGTTCATGGCGGAGCGCAAGGGCACGTACTACCTGAGCTGGTCGATCGACGACACGCGCAGCGAGGACTACCGCGTCGGCTACGCGACGGCGCCCTCGCCGACGGGACCGTTCACCAACCGCGGCCTGATCCTGAGCAAGGACGCCCACCTCGGCGTCCTCGGCACCGGGCACAGCTCGATGCTGCAGGTCCCGGGCACCGACGACTGGTACCTCGCCTACCACCGCTTCGGCATCCCGGGCGGCGACGGCACCCACCGCGAGACGACGATCGACAAGCTCACCTTCCGCCGCGACGGCACGATCGCCCCGGTCGCGCCGACGCTGGAAAGCGTGCGGCCGCAGCGGATCCCGTGGCACTGCGGAGCGGTCCGGGCGATCTAGCCAGGATCACTCGAAGCGGTGAGACGGAGATCACGAGCGTAGACGTTTACCCCGGCTGGGTCGGGGTAAACGTCCATCGTTCAGGTTGCTTCGCCGCTTCCGCCCAGGAGTCTTTTGATGACCAGCGTCCTGACCGACGGCCTCGAGAACGCCCGACCGGTCCCCCGGCCGCGCCCGCGTCCCGTCGCGTCCGAAACGCTCACCGAGCTCGCCCGCCTCGCGGCGCTGGCCGAGCTCGCCCGGCGCTCGTCGCCGTCCCTCATGCACCACGCGATCCTCTCCGGCACCTCGCCCGCCACGGTGGCGGCCGCCGCGCAGATCGACGTCGCCGAGGCGCACATCCGCTGGCACGAATGGGCCGACACCGCGGTCGGCCGCGACGAGTACCTCCGGGTGCACACCGCGTTCGCCGACGCCGTCGTCGCTCGCCACCGGCCCTTCGCGGAGGAGCCGTGCCCGTGACGACCGGAGAGACGACCCTGGCCGACCTCGCCGCGCTGGACAAGGCCGCGGCCGAGCTGCTCGACCAGATCACCGAACAGCTGGCGACGGTGGCCGAACGGCGCTGAGCCGGAGCCTGGGTTCGAATTTGAACACCGGGTACCGTGGTGGCATGGGTCATGCGCGGGGGCTGAGCTCCGAGGAGAAGCGGGCCTGGAACGCGTTCCGCACCAGCTTCACCCTGCTCCACCAGCGGATGGACCAGCAGCTCAAGCGCGACGTCGGCCTGTCCCACCTCCAGTACGAGATCCTCGCCCGGCTCGGCGCCGCCCCGGGCCGCGAGCTGCGGATGGCCGAGCTGGCCTGCGCGGTCTCCAACTCCAAGAGCGGGCTGACCTACCAGATCGGCCAGCTCGAGCAGGCCGGGCTCGTGCGGCGGCGCGCGTGCGAGAGCGACGTCCGCGCCGTCTACGCCGTGCTGACCGACGAAGGCGCGGCCCTGCTGGACCAGGCCGCGCCCGGGCACATCGCGCTCGTGCGGGAGCTGCTGCTCGACGTCCTCACCCCGGCTCAGCTGAGCGCGCTGGCCGACGGTCTCGGGGAGGCGAACCGCCGCATGCTGGCGGCCGAAGACTGCTCTTGACGTGACCTGGGTCACTTTTCGCCGTGAACGGCCTCGATCCTGGAACCCGTTCCGCCCCTTCCGTGAACAGCTGAGGACACCGGCAGCAGCGGAAGGCGGGCGATGACCCGGGAAGACACGAAAGACGACGACGCGAGCGTGATCACGCGCTCGCGGCGGGAGCCGAGCCTGTTCGCGGTGATCTTCGACCGCCACGCGCGGCACATCCACCGCTACCTGGTCCGGCGGCTCGGCCCGACGGCCGCGGACGACGTCCTCGCCGACACCTTCCTCATCGCGTTCGACAAGCGGGCGAAGTTCGACCCGGCGCGCCCGGACGCCCGGCCGTGGCTCTACGGCATCGCCACGAACCTCGTCTCGCGGCAGCGGCGGGCGGAGGTGAACGAGCTGAAGCTCCGGCTGGCCCTCGGGCCGCCACCGGCCGAAGCCGGGCACGCCGAGCAGGTCGCCGACCGCGTCAGCGCCCGGGCCCTCGGCGACCGGCTCGACCGGGCGCTGGCCGCCCTCCGGCCGCGCGAACGGGACGTCCTGCTGCTCGTCGCCGCCGAAGGGCTCGGCTACCAGGAAGTCGCCGAGGCGCTGGCCATTCCCGTCGGCACCGTGAAGTCGCGGCTCAACCGCGCCCGCCACCGCGTCCGCGCCGAACTCGGCGCCCTCGACCTCGTGAAGGAGACCTCGGACCATGGATGAGCTGGACTTGATCCGCGATCGCGCGGACGCCGTCGGCTTCGCGACGGCGGAAGAGCTCGCCCCGGCCCGGGACCGGCTGCTGGCGGCGGCGCGAACCGGGCGGCCGCGCCGGACGAGGCGCTGGTTGTGGACCGCGGGCGCCGCGGCCGGGCTGGCCGCGGGCATCACCGCCGTGGTGGCGCTCGCCCCGGCCGGCGAAACCGGCGCCGGGGTCGGTGTCGGGGTCGCGCAGGCCGACCCGGTGCGGGTGCTCACCGAAGCGGCCGGCGCGGCCCTCGGGGAGCAGGCCACGCCCCCGCGCGCGGACCAGTACCTGTACGTGAAGACCGAGTACCCCGGCCACCAGACCCGCGAAGTGTGGTTCTCCGTCGACGGGACCCACGACGGCCGGATCGGCGACATGAAGATTCCCGGCTGCCGCGACGGCAAGGCACCCATCTACGGCGCGAACGACCCGAGCAAGGAGGGGACCTTGGAAGACTGCACTCCCTCCCCCGCCTACCGGACGGACCTGCCGACCACGGCGGACGCGATGCTCGCCTACCTCCACGAGCACCACAGCGGTGAGCGGGGCGACGTCAACGCGCTGGGCAAGGACGTCGTCACCCTCGCCTACGAACAGGCCCTCCTGCCCGCCTCGTACTCGGCGTTGTTCGCGGCGGCGGCGAAGATACCCGGCCTGACCGCGCTGGACCACGTCACCGACGGCGCCGGCCGCCCGGGCGTCGGGATCACCTGGCCGGTCCCGCCCGGTTCGTCACCGAAGGCCAAGCCGGAAGTGCTCGTCTTCGACGCCACCACCCACCGGTTCCTGGGCACCCCGGGCAGCGCGGTGACCGTGAAGACCTTCGTCGACCGGGTGGGCCAGCGCCCCTGACGTTAGGCTGCGGAGGTGGCTTCCCGGGACGCGACCGACGAAGAAGCCGCGTCGCGTTCCGGCGGACGTCCCCGCGACGCGGCGCTCGACGAAGCGATCATCCTGGCCACCCGGGCGCGGCTGGTGCGCGACGGCTACTCGCTGATGACCATCGGCGACATCGCGTCGGACGCGAAGGTCAGCCGCCCGACGCTGTACCGCCGGTGGCGCACCAAGTTCGACCTGGTCGTGGACGCGCTGGACTACGGCTTCCGCAAACAGCGCGATTCGTACACAGTGGACTTGAGCCGGATGGCGCCGCGGGAGGCCTTCACCGAAGCCGTCCGCCGGCTGGATCCCGCGTACTTCAACCCGGACGCGATGGTGCTGATGGGCAACTTCGCCGGCGAGGCGATCCGCACCCCGGAGCTGCTCGAGATCGTCCGCGAGCACGCCGTCGAACCGCGGGTCGCGCTGGTCGAGAACGTGCTGACCCAGCTCCAGGCGAGCGGCGCGGTCCGGGACGGCATCGACAAGCACACCATCGCGACCCTGTGCTTCGGCAGCTACTTCGCCGCCTTCCACCGCGGCGACGACACGGACGGGATCCCCGCCGCCGTCGTCGCGGTGCTGTGGCCGTCGATCGCGACGCCAACCGCCTGACCGGCGGCGACGCGGTTCACGCCGGAAACTCGCAACCATTCCGGCCTCCCGCCCGTGTATCAGGGGTGTGAGGACTTCTTCGCAACGACGGCGGCTCTTCCGGCCGCGGGCGACGGCCGTCGCGGTGCTGGCCGGGGCCGGGCTCGCCTTCGCGCACACGACCACCGGAGCGACGCTCGCCGGGCCCATCCTGGCCGCCGCGGCCGGCGGGCACGGCCTGCCCGACCCGGCGGCCCCGGTGCCTTCACCGGTGACCACGACGCCCCGGCCGGCGCCGAACCCGACGTTGCCCTTCAACGCGAAGCTGACCTCGGACGACATCCCCGTCCCGGGCGGCGGCGTGCGCAACGGCGCCTGCAGCGGGTCGCTGATCGCGCCGCAGTGGGTGATCACCGCGGGCCACTGCTTCCACGACCTGGCCGACGCCCGCATCGGCGGCCGCCCGCCGTACACGATGACGGTGACCATCGGGAAGGTCAAGGACACCGACCCCGGCGGCCACACGGCCCGGGTCGTCGACGTCAAGCAGTCCCCGGTGAACGACCTGGCACTGGCCGAGCTGGACCTCGCGATCAACGACATCCCCCCGGTCACGCTGAACACCAAGCAGCCGGTGGTGGGCCAGCAACTGCAGTTCGCCGGCTGGGGTTCCCACTCGGCGACCGTGCTCGGGCCGTCCGACCACCTGAAACGCGGCCGCTTCACGGTGTCGGGCATCGGCCAGTCGACGCTGGAGGCCCAGCCGGTGGGCAAGCGAACCGTCGAAAACGGCCCGTGCCCGGAGGATTCGGGCGGCCCGTTCTTCACCTCCGACGACGACCACACGGGCACCCTGGTGGCGATCGTCAACACCGGTCCCCCATGCCCGCAACCGGGCGCGGAGACGATCGCCCGGGTGGACGTGGTGGCCAGCTGGATCCGCGAGCAGACCGGCTGAGCGACGGCGCCCGGGACGCGGGCGCCGCTGTGATCGGTGGCCCCGGCGCGTTCCGGACCGGCTGACCCGCTCCCGTTCTCGCACCGCCACCTGTCCGGCGATCCCCGGCCCCTACGGCGGAACGATCCGACCTTCGGACCCCACCTCAGCGCCAGCCCGCGCGCGACCAAACGGCTGAGCGGCAGCGCCCGGGACGCGGGCGCCGCTGTGATCGGTGGCCCCGGCGCGTTCCGAACCGGCTGACCCGCCCCCCGTTCTCGCACCGCCACCTGTCCGGCGATCCCCACGGCAACCGCCCTAGCGCGCGAGCAGACCGGCTGAGCGACGGCGCCCGGGACGCGGGCGCCGCCGCTCAGGATCACGGGGCGCCGGTGACGACGAACTGCGAACCCGGCTCGACGACGACGTTGCCCGCCGACGAGTTCGTGATCGTCACGTTCGACAACGTCGCGCTGCCGCGGGCGCCGCTCATCGCCAGGATGCCCGCGCCGTTGTCCGACTTGTCGATCTTGACGTTCGTGACCGCCACGTTCATCGTGCCACCGCCGGTCTTGAACTGGATGCCGTCGTAGGTGGAGTCGTGGATCTCCGTGTCCCGCAGCGTCACGCCGGTGATGTCCTTGCCCTGCGCGAAGAACGTGATCGCGCCGAACTTCTGCTGCTCGCCCCAGAACACGCCGCCGCAGCGGTACAGGGCGTTGTTCGCGATCAGCGTCTGCCCGGAGAACGGCAGCGGGTCGTGGTCGGTCGCCAGCATGATCCCCGGGTAGTTCATCGTGTCGGACACCAGGTTGTTCTCGATCTTGTTGCCGTAGCCGCCGTAGATCGCGATGCCGTTCGCGCGCCACGGGAGCTGGATGGTGTTGTTGGTGAAGGCGTTGTCGTGCGCGATGTCCACCGACGGGTCCTTCACGTACTGGTTGGCCCACACGGCGAGCGAGTCGTCGCCGGTGGTGCGGAAGGACGAGTCGAACACGCGCGAGTTCCGCGTGCCGTTGGTGAAGTTGATGCCGTCGGCGTAGGTGTCGCGGATCCGCATGCCGCTGAACTGGAGCCCGTCGGCCGGCCCCCACAGCTCCGGTTTGTTGCTGTAGTCGCGGCCGACCCACACGCCGACGTTCGCGTGCTCGATCCAGACGTTCGAGATCTTCGTGCCGGTGCCGAAGCGGCCGTTGAGCCCGACCCCGCCCTCGGCGTTGCCGTCACCGCCGCGGATCCGGCCGGAGCCGAAGATCGCGATGTCGGAGATCTGCGTGTTCTTGTCGATGTCGAACCCGAAGTTGCCTTCGTGCGGGTGGTTGATGGTGCCCGCGTCCTGCGGCTGGATCAGCGAGTACAGCTGCGAACGCCACATGCCGGCGCCGCGGACGGTGACGTTGGAGATGCCGACCTGGTTGTACTGCCCGCCGCCGTTGGGCACGGTCGGGTCGTCGGTCAGGATCTTCGCCTCCTGCCGCCACTGGCCTTCCGGGATCCAGACACAGGCGATGACGCCGTTCTGGTCGTCGGTCACCGCGCGCTGGATCGCCGGGGCGTCGTCGACCCCGTCGTTCGGCACGGCGCCGTAGTCGGTGATGGACGTGCACTCCGCCGGCTTCGGCAGCGCCGGCGCGACCTGCTCGAGGTCGACCAGATCGATGACGTAGTAGGGCGCGCTGTCGCCGTTGTCGCGCTGCAGCTTGAACTTCGTGCCCGCCGGGTAGGACTGGGCCAGCAGCGCGTGCGACTCGTCGAACAGCCGCCGCGCGTTGGCCTGCGGCGTGTTCGTCAGGCCTTCGGGGTCGTCGGTGGTGCCGTAGAGCCAGCTGTGCGTGGACGACAGCGTCAGCTTCTGCGCGAAGGTGCCGTTGACGTACAGGCTGAGCGTGAAGTCCTGGCCACCGCCGCCGGGCGCGTCGGGTACGGAGTTGCGGACGACGATCGAGTTCGCCTGGTTCACCGACGTGACTTCGACGTATTGGCCCTGAGCGGCCAGCCGCACCGACTGACGGCCCGAGGACTCGGTCGCGAAGTTCGTGTGCCCGAACGTCCGCAGCGGGTCGGTCTCGAGCAGCTGCCCCTGGTACTGCGCGGTTTCCGCCTCGTATTCGGTGTACGGAAGCGCCGCACCACGGCCGACGACGATCGTGCGCGAGAGGGCGTTATTGGACTCGTTGGTCTCCGCGACCGTGTTCGTCGCGTCGGCGGTCGCGGTGAGGGTCGCGCCGCCGCTGACCGCGGTCCAGGTGCCCGCGATGGCGACGTCCACGGTGGATCCCGCCGCGACGGCGGACGTGCTGCCGGTCAGCGTGGTCGCCCCCGCGGTCAGGCGGGTCACCGACGCGCCGGCGGTGCTGGTGCCGCGGTTGTGCACGGCCACGGTGAACGACACCGCCGCGCCGGCCGCCGGGTTGGCCGGGTTCGACGTGATGCCGGTGACCTCGAGGTCCGGCCCCGGCGCCTGGGCGACGACGAGCGGCGCCGCCGCGGTGAACGTGTTGTTGGTGTCGTTCTGCTCCACCACCGTGTTCGCCGGGTCGGCGGTCGCGGTCACGCGGTAGCTGCCCCGCGGCCGGGTGCCCGCGTTCACGGTCACCGTGGCCGACGCCCCGGCGGCGAGCGCGCCGACCGCGGCGTTGCCCACGACCGTGCCGCCGAGAGCGACGTTGACGGTCGTGGCGGGCGCGGCCGCGGTACCCGCGTTCTTGACCGTCGCCGAGACCGCGACCTGGCTGGTCTCGTCCGGGTTCGCCGGGGTCCAGGTCGTGCCGGTGACGACCAGGTCGGGGTTCGGCGCCGGCGTGCCGAGCACCTGCAACTCCGCGACCTGCGCGCCCGGGGCGCCGGAGTTGGCGAAGAACTGCAGCCGCACGTCCGCGACCCGTCCGGTGATCGGGACGGTCACCGTGTTCTGGCCGGCGGCCGGGTCGAAGCGGTAGTCGGCGCGGGGCTTGAGCGAGGTGAACGCCGTGGCGCCCTGGCCGCGGCCGAGGACCTCGAAGTTCTGCGTCCGCGCGCCCCAGACCGCGTCCGGGTTGAGCTTCACGACGACGGCGTCGAGGTCGGCGTCCGCGCCGAGCTTCACGGTCAGCGAGTCCGGGTAGCCCGCCGCGGACTCCCAGTACGTGGCGGTGTCGTTGTCGTTCGCGTTGGCCGCGACGAACGAGAAGGTGCTCGAAGACGCCTCGATCGGCTTGCCCGCGGCGAGGTTCTGCCCAGCCTGGGTGCCCTGGCGCACGACGTGGTCGCTGTCGGCGGACTCGTGGCCCGCGGCGTCCTTGGCCCGCACGAAGTATTCGACGCGCGTGCCCGCGGGCCGCGTCTCGGTGAACGTGGTGCCGGTGACGGTGGTGATCGGGGTGCCGTCGCGGTAGACGGTGTAGCCGGTGACGCCGACGTCGTCGGTCGATGCCGACCATGCCAAACGGATCTGGCCGGCGCCGGGCTCGGTCAGGGCGAGGTTCGCGGGCGCGGTGGGCGCCTGCGTGTCCCCGGAGTCCGGGCCGTACAGCTCGAATTCCGAGAGCTGCGCGGCGGGCCACTGCGTGTTCGCGGTGATCTGCAGGCGCACGTACCGGGTGGTCGCGGTGACCGGGACGGTGACGGTGTTCGTGCCGGGCGCGAACGAGTACCCGGCCGAGGCGACGAGGTCGGTGAACGCGGTGCCGTCGGTGCTGCCGCGCACGGCGAGGGTCTGGGTGCGGGATTCCCAGGTGGCGGGCAGTTTCAGCACGATCCGCGAGAGCGGCTTCGCCGAGCCGAGGTCGGCCTGGAGCCACTGCGGGAAAGCGTTGCCGGCGGATTCCCAGTAGCTGGCCTGGTTCCCGTCGACGACGTTGGCGACCGGGTAGCCGGGCAGCGCGCTGCCCGCCGAGACCGTGCGGGTCAGCGGCACGTCGGCGACGGCCGCCGTGGCTTCGGCGCTCGGTGGTGGGCTGTCGGCGGCGGAGGCGAGGGAGAGCCCGGTGACGGACAGCCCCACGGCGAGGAATCCGGCCAGGAGCCGGGGCAAGCGCATGCGTGTCATGGCGTCATCTCTTCGTCGAGAGCGGCAGGGGAGGGAGCGCGAGCTTCCTGAGCATGCAACAACGAGGAGACAACATGCAAGAACTTGACATGATTCGGAAATTTGACGACTAGTCACCCGGACGTGCAGCATCGCCGCCGGATCCGGGGTTCGGGACGGCGTGGGTCAGTAGAAGGAGAGCGCGTTCAGCTCTTCGTCGATCAGCAGGTCGGGATCGAACTTCATGCCGGCGAAGTGCCCGGCCAGCTCGAGCGAAAGCACGCCGTGCAGCCGGGTCCAGAACGCCAGCGCGCGGTGCAGCACCCAGTTCGGGACATCGCCGTCGCCCGCCCACTCGCGATGGGTTTCGAGGTGATCGTCGAACGGCGCCGGGACCTCTGGCCCCTGCAACTCGGAGCAAGTTTCGATCAGCACCGCCATCACCTCGTGCGAGAGCGCCGTGGTGTCCGCGGGGGCGTGGTAGCCGGGGACGGGCGTGCCGTAGATGAGGAAGTACCGCTGCGGGTCGGCGCGCGCCCAGTCCCGGATCACCTTGGCCAGCATGGCGAAACCCTGGCCACGGGCCCCTTGGACGGCGTCGGCGATGCTGCGGTAGGCGTCGCGGATGAGCGCGGTGATCAGCTCGTCCCGGCTCCCGAAGTACCGGTACAGCGCCGGGCCGCTCATGCCGACCTGCTTGGCGATCGCGTTGAGCGACAGCGCGGGCACACCGGCGGCGGCGATCTGCTCCCAGGCATGCCGCTTGATCTCTTCACGCACTTGGGCGCGGTAGCGCTCCCGCGGGCTCTCCGTCACGGTTAGAGGCTATCACTTTTCCTATTGACACTCACGCTGCGGTGGTTATAGCTTCTAACTATAACGATATGCACTAACAACAAGGAGAACCCGATGACCCGCATGCGTACCGCTTTGCTCGCCCTCCCGTTGGCCGCCGGGCTGCTGGGCGTCGCCGCTCCCGCCGCCTCAGCCTCTTCGACGCCGGCGCCCACGGCCGTCACCTGCCGCGGCGAGGGGATCGACCCAGCCGCCGGTCTGCACTACCGGACCGAGACGCTGGTCAAGGCGCCACCCGGGGCCGTCTGGAACTTGCACACCGACGTCGCGGGCTGGCCTTCGTGGCAGAGCGCCGTCAGCACCGCGAAGCGGCTCGACCCCGGCCCGCTGCGCCCGGGTTCGCGGTTCCGGTGGACGACCCCGGTCCCGGCCACCCCCGCGACGCCGGCGACCACACTGGTCATCACCTCGACGGTCCACCAGGTCCAGCCGGGCCACTGCATCCGCTGGAGCGGCCCGGCAATCGGCGACGGCCTGCGCATCGACCGCGGCGTCCACGTCTGGACGTTCACCCCGGCCCGCGGCGGCGTCCTCGTCCGCACGGAGGAGAGCTGGACGGGCAAGCAGATCGAAGCCGACCCGGCCACCGCGATGAAGTACCTGGCTCCCGGACTGGACGCCTGGCTGGCCGACCTCAAGCGGACCGCCGAAGCCTCCTGCCACCGCTGAGGCACCCCAAGCGCCGAAGCACGTTGCCGCCGCCGAGCCACACCGGCCTCACACAGACCGCCGAAAACCTGTTGCGGCCGCTGAACCACGCCGACCCCGAGCAGGCCACCGAAGCCGCTTGCGACCGCTGAACCACGTCAGCCCCAAGCAGACCACCGAAACCCTTAGCACTGCTGAGCCCGCCGACCTCACACACACCGCGGAAACCTGCCACCGCTAAGTCCGCCGACCTCGCGCAGACCGCAAAGCCCTTTGCCGCCGCTGAACCCAACCGCCGAAACCCTTGCCACCGCTGAGCCGACCGCCGAAACCCTTGCCACCGCTGAGCCAACGAGGAGAACCCGATGACCACCACCACCGTCGACCCCGCCGTCACGCCCGCCCGCCGCACCTCGATCGCTGTGCTCGTCGCGGCGTGGGCCGTTCCCGTCATGGTGCTCGGCCAGTTCGCGTTCCTGGCCGTCATTCCCATCGCCGTCGTGCTGGTCGGCGCCCTGCGCGCGAAGAATTCCCTGCGCTGGTGGGCCTTCGGCCTCACCGCGGGGTACGCCGCACTGGTCGCGGCCTGGCTGCTGGGACCGAGCAGCGCGCCGAGCTTGTCGAAGTTCCTGAGCCCCGTCGCGACCGGGGTCTTCGCCGCGGCCGGAGCCGCCGTGGCGATCGCCGCCCTGGTCAGCCGCCGGCGGACGCGGTGAGGTCGAGCCGCATCAGCCACCGGATCCGGCGGTCGGCCGCGTCACGAATGAAGACCACGCTCCAAGCCCAGGACGGGCGATATGTCGACTGTGGCACGGGTCACGGAATGCCCGTCGATCTTCGGCGCTACACCCCAAGAGAACCCGTTCGACCCCGAGGGAGCGCCATGTCCACCACCACCCCGGAAGAAGTCACCGCGCCGGCCGTGCCCGCGCTGGACGACTTCGACTTCGAGCTCACCGACGGCGCCGCCTGCCGGATCGACGACCCGGACTGCGAAGCCTGCCAGTGAGCTTGCGGCGCCGGCCGGGACGACCCGGCCGGCGCCGAACTCGTCACAGGTGCATGGCCAGCCACAACGCCATCCAGGCGAGGCACGCCAGCGCGCCGCCGACGCCGAACGCCAGCAGCACGCGTCGCAACCCCGCGATGACCCCGGCGCGGCCCGTCATTTCGGTGATTCCCGCATCAGCCATGGCCCACTGATGCCCCCGTCCCGGCGCGGCAAACATCGGAGCTACTCCGCGTCCCCCATGACCAGCCCTTCGATCGTGTGCTTCTGGGTGATCGGCCGCAGCTCGCCGACGACCGGGCAGTGCAGGTGCGCGCGCACGGATTCCGGCAGCGACGCCCGGAACCCCGGCGTCACGGCGGTGTCGTGGCGGGCGTCGTTGCCCGCGCCCGGCGCGTCGAGCCCGAGCACCAGCACCGGGCGGGACTTGGCCGAGTGGTTCGCCGTGCCGCGGTGGACGGTCAGCGCCGAGCGGATCGAGATGTCACCCATCCGCGGGAACTTGCGCGCCGCGAGCTCCCGGTAACGCGGGTAGGCCTCGCGCGGCGGGAACATGCCGTGCTCGAAGGCCGCGCCGTCGTCCCAGTGCGTACTGGGCGCGATTTCGAACGGTCCCATGTCCGGCTCGGTGTCGACCGCGGTCACGTTGACCGCCAGCGACGTCAGCCTGCGCTCGCGCGCGGTTTCCGGCGGCATCGGGAAGTCCCGGTGCCACGGCTGGTCGACCGCGCCGGCCAGCGGGACGTCGAAGCCGACCTCGACGATCCGGTAGTCCGGCCCCAGCACCGCTTCGGCGACGGCGGTGATCCAGGGGTGGCCCGCCAGCTCGGCGAACCCGCGCAGCTGCTCCGGGTGGATCTCGACGTAGAAGCGGTTCGGCCCGCGGCCGACGGCACCGTCCGGCCGGGCGCGGGCCGCGGCGAACGCCGTGTCGATGTCCTCGCCGAGCCGGGCGACCCAGTCGCGGGAAAAGGCCTGCGGCAGGCCGATGATGCCGTCCCTCCGCAGGCGCTCGGTCAGCTCCGCGAGCTCGGTCTCGGACAGCGGGGCGGCGGTGGTCTGGTGCGCGGTCATCCTGGCCTCCTCGGGCACGACGGCGTGGCACCTCAGTTTGCAACGTGGCATGCCACGTTGCAAGAGGTACGCTGCGCGGGTGAACCCGAAACTGCGCGACGTGGCCGAACACGCCGGCGTGTCCGTGCGGACGGTGTCCAACGTGGTCAACGGGTTCCGCTACGTGGCCCCGGCGACCCGCGAGCGGGTGCAGGCGAGCATCGACGCGCTCGGCTACCGGCCCAACCTGGCCGCCCGGACGCTGCGGCGCGGCCGGACCGGGCTGATCGCGCTGGTGATCCCCGAGATCGACTCGCCGTACTTCGCCGAGCTCGCCGCGCGGACGGTGCGCATCGCCGAAGCCCGGGGCCTGACGGTGCTCATCGACCAGACCGACGGCGACGCCGAGCGCGAGAAGCAGCTGCTGCACGGGCAGCGCAGCCAGCTGGTCGACGGCGTCCTGTTCAGCCCGTGGGCGGTGGCGCCCGCGGAGCTGGCCGCACGCACCGACCCGGTCCCGCTGGTGCTGCTCGGCGAGCACGACGGCACGGCGGGCGTCGACCACGTCGCGATCGACAACGTCGCGGCGGCACGCGAAGCCACCGGCCACCTGCTGAGCGCGGGCCGCCGCCGCGTCGCGGCACTGGGCATCCAGCCGCGCTCGCTGAACGCGACGGCCCGCCAGCGCCTCACCGGCTACCGCGAGGCACTGACGGCGGCGGGCCTGCCGGCCGTCCCCGAGCTGGAGGTCCCGGTCCGGCGCCTGCACCGCGCCGACGGCCACGCGGCGATGCTGGCCCTGCTGGACCTGCCCGAACCACCGGACGCGGTCTTCTGCTTCACCGACGAGCTGGCCCTGGGCGCGCTGCGTGCGGCGGCCGACCGCGGGATCGCGGTGCCGGACGAGCTGGCGCTGGTGGGCTTCGACGACATCGAGGACGGCCGCTACAGCGTCCCGGCGCTCACGACGGTGTCACCGGACAAGGACCGCATCGCGGAACTGGCCCTGGACCGGCTAACACGACCGGCGGCGGAACCACGCTCGATCGTCGCCCCGCACCGGCTGATCGTGCGCGGCACCAGTCCGAGCTAAGGCGCGAGGATCGCCTGGGTATGTGCGGCGCCGGCCCAGGCCCCGCACCTGCCGGTCGCGCCGAGCGTGGCCGCCACCAGCCCGACCTGGACCGCGAGCGCCGCACCGCCTTGGTCGAGCACCGCGCCTGGACCGCGAGCGCCGCACCGCCTTGGTCGAGCACCGCGAGCGCCGCACCGCCTGGTCGTCCAACGCACCAGACCGGAGCGCGAGCCCCGCACCGCCTGGCCGTCCCACCGCACCAGCCCACCTCAGAGCGCGAGCGCCACCCGGTCCCGGCCCGCTTTCTTGCCCTCGTACAGGGCGTCGTCGGCCGCGCGGATGATGCCGTCCAGGCCCGCTTCGAGCTCCGCCGGGTGCAGGGCCGCGCCGATGGTCGCCGACAGCGCGACCGGCTCCCCCGTCGGCGCGGTGATGCGCAGCGCCCGGATCCGCACGCGGATCCGCTCGGCGACGGCGCGCACCTCGGCTTCGTCGACGTCGGGCAGCAGCACGGCGAACTCCTCCCCGCCGTAGCGCCCGACGGTGTCCCCGCGCCGGACGGTCTTCGCGAGCACGGTCGCCACCTCGGCGAGGACGTCGTCGCCGACCGGGTGGCCGTGGGTGTCGTTGATGCGCTTGAACCAGTCGAGGTCGATCATCAGCACCCCGGTCCGGCCGCCGGTGGCGCGGGCGCGCTCGAGCGCGCGTTCGGCCTGCTGGTGCCACGCGATCGCGTTGAGCAGCCCGGTGCGCTGGTCGGTGCGCGCGGCGAGCTTGAGCTGGTCGAGCTGGACGCACTGGTGCAGCGCGAACGTCGGGATGATCATCAGCAGCGCCGCGGGTGGCCACCACAGCAGGGCGAGCGCGACGAACACGCCGAGCGCCAGCTGGCTGACCTCGAGGAGGTTGTCGGAAGCGCTGCCCAGGAGCCGGCGGGGGTGGTCGACGGTGACCGTCCAGGCGATGACCGCGCCGACGAGCGCGGTGTTGACCGTCCACTGCACGGCACCCGCGCCGACCACGGCGGCGAGGTCGCCCCAGCCGGGCCGGGCGCCGTCGCCGAGGTGGGCCAGGTGCTCGTGGGCGCCGGTCGCCCGCAGCACCCCGGCCGCGGCGGCCGCCGCGAGGGCGAGCGTGGCGGCGGTGAACACCGTGCGGTGCGGCGGGCGGACCGGGTCGAAGCGGTTGACCAGCAGCCAGCGGTGGCCGTAGATCACCGCGACCAGCGCCAGTTCGAGCACCAGCGGCAAGGCCAGCACGCCGGCGAAGATCCAGACGCTGCAGAGGTCGACGTACGGCGAGCCGGAGCGGTCGCGACGCCGTTGCTCGATCAGGTGCGAAGCGTGCAGGTGCGGCAGCGCGGCCGCGGCGAGCCAGCCCGCCGTCGCCCACTGCTGGGGTGTCGGCCCCGCCCGCGCCGACAGCACGAGGACGACGAGCGCCGCCACATCGACCGCCAGCACGAAGAAGCGCACCCGCCCGGGCAACGACCACAGCTTCCACCGCGGTGGTGCCCAGCCCCCTGGATCGCTCGTGCCTCCGCTCATCGCAGCGCCTCCCCGCCCTGCTCCGCCCCGGTGAACACCTGCTCGCCCAGGGTAGTCGCGTTGCGGTCGGGTGTCAGCCGTTTCCCCACGGCGCGACCCGACCAGGCCCCTGGGAGCATTCCGGGTATCCGAGACCGGACGAACCGCACGGAAAGGCGAGCCGATGAGCGACAAGGGCTGGTGAACCCCCACGACCGCACGTCCCCGACCACCGGAAAGGAGCAAGCGATGAGCGACAAAGGCTGGTGAACCCCACCACCACTCCCCCAGACCGCCACCACCGACGAGGAGCACGCAATGCGCGACAAAGGCTGGTGAACCCCCACCTCCGCACCCCCGTCCCCCGGCCATCGAGAAGAGGAGCAAGCGATGAGCGACAAGGGCTGGTGAAACCCCAGGTCCGACCCCGCAACCCCGAGCACCGACGAGGAGCGTCCGATGAGCGACAAAGGCTGGTGAACCCGAGTCAGGCTTCGGCCGGCAGCGCGGCCGAGACCGCGTCCGGCCGCCGGCGTGACCACGCGGCGGCCGCGGCGAGCGCGACCAGCGCTCCCGCGGTGCCCGCCACGGCGATCGCCGTCGCCGCCCCGGCCAGCTGCGCGAGCACGCCGCCGAGCACGATCCCGAGTCCCTGCCCGGCGATCATCCCCGTCCGCGCGAACCCGAGGGCCCGTCCCCGCAGCGGCGGAGGGGACAGCTGGACGAACGTCGCGCCCGCGGTGACCTGGTACGCCGAGCAGATCCCGGACAGGAACAGCAGCGCCAGCGCCGTGCTCAGCGCGGGCTGGGCCCAGTAGGCCACGAGCGGCGCCGACGTCCCGACCGCGAGCACGCCCAGCGCGCGCACCCGCACCCGGCGCGCGACCAGCCGCAACAGCAGCGCACCGGCGACCGCGCCCGCCGGTTCCGCGGCGAGGAGCACGCCGATCCAACCGCCGCCCGCGCCGACTTCCCTGGCGAACGGCACCGCGAGTCCTTCGGGGACGACGGTGAACAACGCCAGCCAGCCCAGCCACACCAGCGTCGCGAGCGTCCGGTCGCGGCGGACGGCGAGCGCGCCCGCGGCGACCTGCCGCCACCACGACGTCCCGCTCCGGACCCGGCCACCCGGCGGCGGGTGGACACCCAGCCCCGCACGGATCAGCAGCGCGGAAACGGCGAAGGTGGCGGCGTCGATCGCCAGCGCGGTGTGCGCGCCGACCCCGGCGACCACGAACGCGGCCACCGCGAACCCCAGCACCAGACAGAGTTGCGTGGTCACCTGCTGCACCGCCTGGCCCGCTTCGTACCGCGCCCCCAGCAGCTCCGGCAGCACCGCGCCCTGCGCCGCGGAAAACGGCGCTTCGGCCAGTTGGACGAGCACCAGCAACCCGGCCATCAGCGGCAGCGGCGTCGACGGCACGGCCATCACGGCCACGAGCAGCGCCCGCACGACGTCGCACACCACCATGACCTGGCGCCGGGGAAACCGGTCGGCCAGCCACGAAAGCAGCGCACCCGAGACGAGCGCGGGCAGCATCGAAAGCGCGTACGTCGCCGCGCTCAGCGCCGCCGATCCGGTGCGCTGGTACACGAGGATCGACAGCGCGACGCGCGCGAGCTGGTCCCCGGCCACCGAAAGCAGGCCCGCGAGCCACACCACCCGGAACCCGCGCACTGCGAACGCCGACCACGTTCCGGCCATCCCCCACCCCCAGGCTGTCACGGAGAGCGCCGCCTGAAACGCTCAGCGTAGTGCCTGGAGCCGTCTCTACGCCACCGGCGGAGCTCCGTGTGTGTGGAACGACTCGATCGTCTTCAGTCCCCACGCCTGCCCCTTGGCACGCTCGGCTTCGGTCCAGGTGACCGGTTCCCAGTCCGGCGCGAAGATCAGCCGTCCGGCCGGGTTGCACAGCTCGATCCGGTTGCCGCCCGGTTCGTAGACGTAGAGGAAGAACGTCTGCTGGATCGCGTGCTTGTGCGGCCCGGTTTCGATGTGCACGCCGTTGTCGAGCGCGCTGTCCGCCGCGCGCAGGATGTCTTCGCGGGTGTCGGTCGCGAAGGCGATGTGGTGCAGGCGCCCGCGCGAGCCCGTCCAGTCGGTGGTGTAGACGATGTCGTAGGACTTCTGCGCGAAGTGCGTCCACTGCCCGGAAATCACGCCGCTGTCGAGCTGGATCTGTTCGGTGACGCGGCCGCCGAGCGCGTCGCAGACGAAGCGTCCGTTGGCTTCCGCTTCCTTCGCCAGGTAGTTGACGTGGTCGAGGCGGCGGACGCCAACCCCGCGCCCGGGGTACGCCTGAGCCTGGTTCTTCAGCGCGGGCCGCAGGTGTTCCGGCGGCGCGTAGCGCTCGGTTTCCCAGTTCCGGTGTCGCCGTCGACCCAGCCGACGCCGAGTCCGCGTTCCTCCAGCGCGACCACGCGGCGCTTGAGGGCTTCTTCGCTCGACGCGCGCAACGCCGTCCGGCCGACCCCGGACGTCTTCGCCGCGGTGAGCTTCAGGCTGTGGTGCTCGTAGTCGTCCCAGGTGCGCAGGTAGACCGAGTCGCCGTCGGTGCCGTTCTCGATCAGGCCCAGCACGCGGACGAAGAAGTCGAGGCTCTTTTCCGGCTCCGGCGTGCGCAGCTCGACGTGGCCGAGGTGCGCGATTTCTTGGCGCGACGAGGGATCGGGCATGGCCGGCTCCTCAGGAACGCGGGAAAACGGTGCCGTCGAACAACTTCCGCGCGGTCCGGATGACCGTCGAGCGGCGGACGCGGGACCCGTCGAACTCGATCGCCACGGCGAGCTTGCCGCTCGGGTGCTCGATCTCGACCGGTCCAGCACCGGTTTCGAGCAGCTCGTGGCCGACGGCGCCGTCGAGCAGCAACGCCGTGACGACGCTGACGCCACCGAGCACCCCGATCGACGGGTGCGGCTTGACCGGGATGAACGTCCGGGTGCAGACGGCGCCACCGTCGCGGGGCGCGGCGACCAGCGTCGTCTTCGGGACCGAGCTGCCGCGGACGTCGCCGAGGCCCATCAGCTTCCCGGCTTCGACGCGCAGGGCGTCGATCCGCCCGGCGAGTCCGGCGCCGGCGAGCTCCTCGACCGGCTCGTACCCGGTGATGCCGAAGTCTTCCGCGCGTGCGACGACGACCGGCATCCCATTGTCCACACAGGACGCCGCGATGCCACCGACGTCGTCGCGGACGTTGCCGGTCGGCAGCAGGCTGCCGCAGACGGACCCTTCGGTTTCGGTGAAGTCCAGCTCGACCGGGGCGGCGGTGCCGGGGACGCCGGAAATGGCCGTGTCACCGCGGTAGTCGACCGCACCGCCGGGAGTGGCGAACGTCGAGACGGCGATGGTGCCGGTGTTGACCAGCCGCACGCGCACGGTGGTGCGTTCGTCGCCGGCGGGCACGAGGCCCCGCTCGACGGCGAACTGCCCGACGCCGGCCAGGAGGTTGCCGCAGGTCTGCCGGTCGGAGACGGTCGCTTCTTCGACGCCGAGCTGCAGGAACAGGTAGTCGATGTCGTGCCCGGGATCGTCGGCGGCGGAGACGATCGCGACCTTGCTGGTGACCGGCTGGGCGCCGCCCAGCCCGTCGATCTGGCGCGGGTCGGGGGTGCCCATGATCCGCAGCAGCAGGTCGTCGCGGGCGGCGGGGTCGGCGGGCAGGTCGCCGGCGAGGAAGTAGGCGCCTTTCGACGTCCCGCCGCGCATGAGCATGCAGCGCACGCCGGTCATGCCTGCTCCTTTTCGTACTCCTCGGCGGTCAGGTACCGGACGCCGAGGGCGTCGAGCTTTTCGCGCAGGCCATAGCGATCCAGGCCGAGCTGACCGGTCGCGAAGGCCTCGCGGGCGGCGGCTTCCTTTTCCAGCCTTGCTTTCGCGGTGTCGAGTCCGGTTCGGACATCCTCGCGACGGACGCGCATGACGCCGTCGTCGTCGGCCAGGATGGCGTCCCCGGGGCGGATGAGCTGACCGCCGATGGCGACGGGGACGTTGACCGCACCGGCGGTGGCCTTGACGGTCCCCTGCGCACTGATGGCGGCCGACCACACGGGGAAGCCGAGGGCCCGCAGGTCGGTGACGTCGCGGACGCCGGTGGTGGTGACCAGGCCGCGCACCCCGCGGTGGCGCAGCGCGGTCGCGAAGAGTTCGCCGAAGAGCCCGTCGCCGCAAGGTGAAGTGGTGGTGACGACGAGGACGTCGCCTTCACGGCACTGCTCGACGGCCGCGTGGATCATGAGGTTGTCCCCGGGCCAGCAGAGCGCGGTGACCGCGGTACCGCCGACGCGCACGCCGTCTTGGATGGGCCGCAGCCCGGGCCCGAGAAGCCCGGAGCGGCCGAGGGCCTCGTGCACGGTGGCGACACCGTAGTCAGCCAGGCGCGTCACTTGTTCGAGGTCGGCGCGCGGCGGGTCGGTGACGATGACGGGCTTCATGCTTGCCACCGTACGTTTCCGTCGCCAAGATTGTCAACAATCTTGGCGACGGTCTGTTCTGGGGTTGCGGACAGGACCTCGGTCGCGACTTCGGCGGAGGTATCCGGTCCACGGCTCAGTCGGTAGCCCCGGGTCAGGGGTGCAGCAGGGACACCTCGGCATCGGCCGCCTTGAGCGCTTCGATCACGCTGCCCAAGTGCACCCGCGCGGCTTCGGCGGCCCGCTCGGGGTGGTGCGCGCAGATGGCGTCGATGATCGCGAGGTGCTCCGGCAGCGAGACCTGCGGCCGCCCCGGCCGCATCGCCAGCCGGAACTGGTGCCGGACGCTCTGCCCGCGCAGCCGTTCGAGTACCTGCGCCGCGGTCCGCTGCCCGCTGATCTCGCGGACCCGCCGATGCAAGCGCTGATTGAGACCGGAGTACCCGACCACATCCCCGCTCGCGACGGCCTGGTGCATGAGCTCGCCGAGTTCGCGCAGTTCCCCGACCTCGGCATCGGAAACGCGCTCGGCCGCCTTCGCCGCGCACAGCGATTCGAGCATCATCCGGACCTCGGAGATCTCGACGGCCTCTTCGAGCGAGACCGCGCGCACCCGGGCCCCGCGGTTCTGCACGCGTTCGACGAGCCCCTCGTTGGTGAGCTCGATCAACGCGGCCCGCACGGTCGCGCGGCTCGCGGCGAACTGCGCGGACAGGTCGGCCTCGACCAGCCGCTGGTTGGGCACGAACTCGCCGCGGACGATGGCGTCGCGAATGGCCGCCACCACCGAACGCTCCCCCGGCTGCCGGTCCGCAGCACTCTCGGTCATACCCTCGACTCCGATTTTGTTGACAATTTTGTCGAGCACATCGTGTACTCGATCGTAGCTGGCAAGGAGGATTCTGCTATGCCCGGAACCATCGCGGTACTCGGATTGGGTGAAGCAGGCGGCCATCTGGCCCGCGACCTGGCGGCCGCCGGAGCGGTGGTGCGCGCATACGACCCGGCGGTCACTGCCGCCTCGGCAGGCATCGCCACCAGCGGATCGAGCGACACGGCCGCCCCCGAGCTGGGCGCCACGGCCGCCGTCCCGGGTGCCTTCGCCGACACGACAGGGGCTGTCACCGACCCAGCGGCCGTCACCGCCAGCAGGACGGGCGCCGCCGCACTCGCCAGCGCACCAGGGGCCGCCGCCAACGGAGCGGAGGCCAGTACCGCCCCGGCGAGCACCACCAGCAAGCCGGGCGCCACCACGGACCCGGCAGGTACCACTGCCGGTGGAGCAGGTGCCACTACCGCTCCGCCGGACATCACCACCAGCAGGCCCGGCGCCACTACCGACACGACAGGTGCCACTGCCAGCGGAGCAGGTGCCAGTGCCGCCCCGGCAGGCATCACCACCAGCCGACTGGGCGCCACCGCCAGCGAGGCGGGTGCCAGCGCCGCCATTGCGGGCGTCATCCTCACCGGGTCGGAAGCCGAAGCTGCCGACGAGGCCGATCTCGTCCTGAGCGTCAACAGCGCGTCCGCAGCGCTCGACGCCCTGCGTGCCGGGCTCGCCGGATTGAGGCCCGGCGCGGTCTGGGCCGATCTGAACACCGCCTCCCCCGGCACCAAACGCCGGCTGGCCGACCTTGCCGCCGAGCACGGCGTCGCCTTCGCCGACGTTGCGATCATGGCTCCGGTCCCCGGCCGAGGTCTGAGCGTTCCCATGCTGACCAGCGGAAAGGCCGCCGAAGCCGTCGCCGCCACCTTGAACGGGTTCGGGGCCGCGGTCGACGTGCTCCCCGGGGAGGCCGGGGTCGCCGCCGAGCGGAAGCTGCTCCGCAGCGTCTTCTTCAAAGGCATGTCCGCCGCCGTGGTCGAAGCGCTTCAGGCCGCGCGCGCCGCCGGCTGTGAGGACTGGCTGCGTGACGTCATCGTCGGGGAACTGACCGCCGCCGGCGCGGGCACCGTGGATCGGCTCGTCACCGGCTCCTACCGGCACGCCGTCCGCCGCACCGCCGAGATGGCCGCCGCTGCCGAGATGCTCGGGGAACTCGACGTCCGGGCCGACGTTGCCGCCGCGGCTCGGGACCAGCTTCGGTTCATAGCTGGTTCACAGGATTGTTGACAGGTTCGGACGCCTTCGCTGCCGACCGCCGCCTCGGTGCGGTGTTCGGCCCCTGGCTCGGCGGCGTCCTGACGGCGATGGTCGCGCTGGTCCGGCGGACGGCGATGGTACCGACGGTCCCGCAGGCCGCCTGACCTGCGCTGACGCTCCCGCCGGACCGCACGGTAGGAGGTCGCCCCGCCGTCAGACGCCGGCGGGTTCGGCGGCGGTCGACTTGAGGCGGGCCTGGCGTGTCCGCGGGCCGAACAGCGCCAGCACCACCGCGCCGACCAGCCACGTTCCCGCGATGAAGAAGAACACGCTCTGGTAGCCGCTGCCGTTGTACAGCGACGCCACGATCAGCGGGCCGGCCGCGTTGGACAAGCGGCCGAGGCCGTACGACACGCCCGTGCCCAGCGACCGGCCGCGGGTGTCGAACAGCTCCGGCGAATACGCGTACCCGAGTGCCGTGTAGCCGCGCTCGAACATGTTGACCAGGAAGCCGAAGACCACGATCAGGACCGGGTTGAACGTCAGCCCGTAGAACAGGCCGCACAGCGCGATGATCCCGCCGAACGCGACCAGGCACCACTTGCGCTCGAAGCGGTCGGTGACGAGAGCCGCCAGGTACGACCCCAGCGGCGCGCCGATCGTCGTCAGCGCCACGTAAAACACCGACTTCTCGACGCTGAAGCCTTCCTTGGCCAGCAACGTCGGCGCCCAGCTCGAATACCCGAAGAACCCGATCGTCTGCGTGACCCACAGGACCGTGAGCAGCAGCGTCGGCAGCAGGTACTTCTTGCGCAGCAGCAACCGCAGCGGCGCCTTGGCCACCGGGGCTTCCTCGATCGGCGGCGCCGGCTCCGGCAGCGGGCCCTTGTCGGCCGCGACGAGCGTCTCGATCTCGCGCAGCACCGCATCGGCCTTCGCGTGCTCGCCCCGGCTTTCGTACCAGCGCGGCGATTCCTTCAGCTGCCGGGTGAACAGCACGAGCAGGACGCCGAGCGCGCCCCACAGGTAGACCAGCCGCCACTCCCAGTTCCCGAGCGGCACGACGACACTCGCGATCAGGTTGGTCACCGGCGTGCCGCAGATGCCGATCACGATCGCGTAAGCCTGGTACTTGCCGCGGTTGGCCGCCGGGTAGAGCTCGTTGACGTAGATGACCGCGACGACGGTCATCGCCGAGAGGCCGGCCGAAGTGAGGACGCGGAACACGCCCAGCGACACGATGTCCCAGGAAAAAACTGCGGCAAAAGAGAAAATCCCGAACCAGACGGTGGTCCACATGAGAGCGTTCTTCCGGCCCCAGCGGTCGGCGAGCGTGCTCGCGACGATCGAGCCGAAGAACATCCCCACGAACGACAGCGAGGTCACGTAGGCGACCTGGTTGACCGTCACACCCCAGAGCTTGATGAGCTTGGGCGCGGTCGTGGCGAAGCTGTTGATGTCCGCGAACTCGAAGAAGTACGCGAACGAGACGGCTATCAGGGTGAGCTTGTGGAAGCGCGAGATCGGCAGGCGGTTCAGCCGGTTGAGCGCGTTGGCGTGCTGCATTGCATGCCCTTCAGGGGTTTCAGGCGGTTTCGCCGGGCCAGTAGAGGCGCATCGGGTTGTCGACGAGCAGCTTCCGCCGCGCTTCCGCGGTTTCCGCGATCAGCGGGACGTGGTCGACGAGGAGCCCGTCGTCGGGCATGTGGTTCTTGAGGTTCGGGTGCGGCCAGTCGGTCCCCCACAGCACCCGGTCGGGGAACTCGGTCACGACGCGGCGGGCGAACGGGACGACGTCGGTGTAGGCGTGCCGTTCACCGTCGAGCGCCGGGGGCCCGGTCACGGTGAGCCGCTCGGGGCAGCTCACCTTCACCCAGACGTCGTTGCGCTCGGCGAACTCCAGGAACCGGCCGAACTCCTTGCCCTGCACAGGTTTCGTGACGTCCGGTCGTCCCATGTGATCGATCACCAGCGGGACGGGCAGCGTGCCGAAGAAGTCTTCCAGCCCGGGCAGGTCGGCGGCTTCGAAGTACAGCACGACGTGCCAGCCGAGCGGGGCGATCTTCTTCGCGATCGCGGCGAGGTCTGCCGTCGGCGCGGCGTCCACCAGCCGTTTGACGAAGTTGAAGCGCACGCCCCGGACGCCCGCCGCGTGAAGCTCGCGCAGTTTCGCTTCCCCGATGTCCGGCCGCACGGTCGCGACGCCGCGTGCCCGCCCGCCGGCCGCCCGGACCGCGTCGAGCATCGCGGAGTTGTCGGCGCCGTGGCAGGTGGCCTGCACGATGACGTTGCGGGACACGCCGAGGTGGTCGCGCAGCGCGAAGAGCTGGTCCTTGCTCGCGTCGCACGGGGTGTACTTGCGCTCGGGCGCGAACGGGAACTCCGCCTGCGGGCCGAAAACGTGGCAATGGGCGTCGACCGCGCCCGGCGGCAGCGTGAAGTCCGGTGTGGACGGGCCGGCGTACCAGTCCAGCCAGCCCGGCGTCTTCGGCGCGGTCACCGGCCTTGACCCTTCAGCAGGGCGTCCAGGCGCGGGTAGACGGTGCGGGCGTTGTGTTCCCGGATCGCCGCCCAGTCCGTTTCGGACAGTCGCGAGGCTTCGGCGTAGCGGCGGGTGTCGTCGAAGTGGTGGCCGGTGCGCGGGTCGACGCTGCGGACCGCACCGATCATCTCGGACGCGAAGAGGATGTTGCGTGCCGGGATGACGTCGAAGAGCAGGTCCGACCCCGGCTGGTGGTAGACGCAGGTGTCGAAGAAGACGTTGCCCAGCACGTGTTCCTCGAGCTCCGGCTTGCCCAGCGCCATCGCGAGGCCGCGGAACCGGCCCCAGTGGTAGGGCACCGCGCCGCCGCCGTGCGGGATGACCAGCCGCAGCGTCGGGAAGTCGGTGAACAGGTCGCCCTGCACGAGCTGCATGAACGCGGTCGTGTCGGCGTTGAGGTAGTGCGCGCCGGTCGTGTGGAACGCGGGGTTGACGCTGGTGGAGACGTGCACCATGGCCGGGATGTCGTATTCGACCATCTTTTCGTAGACGGGGTACCACGACCGGTCGGTGAGCGGCGGGGCCGTCCAGTGGCCGCCGCTCGGGTCCGGGTTGAGGTTCAGCGCGACGGCGCCGTACTCCTCGACGCAGCGGGTCAGCTCGGGGAGGCAGGTGGCCGGGTCGACGCCCGGGGACTGCGGGAGCATCGCCGCGGGCGCGAAGCGGTCCGGGTAGAGCGCGCTGACGCGGTGGCAGAGCTCGTTGCAGATGGCGGCCCACTCCGCCGACGTCTCGAAGCCGCCGACGTGGTGGGCCATGAACGACGCGCGGGGCGAGAAGATCGTCAGGTCGATCCCGCGCTCGTCCATCAGCTTCAGCTGGTTCGGCTCGATGGTCTCGCGCAGCTCGTCGTCGCTGATCCGCAGGTCGGCGCGCAGGGGCGCGGTCGCGGAGCCGTCCAGTGCGGCGATCTGCTGGTCGCGCCACGCCGCGAGCGCGGGCGGTGCGGTGGTGTAGTGGCCGTGGCAGTCGATGATCAAGGTCAGTCCTCGTCGCTTCGCATGCTTGATGGTCGCACACTAATCGTCGATGAAATTGTTGACAATATCTGCGACGAGGTTGTGACCGTGGCTGAGTACTGAGAACCGCTCGTGACCTAGCTCCAGCACTCAGGAAGACAGCTCGTCAGACACACCGAGACAGCGATCCTACGATTCGGAGCCGCCGACATAGGAGGTGAACCCTTCAGTGAAGGCGCAGTGCGTGACAAGTTAAGCACTCAATGTCACCTCGCGCGCCCCGCTCGCCGGCTAGCGACCATACGACGCACCCTTGGAACAACACCCCCGGCCGCTGCACACCACAGGCACGCCTTGGCCGAAGTCCTGCAGACGAATACGGCGGCAGCCCCCGCCAATTTGTTCACCCTGAGCAGAAACGCACGGGCCGATCCTTCAGGCCACACAGGAGCGAGTGCTACTCCTTGAACCCCGTCAAATCCGGTATTGGCAGTTCTTTCAGGCCATTTTCAGGCGGCGCAGCGAACATATTCTCGCCCTCGCGAGCGACAGCCCAGTTGTGATGCCCCAAGCAGACACTCGGACGGTCACCATACGACTCCACTCGAGTGAGACGCGCCGACAGCCATTCACCTTTTACTGGTGCTTGAAGTCCGAGTCGATCCGCAACTTTCTTATGAGCGCTCTCGTGGCCAAGGATGACGTAACCCTCATTCTTAAGGTTACTCCTGGCGTCCCGTACCCGCTTCGGCGAATCGTCTTGCTGAGCCACGGTAAGTACAGTGTATCGATTTATAATTCTCCCCGTCACCTCCCGGAAGAGCTGATTCACCCGCGCCTGACCAGAACCATCCTTCAATATCCGGTCACGGCACCCTGCATCAAGATGCAGCAGCAGGTTAGTTGGCAAATCTGACTGAACTCCGCCCCAAAGCCAGAATATGTGCTGAAAGCTGGATCGATCGATCTTACGCTTGTTGTCCCTGTTGTAGCCACGCTCACGCTCGTCAGAGTTCTTCCTCTTCCGCCAGCCCAGGCGTTGATCGGTGATCCTCATGAGCCCTGCCGCCCACTCGCTGCGATCATCATCGAGCCAGACGAGCATGGCGATTTGATCAGCTTTGCCTGATCTTGAACCATGGTCGGGACAAATGTACATCTCCATGGGTATCTCCCAGCCACCAAGATCCCGGGAGAACTTGCAGTCCAGGTCGATTCCAGCAATACGCCAGTCAAGGTCCTCACCCGGGTCGATCCCGAATTCTTTGGTGAGGTTCACTTCGACAGAAGTACCAAGGTGGGTCTTTTCAGGTTTGGACAAGTGCTGATAACACCAGCGGCCAGTTCGCTGACCATCCATCAGCTCATCGAGCGAGTCGCGCAACGCCCAGCGGAACCTCTCCCGACCTTCCGGGATTCCGTATATCCAGCTAACTACGTCCCTCAGCTCATCTGACGGCTCCGCCGTGTCACCTCGCGGTATCGACAATCGGTACGACCCCGTTTTCGACATGCGATCCTGCGGTGCAGGATGGCGAATAAAGCTGTTTCGCTTCCAGCCGATAGCTCGCGCACGCGAGTCCACAGCGGAAGACAGCGGGTTCGGATCCGCCCCGGGGAAGAGCGGAAGCTGAGAAGAGTCGGTCACCTGCCGAGTATGCCAGCTCGAGCGTCGCTGCGCCGCTATTCGGCAACGGCTGGCATTCTTCAAGCCGGGCGACGACAAGCCGGTCGGCACACCGGCCGAACCAAGCAGCAGAACTCATTCCGGAGTCTAACGAGACCATCACCACCGAGCAGGCCGGGTGATCGCCAGGCACTTGGCGGCTTACCCGAGGGTGAGGCCATCACAGGCCCACGCTGAGGCTCCAGCACCGGTCGTCGCCTCTGGAACATCTCGTGGCGAGGGTCGCACGCGGACCCGGCGCCCTCCGGTGAACCACGGCCAACCTCAGCGACCAGGTGATCATGTCCGCCAACAAGTGCCCAGCCCGGAAATTACCAAAGGTAAGTTCCATCACCTTATTGACATGACCAATGGTCAAGAGGAAGGTACTGGCCACCCGATTCGTCTAGACCAATCGGCCTCCCCGCGGACGGCATCCCAGGAGGAGACCCATGTCCCGTACCACCCGGACCACCACCGCAGCCCTCACCAGCCTGGCCACCGTGGCCGCGACCGCCCTCATCCTCTCCGGTGGGGCCGACGCCGCTCCTGCGGCCGCCGCGGCAGCCGATTGTGGTGTGCTCTTCGACGACTTCCACTACGCCTCGCCCACCGACTCCGCCTTCAGCGGGGCCGGGTGGACGACCCGCAACGACGTCGGCAGCCCCGGTGTGCCCGGCGCGCGGTGGCTGACCGGCAACGTCAGCTTCCCCACCGTCAACGGCGAACGCGTCGCGCAGCTCAACGCCTCCACCGACGGCACCGCGAACGGCACCACGCACGCCGAGATGTACCAGAACCAGTTGCGGTTCTTCGAAGGTACGTACGCCAGCCGGGTGCGCTTCACCGACGCGCCGGACAGCGGTACCGACGGCGACCACGTCAACGAAACCTACTTCACGATCTCGCCGCTGCGGTACGACCGCGACCCGCTCTACAGCGAGCTGGACTTCTCCGAATACCTCCCCAACGGCGGCTGGGGCGGCTCGCAGGCGAACTACCAGACCAGCTGGTACACCTACTGGAACAACCCGACCTGGGACGGCCTGCGCACGTCCACCGCGCAGAACCGCAGCCTGGCCGGCTGGCACGACATCGTCACGCAGGTCTCCGGCGGGCACGTCAAGTACTACATCGACGGCGTCCTGACCGCCGACCACACCACCGACGCCCAAGGGAACCCCGTCTACCCGCGGACGCCGATGTCGATCAACTACAACATGTGGTTCATCGACACCGCGGGCCACACGAGCGGGAACAGCGTCTACACCGAGCAGGTGGACTGGACCTACTACGCGGGCAACCAGGTCGTCGCGCCTTCCGACGCCACCGCCAAAGCCGCGCAGTACCGGACCGCCGGAACGTCCCATGTGGACACCGTCACCGGGTGCACCACCCCGACCGGCCCGCCGGCGACCACGACCACCAAGCCGACCACCCCGACGACGCCCACGACCCCGACCACGCCGTCCCAGCCCGCCGACTGCTCGACGGCGCCGGAATGGGACTGGGGCACGGTGTACCTCGGCGGGCAGCGCGTGAAGCACAGCGCCCACCTCTGGCAGGCGAACTGGTGGACCCAGGGCTCCGAGCCCGGCCTCACCGCCCAGTGGGCCGACCTCGGCCACTGCTGACCCCCACCCCGTCGTGAGTGTTCGGGGCGGTTAAAACCGCTCTGAACACTCACGACGACCTGCACCGCACCCACCCACGCCTCCCGGGAATCCCCATGCGCAGACGCATCCTCGCCGCCGCACTGGCCGTCGCCGCCCTGACCGCCGGTGCCTGCGGCACCGATACCCCCGCTCCCGCCGCCGGCGGGGGCACCCTGACCGTCTGGCTGATGAACGGCGACCTGAGCGACAAGGCCACCGCGGCGATCACCGCCGCGTTCGAGAAGGCCACCGGCGCGAAGGTCACCGTCCAGATCCAGGAATGGGACAACATCAACACCAAGATCAGCACCGCGCTGGCGCAGGACACCACGCCGGACGTCATCGAGATCGGCAACACGAACGTCCCGCTGTTCGCCGCCAACGGCGCACTCACCGACCTCACCCCGCACCGCGCCGAGCTGTCCCAGGGCCAGACCTGGCTGCCCGGCCTGATCGGTCCGGCCACTGTGGACGATCACGTCTACGGCGCACCCTTGTTCGCGGGCAACCGGTCGGTGATCTACGACAAGCAGGTCTGGGCCGACGCCGGCGTCACCGCCCCGCCCAAGACCTACGCCGAACTCACCGCCGCGCTCGACAAGATCAAGGCCAAACACCCCGCGCCGGACTACTCGGTCTTCCACTTCCCCGGCAAGTACTGGTTCGGCGCGCTGCAGTTCGTCTGGGACGCCGGCGGCCAGATCGCCGTGCAGAAGGACGGCAAGTGGGCCGGTGCCCTCGAAAGCCCCGAGGCGCAGCGAGGGTTGCAGTCCTGGAAGGACTTCCAGAACGCCTACTCCTCCGCCGCGTCCCGCAACGTCGACACCAAGGCACCCGACCAGGCCGCGATCTTCTCCGCCGGCGGCGCGGCGGCGATCCTCGACACGAGCGTCAACACCGTGGTCAAGAACAAGCCGGAGCTCAAGGACCGGCTGGGCACGTTCCCCTTCCCCAGCGCCACGCCCGGCAAGACGCAGCCGGTGTTCCTCGGCGGGTCCGATCTGGCGATCGCGGCCAAGAGCCGCAACCAGGACCTCGCGCTCGCCTACGTCAAGGCGGCCACCGACCCGGCCGTGCAGCGCGAAGCGATCTCCGGCATCGACGGCTGGACCCCGATCTCGACCGAGCTGATCGACCAGGTCACGCCGGCGCTCCCGCCGCTCAACGCCGCGTTCGCCACCGCGGCCAAGACGAGCGTCGCGACGCCGGCCGCGCCGGGCTGGGCGACCATCGAGAGTGACAAGTCGATCAACACCTTCTTCGCCGACATCGCGACCGGGCGCAAGCCGATCGCCCAGGCGGCCCAGGACTTCGACGCCCACCTCACCGAAGCGCTGAACGCCCATTGACCGGCGGGGTGGCCCGGCCGACCGCCGTCCCCGCCGGGCCGCCCCGCCCCTTTTCCGCTTCCGACAAGGAGTCCCCGTGTTGCTCGTGAAAGCGCGGCCGCGCGCGCCGGAAAGACCGGCGGCGCCCCGGCGGCGCCGGTCCCTGCTGCCGTACGGCCTGCTCCTGCCCGCGACCGCGCTGCTCGGGCTGGTGCTCGGCTACCCGCTGCTGCGGCTGGTCGTCATCTCCCTGCAGCAGTACGGTCTGCGGTCGCTGTTCACCGGCACGACGGGCTTCGCGGGCTGGGACAACTACGCCGCCGTCCTCGGCGACGACCAGCTGCTCCCGGTGCTCGCCCGCAGCATCGGGTTCTGCGTCGCGCTGGTGCTCGGCACGCTCCTCATCGGCTTCGGGGTCGCGTTGATGCTGCGCAAGCTGGGCCGCGGGATGCGCACGGCGGTGACGCTGTGCCTGATCGCCGCGTGGGCCCTGCCGAACGTGGCGTCCACTTTGGTCTGGCAGTGGCTCTTCCAGCCCGGGTACGGCGTGGTGAACTGGCTGCTGACCCAGCTCGGTTTCGGGGACTTCACCCAGCACGACTGGACGACGTCGCCGGCGTCGGCGTTCACCCTGGTGTGGCTGCTCGTCGTCTGGCAGTCGGTGCCGTTCGTCGCGCTCACGCTCTACGCCGGGCTTTCGCAGATCCCGCAGTCCTACTACGAAGCCGCCGCGCTCGACGGCGCCGGGGCGTGGCGGGCGCACCGCACGATCACGCTGCCGTTCCTGCAGCCGATCCTCGGCCTGGTCACCATCCTCTCGGTCATCTGGGACTTCACCGTGTTCAACCAGATCTGGATCCTCACCCAGGGCGGCCCGGACAGCGGCACCACGACGCTCGGCATCTGGACGTTCACCCGTGCCTTCAGCCGCAACGACTTCGGCCAAGGCGCGGCGATCGCCGTCGTCTCCGTCGCGCTGCTCGTCGGGATGACCGCGGTGTACGTGCGCCGGCTCGTCCGGTCCGGGGAGGACCTGTGATCCGCCGGGTGGGCCGAAACGCCGCAGCCGCCGTCTTCTGCCTCGTCTGGATCTTCCCGGTGTACTGGATGGTGCTCACGGCGTTCAAGCCGGCGGGCAAGATCCTCAGCCCCACACCGGAGTTCCTGCCCTTCGACGTCACCTTCGACAACTTCGCCGGCGCGCTCGCCAAGCCGGGGTTCGTCCAGGACCTCCTCAACAGCGTCGTGGTCGTCGTCGCCGTCGTCGCGCTGTCCATCGTGGTCGCCTTCCTCGCGGCGACGGCGTTGACCCGGTTCCGGTTCTTCGGCCGCCGCAGCTTCCTCGTCGGCGTGCTGGTGCTGCAGATGGTCCCCGTGCCCGCGCTCGTCATCCCGCTGTTCCTCGGCCTCAAGAGCGCGCACCTGCTCGACACGCTGTTCGGCCTCGTGCTCACGTACGTGGCGCTCGTGCTGCCGTTCACCATCTGGACGTTGCGCGGGTTCCTGCACGGCATCCCCGTCGAACTGGAGGAAGCGGCGATGGTCGACGGCGCGACGCGCGGGCGCGTCATGCGCTCGGTCCTGCTGCCGCTCGTGCTCCCCGGGCTGATCGCGACCAGCGTGTTCGCGTTCATCACCGCGTGGAACGACTTCCTGTTCGCCTACGTGATCATGAAGGACAGCTCGGGCTACACGCTGCCGGTCTGGCTGGTTTCGTTCAGCACCAGCACGGGCACCGACTACGGCGGCCTCATCGCCGCGTCGACGCTGTTCGCGCTGCCCGTCGTCGTCTTCTTCGCGCTGGTGCAGCGCCACTTGGTCGAGGGCATGACCGCGGGCGCGGTGAAGGGCTGATGGTCATCCCCCACCCCGCGCGGCTGACCCGCCACGCCGGTTCCTTCACGCCCACCGGCGTCCAAATCGGACCGGGCACGCACGGACCCGCCCGGCTGCTCGCCGAGTACGCGGACCTCCCCGTCGTCCACAGTGGACCCGCCATCCGGCTCGCGCTGGCACCCGGTTTCGGGCCCGAGGAATACGCGCTCGACGTCACCATGCGAGAAGCGAACCTCACCGCGTCCACCGAAGCGGGCCTGCTCGCCGGCGTGCAGACGGTCCGCCAGCTGCTCCCCCGGCTCGAATGCCTGACGATCCGCGACGCGCCGCGGCTGCCGTGGCGGGGAGTGCTGCTCGACGTCGCCCGGCACTTCCTGCCCCTGGAGTTCCTGCGCGAGTTCGTCGACCTCCTGGCCCTGCACAAGTACAACGTCCTGCACCTGCACCTCACCGACGACCAGGGCTGGCGGATCGAGATCGACGGGTGGCCCCGGCTGACCGAGGTCGGGGCCTGGCGCGCGGAATCGATGGTCGGGGCCGCGGGCAGCGGCGTCTTCGACGGCGTTCCCCACGGCGGCTTCTACACCCGGCGGGAGCTGCGGGAACTCGTCGCCTTCGCCGCCGCGCGGGGGGTGCGGGTCGTGCCGGAGATCGATCTGCCCGGCCACGTCCGCGCGGCACTGGCCGCCTACCCCGAGCTGGGCAACCGGCCCGGCGTGCGGCTCCCGGTGTGGACGGAGTGGGGCATCAGCCCGGACATCCTCGGCGTCCACGACGGCGCGTTCGCCTTCTGCGAGGACGTGCTCACGCAGGTCGCGGACGTCTTCCCGGCGCCGTACCTGCACATCGGCGGCGACGAATGCCCGACGACGCAGTGGGCGGAAAACCCGGTCGCGCGGGCGAAAGCCGCCGCACTCGGGCTGGGCAGCACCGCCGAGCTGCACCCGTGGTTCCTCGGCGAGCTGCACCGCGTGGTCGCCGGGCTCGGCAGGCAGGCGGTGTGCTGGGACGAGACCGGCCACGCCGCCGGCCGGCTGCCCGCCGAACTGGTCGTCACCGCGTGGCGCGACGCCGCACACGGCGAGCTCGCCGTCGCCCGCGGCCACCAGGTCGTGATGGCCCCGCACCTGTCCACGTACTTCGACTACCGGCAGACCGAGGAGCCGGGCGAGCCGCCGCGCGAACCCATCACGACGCTGGAAGACGTCTACCGCTTCGACCCGCTGGCCGGTGGGCTCCCGGTCAGCGACGGCACCCGGCCGGGCGTGCTCGGGACGCAGGCCCAGCTGTGGACCGAGCACGCGCCGACCCCCGACCACGTGCGGCACCTCGCCTTCCCGCGGCTGTGCGCGCTCGCCGAGCGGGCGTGGTCGCCACCGGGCCGCGGTTATGCTGATTTCCACCAGCGGCTGGCCGGGCACCTCACCCGGCTGCGCGCGCTGGGTGCCCTGCCGAAGGAGCGCGTCCGGTTCGCCGGCGCGGTCCCCGTACCCGAAAAGACGGTGCCTTGACCGCTGAGCCATCCGGGGCTTCACCCCAGGCCGGGGGCTCCGCCACCCGGGGCCCCCGAAACGATGGTGGCGAGCCGGCGGACCGGCCGCCCACCGTGAAGCGCGACCGCGTCCGGCGGCACCTGCTGAAGGTGATCGAGAACGTGGGCCCCGGTACCGGCCTGGCCTCCGAGCGGGACCTCGCCGCGGAGCTGGGCGTCTCGCGCCCGACCGTCCGGGCGGCGATCGACGAGCTGACCCGCACCGGGCTGCTGGTGCGCCAGCGCGGCCGCGGCACGTTCACCAGCCCGCAGAAGGTCACCCAGGAACTGGCCACCGGGCTCGCCGTCCCGCCCGCGGAAGGGCACTGGACCAGCCGGGTCGTCGCGTTCACCACGGCACCGGCGGCCCGCTCGCTCGCCGCCGAACTGGCGTGCGAGCCGGGCACGCCGGTCCTGCGCGTCACCCGGGTCCGGTACGTCGACGACGAGCCGATCGCGATCGAAAGCCTGGCGCTGCCCGCCGATCTCGTGCCCGGTCTGCTGCCCGCCGACCTCGAGACCGGCAACTTCTACCGGCTGCTGCGGGAGCGCTTCGGGATCGCCGTGCAGGACGCGGTGCAGACGATCGAGCCGGCCGTGACCAACCCGGACCAGGCCGAGCTGCTGGAAATCGCGGTGTACGCCCCGATCCTGCACATCGAACGGCTGACCCGCGACACGACCGGCCGCGTGGTCGAACTGACCCGCTCGGTCTACCGCGGCGACCGGTACCGCATCACGTCGAAACTCCGCTTCGACGCCGAATCCGGTTGATCGCGCATCCGGAAAATAAATCTTCACCACCGGACGGAAACCGCGTTTCTTAGCATTCCCTCGTTACCCGAACGAGTGACACCGTGCCGACATCCGGGTGAGCACGCGTCGTGAAGTACCTTGTCACACCAGGTACGCACGCGTGCGCCGAAGCCACGAATTGCGCTGTTGGCATCGCCTTTTCGGCGCCCGGGTGAGAGCGCTTCAACGCACCGTGGCCGCGGCATAGGCTTTTCCTTCGGCCAGGAAAACGATTCCTGGAACCTCCACCGCGAAAGAATCGAGGACAGTTCATGCGAAGACGCATGCTGGGAGCGTTCCTGCCGCTGGTGCTCGTGGCGGCGACCGCCGCCCCGCTGCCCGCGGCCGCCGATCCCGCGCCCGCCGCGGTTTCCGCGCTGACGAAGTCCGTGCAGGGCACCGGTTCCCCCGCCGACCACGGCGCGACGGCGAACTGGGTCATCGGGTACGACGACCACGCGACGACGACGGGCGCCGCGACCGTCACCGACGCCGTCGGGGCGGGCCAGGCGTTCCAGTCCGGTTCCCTGCACGTCCCGCCCGGCTGGACCCCGCAGTGGTCCACCGACGGCAGCACCTTCACCGGCACCGAACCCGCGTCCGGCGTGACGGCCGTGCGCGCCACGAACCCGGACGCCGGGCCCGACGCGACCCAGCTGTCCGGCGCCCTCACCCCGCCCGTGCAGGCGGTCACGACGGCGACCGGCGGCGACGGCTTCTCGCCGATCCTGTACCGCACGCCGGGTGGCGTGCTGCAGGCGTGGAACATCTACCACCACCTGGGCGCCACTTCCCCGAAGGTGGTCTGCACCGACCTCGCCACCGGGCAGCGCTGCCCGGGCGGCCCGTGGCCGAAGGTGCTCAACACCGCGTCCGGCCCGCTCGGCACCCTCGGCGCCGGCGACATCGCCAGCACCATGGTCGAGCAGTACGTGCGCGACCCCGCCACGCCTGCGAAGGTCTACTACCCCGCCGTTACGGCGACTTCGGTCGGCGTCGGCTGCCTCGACCTGGCCGCTTCCGCCAACTGCGGCTACTCGGCCCTCGCCGCCGTCGGCGGGTCGCCGCCGGTCAGCAGCATCACCGGCCTGGTGCAGAGCGGCGGCAACCTCTACGGCCTGGTCAGCTCGGGCGCGGTGGTCTGCTGGACCATCGCCACGCAGAGCGCGTGCGGCGGCCAGCCGTACGCGCCGATCGTTCCGGCCGCCAACCAGCCCTACGTCTACGGCGCGCTGTCCCCGGTGGCGGGCAAGATCTTCGCGTCCACGTCGAACCCCGGCTCCACGCAGCAGCCTTCGCTGGGCTGCTTCGACCCGGCGACGGCCGCGGCGTGCGCCGGCTGGGCGTCGGCACGGCCCACCGGACCGGCGGGCAGCTACAACTACAACTCCTACACGGCGTTCAGCACGAGCGGCGCCCCGGTGGGCGCGTGCGCGACGACGACCGGCGGTACCGACGTCACGACGTGCTACGCCCTCGACGGGTCCGCGCTCGCGGCGCCGCCGGGACCGGCCGCGCTGGGCGGTGGTGTCTACGCCTTCCCGCCGGAGGTCGTCACCGATCCGAACGGTCACGTGCGCAGCTACCTCCCGGTCTGGAACGGCGGCATCGCGGGTGCGGCGGTCTGCCACGACTGGACGACGGGGGCGGCGTGCGCGGGGCTGCCGGCCCTGATCACGCACCCGTCGGCGAACGGCGGGGCCACGCGGGACTACGGCTACTCCTACGACGCGCCGTCGGGCTGCCTCATCGGCCTCGGCGACGCGGGCGTGCTGTTCTCGATGGACCCGGAGACCGGGGCCACGCCGTGCGTCCGGTCCGGCGGGCAGGTCACGCTGAAACCGGGAGACTTCTACTGCGACGGCGGAAGTCACGTCCAGGGCTACACGGCGGCGCGGCTGACCGGCGTAGACCCGGCGAACGTCGACTTCGCCGCGTCCCGGGTGACGGTGACCGATCAGGACAACGCGGTCGTGCCGACGCCCGGCTTCGCCCCGGACGGTTCGGTCGATCTCACCGGCGTCTCCGTGGCGGCGCACCCGTCGATCACGGTGACGACGACGCTCGTGCTGCACAGCGCGGCGGGCTTCACCGGCTCGCTGGTGGTCGGCTACGCCGGCGACGCGCCGCAGCTGTGCTTCCGCACGACGATCGCGGCGGACTGCGCGGTGTCGTCGGTGGCGAACACGGCCACCGGCACCGATTCGACGGGCTCGTTCACGTCGAACACCGTGACGCTGCCGGTCGCGCCGGGTGCGTCGTGCACGCCGAAGGTCAAGGTGGAGAAGGAGATCTGCACCTCGGCCACGGCGGCCAAGTGCGGGCCGGGCGGCTCCGGCCCGTGGGCGAAACAGGCCGGCGTCGGTCTGCTCGGTCTGCTGTTCGCGACCGCGTACTGGCGGATCACGGTGACGAACGAAGGTCCGGTCGGCATCACGTCGGCGCAGGTGGTGGACAGCGTGGAACCGTCGTGCCAGACGGGTCCGTTCACCCTCGCCGCCGGGCAGTCGCAGCAGGTCCACTGCTCGACGTACGCGCTGCTGAACCTGTTCCCGATCACCAACCAGGCGAAGGTGAGCTACGTGCCGGTGAACGTTCCGCCGGGGACGCCGCCTTCGCACACGAACTGGTCGTCGGCGAAGGCCTGTTCACTGCTGTGCGTTCTCTAGGATGACCGCCCGCGGGAGGCGTTCCGGCGTCTCCCGCGGGCCTTCCGGCCGGACCGCGGGGGCCATCAGGACCGCGCAGAGCGGGACCGCCATCGCGATCGCGGCGAGCACGAACACCGGGAACAGGAAGGAGAACACCTCGACGCCCGCCGGGTCCGGGGCGGACATGTCCATGTTCATCCGCACCGCGGCCATGCCCGTGTAGTGCATGCCGGTGACCGCCGCGCCCATCACGAACCCGGCGAGCAGGCGCAGGGACAGCCGGTCGAGGAAGACGGCGAACCACAGCGCCGCCGTCGCCGCGACGATCGCGATCACCACCGACAGCGCGACGAGGAGGCCGTCGTAGCCGAAGTCGCCCTTCACGCGCAGGGCCGACATCCCGGTGTAGTGCATGACGTTGACGGCGAGGCCGGTGATCACGCCGCCGAGCGCGAGCCGCCACCAGCCGAACTTCGCACGGCCGCCGACGACCACCAGCCCGGCGAACACCGCGGCGATCGACAGCAGCGCCGACAGCACCGTGCGGAAGACGTCGTAGCGCACCGGCATCCCCGGCGTGCTGAAGCCCAGCATGGCCACGAAGTGCATGAGCCAGATGCCGACGCCGCCGATCGAGATCGCCGCCAGCACGAGCCACCGCAGGCGGTGCCTGCTGCTCACCGCGTGGCGGGCCTGCACCGCGCAGGCGAGGCCGAGCGCGCAGCCGACCACCGAGGTCAGGTAGGCGAGCACGAGCAGCCAGTGCCCGAGCGCGAAGTGTTCCATGGTCGGTTCCTCTCTACAGGTCACGCAGACCGTGCAGCACGCGTTCCATCAAGTCGTGGCGCTCGTCCCAGCCGGCGTGCTCGCCGAGGGTGTCGCGGACGATCACCATGCCGTCTTCCACCAGGTCCGAGACGAGCACCCGGACCACCCCCAGCGGCAGCCGCAGCAGCGCGGCGACCTCCATCAGCGACCGCGGCCGCAGGCACAGCTCGGTGACCTGGTCGAACGCGCTGCTCGACTGGTAGCCGGCCGCCGCGCGACCCGCCGCCGTCGTCTCGACGAGCGCTTCCACCGCGAAGTCGACCGACGGCGCCGTCCGGCCCTCGGTCCAGGCGTAGGGGCGGGCCAGCGCCGGGCTCCGGCGTGGCTCCCCTTCGCCTGCGTAGCCGGTCACCGCCGGTCCTGGCCCACCGGCATCTCGCGCGCGGGCACGTCGACCTGTCGCCCCACCCGCTCGACCAGCATCGTCATCTCGTAGCCGACGAGCCCGATGTCGCAGCCGGTGGACGCGAGGACGACGAGGTTCGAGCCGTCGCCGACGCTCATCAGCAGCAGGAACCCCTGCTCCATCTCGATGACCGACTGGACGACCCGCCCCGCGGTGAACAGCTCCGCGGTCCCGAGCGAAAGGCTCGACAACCCGGCGGCGATGGCCGCGAGCTGGTCGGCGCGCTCCCGGGGCAGCGACTCGTCGGCCGCGACGAGCAGCCCGTCGGCGGAGACGAGCACCGCGTGCGCGACCCCCGAGACGTCCTGGACGAAGCCGTGGATGAGCCAGTTCAACGTGGCGGTCCGTTCGGGCGCCGTCACGGTGCCGGGAAAAGCTGCCAAGGTCCGCGCCGACGGTTCGGCGCCGGGCACGCGCCGCTGGTGCACGTCGGGGAGTTCGGTCATCGGGGTTCCACTCCGTCCTTTCCGGATTCGTCCGCGCTCGCGGCGGTCTGCCGCCGGGCCGCGCGCATGCCCTGGTAGTGCCGGGACAAGCTGTTGCGGACAGCGGTGGCGTCCCGGAACGCCGCCCCGTCCGGCTCCCGCACCCGCGGCAGGGCCGCCCCGGGGGCGAGCTGCGCACCGGGCCGCCGGGTGGGCAGGCCGGCGGAGCTGAGTTTCTGCACGGCGGCGGGCTGGAGAGCGCTTTCCGCAGCGTGCCGCGCTTCGTCGGCGGGACTGGACCAGTCCGGCAGGGGTTGGGCGGCGGGGGGCCGCTCGCCGGTGCGGTCGGCTGGGATGGCCGCGATCGTGGGCCGTTCGCCGGAGCGGTCGGCCGGGGTGGCCGGTTCCGCGCCCGAGTGGTCCGTTCGCGCCGCGGTTCCCGCGGCCGGAGTCGCGGACCGGTCCGCTGAAGCGGCGGCGGCCGCGGGCCATTCGCCGGAGCGGTCGGCCGGGGTGGCAGGCTCCGCGCCGAAGCGATCCGCTCGCGCCGCGGCTCCCGCAGCCGGAGTCGCGGACCGGTCCGCTGAAGCGCCCGCGGCCGCGGGCCATTCGCCGGAGCGGTCGGCCGGGGTGGCAGGCTCCGCGCCGAAGCGATCCGCTCGCGCCGCGGCTCCCGCAGCCGGAGTCGCGGACCGGTCCGCTGAAGCGGCCGCGGCCGCGGGCCATTCGCCGGAGCCGGTGCGGTCGGCCCGTCCCGCGGTCTCGGCGGGGCGCTTGCCCGGACCGGAGTGGTCCGCGTGCCGGGCACCGCCTGTCTCGCCGGTGTGATCCGGGCTCGCGGCCGCGCTCGCGGGCCACTGGCCACTTCCGGACCGATCGGCGCCACCCTGCTCGCCCGAACCGGGACGGTCCGCCGAACCGGAGCGACCCGCGGCCGGGACCACCGGCCCCGCACCCGGACCGGGACGGTCCGCCGAACCGGCACGGTCCGCGGTCCGGGTCGCCGGCCGCTCGCCCGAGCCGGGCACGTCGGCCGCCGGGACCACCGGCCACTCGCCGGTTCCGGAGCGATCGGCCCGTGCTCCGGTCTCCGCGTCCGGGACCACCGGCCACTCGCCGGTGCCGGCGGTGCCGTTCGTGGCCGCGTCCGCCTCGGTGGGCCAGCCGGCCGGGACCGCCGGGGGTTCCGTGCGCGGCGTGCGGCGGTTCACCGGTTTCGCCACCGGCTCGGTGAACCAGCTCGTCACCACCTGCTCGAAGATCGGCGTCGACGCCTGCGCCGGCACCACCGCCACCGGGCGGGCGTGGCCGTTCTGCCTCGCCGCTCCCGTGCGGCCCGCGCCGATCGGGCGGGCCAGGTCCGCGATCACCAGCGCGCCCGGGACGTGGACGCTCGCCGTCACACCCGCGTGGCGGACGCCCGGGGCCGTCGCGCGCAAGCGGACCGTCACGCCGTGGAGGGCCGCCAGGCGGCCGACCACGAACAGGCCCATCCGCCGGGTCGTTTCCGGGCCGACCGTGGCCGCCGCGGCGAGGCGGGCGTTGGCCGTCGTCAGTTCCTCCGGGCTCATGCCGAGGCCCTGGTCGACCACCTCGATGAGGAGGCCGCCGTCGGCGCCGCGGTCCGCGGTCAGGGCGACCTTGTGCTCCGGCGGGGAGAAGCGGGTCGCGTTTTCCAGCAGCTCGGCCAGGATGTGGACGACGTCCGCGGCCGCCTCCGGCTGGACCGAACCACGCGGGGCGTTGCCCAGCGCGACGCGGCGGTAGTCCTTGACCTCCGAGGTCGCCGCGCGCAGCAGGTCGCGCGTCGGCACCGGCTCGCGGCCGTGGCGCACCGGGCGGCCGCCGGCCAGGACGTGCAGGTTCTCGCCGTTGCGGCGCAGCCGGGTCGCGATGTGGTCGATGCGGAACAGCTCGTCGAGCCGGCGCGGGTCCTGCTCGCCGGACTCGAGGTCCTCGATGATCGTCAGCTGCTGCTCCACCAGCGACTGGCTCCGCCGCGACAGCGTCATGAACATTTCGCTGACCTGCTTGCGGAGGTCGGCCTGCTCGACCGCCAGCCGCACGGCCTCGCGGTGCATGTCGTCGAACGCGCTGGCCAGCTGGCCGATCTCCTCGTTCGTCCGGACGCCGACCTCGGGTACCGCGCGCCAATCGACCTCCGTGCCCTCGCGGACCTGCCGGACGGTTTCCGGGAGCGCCTCGTTCGCCGCGTGCAGCGCCGCCGCCCGCAGCCGGCGCACCGGCGTGACCAGCGAACGCACCACCAGCAGCGCGATGGCGAGTGCGCCGAGCAGCGCGCCGAGCACCAGCGCGGTGTCGCGCAGCGAGTCCGACCGGGCGTCGTCGGCGGCCGCCGAAACGTCCGAAGCCAGCTTCGCCGTGACGTCGTTCAGCACGGCCGTCACGCCGGTCGTCTCCTTGGCGATCGACGAGAGCGACGCCGCGGTGGGGTCGAGCCGGTCTTCGGCGCCCTCCGTCGCGGTCTTGAACCGCGCCAGCAGCGGACCGGTGAGCTGGTGTCCGGCCTGTTCCGCGAGCACTTCCTGCTCCGCGGCGGTCTGGATGGCGGCCGGGCGCAGCGACGCGTCGGCGGGGCTGTTCAGCGCCGCCCGCACGTACGTCTCCTCGGTCGCCAGCTCGGCGCGCAGGTGCACCAGCACCCGGGCGACCTCCGCGGTGCCGGCGACGTCGTCCGGGACGGTCTCGGGCACGAGGTCGCCGAGCGTGGCGATGATGTCGTTGTAGCCGGCGGCTTTCGTGTGGGTGTCGCCGTTCGCGGCGCCGGCCGCGCGGATGCCGGCGAGCTTGCCCAGCGCGGTGTTCAGCGCGCGGCCGCTGTCGCCGGGCAGTGGCGCGAAGCCGGTGTCTCGCTGGATCGCGGCCACCTTCGCGTCCACCGCGGCGGTGATCGCGCTCGGCGCCCCGGCCGGGACGGCCACCGCGGCGACCATCTCCTGGCCCAGCGACTCGGTGAGGCCGATCGTGTCGTGCAGCACCGGCAGCCGGTCGCGGGCCGCGCTCAGCTGCGTGGCGCGATCGAGCTCGCCCTGGATCCGGATTTCCGCCAGCGCCACCGCGACCAGCACCGGCAGCAGCAGCACGACGCTGATCTTGGTGCGCACGCTCCAGTGCGCCGGCCACCACGCGGCGTCCGCCAGACGGCGGGGCGTGGGTGTTCTTTCGTGCATGGCGGAACCGCTCGATTCCCAGCCGCGCGCGGCCGACGTCGAACTCGGACAGGAGAGGACCCCAGGGCCGGTCACCGACGTCCCGGGCCAACGGTGGAAATGCCTCTCTCCCGGCCGGGCGAGGACGTGACGATGATCGAGCCGACCAGCAGGGAACATCACGTCCGGCACCCGTGTCAACCCCGCGCACGGCGTTTCGCGAGGGACGGTGTCGAATTATTTCCCGGCTAACTCTTGGTGTTTCACCGGTCGCTGCTTGTACATCGTACAAGCTGTATTCGCGCAGCTCCAGCCGTTGCTGAGCTACGCGAACCGATGTCGGCAGATTTACCCACGCACGGCCGGTCAATGCCGTTCGTGGCGAACTCGGTCATTGTTCCAATGGTTTGTTATTCATTCTCACCCCCTCCGGGTGGGGCGCCCCGCACCGGACCCGGCAGAATCGCCGCCGTGACCGATGTGGACGACAGCGCCGGGGCCGCGGCGGGGCACGGCAAGCGGGTCGGCTGGGTCGAGCTGTACTTCGACCTGGTCTTCGTGTTCGCGGTGGGCCAGGTGGCGCACGGCATCGTGGCCGAGCCGCACTGGTCGCGGGTCGCCGCCGCGCTCGGCCTGTTCGCGACGCTGTGGTGGACGTGGATCGGCTTCGCCGTGCTCTACAACCGCCGTGGCGACGACGGCCGCGCCGCCGACCGGCTCTTCGTGCTCGCCGGCACCATCCCGTGCGCGATCGCGGCCACGCAGGCGCACCACGTCTTCGAGGGGCACCCGGCGATCTTCGCGCTGGCCATGGCCGGGGTCCGGGTGATCCTGGCGGCCGCGCACCGCTGGCCCGCGCGAGAAGGGCTCGACCAGCGCCGGATCACCTGGGGCTACACGGCTTCGGCGGTGCTGTTCGCGGTTTCGGCGTTCGCGCCCCACACGTGGGCGTTCTGGGTGTTCGCCCTGCTCCAGGAGGCGGGGTTCCTGCTGCTCGGCGACCGGCCCCGCCGCCGGCGCGGCGAACGGCCCTCGCGTGCGACCCGCTGGCGTGAGCTCATCTCGTCCCCGCACGACCCCAACCTCGCGGTCGACTCGGCGCACCTCGCCGAACGCTTCGGGCTCTTCATGATCCTGCTGCTGGGCGAGCTGGTGTTCACGGTCGGCACGGCGGCGCTCGACCGCCCGGCCGACGACTTCGCGTACTGGCTGGCGATGGTCGGCGGCCTGGTGCTGGCCGGTGCGCTGTGGTGGCTGTACTTCACGTCGGCGGCGCGGATCTACGAGCGGATGCTCGACCTGTCGGGCGGCAACCCGGCGCTCGCGTATTCGCTGTACGCGGGCGGCCACCTGCCCCCGGCGTTCGCACTGGTGCTCATCGCGGCGGGGGTGAACCTGTCGCTGCACGAGTCCCCACCGCACGCGGCGGCGTGGTTCACGACGGCGGGCCTGACGATCTACCTGCTCGGCACCCGGGTCTTCGCGGCCGGCTCCCACCGCTGGTACTTCGGCCTGGCCCGCACGGCGGCACTGGTGGCCACGGTGAACCTGGCCTTCCTGGACCGGCTCCTCCCGGCCCCGGCGGTAGTGGTGGCGATCGCGGTGTGGGGCGTCGGAGCGGCGGCGATCGCGTCGATGATCCGGCACCGGGCGCTGGACCGCATGGGCGACGACCCGCTGACCTTCCTGCGTGAGCGGGCCCGGCGGGGTGGCGACGACGGGTAGCGCGGGCTCAGCTGGTCAGGATCTGCGGTGAGAGCACCTTCAGCATCGCGTTCGTCCACTTGAGCTGCCGCAGCGTCCGCGGGTGACCAGCAGCGGCAAACCCGGGTCGGACAACGCCGTCCTCGGTCAGGTCCAGGCCGTGGTGACGCAGTCGTCGGCGAGGCGGCTGTCCGCCGGACCGGCCACGGCTCCCCCGGCCCGTACAGCGTCCCAGTCACCCAGGGCACTTGATTCGGCGCCGGGTACCCGCAACTGGATCGGGCAAACGCCGTCGGCGCCGTTTTAAGTTGCGCGACGCAATGGTGACCGCGCATCCGATTCCTCCGCTTCGACCGCCGCGGCGAACCTCTCGAAAGCCTGGATCGCCGCGTCGCGGGCGCCCGGGCCGAGGCGGCGCAGGACGCCCGCCAGCACGCGGCGGCGGTCGCGGTCGACGCGGTCCACGAGCTGGCGGCCCGCGCCGGTCGGCGCCAGCAGCGTCTCGCGGCGGTTCAGCGGGTTCGGGGCCTTTTCCAGCAGCGCGAGCGTGCCCAGCCGATCACACGCCCGGGTGACCGACGAGGGGTTGAGCGCCAGTTCGCGGGCCACCTTGCCCATCGTCACCGGCGTCCGGTCGACCACCACCCGCAGCGCGCGGAACTGGGTGAGCGTCAGCTGCTCGGTGTTCCGCTCGACGGTCGAATTCGCGATGGTCACCATCGCCCGCAGCACCGCCAGTGCCGCTTCGGCGCCATCTTCCGCCTGCCACGTTTGCGTCACGCAAGCATGATAGCCGCCGAAAGCGGGTACGCGCTCACCGAAGCGAAGCAAGGGAGTGCTCATGAGCCAGACAGTCGGCGACTACCTGCTCCAGCGCCTGCGCGAATGGGGCGTGGAGCAGGTTTTCGCCTACCCGGGTGACGGCATCAACGGCATCGTCGCCTCGTTCGGGAAAGCGGACAACCAGCCGCGGTTCGTCCAGACCCGGCACGAGGAGATGGCCGCGTTCGCGGCCGTCGGCTACGCGAAGTTCAGCGGCCGGCCGGGCGTGTGCCTGGCGACGTCCGGCCCGGGCGCGATCCACCTGCTCAACGGGCTGTACGACGCGAAGCTCGACCACGTGCCCGTGGTGGCGATCGTGGGACAGACCGCGCGCAGCGCGATGGGCGGCAGCTACCAGCAGGAAGTCGACCTGCAGGCGCTGTTCAAGGACGTCGCCAGCGAGTACCTCGTCGAGGTCAACGTCGCCGAGCAGCTGCCGAACGCCCTCGACCGCGCGATCCGGACGGCCGAATCGTCCCGCTGCCCGACCGCCCTGATCATCCCTGCGGACCTGCAGGAAGAGCCGTACTCGCCGCCGCAGCACGCGTTCAAGCAGGTGCCCTCCAGCCCGCCGAGCACGTCGTGGCCGCGCCCGGTGCCGCCCGAGGCCGACCTCGACGCCGCGGCCGAGGTGCTCAACGCCGGCGAGAAGGTCGCCGTCCTCGTCGGGCAGGGCGCACGCGGCGCCGCCGAAGAGGTCCGTCAGCTCGCCGAGGTCACCGGCGCCGGGGTCGCGAAGGCGTTGCTGGGCAAGGACGTCCTGCCCGACGACCTGCCGTGGGTGACCGGCGCGATCGGGCTGCTCGGCACCCGGCCGAGCTACGAGCTGATGCGCGACTGCGACACGCTGCTGATCGTCGGCTCGAACTTCCCGTACAGCCAGTTCCTGCCGGACTTCGGCCAGGCGCGCGCGGTGCAGATCGACCTGGACGGCCGGTTCATCGGGATGCGCTACCCGACCGAGGTCAACCTCGTCGGCGACAGCGCGGCGACGTTGCGGGCGCTGCTGCCCAAGCTGGCGAGCAAGCCGGACCGGGCGTGGCGCGAGACGATCGAGAAGAACGTCGCTTCCTGGTGGGACACCGTCGAAAAGGAAGCCGCGGTCGAAGCGGACCCGGTCAACCCGATGGCCATCGTGTCCGAGCTGTCGCGGCGGATCCCGGAGAACGCGATCGTCACCGCGGACTCCGGGTCCTCGACCAACTGGTACGCCCGCAACCTCCGCATCCGCGGAGACATCCGCGGGTCCCTGTCCGGCACGCTCGCCACGATGGGCCCCGGCGTCCCGTACGCGATCGGCGCGAAGTTCGCCCACCCCGACCGGCCGGTGATCGCGCTGGTCGGCGACGGCGCCATGCAGATGAACGGCCTGGCCGAGCTGATCACGATCGCGCGGTACCAGAGCCTGTGGAGCGACCCGACCTGCGTGATCTGCGTGTTCCACAACAACGACCTGAACCAGGTCACCTGGGAGCTGCGCGCGATGGGCGGCGCACCGAAGTTCGAGGAGTCCCAGAGCCTGCCCGACGTCGACTACGCCGGGTTCGCGCTGTCGCTCGGGCTCACGGCGGTCACGGTCGACAAGCCGGACCAGCTGGCCGCGGCCTGGGACACGGTGCTGACCGCCGGCAAGCCCGCGGTGCTCGACGTCCGCTGCGACCCGGAGGTGCCGCCGATCCCGCCGCACGCCACCTTCGAGCAGATGAAGTCCGCCGCCCAGTCGGTGCTCAAGGGTGACCCGGACGCGTTCCACCTCGTGGTGCAGGGGGTCAAGACGAAGCTCCAGGAGTTCCTGCCGGGGAGCCGGTGACCCGGCCGGCGATGCGGTGATCCCGGAACTCCACGAGGGCATCAGCTGAGCGCCCCGGTCCCGCCGCGCGGGACCGGGGTTCGTGGCGCTCGGGCGACGGCGGGCCTCAGCTCTGGCTGGGGATCTCCGTGGCCCGTTCCCAGCCCGACGGCAGGCGGCTGACGTTCAGGGCGTGGTCGAGGCCGCTGGCCGACAAAGCGCGGCGGACCACCCGGTTGTCGCCGGTGACGATGCGCAGGGTCGAGTTCTCGCGGACCGTCCTGGCCTGGATGCCGCCGAGGGCGGCGAGGCCGGCCGAGTCGAGGAGGTCGACCTCGGAGAGGTCGAGCACCAGGATCGGGAAGCGGCGGTGCGCCCACGTGCTCAGCGCCGAGCGGAGCTGAGCGGCGCTGTCTTCGTCGAGGGCGCCGCGGATCTTCACCATGACCGCGCCGAAGTACGGGCGGACGACCTGGATGTCGAAGGGGCTGCGCGCCTGGCGCGCCGACGGCATCGCGGGGATCGCCGTCGCGGGGGGCTGGACGACTAACATTTCTCCACGCCTCATTCGAAGATGACGTGACGAACGGGTCTCACCGGCCCGCTCGAACGGCTGACAAATCGGGGGGCGGCTGAACTTTTCTGAACCGCACTTCGCAGCGTAGCCCTTGATCCAAACGGCGCAACCCCGCCAACGGCCGAACCGGGCACCCCCGCATGCGACGGCCGTCTTCGCAGCTCAAACCACCCATCCGGGTGAAGTTTTCGTCGTGACACCTGACTCTTGACAGCAGCGCGTGCACTACGCATCCTGGATGCATATCAGGTTTCCTTACATCCAACGCCAAGAGATTTGCGCAGAGCGCCACACTTAGCCACCGTCCGTAGCAGGAACCCTGTCACCGGTGACAAGGAGACGAACGCCGTGACCCGATCCCCCGGCCCGGCCGATTTCGGCCTGGGCAGCTGGCCCGCGCGGCGGGCGCGGATCTCGCCGGACCGCACCGCGCTCGACGGCGGCGGCGGGCAAGACCGCACGCTGACGTACGCCGGCCTCGCCGAGCGCGTCGAGCGGCTGGCCGGCGCGCTGACCCGGCTGGGGGTGCGCCCCGGCGACCGGGTGGCCTACCTCGGCGTCAACGCCGCCACCGTCTTCGAGGCGCTCTTCGCCACCGCCCGCTGCGGCGCGCTCTTCGTCCCGCTCAACTACCGGCTCTCCGGCACGGAAATCCGGTACATGCTCGATGACAGCGGCGCCTCGGTCCTGGTGCACAGCCCCGACACCGACGCGCTCGTCGCCGCGGCCGGCCCGCTGCCGGTGCGGCACGTGCTGGCGACGGACCCGGCGTCGTGCCCGGCGGGCGGGCTGGACTTCGAGGCCGAGCTCGCCGCGGGCGGTCCCCCGCCGGGCACCGGGATCGCGCTCGACGACCCGTGCCTGCTGCTCTACACCTCCGGCACCACCGGCCGCCCGAAGGCCGCCGTCCTCACCCACGGCAACCTCACCTGGAACACCGTCAACCAGCTGGCCCACCTCGACGTCCTGGGCACCGACAAGGCGCTGTGCATCGCGCCGCTGTTCCACTGCGTCGGGCTGGGCCAGATCACGCTGCCGACGCTGTTCAAGGGCGGCAGCGTGGAACCGGTCGCGAAGTTCGACGCGGGCGCGATCCTCGGCCGGATCGGCGCGGCCGGCATCACGAGCTTCTCCGCCGTGCCCACGATGCTGGAAATGCTCTGCCGCCACGAAAGCTGGGCGAGCACCGACCTCAGCTCCCTCACCTGCGTCCTCTACGGCGGCTCGCCGGTGGCCGAGCGGGTGGCCCGCGCGTGGCTCGACCGCGGCGTGCAGCTCCTGCAGGGCTACGGCATGACCGAAGCCGCGCCGGGGGTCTCGATGGCCACCCACGAGGGCACCCCCGCCCACCCGGTCGCCGCCGGGGTGCCGCATTTCTTCACCGACGTCGCCGCGCTCGGCCCGGACCTCGCCCCGGCGCCGCTGGGGGCCGAGCCCGCCGAGCTGCTGGTGCGCGGCCCGCACGTCTTCGACGGCTACTGGAACCGGCCCGAAGAGTCGAAGGCGAGCTTCGTCGAGGATGACTGGTTCCGGACCGGCGACGTCGTCCGCGTCGACGACGACGGCTGGGCCCACGTCGTCGACCGGGTCAAGGACGTGATCATCTCCGGCGGCGAGAACGTCTACCCCGCCGAGGTCGAGGCGGTCGCCACGCAGCTGGCCGACGTCGAGGCGTGCGCCGTGGTCGGCGTGCCCGACGCGCGCTGGGGCGAGGTCGGCGCCGCCTTCGTCGTCCCGCGCCCCGGGTCCCCGCTCGACGAAGCGGCCTTCCGCACCCACCTCGAACAGCACCTCGCCCGCTACAAGATCCCCAAGCACGTCGAGTTCACCGAAGCCCTGCCCCGCAACGCCACCGGCAAGATCCGCCGCGTCGAACTGCGCGCGCGAGCCGCCGGCGCCTTCCCGAACGGACCCGCATGACCACCGCCCTGCTGCCCCCTTCCCTGCGCGTCGACCGGCACGACGAGGTCGCCGTGCTGCGGCTGTGCCGCCCGGAGAAGCGCAACGCCCTCGACGACGCCACCGTGCTCGGCCTCGAAGCCTTCTTCGGCGCGCCGCCGTCCGGGGTCAAGGCGGTCGTGCTCGACGCCGCGGGCGACCACTTCTCGGCCGGGCTGGACCTGGCCGAGCTCACCGAGCGCGACGCGTTCGAAGGCCTGGAGCACTCGATGATGTGGCACCGCGCGTTCGAGCGGCTCGAACGCGGGCGCGTGCCGGTGGTCGCCGTGCTCAAGGGCGCGGTCGTCGGCGGCGGCCTGGAACTGGCGGCCGCCGCGCACATCCGCGTCGCCGAGCCCTCCGCGTTCTACGCGCTGCCGGAGGGCCAGCGCGGCCTGTTCGTCGGCGGTGGCGCGTCGGTGCGGGTGCCGCGGCTCATCGGGGCGCACCGGATGGCCGACATGATGCTCACCGGCCGCGTGCTCGACGCCGACGAAGGCCACGCCGCCGGGCTTTCGCACTACCGCGCCGAAAACGGCTTCGAGCACGCCATGGACCTGGCCCGCAAGATCGCCGCGAACTCGCCGATCACGAACTTCGCCGTCCTCCAGGCGCTGCCGCGCATCGCCGAGGCCAACCCGGCGGAGGGCTACCTGATGGAAGCGCTGATGGCGGCGGTCGCGAGCGGCAGCGCCGAGGCGAAGGAGCGGATGCAGGCGTTCCTCGAGAAGCGCGCGGGGAAGGTCGGCCGATGACCGAGATCGGCCGGTACCTGGAATGGCTGGCAGATCGCGGCCACGCGTTCGACGGCTACGCCGCACTGCACCGCTGGTCCGTCACCGACCTCGACGGCTTCTGGTCGTCGATCAAGGACTTCTTCGGCGTCCGCTTCCACTCCCCCGAGACGGCCGTCCTGCCCGACCGCCGGATGCCCGGGGCCACGTGGTTCCCCGGCGCGACGCTGAACTACGCCGAGCATGCGCTCGGCGGCCCGGCGGACGAGATCGCCGTCATCGCGTACTCCCAGACGCGCGAACGCGCCGAGCTGACCTGGGACGAGCTGCGCGACCAGGTCGCCCGGGCCCGCGCCGGGCTGCGCCGGCTCGGGGTCCGAAGCGGTGACCGGGTCGTCGCGTATCTGCCGAACACCCCGGAGACCGTGGTCGCCTACCTCGCCGTCGCGAGCCTCGGCGCGATCTGGGCGTCCTGCGCCCCGGAGTTCGGCGCCCGCTCGGTGGTCGACCGGTTCGGCCAGATCGAGCCGCGGGTGCTGCTCACCGTGTCCGGCTACCGCTACGGCGCCAAGGACGTCGACCGCCGCGGCGAAGTCGCCGAAATCCGCGCCGGCCTGCCGACCGTGGAGCACGTCGTGCACGTCCCCTACGGCGAGCACGGCCTCCCCGGCACGACCGCCTGGAGCGAGCTGCTCGCCGAGCCCGAGCCCGGGTTCGAGCCCGTCGGGTTCGCGCACCCGCTGTGCGTGCTGTTCTCCTCCGGCACCACCGGGAAGCCGAAGGCGATCGTGCACGGCCACGGCGGGCTCCTGCTGGAGCACCTCAAGAACCACGGCCTCAGCTGGGACCTGCGCCCCGGCGACCGGATGCTGTGGTTCTCCACCACCGCGTGGATGATGTGGAACGCGCTCGTCTCCGGGCTGCTCACCGGCACGTCGATCGTGCTCGTCGACGGCAACCCGCTGCACCCGGACCTCGCGTGGCAGTGGCGGCTGGCCGCCGAAACCCGCGCGACGCTGATGGGCGCGAGCCCGGGTTTCCTGATGGCGTGCCGGAAAGCGGGCCTGAACCCGGCGACGGAGTACGACCTGTCGGCGTTGCGGCAGCTCGGCGCGGCGGGCAGTCCGTTGCCGGCCGAGGGCTACCACTGGGTGCGGGACGTCTTCGGGCCGGACGTGCTGCTCAACGTCGGCAGCGGCGGCACCGACGTCTGCAGCGGGATCGTCCAGGGTGGCCCGCTGCAGCCCGTCATCGCCGGCGAGATCTCCGGGCCCTGTCTCGGCGTCGACGCGAAGGCGTTCGACGAGCACGGGAAGCCGGTGGTCGGCGAGCTGGGCGAACTGGTCATCACCGCGCCGATGCCGTCCATGCCGGTCGGGTTCTGGGGCGACGACACCGGTGAGCGCTACCGCGAGACGTACTTCGGCACCTACCCCGGCGTCTGGCGCCACGGCGACTGGATCCGGTTCTCGCCCGGGGGCAGCTGCGTGATCGCCGGCCGCTCGGACGCCACCCTCAACCGCGGCGGCGTCCGGCTCGGCACAGCCGAGTTCTACGCCGTCGTCGAGGAACTGCCGGAGGTCGAGGACTCGCTCGTCGTGCACCTCGAAGACCCCGCGGGCGGCAACGGCGACCTCCGGCTCTACGTCGTCCTCCGTGACGGCGTCCTGGACGCCCCGCTGCGCACGAAGATCGCGACGGCGTTGAAGAGCGCGCTGTCGCCGCGGCACGTGCCGGACGCGATCACCGCCGTGCCGGCGATCCCCCGCAACCGCACCGGGAAGAAACTGGAAGTGCCCGTGAAGAAGCTCCTGCTCGGCGCCCGCGCCGAAAACGTCGTCGGCCGGGACGTCCTGGCCGATCCCACCGCGCTGGACCATTTCGGAGCGCTCGCATGAGTACCGTCGCGGTCGTCGGCACCGGCGTGATCGGCGCGAGCTGGGCCGCCCTCTTCCTCGCCAACGGCCTCGACGTCGTCGCCACCGATCCGGCGCCCGGCGCCGAAGAGCGGTTGCGGAGCGCCCTCGAAGGCACGCCGACGGATCGGCTGCGGTTCGTCCCAGACGCCGGCGAAGCCGCGGCCGCCGCGGACTTCGTGCAGGAGAACGGCCCCGAGCGCGAAGACGTGAAGCACGCCCTGTTCGCCGTCCTCGACGAGGCCGCGCGCCCGGACGTGATCCTGGCCAGCAGCTCGTCCGGGCTGCTGCCGAGCGTCATCGCGCGCGGCTGCCCGCGGCACCCGGAGCGCGTCGTCGTCGGGCACCCGTTCAACCCGCCGCACCTGATCCCGCTGGTCGAGGTCGTGCCCGGGCAGGACACCGCGCCCGAGGTCGTCGACCGGGCCGTGGCGTTCTACGCCTCGGTCGGGAAGCGGCCGATCCGGCTGACGCGGGAAGTGCCCGGCCACCTCGCGAACCGGCTGCAGGCCGCGCTGTGGCAGGAGGCGTATTCGCTGGTGGAGCGCGGCATCGCGACCGTCGCCGACATCGACACCGCCATCGCGTACGGCCCCGGCCTGCGCTGGGCCGTGCTCGGGCCGTTCCTCAACCAGCACCTCTCCGGCGGCGCGGGCGGCCTGGCCCACATCCTCGAACACCTCGGCCCGCCCACCGAGCAGTGGTGGCGCGACCTCGGCCGCGTCCACCTCACACCCGAGCTCGCCGAGACGCTGGTCGCCGGCGTCGACGCCGAGCTGGCCGGCACCGATCGGCAGTCCCTCGTCGCCGCGCGCGACGCCGTCCTCGAGCGCCTGCTGGCCGCCAAGGCCGCCCAGCCCGACCTGCCCTGAGTGGAGTTTTCCGTGGACCTTTCCGCACTGACCGCCATCGACGTGCACACCCACGTCGAACAAGACGGCCACGGCTGTTTCGCCCTCGACCAGGAGCTCCTGGACGCGTCCGCGAAGTACTTCCGGGCCGGCCAGGACCGCACCCCGACGGTGACCGCGATCGCCGAGCACTACCGGGCGCGGAACATGGCCGCCGTCGTCTTCACGGTCGAGGCGCCCTCCGCCACCGGGCACCCGGCGCTCTCGAGCGAGGAGATCGCCGACGCGGCCCGCGAACACCCGGACGTGCTCATCCCGTTCGGCTCGGTCGACCCGCACGCCGGCAAGGCCGCGGTCACCCGCGCGCGGCGGCTGGTCGGCGAGCACGGGGTGCGCGGGTTCAAGTTCCACCCGAGCCTGCAGGCGTTCGAGCCGAACGACGTGCGGTTCTACCCGCTGTACGAGGCGATCCGGGAGCTGGGCGTGCCGGCGCTGTTCCACACCGGCCAGACGGGGATCGGCGCGGGGCTGCCCGGCGGGCACGGCATCAAGCTGCGCTACTCGAACCCGATGCTGCTCGACGACGTCGCCGCGGACTTCCCGGACCTGACGATCATCCTGGCCCACCCGTCGGTGCCGTGGCAGGACGAGGCGATCTCGATCGCGACGCACAAGGCGAACGTGTACATCGACCTGTCGGGCTGGTCGCCGAAGTACTTTCCGCCGCAGCTGGTGCGCGCGGCGAATTCGCTGCTGAAGCGGAAGGTCCTGTTCGGCTCGGACTTCCCGGTGCTCACCCCGGACCGCTGGCTCGCCGACTTCGCCGCCCTCGACCTCAAGGACGAAGTCCGGCCGCTGATCCTCAAGGACAACGCGATCAGGGTGCTCGGCCTGGCCTGACGTTTGCCGGCGCCGCACCGGGGCACCCGTTCCGTCCGGACTCTTTCGATCGGAGGGCGTCGTGGCGGTCGGGGACGTGCACACCTACTTCGAGGGCGGCCTGTGGAAGAACCGGATCGAAGGGGGTGCGCGGGCGTCCAACACGTCCCCCCGCCGGGTCGACGCCGTGCTGGCCGGACGGCAGATCGCGAAGAAGCGCCGCGTCGGCCACGTCGTGCACACGCCGCAGGGTGAGGTGGAGACCGAACACGACTACCGGCGCCGGCCCTGACCGTCCACAACGGACTGATCAGCGTCGGGCCAGCACCGCCCAGACGACCTTGCCGCCGGAGCGCAGCCGGCTGCTCCCCCACCGCTTCGCGACTTTGGACACCAGCCGCAGGCCGAGCCCAGTCTCGAGGACGTCCAGTCCCTCGCGCAGCACGGCGGGCCGCTCGCTCCCGTCGGAGACCGAGACACCCAGCCCGTCGCGGCGCAGCTCGACCCGCAGCCGGAGCGCGGAATCGGTGTGCCGGAGCGCGTTCTCCACGAATTCCGTGGCGACCAGGGCGGCATCTTCGGCCAGTTCGGGCACGAGCCACTCCGCGCACACGCCTTCGACGAACCCGCGCGCCCGCACCGAAGTGCGCGGCGACCGGTCGAGCGCCTTCCCCGCCCGCCGCCGCGACGGTCGTGCCAGCGCGGCTTCGGCGGCGGCGTGATCGCGGTACACGGGCACGTTCCGGTCGGCTCGCGCGGCCAGCACCGCCCGCTGCTCCGGCCGGTCGGTCACCAGCGCGAAGGGAACCGCCGGCCAGTCACCGGCCCGGAGGGCGACGAGCGCGAACACGCGCACCAGCGCCGGGTCACGCAGTTCGAGGCGGTCGATGTCGATCACCACGCCGTCGCGGGCGTCGGCCGCGAACTCCAGCAGCCGGTCGCGCAACCTCGAATAGGTCGTGCGGTCGAGCACCCCGCCGACCGAAGCCGTGGCGACCGTGCCGTGCCGCGGGATGAGCCACACCGATGAGTGGCGGGCGAGCATAACGGACCACCTCCTCGCCATCGTCTCGACTGATCGGGTAACCGCTGCGGGACCCGTCAAACGCGGCGATCCCGTTCCACCCTGCGTGTAGATCGAACCGGGCGGGGGTACCCGAGGGAACTCATCGACGTGAGGAGCCTGCCATCGCCACCGCGGTCCTGTTCGACGTCGACGGCACGCTCGTCGACTCCAATTACCTGCACGTCCACGCCTGGCACCGCGCGTTCGCCGAGCTCGACCGCGCCGTCGACTCGTGGCGCGTGCACCGGGCGATCGGGAAGGGGTCCGGCAAGCTGCTGAGCACGCTGCTGGGCGAGGAGGACGCCGACCGCATCGGCGACCGGGCGAAGGAGCTCCACAGCCGCTTCTACCTGGAGACGGCGGAACTGCTGCGCCCGTTCGACCACGCCCCCGAGCTGCTCCGCACCCTGGCCGGCCGCGGCGTGCGCGTGGTGCTGGCGACGTCGGCGGGCTCGGACGAACTGTCGGTGCTGCGCAAGGTCCTCGACGTCGACGACGTGGTCACGGGCATCGTCTCCGGCGCGGACGTCGACGCGACGAAACCCGACCCGGAGCCGGTGTTCGCAGCCCTCGAGCGCGCCGGAACCCGCCCGGAAGAGACGGTGTTCGTCGGCGACGCGGTGTGGGACGTCCACGCGGCCACGAAGGCCGGCGTGCGCACGGTGTCGGTCCGCTCGGGAGGGGTGAGCGCGGCGGAACTGACGGAGGCCGGCGCGGTCGCGGTCTACGACGACGCTGCTGCGCTGTTGGACGGGCTGGAGGAGAGCGTGCTGCTCGGCTGAGCTCGCGGCGCGTTACGAAAGTCGGTAGGACACCACGTCCTACCCCTTCAGCTTCCCGACCAGGGCAGAACCTGCACGGGTCAGCCGTTTTCGCTGTGCTAATCTGGTCGCAGTTCGGGCATTGGTGTGCCCACCAGCCCCGCCGATCCGGCCGGGGCTTTTTTTCTGCCCATTTCCGCCGGGTGAGTCCGGCGATTTCGTCGTGCCCGGAGGTCGCCATGCTGACGCTGCTCATCTACCTGTCACCGATGCTGCTGCTCATCGCGATCTTCGGCGTGGTGTCGATCGTGGCCCTGTGCCAGGCACGACCTGAAGACGTGCCGAAGATCTTCACCGAGGCGACCCAGGTTTTCCGCAGGCTGAACAGCCGCCGTGCGCCTCGGCTCAGAAGCGATACTGAAAACGACGAACAGGAGGCACAGCCATGACGCGCCGACGGGTGACCGTGGTCGACGGGAGCCGCCGGCTCGACGCGGTCCTCGCTCTGGAGCAGCTCAAGTCCGCCCTCGACATGTTGCCGCCCAGTCAGGCCGAAATCATCGTCCTGCGGTTCGGCCTGCGCGACGGCGTTCCGCGCTCCCGCGCCGAGGCAGCGGCGATCCTTTCCGTGCGCCTGGACGACGTGCTCCGCCGCGAAGCGGCAGCCCTCGGGAAACTGCGTGCTCGGTGGCGCCTGACCGCTCTTCGTGACCACCTCGACTCGGACCATGCCGTCGTTCCGGACCGGGTCCGGGCCAAGATCATGGGCTGGACCGAAACCCCGGAACTCGGGCTGTGCCCGCGTCACGGCTACTTCGAGCCGGCCGAAGGGGCGATCCTCTGCTCGACGTGCCCCTGCCCGGTCACCCCGGCCCGATCAGTGACGTCCGAGCTCGGCCGCCCCCGCCGCTACTGCTCCAACGCCTGCCGCCAGGCCTCGTACCGCGTGCGGAAGGCGATCAGCTGAGCTTCCTGGCCACCAGCCGCTCCACCAGGCCCAGCTTGAACCGCTCCTGCCGCTCCACCGTCAGCCCGGCGGCCTCCACCAGCACCAGCGGCCGCCGCCGGAAGTGCTCGCCCGCCAAGGGAACGCTCGCCGGCTCCAGGAGCCACTGCACCACCCGCACCGGCCACGACGTCGACACCACGTGGTCAGCCAGGATCAGCCGCCCTCCCGGGCGCAGGACCCGCGTCATCTCCGCCACCGCCACCGCGGGGTCGGGGATCGCGCGGAGGCCGAACGTGCAGACCACCGTGTCGAAAGACGCGTCGGCGAACGGCAGGGCTCGGGGTCGTGAGTGTTCAGTCGGGTTAGAACCCGACTGAACACTCACGACAACCCGACCACCTGCCAAGCCCGCACGCGCCGCTAGCGGTGCTTCTCCTTGAGGTCCGCGGCCTTCACCCCGACGAGCAGCACCCCGACCGCCAGCAGCACGATCCCCGAGCTGATCACCAGCCCCAGCGACAGGCTCCCCGTCGCCGACTGGATGAAGCCCAGCAACGACGGCGAAGCCGCGGCCGCGAACGAGCCCATCGACGTCACCACCGCGATGCCCGTCGCGGCCGCGCGGTCGGTCAGGTAGATCGACGGGATCGAGTAGAACACCGTCAGGCCCGAGTAGTGGGCCGCCGCCATCACCGCGAGCAGGATGACCACCACCAGGACGCTGTCGCCGGAGAACGCGAGCGTCAGCATCGCCACCGCCGCCACCAGCCAGCTCACCGCCGCGTGCCAGCGGCGTTCCAGCGTCCGGTCGGAGTGGCGGCCGACCAGCAGCATCACCGCGATGCCGAGCAGCGGCGGGATCGCCGAGAAGAAGCCGAGGTTCAGCACGTCGCCGACGCCGGCTTCGGCGATGATCCGCGGCGTCCAGTACGAGACGGCGTTGGCCAGTGTGTAGGCCCCGCAGGCGCACAGCCCGAGGATCCAGACCTTCGGGTCGCGCAACGCCGAGAGCATGCCGCCGTGCCGCTCCGCCGTGTCCGCCTTCGCGGTCCGCTCGGCTTCGAGGTCGGCCTGCACGAGCGCCTTCTGCGCCGGCGTCAGCCACTTCGCCCGCTCGGGCCCGTCGGCGAGGAAGAACGCGACCGCGACGGCCAGCAGGATGGGCGGGATGCCCTCGATCAGGAACAGCCACTGCCAGTCGGCCAGGCCGCCGACGCCGCCGAGCGAGTGCATGATCCAGCCGGAGACGAGCGAGCCGAGCACCCCGGAAACCGGGACGCCGATGAAGAACACGGCGGTCATCCGGGTCCGGCGCGCGGACGGGAACCACCGCGACAGCAGGTAGAGCGCGCCCGGGAAGAAGCCCGCTTCGGCCACGCCGAGCAGGAACCGCGCGAGGTAGAACGTCAGCTCGTCCTGGACGAACAGGGTCGCGATCGTGACCACGCCCCAGGTGGCCATGATCCGGACCAGCGTCTTGCGGGCGCCGATCTTCGCCAGCAGCGCGTTGCTGGGCACCTCGAAGAGGATGAACCCGACGAAGAACAGCGTGACGCCGAGCCCGTAGACCGCCGAGCCGAAGCCGAGGTCGCGCTTGAGGCCCTGCTGCGCGATGCCGATGTTCGTCCGGTCGATGAAGCTGACCACGTAGCAGACCACGAGCAGCGGCATGACCCGCAGGGCGATGGTCCGGTAGGTCGACGCGCGTTCGGCGGCACCCACCGCGGGGGGCCGTCCGGTGACGGCGGGTTGTTCGGCCATCGCTACTCGACTCCTTCGTCAGGCGGGGCGTGCGGCAGCAGTGTCGGCATCCACTGTTGAGTTTGTCAACACCTGGTCAGCAACGGCTACGATGACCGGCATGGCGGAACGCGCGGACGGCCGAGACCTCGTGCCCATTTCGGGACTCCTTTCCTACCGGCTCTCCCGCACGTCGTCGGCGATGTCGCGCAGCGCCGCGCTGCGCTACCGGCGGGAGTTCGACGTCAGCCTCGGCGAATGGCGGGCGATCTCGCTCATCGCCGCCGACCCCACCCTCACACTCAACCGGCTCGCCCGCCGCGCCGGGCTCGACAAAGCGCAGATGAGCCGGGTGGTCAGCCGCCTGACCGAGCGCGGCCTGGTGGACCGGACGGCCGGGTCGGGCCGCACCTCGCAGCTGGCCCTGACCACCGAAGGCACCCGCGTCTACCGCGGCCTGATCACCGCGGCCAACGAGCGCGACGCCGAGTTCCTGGCCGCGCTGACCCCGGAAGAGGCGGCAACGCTGAGCGGTGCGCTGGACAAGCTCGCCGACCTCGCACTGGCCGTCGAGGAGCGTGAGCGCGCCCACCCCGGCGACACCGACTGTTGACTTTGTCAACACGGCCGCGTAGATCTGGAGCCACCGAACGAAAGGTGGCCCGATGTCCGACGCCGTCACGCTCTGCGAGTGCTTCGCCCGCGACGGGCTGCAGCACGAGCCGGAGTTCGTGCCGACCGCGACGAAGGTCGCGCTGCTCGATTCCTTCGCGGACGCGGGGTTCCGGCGCATCGAGGCGACCAGCTACAGCCACCCCGGGCGCGTGCCCGGCTTCTCCGACGCCGCCGAGGTCCTGACGCGGATCCGGCGCCGCCCCGGCGTCCGGTTCAAGGCGACCTGCCCCAACCCGCGCGCGGTGCGGCGCGCGCTGGCCGACCTCGACGCCGGGCACGGCGCCGAGGAGCTGAGCCTGCTGGTCTCGGCCAGCGAAAGCCACACCGAACGCAACCTGCGCACGTCGAGAGCCGGGCAGTGGGAGCGCGTCACCGAGATGGTCGAGCTGGCCGGCGGCCGCTTCAAGCTGGTCGGCGTGGTGTCGGTGGCGTTCGGCTGCCCGTTCGAGGGCGCGGTCGACCCCGGCCGAGTCGCCGAGGACGTCGCCCGGTTCGCCGACCTCGGCGCCGGCCTGGTCACCTTGGGCGACACGACCGGCGTCGCGACCCCACCGTCGGTCCGCGCGCTGTTCGCCCGGCTGGACCCCGCGGTGCCGGTGGTCGCGCACTTCCACAACACGCGCGGCACCGGCATCGCCAACGCCGTCGCGGCCCTCGACGCCGGCTGCCGGAACTTCGACACCGCGATGGGCGGCGTCGGCGGCCACCCGTCGGCCATCTCCTACGGCGCCGGCCTCACCGGGAACGTCTGCACCGAGGACCTGGTGAGCCTGTTCGACGCGATGGGCGTCGACACCGGCATCGACCTCGACCAGCTCGCCAAGGCGTCTGTCGCCTGCGAAGAAGCTCTCGGCCGTCCCCTGCACAGCATGGTCGCCCGCGCCGGCTTCACCCCGACCCCGAACCAGGAGACCCCGTGACCGTCATCGCCGAGGACCACGGCGCCGTCCGCGTCCTGACGCTGAACCGGCCCGAGAAGCTCAACGCCCTGAACACGGCCCTCACCCGAGACCTGAGCGAAGCCTTCTCGGCGGCCGACGCCGACCGCGGCATCCGCGCACTGGTGCTCACCGGCGCCGGCCGCGGCTTCTGCGCGGGCGCCGACCTCGGCGAGTTCTCGGAGCTGACGCCCGAGCACGCCGACGCCGTCCTGGAACGCGCCGCGCTCACCGCGAAGCTGCAGGTGCAGGCGCGGCAGCTGCGGATCCCGGTGGTCGCGGCCGTGCGCGGTGCCGCGGTCGGCGGCGGCGCCGGGCTCGCCATCGGGGCGGACATGGTCGTCGCCGGCACCGACCTCAAGTTCGGCTACCCGGAGCTGAAGCACTCGATCGTCCCGGCGCTGGTGATGACCGGGCTCGTGCACCACCTCGGCCGCAAGCTCGCGTTCGAGCTGGTCAGCACCGGGCGCCTGCTCACCGCCGCCGAAGCCTTCGAGCACGGCCTGGTCAACCGGGTCGCCGACCCCGCCGAAGTGCTGCCCGCCGCGCTGGCGATCGCCGAGCACTGGGCGAAGGTCGAACCGCGGGCGATCGCCGCCGCGAAGGACCTCTTCTACCGCGTCGCCGACCTGCCGGCCGACGCCGCCATGCGGGCCGGGCAGGACGTCAACGCGCTGATGCGGGGGTTCCGCCGATGACCGGCCCGCTGGCCGGGATCACCGTCCTCGACTTCTCCCGCGTCCTCGCCGCGCCGCTGGCCACGCAGATCCTCGCCGAGCTCGGCGCGACCGTCGTCAAGGTCGAACGCCCGGGCACCGGCGACGAGACCCGCGGCTTCGAACCCCGGCTGCCGCACGGTGAAAGCGCGTACTTCTTCGCCTTCAACCGGGGCAAGAAGTCCGTGACGCTCGACCTCAAGGACCCGCGCGGCCAGGAGGTCGCGCGGAAGCTGGCGGCCGAAGCCGACGTCGTCGTCGAGAACTTCCTGCCCGGCGCGATGGACCGGATGGGCCTCGGGTACGCGGACCTGGCGCGCCCCGACCTGGTCTACGTGTCCGCGACCGGGTTCGGGCAGACCGGCCCGGACCGCGACCGCAAGGGCTACGACACCGTCTTCCAGGCGCTGTCCGGCGTGATGGCGATGACCGGCGAGCCCGACGGGCCGCCGTCGAAGACCGGGATCCCGGTGGCGGACCTGACTTCGGGGCTCTGGGTGGTCATCGCCGTGCTGTCCGGGCTGGCCGGGCGCGCGGCGACCGGGCGGGGCCGGCACCTCGACGTGTCCATGATGGACGTCCAATTGAGCCTGCACGCGCTCAACGCCGCGCGGCTCTTCGCGCTCGGCGAGGACCCGATGCGCACCGGCACCGAGCACCCGGGCCGCGTGCCGTCGGCGGCGTTCCAGGCCGGGGACGGGGAATGGCTGCACATCAGCGGCAGCGACCAGCACTGGGGTCCACTGTGCACGGTCCTCGGGCTCGACGACCTGGCCGCGGATCCGGTGCTGCGGGGCAATTCCGGCCGCGTCGGGCAGCGTGCCCGCGTGATGAAGGCCCTGCGTGGCGCGATCGCCCGGCACGACCGGGACGCGCTCGTGAAGGAGCTGCGCGCGGCCGAGGTCCCGGCCGGTGCGGTCCGCTCGGTGCGGGAAGCGCTCGCCGACCCGCACGCCCTCGCGCGGGGCGTCGTCGGCGAGTTCACCCACCCGGCGGAGGGGACGTTCCCGGCGCTGCGGACGCCCCTGCGTGAGACTGGCGGTGAGCCGACGGCGGTGGGCACGCCGCCCCGGCTCGGCGCCGACACCGACGACGTCCTGGCCGGCCTGGGGCTCGCCCCGGCCGAAATCGAGGGCCTGCGGGCCGCGGGGGTGATCCGATGACCGAGCGCGTGCGCGTCACCGTCGAAGACGGGATCGCGCGGGTCGAGCTGACCCGGCCCGAGGCCCGCAACGCCGTGGACCTGCCGATGTGCCACCAGCTGCGCGAGGCGTTCGAGGCGCTCGACGACGACGTCCGGGTGGTGCTCCTGAGCGGGCGCGGGCCGGTGTTCTGCGCGGGAGCCGATCTCAAGGAACGCACCGGCAAGGACGCCGCCTGGGTGCGGCGCCGCCGCGTCGCCTCCTTCGCCGCGTACGCCGCCATCGAGCAGTGCCGGGTGCCGGTCGTGGCCCTGGTGCAGGGCGCGGTCGTCGGCTCGGGTGGCGAAATCACGCTCGCCGCCGACTTCGCGCTGGCCGCGTCGGGGACGGTCTTCCGGTTCCCGGAGCCGCACTGGGGTACCGTCGGCGCGACCCAGCGCCTGCAGCGCGCCATCGGCAAGCGCCGGGCCAAGGAACTGCTGTTCACCAACCGCCCGCTCGGTGCGGAAGAGGCCGCCGACCTGGGCGTCGTCACCCGCGTCGTCCCGGCGGACGCGCTCGCCGAAACCGGCGACGAAACGGCCGCGAGCATCGCGAAAGCGCCGCCGCTGGCCATCTCGCTCACCAAGCGCGCGGTCGACCTCGGCTCGGAAACCGACCTCGACCGCGGGATCCGCATCGAGCTGGCGGCGATCGAACAGTGCCTCGCCGACGGCGGCTGGCGCGACGGCGTCGCCCGCTTCACCGCCGGGAACGGAGAACCGCGATGACCGACCTGCGCACCGCCTGCCCGCTGACCACGCACGAGGTACTGGCGCGCGCGGCCCTGCTCGCGCCGGACGTCGAAGCCGTCGTCACGGACACCGAGCGGATCACCTACGGCGAGCTGGCCGAGCGGGTCACGCGGGTCCGCGCCGGGCTCGCCGCCGCCGGGATCGGCCGCGGCGACCGCGTCGGCATCTGCCTCGGCAACGGCCCGGACTGGGTGGCGCTGTTCCTGGCGATCGGGGCGGCGGGCGCGGTCGCGGTGCCGGTCAACACCCGGTTCACCGCGGACGAAGTGCGCTACACGCTCGAGCACGCCCGTGTCCGGACGCTGTTCGTGGCGTCCCGGGTGCTCAACGTGGACTTCGCCGCGATGCTGCGGGAAATCGGCGTCGAGTCCCTCCCCGCGCTCGAGAAGGTCGTCGTGCTCGGCGACGACGTTCCTCCCTTCGCTTCTTCGTGGGGCGAGTTCCTGGCCGCGGCTTCGGAGGCTCCCGCGCCGGCCGGCTCGCCCGGCGACGTCCTGCTGGTGCAGTACACGTCCGGCACGACGTCGCGGCCGAAGGGCGTCCTGCTGACCCACCGCAGCATGTGCGCGGACGCGTTCTTCTCGGGCGCGCGGATGGGCCTGCGCCCCGGCGACCGGTTCCACTCCGCGCGGCCGTTCTTCCACGTCGCCGGCAGCACGCTGTCGGTGCTGGCGTCGATCCAGCACGCGACGACGCTGGTGACGATGCCGAAGTTCGAGCCGGAAGAAGCCTTGCGGCTGCTGGAAGCCGAGCGCTGCACGCACTTCTCGGGCAACGACACCATCGCGCTGCTGCTGCTCAACCACCCTTCGCGGCCATCGCGGGAGTTGTGTTTGCGCGGCGCGTGGGTGGCCGCGTCGCCGATCGTGATCCGGCGGGTCATCGACGAGCTCGGCGCGCGCGAATGCGTTGCGGGGTATGGGCTTTCGGAGGCGTCGCCGAACGTCGCCCAGTCGGCCTGGTGGGAGCCGGAGGAGCTCCGCGCGTCCGGCGCGATGGCCGTCGAACCCGGCGTCGAGGTGCGGATCCGCGACTTCGCCGGCGACCGCGACTGCGCGCCCGGTGTACCCGGCGCGGTGCTGGTGCGCGGCTGGAACGTGATGGTCGGCTACCTGGACGACCCGGTGAAGACGGCCGAGACGATCGACGCCGACGGCTGGCTCGCCACCGGCGACGTCGGGCTGCTCGACGAGACCGGGCGGTTCCACTTCACCGGCCGCACCAAGGACATCATCCGCGTCGGCGGCGAAAACGTGGCCCCGGCCGACATCGAAGACACCCTGCACCGGCACCCGATGGTGCGGCAGGCGGCCGTCGTCGGCGTGCCGGACGCGCGGCTCGTCGAGGTGCCGTTCGCGTTCGTCGTGCTGACCGGCCCCGGCGTCTCCGAGGAGGAATTGCTGGGGTGGGCGCGGGCGCGGATGGCGGGCTTCAAGGTGCCGCGGCACCTGCGGATCGTCGAGGGCTTCGAGGGGATCGGGATGACCGCGAGTTCGAAGGTGCAGAAGAACCGGCTCGCCGCGCACGCGCGTTCCCTGCTGGAGCGGGGATGACCCGCATCTCGACGTCGGTCACCGGACTGCTGGGGATCGACCTGCCGATCGTGCAGGCCGGGATGTCGTGGGCGTCGTCGTCTTCGGCGCTCCCGGTGGCGGTTTCGAACGCGGGCGGGCTCGGCGTGGTGGCGGCGGGGCCGATGCGGCTGCCCGACCTGGACCGGGTGCTGACCGAGGTGGCCGCGGGCACGCCCCGGCCGTGGGCGGTCAACCTGCCGCTGTACCGCGCGGGCGTCGACGAGGTCATCGAGCTGGTGCTGCGGCACCGGCCGCCGGTGCTGATCGCGTCGCAGGGCGGACCGCGTCGGTACCTCGAACGGTTCCACGGGATCGGGACGCGCTGCCTGCACGTGGTGGCCGGGGTGCCGCACGCGCTGAAGGCGGCCGCCGCCGGCGTCGACGGCCTGGTCGTCGTCGGCGCCGAGGCCGGCGGGCACCCGCCGCCCGCGATGGTGACGACGTCGGTGCTGGTCCGCGCGGTCGCCGCGGCGGTGCCCTCGACGCCGGTGATCGCGTCCGGCGGGATCGCGGACGGTGCCGGGCTGGCCGCGGTGCTCGCCCTCGGCGCGGGCGCCGCCCAGTTCGGCACGCGGTTCCTGGCCAGCACGGAGGCATCGGTGCACCCCGCGTACAAGGAGGCGGTGGTCGCGGCCGGGGTGGACGGCACCCGCACGGTCGGGCACGGGCTGGGCGTGATCCGCGCCCTGGACAACGACTTCACCGCGCGGATGCTGGCCCTGGAGGAGTCCGGCGCGGAGGAAGACTTGCGGCGCAAGGCTTTCCAGGCGGCCACGCTGCGCGATGCGGCGTTGCACGGCGACGTCGCCGAGGGGAAGCTCGAAGCGGGCCAGTCGGCCGGGCTGGTGGATTCCGTGCTGCCCGCGGCCGGCATCGTGGCCCGGATCGTGCGGGAGTACCGGGCGGCTCGCGCCGGACTCCCGCCGATCACCTGAGCGTCACTCGGCGGCGGCCGCCAGGATGACCTCGGCGACGACACCGGGCTGCGACACCGCGACGGCGTGCGAGGCGTCGATCCGCCGGACCGTCGACTTCGCGCGCTCGGCCATGAACTCCTGAGCGGCGGCCGGGATGGCGTTGTCCTGGTTGGCGATCAGCGTCCACGAAGGCAGCTTCGACCAGGCCGGGGTGCCCTCGAACGGCGCGGCGAGCGCCTGCTGCGCGACGGCCCGCTGGGTGACGGCCAGTACCGCGGCGGTCCCGGCGGGTACGTCGCCGGCGAAGACCTCGGCGAAGTCTTCCGGCTTGATCGACAGCTCGGGGTTGCCGTCGTGCACCAGGACGTTCGTGGTCTCCGGGCCGAGCTTGGCACCCGGGTAGCGGCCGGACAGCTCGAAGACGCTCTCCCCCGCGTCGGGCTGGAAGGCGGCGATGTAGACGAGGGCGCGGACGTTCGGCGTCTCGGTGGCGGCGCGGGTGATCAGGGCGCCGCCGTAGGAGTGGCCGGCCAGGACGACGGGGCCTTCGACGCCGTTGACGACGTCCGCGACGTAGGCCGCGTCGGACTCGAGGCCGCGGAGCGGGTTGGCCACGGCGACGACCGGATAGCCGTTCTCCTGCAGCTTCGACACGACGCCGGTCCAGCTGGAGGAGTCGGCGAAGGCGCCGTGGACCAGGACGATGGTGGGCTTGCTCATGGCTGGCTCCTTGAAAGAGAACGATCAGTCTTTCTGCCCCTCGAACTCTGCCTCGTCCCGAGAGCGGGCGCAATGTGACGAAGCCGATCTGGCAGAACGATCGGTCTTTCTTTATGCTGGCCGGATGACGTCTGCCCCGGTGCACCCGAAGGACCGGCTGCTCGCGACCGCGTCCCGGCTGTTCTACGCGGAGGGCATCCACGCGGTGGGCGTCGAGCGCCTGGTGTCGGAGGCCTCGGTGACGCGGGCGACGTTCTACCGCCACTACCCGACGAAGGACGACCTGGTGGCGGCGTACCTGACGGAGACGAGCCACCGCATCCGCGCGGCGGTGGATGCCGCACGAGCGGGCAAACCCCCACGCGAAGCCCTGGCGGCGGCGTTGTCGGTGGTGGGCGACGCGACGTGCGGCGAGGACTTCCGCGGCTGCCAGTTCCTCAACGCGGCGGCGGAGTACCCGGATGCGGAGTCCCGGGTCCGCCGGGTGATCGAGGACCACCGGCGGTGGTTCTTCGAGGTCCTCCGGGATGAGGCGGCGGCGTTGGGGCACCCGGAGCCCAGCCACGCGGCGCGGGTGCTGGTGCTGTTGCGGGACGGCGCCTTGCACGGCGGCGAGCTGGACGACGCGGAGACGGTCCGGGTGACCTTGCGGCGGGCCGTGGAGGAGTTCTTCCCGGCCTGACCCGCCACGATGGCGTCCCGCGACCCGCGCGGGCCCCTCGCGGAGGCCACCGGAGCCGGCCACCCGCACGCGGCGGCCATGTGGTCCTTCCCACCCGACCACCGCCGCTGTCGCGTGATGGAATGGGATGTGCCGTCCGAACCCCTCCCCCGGATCGCGCGTCCCCGCACGCTGCTGTTCGCCCTTCCGGCGGCCGGTCGGAGATGGGGCGCCGGGCTTCGGGCCGCCGCCGCGGTGGCCGTCCCCGGCGGGCTCACCGTCCTCACCGGACACGCGGACGTAGCACTCTTCGTCACCTTCGGCGCCTTCGCCGTCCTCTACGGCGAAGGCCGCCCCTACCGCGTACGCGCCCGAGTCGTCCTCACCGCCGCCGCGATGCTGGTGCTCGCCGCCGCCCTCGGTGCCGTCGTCGGGAGCTCCGGCGGTCACAAGGGCGCCGTCATCGTCGTGGTCATCGCCGTCGCCGTGCTCGCCGTCTACGCCGTGGACGCGCTCCGGCTCGGGCCGCCCGGCGCCCTGTTCTTCGCGCTCGTCTGCGGCGGTGCGACCGTCGCCACGGAATCGGGCGCCGGCCCCGTCGCCATCGTCGTCTGCACCGCGCTGGGCGGCCTCGCTTCGGCGATCGTCTCGATGGCCGGAAGACTCACCGACAGGACCAAACCCGAGCGCACCGCCGTCCGACGAGCCGTCGCCGCCGTCGACACGGCGGCCGAGAACCCCGGCGCCGAAGCCCGCCACAGCGCCGGTTCGGCGATTTCCGCGGCCTGGAACGCCGTCCACGACGCCGGTCACGGACCCGGCTCCGGACTCGCCGCCACGCTGATCGCCGCCCACCGCCGGTTCGCCGACGCCACCGGCGGCCAGGAGGAAACCACCCTCCCGCTCCCCCGCCCCAGCGTGGGCTACCGGCTGCGCCGGTCGGCGACCCTCCGCTCGCACGCCATGGTGACGGCGCTGCGCGTCGGCGTCACCTGCGCGGCCGCCGGGAGCCTGAGCGCGAGCCTCGGTCTCGCGCGCCCGCACTGGGCGATCCTCAGCGCGCTCGTCGTCCTGCAGCAGGGCACCGACCGCATGCGCGCCAACGTCCGCGGCCTGCATCGGTTCGCCGGCACCGCGGTCGGCCTCGGGTTGTTCGCCGCCGTGTCCGCGGTTTCGCCCGCCGGGCTCGCGCTGGTCGCGACGATCGCCGTGCTGCAGTTCTGCATCGAGCTGTTCGTGCCGCGCAACTACGCGGTCGCCGTCGTCTTCATCACGCCGGTCGCGCTGCTCGCCGGGGGCGCCGCGGCGAGCGGTCCGATCGGGCCGGTGCTGCGCGACCGCCTCGTCGAGACCGTGCTCGGCGTCGCGCTCGCCGTCCTCGCGCAGTACCTGCTCGCCCCGAACGCGCACCGCACGACGTTTCGCTGGACCGAAGCCCGCATCCGCGCCGGAGCCCGGGCCGTGCTCGAGACCACCGGCCGGGCGGCGCGGCGCGACCTGCAGTTCGAGCTCGAAGGCGCCACCCGCGCCGCGGTCGACTCCGCGCACAACGACGTCCGCTGGACCCGGGAGCACTGGCCGGCCCACGCCGCGCTCGTCCACCTCGGCTACGACCTCCTCGCGGCGTGCTGGGCCGGGGACGTCGACCGCGGACGCTGGGCACCGGCGTTCCGGTCACCTGCGCAAACCCGGCAAAACTAGGCCGAACGGGTTACCTTGAACGCGAAAGGTGACGGAGGTCCGGCATGGCGGCAGAAGACGCGTCCCGCGCCCCGGCCTGGGTCGAGCCGATGCTCGCCAAGGCCGACGGCGGACGGCTGCGCAGCGGCCCCGAATGGGCGTACGAGTACAAGCTGGACGGCTACCGCGCGGCCATGCGCATCGCCCCCGACGGCACCACCGTCCTCACCAGCCGCAACAACATCGACTTCACCGCCGAATTCGCCGACCTCGACGGCGTCCTCGCCCCGGCGCTCGACGGCCGGGCCGCCTACCTGGACGGCGAAATCGTCGTCTACGGCGACGACGGCCGGATCGACTTCGAGCTGATGCAGGAACGCCGCGGCCGCTACGTCCGGCACCAGAGCGGGCCACCGGGCCGCGAGTTCGAGGACGTGCCCGTCCGGTTCCTGGCCTTCGACCTGCTCCGGCTCGGCGACCGCAGCCTTCTCGCCACGCCGTACGACGAGCGCCGCGCCCTGCTGGCGAGCCTGCCGATGCCCGACCCGTACCGCGTCTCGGTGGTGCGCGCGGTCACCTTCGACGAGCTCGCCGCCGACCGCCGCACGCCGGCCGACTTCCTCGCCCACGCCGCGTCGGCCGGGTACGAAGGCGTCGTCGCGAAGCTGCGCAGCTCCGCTTACGTGCCCGGGCAACGGCCGGACTCCTGGCTCAAGCACCCGCTGATCCGGACCCAGGAAGTCGTCGTCTGCGGCTGGCGGCCGGGCCAGCGCAGCTTCACGGGCACGCTCGGCGGCCTGCTGCTCGGCGCGCACGACCCCGCGACCGGCGCCCTCGTCTACATCGGCGACGTCGGCACCGGCTTCAGCCAGGCCGCCCGCGCCGATCTGAAGGCCCGGCTGGAGCGCCTGGAGCGCCGCACGCACCCGTTCATGTCGGCGCCGCCGCGCGAAGACACGGTGCGCGCCCGCTGGGTCGAACCGCGGCTGGTCGGCGAGGTCGTCTACCGGCAGTTCACCCGCGCGGGGCGCGTCCGCCACACCGCCTGGCGCGGCCTGCGCGCCGACAAGGACCCGGCCGACGTCATCGCCCCGCGCGCGGTGCCGCACGAGCCGCCGCCCCCGCCACCCGAGAACCGGATCACCGTCCAGGCGGGAGATCGACGGCTCACACTGTCCAATTTGGACAAGGTGCTGTACCCCGCGGACGGTTTCACCAAGGGCGAGGTGATCAACTACTACTCCCGCGTCGCGCCGGTCCTGCTGCCGCACCTGGCCGGCCGCCCGGTGACGTTCATCCGCTACCCGAACGGCGTCGACGGCGAGAAGTGGTTCGAGAAGAACGCCCCGAACGGCGCCCCGTCCTGGCTGCGCACGGCGCGCCTGCCGAGCACCGGCTCACGCGGCAGCGGCGACAGCATCGACTACCCGCTCCTGGACGACCTCCCGGGCCTGGTGTGGGCGGCGAACATGGCCGCGCTCGAACTCCACGTTCCTCAGTGGACGGTGACCGACGGCGCGCGAGGCCTGCCGGACCGCCTGGTGTTCGACCTGGATCCCGGCCCCGGCACGTCCATCGTGGACTGCTGCCGGGTGGCCGAGCGCCTGCACGACGTCCTGGTGGCCGACGGGCTCACGCCGTACGCGAAAACATCGGGCTCGAAGGGGATGCAGCTCTACTGCGGCATCGAAACCGCCGACGCGGCAGCCCCGTCCGCCTACGCGAAGCGGCTCGCCCAGCGCCTCGCGAAGGAGACGCCGGAGACGGTGACCGCGGTGATGGCGAAGGCACAACGCAGCGGCCGGGTGTTCATCGACTGGAGCCAGAACAACCCGGCCAAGACAACGGTGGCCCCGTATTCCCTGCGCGGCCGCGACCACCCGACGGCCTCGACCCCGGTGACGTGGGAGGAGGTCCGCGCGTGCCGGCACGTCACCCATTTGACGTTCACCGCGGAGGACGTCCTCGACCGCATCACCGATGTGGGTGATCTCCTCGCCGGGTTGATCGGTGCGCGAGCGCCGTTGCCTTAGCGGCGAAGGAGGCGCTGGGCCCGTCCGATGAGTCCGTCGAGTCCGTTGAGGACAGAGGCTTTGCGACGGTGGGTGGCCGGCCGCGCGGGGGCTTCCGGCTTCGGCTCGGGTCGGGCCTGCGGCTCCGCTTCCGCTTCGGCGCGCGGCGAGGGGATCTCGCCGGTGATGGTTCCGGAATCCGGAACCATCACCTCGGGCCGCTCGGCCGCGGCGACGGCCTGTCGCTGCGGTTCGCCCGCGTACTGCCGCTCTGGCGCTTCCGCGTCGACCGCGTGCCGCTCCGGCGAAACCGCGCTTGCTCGCCGCGAATCCACCGGCTCCCGCCGCTCTTGCGCCACCGCGGTCGGCCGCCCTGTCCCCTCACCAACCCGCGGATCCACCGCCCCCTGCCGCTCACCCACCGCAGCATCCTGCCACTCCGGCGCAGCCCCGCTTACTCCCCGCGGATCCGCCGGACCTCGCTGCTCATCCGCCCCGGCGGACCATTGCCCCGGCTCCGCCGGCCTTTGCTGCATTGGCACCGCTGCCCTCACACCTCGTGGATCCGCCTCCCCCTGCCACTCACCAGCCGCAGCATCCCGCCGCTCCGGCCCGGCCGCGCTTACTTCCCGCAGATCCGCCGGGACTCGCTGCTCATCCGCCCCAGCGGACCGCTGCCCCAGCTCCGCCGCACCTTGCCGCGCTGGCACCACACCTCGCGGCTCCACCGACCCCGGCCGCTCCTGCGCCACCGCGGTCGGCCGCCCTGTCCCCTCGCCAACCAGCTGCGGATCCAACGCCCCCTACCGCTCAGCCGCCTCGGCATTCCGCCGCTCCGGCGCAACCGCGCCAACTCCCTGCGGATCCACCGCCCCCTGCGCCATCACGGTCGGCCGCCCTGCCGTCCCCTCGCCAACTCCCCGCGGATCCGCCACCCGCTCCAGCACCCCCGCCGGCTCGTTTCGCGGCGTCGGCGCGAGCATCTCCGGCGTCACCACCGGCGTCATGAGCGGCGTGTGCGCGGCATCCGCGTTCGGCCGTGCCGGCTCGCGGGCCACCGGGTAGCGGGCCAGCGGGTCGGCTTCGCGGGCGCGGTGACCGCGCAGCAATCCGCAACACCCCAGCAAGCCGAGCAGGCCCAGCAGACCCCACCACACCGTCATGACGGTCTCCCTTCCTCCCGGCGACGGGTATCCGGCCCTCGCCTCCCCAACCCCGGCGCTACCCCTGTGGGTGACACTCAGCCCAGTTGCGGCACGTCGCCCGGGAACGTCACCGGCAGCTCGTACAGCCCCCTCGCCGTGCGGCCGCCGCCGAGCCAGCCGTGGAAGTAGATGTGGCCGTCCACCACGTCGGCGCCGCCCGGGGCGTCCACTTTGCCGCCGAGGAGCTCGGCCGACAGGAACTGGGCGTCAGCCTTCACGAACGGGCCGGCCAGGGTCGGCGCCGACGCGTAACACGTGTGGTAGCCCGAACTCTGGAACGTGTCCGCCGAGTAGAACAGCAGGTACCGGCTCGCCGTCTTCACCACCGAAGGCGCCTCGACGACCGCCTTCTCGGCCGTCAGGTCGGCCCGCAGCAGCTCGGTCCGCGGACCGGTCAGCGAGCGCCCGTCGGCCTGCAGCCGCTGCGCCCAGATCGCCGCCGGGGCGCCGGTCGCCGCGCCGTCGCTCTTGTAGAGGAGGTAGCGGGCTCCGTCCGCGTCGACGAACGTCTGCGGGTCGATGTCGCCGTGATCTTCGGGCACGCACACCAGCGGCCGGTCGCCGGCCGGGGTGTACGGGCCGTCCGCCTTCGCCGCCGTCGCGACGCCGAGGCACATCTCGCCGCCCGCCGTCTGCGCGGCCGAGAAATAGAGGACGAACGTGCCGTCCGCCAGCTGCGTGACGTCCGGAGCCCAGAACCCGCCGTCCGGTTTGGCCCACTTGGGCACCGCGCCGAGCGCGTCGCCGACCACCCGCCACGGCCCTTCCGGCACCGCGGCGGTCGCGAACGGGACGCGCCCGGAACCTGTGCTCGTCGAGAACGCGAAGTAGCCCCCGGCGGTCTTGACGACGTCCGGGTCGGGGAAGTCCTGGTTGATCAGCAGCCGCGGCGCGGAGGCCGCCGCCGCCGGTGGGGCGACCGTGAACGCGGCCAGGAGCACGGCTACGGGAGCGAGCAGGAAGTTCTTGAAGCCCATGAACGATTCTCTTGAGAGCGCAACGGTTTCGGCAACGGCAGACGGAGGTCGTCACCGGGAAGCGTGGACTTGCCCGCGCGCCCGGATCGGGTGGATTCGACCGGCCGCCGCGAGGTAGCCGCCCTCTCATGCACGCGAGGAACGGACGGGGTGCGCACCGCGCCGGGCACGCCGTCGGAAAGGCCGAAGGCGCTGCGTCCCGGCAGCGGGAACCCTTGGGTGCACCGGGAAAACCGGTGAACCGGCGGTCGCCGTTCTTCACCGGTCTCCTGGCGGCGGCCGGGGTGGCGGTCACGATCGCCGTCGTCGAGGTCGTCCTCGCCGCCTCGGATGTGCTGCTGCTGATCGGGATCGCGTTCTCCCTCGCGGTCGGCCTCGAACCGCTGACCGCCCGGCTCACGCGCCGCATGCCTCGGGCGCTCTCCGCCGCCGTGGTCGTCGTGACCGGGCTGGCGGTCCTCGGTGGCGCCGTCGCCGCGGCGGCCGTCCCGCTCACCGATCAAGCCACCCGGCTGCGCGACCTGGCCCTGCTGCGCGAGCCGGGATCGCTGCCGGCACAGGCCAATGAGGCGTTCGGTCTCGAAGCCGCCATCCGGTCGATCCACGTGGCGGACGTCGCGAAGCCACTCGCCGCGGTGCTCGGCGACACCCTGATCGTCGTGGTGCCGGCGACGTACTTCGCCGCCGACTTCCCGCGGGTCCGCACGGCGCTGGACCGGCTGACCCCGCGAACCCGGCGGCCGCGGGTGATCCTGATCGGCGACGCGGTCTTCCGGAAGGTCGGCGCGTACCTCGTCGGCAACGTCGTCGTGTCGCTGATCGCGGGCGTGGCGACGTTCGCCTGGCTCTGGGCCTTCGGCGTGCCGTACCCGCTGGTGCTGGCCGCGCTCGTCGCCGTGCTCGACCTCGTCCCGGTGGCGGGCTCGGTGGCGGCGGGGGCCGGGACCAGCCTGGTCGCGCTGACGGTGTCCACGCCGGTCGGGCTGGCCACCGCCGGTTTCTTCGCCGGCTACCGGCTTTTGGAGGACTACGTACTGCTGCCGAAGATCGTCGGCCGCGCCGTCCGGGTGCCGGCGCTGGTCACCGTCGTCGCGGTGCTGCTCGGCTTCGAACTGCTCGGCGCGTTCGTCGCGGTCCCGGTCGCGGCCGCCGTCCTGCTGGTCGTGCGGGAAGTGGCGGTCCATCGGCTCGACCGGACGTGAAAAGCCGCCGCGCGAAGACTCCGCGCGGCGGCTCCGACCGGACCGGTCAGTTGCCCTGGGCGGTCCCGCCGTCGGCGATTTCGCCCGCCGAGCAGTTGTTCGGGGTCGCGCCTTCGGCGTCGTGCTCGCCCGGGGAGAGCACCGGGACGTCGATGCCTTCGGCGACGTCGCGGACCGGCACCTGGACGCCGAGCACGTTCACGTTGTCGTCGCAGACCCCGCCGACGACGTTGAGGTTGTGCACGGCGTCGAGGTTCTGCACGTTGCCGAGGCCGATCTGGTCGCTGTGGTCGACCGGGTGGCCGGCGACGGTGATGCCGGTCGCGGACGCGGATCCGCCGAGCACCGCCATCCCGGCGGCGAGTGCGGTGGCGACGAAGCCGAGTTGCTTGATCACGGGAAGAAAACTCCTTATCACCACCCACCGGACGGTCCGGTGGGAGCTCGGGGGGACACCCCGGGCCGGCTTCGGTTCGCCGGGCCCGGGGTTGTCGGTTAAGGTGCGGTCACGCCGGGTGGGACCGGCGCACGTCTCCAGCGTCCTGGCCGGTCCCACCCGTGCCGGCGTCGTCCGACGTCGCGGCGTGCCCGGGACGCGGAACAGGAGTGTGCAGCTCGCTCCGTGTTCCGGGCACGCGGTGCGACATCGACGCAACCGCCGGATTTCCGCGCTGGGAGCCGGCATTCGCACACACAGCGAGCGGCTCCGGCGCGGAAACTCAGTTGCCCTGGCTCGTGCCGCCGTCGACGACGCCGCCCGAGGCGCAGTTGTACGGCGACTCGCCGCTGGCCTCGGACTCGCCCGGCGACAGGATCGGCACGCCGATGCCGTTGAGCGAGTCGCGGATCGGCACCTGGACGCCGAGGACGTTGACGTCGTTGCCGCAGAGGCCGAGGGTGCCGTTGACGTTGTGCAGCACGTCGGTGTTGTTCAGGTTCACCAGACCGACCTGGCCGGTGTGGTCGTAGCTGCCGTGGTGGTGCCCGTGGTGGTGGCCGTCCGGGGTGTCGGCCGAGGCGATGCCGCCGGCCAGGAACGCGCCGGCCGCCGCGGCTGCCGTGACGAACCCGATCTTCTTCAGCATGGATTTGCTCCTCGATAGGCGATTGCGTCGGACGGGACGGCAGTGAAGGTGTGTTCTCCGGCCCGTGTGAGGGAAACGTACTGATGCGCCGGCGTCGTTTCCACTTCGCGCCACCATCGTGTGGGTGCCGCAAGTCCCTGACCACGCGGCGAGTGGTCCGATCGGGTTAGCGGGGATTCATTTTCCCGCAGTGTTTCCCTTCCCATGGTGCGGGCGGAAAGCTTGCGCGGCAACGAGATTCCGGGCACGCCGAAGAGCCCCGCACCGCCGTGGGCGCAGGGCTCTTCGGTGCGAAGGGTCGCTAGCCGGGCCAGGCCTCGGCTTCGGCGGTCAGCGCGGTGGTCACGTCGATTTCGCCGGACCGCACCCGCCACGCGAGCGAGCCCGGCCGCGGCTGCACGAGGTGCCAGCCGGTGACTTCTTCATCGGTGTAGCAAGGATTTTCGTCATCCCCGATGCCCAGCGCGGCGAAGTACTGGCGCGCGGGCCAGGTTTCGGGAACCCAGGCACGAGCCCACCGCACGACGATCCTGGCGAGGTCGTTGCGGCCGTCCGCCGGGTGGATCAGGCGGTCGCCGGTGGTGCAAATAAGACGTGGTGTGTAGGTCGCGCCCAGCGGGGCGACCACGAGATTACTGTTCATTCCTCCCCCGAGCCCACAACAGTGGACGGTGTTTCCCCGTGCGGATACGCAGCTGCGTGGAAAAGGGAAGGACGCCGGCGGTGGACGCGCGCGCACGGCACGTCCTTCCACGGCTCCGGCTTGAACCGGACCCCATGTTACAAAAGCGCGACCGGGGCCCGAAACGGGGTCGGGGAAACGAAACCGTCCCCCGTTCCCGTGACGACGGGTGTGAACGGGAACGGCGAGGGTACGCCGCCGGAGAACGACCTCACGACGGAAAGGACGACCGGCGATGAACGGAATGGCCAGGAAGTGGCTGTGCGGCCTCGCGGCGGCGGGCGCGATCGCACTGGCGGGAACTTCGCCCGCGTCGGCGGACCTCGCGCGGGCCGACGACCACGTAACCACGCAGGACGACAACGGCGACAACGGGTTGTGGGGCCTGCTGGGACTCGTGGGGCTGCTCGGCCTGGCGGGGCTGGTGAGGCGCGGGCCGAAGGCCGACGCGATGGCGGGATACCCGGCGGCTCCGCCGGCCAACGCGTACCCGCCGGCGGAGCCGCGGCGGAGTCCGCCGGGGGTTTGAGCCGTTGATTCGCGTCTCTCGGCTGCGCTATTCCCGGCCCGGTTCCCCTCGGGGGATCGGGCCGGTTTCTGTCGGGCGGACGAAACGATGGCAGGTGGCCGAGCCGCGTTCCCCACCGGCCGCCGGGCTTGTTTCCGTCGCGGGACCGGGACGATGGCAGGTGGCCGAGCCACGTTTCTCACCTGCAGCTGGACTTGCTTCCGTCGCGGGGACCGGAACGATGGCGAGTGGTCGAACCGTGTTCCCCAGCCGCAACCAGGCTTGCTTCTGCCGAAGGAACGGAACGACCGCGGGTGGTCGAGCCACGCTCCCCACCGGCAACCGGACTTGCTTCTGGCGGAGAACCGGAACGATCGCAGGTAGCAGAACCACACTCCCCACCCGCAACCAGGCTTGCTCCTGTCGAAGGGACGGAACGATCGCAAGTGGCCGAGCCACGCTCCCCACCGGCAACCGGACCTGTTTCCGTCGCGGAACAGGAACGATCGCAGGTGGCCGAGCCACGCTCCCCGCCCGCAACCAGGCCTGCTTCCGTCGCGGGGCCGGCACCATCGCCATCCGCCGAGCGGCATCCCCCACCGGCAACCGAAGTCGGTCTTGCCGCGGGACCGGCACGATCGCGGATTGCCGGGGCGCGGTGCCGCTTCCGGCCCGGTCCGCCACAGTGAGCCGTACCCACATCTCCCGCGAGCCCGTACCCACGACAGGCGGCCGGACCGCGACGGTGGCCACCACAACCTGCGCTCCCAACAGGAGCCGGTTTCGTTTCTGTCGGGCGACCGGGGGTCGAGCCGAATCTTCCATCGAGACCCGCGTCGAAACTACCGTGAGCACCGATGATAGAGCCGCGTCAGCGCCTGGCGGCCAAGTTTGCCAGGCGTCGAACGGCCCCACCCCCGCCGGCTCATCCCCGGAAAGCCGAGCGTTCGACGATTGCGCAGGCGTCCGTCTGCCCTCGATGCCCCGCACCCCGTTTCCCCTCCACCCGCGCGGAACGCCCCGGCACCAGTCACGCCGGGACGTTCCGCGTTTTCTCCGACGGGCGCCTTCGTGTCAGGTTCCCGGCACCGTGACGGCCGCGGATCCCGCCGGGAAACCCGGCACCGCGACCGGCACCCAGATTAGCGACGCACTCGCCGCGCAAGAAGTGGTTTTGCGACGTAACCTTCTTAAGAGTGGCATTCCGGCCATCGGGCAAATGCGCATGATTACCCATTGATTTCTCACTTAAACGTCACCATCGGGTGGAAGTCGCGTACCCCCCGAGAACCACTCTTCTCCTACCTTCCGTGAGGCGACCACCTACGATTCCACCATCCATCGTAATCTCGAACCTCGATCGAGTGACGCCATCACCCACGGTAATTGATCGGGAGAACCGCTTCACGACGGCTTCACGCGAACTCGATGTTTGTTCCGCGAATCCCGGACCCGCCGGGCACCGTCCGAAATCGACAGTCGACGCCGGGCCCGGAGATGCGCTCGCGCCAATGCGGATCGGCGATCACCATGATCGGAGTCGGCATCGGAATTCCGGAGGAGTAGGACATGAAAAGTGCATTGGCCCGCGCGATCACGGTTTTCGTCACCGCGGCGGCGGTGACCCTCACCGGGGTCGGCGTCGCGACCGCCGGCGGCCCCGGCGGAAGCGGCTCTTCGAGCACGACGAGCGCGGCGGCGGAGGTCCAGCAGCTGCGCGACCAGCTCTCGGCCCGCGCGGACCGCGGGGACGTCCCCGGCACGCAAGCCACGCTCGGCGACCTCGACCCGCTGCTCACGGATCTGGCCCAGGGCAAGCGGTACACGATCCAGACCGAGGCGCGCGACACCGCGGCCACGGCGCAGCAGCAGAACACCGAAGCACGCAAGGGGGTCAGCGAGCTGGCGCGGAACGCGGAGCCGCGCCAGTCGCTGCCGCCCGTGTCGGCCCTGCTCAACGCGCTGGTGCAGCGGCTGCTGATCAGCTTGTCCTCGCTGGTGAACGACCTTCTCGGCGGGCTGCCCGTCCCGGTCGGTTAACCCGGCCGGACCCCGGACGGACAAGCCGGCGAAAGCCCGGTGCGGAATCCGCACCGGGCTTTCGTCGTGGTTACGGAATCATTCGTAGACGACGTAAGCGGGCGCCGGGGTCAGCGCCAGCACCTCCGCCGGCGTCATCAGGTCCGCGCCGCGGCGGGTGTCCTCCTCGAAGAACAGCTTGAAGCCCGGCCGGACGTGGTCGGGTTTCGTCGTCATCAGCGTCTTCCACGTCGCCTTCTTGGCCGCGGCCGAGCCGATGCCGTCGACCACCTTCAGCGGCGAAACTCCCTTGTGCGCCAGCAAAAGCTCCTCTTCACGCACCACCGAGGAAGCGACCTGGTGGTACACCATGACCTTCGCGGGCAGGCGGTGCGCTTCGGCCAGCTCCCCGAGGTACCGGGCGACCTCGTCGAGCTCGGCGCCGGTCGTGCGGCCGAACTTCCGGCCCGGCACCACCCCCGGTTCCACGGCCCACTCGGGATCGAGCGCGACGCCGACGTCGGGCTCGGTCAGCCAGTGTTCGTAGGCCCGCACTTCGGGGAGGAAGTCGGCACGCCCGGGCTGGATGTTCAACAGCAGCAAGCCGTTCAGCGCCCGCGCGGCGTCGAGGTAGTTCCGCACGGTCGCGTCGTCACCGCGGCTGCGGTACATGCCGTCTTCGCCGGGCGAGCGGTGCACGGTGGTCGCGATCAGCTCGACGACGGGGGTGATCGGACGCCCGGCCGGGAACGCCTCGATCTGCTGCCGCAGCCGCCGGCTCGCCTCGGTGAGGTCGCCGGTCATCCGGCCGAGCGCCTTGGCGCCCGGCGCGCCGCAAAACCCGACGAGAAGGCTGTTCTCCACCGGGCTCGGGGGCGGCGACGGGGGTGGCGCGGGACTCGCCGTGACCGGAACAGCGAGTGCCTGTTCCCGCCGCGGTGCCCCGCACGCGCTCGTCACCAAACCCGCGAGAGCGGCGGTGAGCACCAGACGTCGGTCGAAGGTTCGTTCGGCGTCGGACGCCGTTTTCGGGACCATCGCGGGGAAATACCCGCCCGCGTTCTCCGGGAAACCCGATCGCCGATGATCACCGCATCGTGCCGGGGCCGGTTCCGGGACCGTGTCCGCTGCCTGCGTAAACGTCGTTTTCGGGACTGTGCGGCGGAAAGTCGCGCTCACCCGACCCGGTGGGCCGGCCCGCGCCCGTCAGGGGCCGGCCGCACACTTCGGGCATGCGTTGCCTTTTCCGGTTCGGTGCCGGGTTCGCCGTCCTGCTCGCCGCGGCGGCCTGCGGTGCTCCCGCGGCACCGGCACCGGCCCCACCACCCCGGCCGTCGCCCGCCGCCGCGCCCGTCCGCGTCACCGCCGCCTCGGCGCGCCAGGTGGGTGCGGACGAGCTCGGCCGGATCCCCGTGCTCATGTACCACCGGATCGCCGAGCACCCGCGGTCGGTTTACGACCGCACGCCCGCCGACTTCACCGCGGAACTCGAGCGGCTCGCGGCCGAGGACTACGTGCCGATCACGACCGCCGAGCTGGTGTCGCGCCGCCTCGACGTCCCGGCCGGCGCCCACCCGGTGGTCTTGACCTTCGACGACGGCGACCCGAGCGCGTTCACCCTGACCCCGCAGGGACAACCGGCGCCGGGCACGGCGGTCCGGATCCTGCTGGACGTCGCCGCGGCGCACCCGCGGTTCCGGCCGGTCGCCAGTTTGTACGTCAACGAGCACCCGTTCGGCGACACCGATGGGCGCACCCTGCGCTGGCTGGCGGACCACGGCTTCGAGCTGGGCAACCACACCCGGCAGCACACGAACCTGCGCTCCGCCTCCGAAAGCGAGGTGACGGCGGCGATCTCGACGGACGACGCGGCGATCCGCGAGGCGGTCCCCGGCTACCGGCCGACGACGTTGGCGCTCCCGTACGGAAGCCACCCGCGGCGCGAGGAACTGGCATTGCAAGGTCCCGGCTATTCGTACGGCGGGGCACTGCTCGTCGGGGCCGGGCCGGCGCCGTCGCCCTGCTCGACCCGATTCGTCCCCGGCTCGATCCCCCGGATCCGCTCGCAGTCGGAGGGGCGCGACGCGGAGTACGGCTCGAAGCACTGGCTCGACGAGCTCGCCGCACCGGAGGGCCACCGCTACACGTCCGATGGCGACCCGGCGACGGTGTCGTACCCAAGGTCCGAGGGTGCTCCGGCGCCGGCTTGTGCGAGCGTGGGCCTTGCCTACTGAACCGAAGGCCCGGGTCGATTGGCTGCCGCAGCCCCGTCCCCGGCCGGCTGCCGAACCGCCGCGGGTGGAGGAGGAGCTGCCGCGTCAACGGCGGGCGCGATGGCCTCGGCGCTCCGCGGAGGTTCCGCCCCGCCGGCGGCGCACCACCGAGGCACCGACCACGGAGTCCATCCGCGCGGCGTACGCTCCCAAGGCGGCCCCCAGCGGCGGCCAGAACTTGGCCGGTCCGCTCGGCGACGCTGCCGGACAATCGGCGCCTCAACGCGGCCAAGGTGAGCGGCCCGAGCCCACTTGCAGCGGCACGCGCCCGGCCACCCGGCCGCCTGCCGAGCACCGCCCGGCACCTCAACGCGACCAAGCGGACCTTCCCGAGCCGGCACCGGCGCCCACCCGAGGCGACACTCACTCGGCCGGCTTGCCTCCCGCGGAACTCTGGCCGGCCGACTTCGCCGACCCGGCACCCAAACGCGGCGGCACACACCCGGCCGACCCGACTCCCGCCGAACTCCGCACGGCCGACTTCGCCGAGCCAGCACTTGCCCGAGGCGGCACACGCCCAGCCGACCGGACTCCGATCCAAGCCTGCCCGGCTGACCTACCCGAGCCGGCAACGGCGTCCACCCGAGGCGGCACACATCCGGTCGTCCGGACTTCTGGAGAACTCCGGACGACCGACCTCCCCGGGCCGGCGACACTGCCCACCCATAGCGACGCAAGCCCGGCCGACCAGCCGCCTGCCCACCTTCACACGACCGAGCCAGCAGCGCTGCCCACCCACAGCGACACACGCCCGGCCAACCAGCCTCCCGCCCAACCCCGCACGACCGAGCCAGCAGCGCTACCCACCCACAGCGACACACGCCCGGCCAACTGGCTGCCCGCTCAACTCCGCACGGCCGACCTCCCCGGGCCAGCAACACCGCCCACCCACACCGACACACGCCCGGCCAACTGGCTACCTGCCGAACTCCGCACGATTGACTCTCCAGCACCGACACGCGCTGGCGCACACCCGGCGGGCTGGCCTCTCGCCGACCCCTCCCCGGCCGGCCTCCCCGAACCGCGACGGACTCCGCAGCCGGCCACCGCTCCCCCGACCACGGCCCAGCTCCTAGGCCTCACAACCGAAACCCCGCCGGCGGAACCCCGAGAACCGCAAACCCCCGTGGCGTGGTGGCCGCCCGCCGTTCTCGTGTTCGCCATCGCGCTCTCCGCCGCCTTGCTCCTCACCCCGCGTGCCGTCGAACCCCGTCGTGTCGCCGGCGTTGCCTGGCCGCGGCAGACGACCGCCACCACCGCTCGGCCGGCGCCCGAACCCGCCGCGCTGCCCGATGGGGTGCCGATCACCCCCACCGGCTCCGGCGACTGGCAGGTCCTCCCCGGCCCGGCCACCGCCGCCGGTACCGGAGCCCGACTCATGACCTACACCGTCGAAACCGAAGGCGGCGTCGACGTCCCCACCTTCGGCACCGACGTCGACACCGTCCTCACCGATCGGCGCGGCTGGGTCGGGCTCGGTGAAGTCTCCTTCCGGCGGCTCACCGACCCCGAGGCCCGGCCCGACGTCCGGATCAGCCTCACCAGCCCCGAAACCACCCGGCGCCTCTGCGGGTTCACCATCTCCTACGACTCCTCGTGCCATCTGGGACGCCGGCACCGGATCGTCGTCAACCTCGCCCGGTGGCTGCGGGGCGCGCACTCCTACGACGGCGACGTCGCCGGGTACCGCCGTTACGCCATCACCCACGAAATGGGGCACGCGCTGGGGCTCGGGCACGTCGGCTGCCCGGTCGACGGGGCGCCCGCGCCGGTCATGATGCAGCAGACCTTCGGGCTGTCGAACACCTACCTCGCGCAGCTCAACCGCGCCGAGCCGGGAAACGCCACGGCCGTCCGCGCGGACGGTGCCGTCTGCCGGCCCAATCCCTGGGTCATGTGACGGGCGGGTCCCACTCCCACTCGGTGAGCGCGGTCCGCATCAGGCGGGCCGCCGCCGGGAGGCGGGTGCCCGCCGCCCAGCACAGGGTGATCGTGCGGCGGCAGTCGGGGCTGTCCACCGGGATCCACACGACCGGCACTTGCGGTGCGACGCGCCGGGCCATCGCCGGGTTGAGGCCGATGCCCAGGCCCGCGCTGATGAGCTCCTGGATCGCGCCCGGTTCGTCGCCCTCGAAGACGATCTTCGGGGTGAGGTCGCGCGCGGCGAAGAGGCGGTCGAGGAGCCGGCGGTGCCAGTGGCCGCGGCGGGCGGTGATGAACTGCTCGTCCGCGAGGTCTTCGACGCGGACTGACGCACGCCCGGCCAAGCGGTGCCCGACCGGCGTGGCCACCCACACCGGCTCGTCGAGCAGCTCGACGCCGGCCAGCCCGTCGGCCAGGATCGGTTGCGACGCAACGCAAAGGTCGATTTCCTTGGTCCGCAACGCGCGCGCCATCTCGTCGGCGGGCAGCTGGTGCAGCACGACCTCGACCGCCGGGTGGGCCCGCTTGAACGCCGCGAGCGAACCGGTCAGGGTGAGGAACGACTCCGACGCCAGCCGCACCGTCCCGTAGCCCTCGCCGGTCGTCTCCGCGACCGCGCGGCGGCCCGCCTCCAGCTCACCCAGCGAACGCTCGACGTAGCCGCGGAAGAGCTTCCCGGCGTCGTTCAGCCGGAGCCGGCCCGCCCGGTCGAACAGTGGCGTGCCCAGCTCCGCCTCCAGGCGCGCGATCGTGCGGCTCAGCGACGGCTGGGCGACGCGCAGCTCCTCCGCCGCGCGGCTGAGGTGCTCCAGCCGGGCCACCACGAGGAACTGCCGCAGTGTCCCCAGGTCCACGTCATGCCTCCCCCGTCATAACGGCATAGCGATATTGATCTTAGACACGATAACCACACCGTCATAGCTTCGAACCGTGGACAGCACAGGGAAAACGCGGCCGGTCGGCTGGGCGCTGCGGACCGCGGCGAGCGTGCACGTCGTCGCGATCGCCGGCCAGCCGGTGTTCGCCGGGGTGTACCTCAGCGGCGACTACGACGCCTTGCGCCTGCACGCGACCGGCGCGGACGTCGTGACGTCGCTCGCCTACCTGCAGGTGGTCGTCGCGGTCGTGGTGTGGTTCCGGCTGCGGCGGGCGTGGCCGTTCCTCGCCACGACGGCGGTGGCGGCCGCGGAGACGGTCCAGTACTTCGCCGGGCTGGACGGGGCTTTGTGGCTGCACCTCCCGCTGGGCGTGCTGACCGTCGCGGGGCTCGTCGTGCTGGTCGCCGCCGTGTGGCGGCGGCCCTTGACGCGGGCGGCCGCCGATGCGTGAGCTGTCCCGGCGCGGGGTCCTCGGCGGCGCGTTCGGCCTGCTGGCCGCGACCGGCCTGGCCACCGCGGCCACCTTCGCCCGGCGCCCGCCGGTGACCGGCGCCGAACTCCGCAGCGCCGTCCCGCTCCCGCCGCCGTACGAAGTCCCGTTGCCCGTGCCGGAGGTGCTCGAGCCGGTCGCGCCGGGCCGCTACGAGATCACCCAGCGCGTGGCCGACCTCGAGATCCTGCCCGGGATCCGGACGCCGATGTGGACCTACGGCGGTACGTTCCCCGGCCCGACGATCGAATCCCGCCGCGGCCGGCCGGTCACCGTGACCCACCGCAACGAACTCCCGGTGCCGACCGTCGTGCACCTGCACGGCGGGCGCACGCCGGCCGCGTCCGACGGCTACCCGACCGACCTCGTGCTGCCGCCGGGCTGGCGCGACCACCACGCGATGCCCGACCCGCGGGCGGTGCGCAGCGAGGGAACGCGCGACTACACGTTCCCGCTGGACCAGCGCCCGGCGCTGCTCTGGTACCACGACCACCGGATGGACTTCACCGCGCCGGCGCTCTGGCGCGGCCTCGCCGGGCTCCACATCGTCCGCGACGACGCCGAAGAAGCGCTCGGCCTGCCCACCGGGGCGCGCGAACTCCCGCTGGTGCTCACCGATCGCGCGTTCGCCGCGGACGGCACGCTCGACTACCCGTCGGTCGACGCGACCCTGCGGGACACCCCGGGCGTGCGGGAGAGCTTCCTGGGCGGCGTGCTCGGCGACGTCGTCCTGGTCAACGGCGCGCCGTGGCCGGTGCACGAAGCCGACGCGGCCCGGTACCGGCTGCGCCTGCTCAACGCGTCGAACGCCCGGCACTACGAACTCGAAGCCGTCACCGACGACGGGCGCCGGCTCCCGCTGGTGCAGATCGGCGCCGACCAGGGCCTGCTCGCGGCGCCCGTCACCCACCTGTCGCTGCCGATCGCACCCGCCGAGCGCTACGACGTGGTCGTCGACTTCGCCGGCGTGCCGGTGGGCGGCCGCGTCCGGCTGCTCGACCGGCTGGGTACCGGGCGCACCACCGACGTCATGGCGTTCCGGATCGCGCGCCGCGCGGCCGACGACAGCCGGGTCCCGCCGGTGCTGTCGACCGACTCGCCGTCGTGGGGTTCCCCGGTGCGCGTGCGCGAGTTCTCCTTCAGCGCCGGGCAGCTGCCCGGCGGGCACGGCTGGGTGATCGGCGGGCGGCCGTTCGACCCGGCCCGGACCGACGTGACCGTGCGGCTCGGCGACGTCGAGGTGTGGCGGCTCGTCGCGGACGTCCACCACCCGGTCCACCTCCACCTCGCCGCGTTCCGCGTACGCTCCCGCGGCGGGCGGGCGCCGCTGCCGAACGACGGCGGGCTCAAGGACACCATCGCGCTGCGGCCGGGCGAGGCGGCCGAGATCGTCACCCGGTTCGACGGCTACCGCGGGCGGTACCTCTTCCACTGCCACAACGCCGAACACGAAGACATGGGCATGATGGCCAACCTCGAAATCGTCTGACACCGACGGTGGCGTGCCGTCCCTCTGACGGGGTGGACGGGGTCCCGATCGAGTGTCCGGGGCCGCGCACGCGCAACCCCGTGCAGGGTGATCGCTGGGCCAGACGGGCAACGCCCGCGTGGCCGGAGTGAAGCTCCTTGTCCTCGTGAAACTCCCGGCACTAGCGTCGATCCCGAGGGGACGAAGCCGGCGCGCCCGGCTCGGCGACGGCCGATTCCTTGTCCCCCAAGGAAACCGACCGAGGAGTTACTCGATGACCGCTATCGACCAGCCCGTGGCCCGCACCGCTTACCAGCAGTCGGTCGCCGACTACTGGAACGCGGAAAAGGACCCGGTGAACCTCCGGCTGGGCGACGTCGACGGTCTGTACCACCACCACTACGGGATCGGCGACTACGACCCGGCCGTCCTCGAGACGCCCGAGGCCACGCGCGACGAAGCGATCATCGCGGAGATGCACCGGCTCGAGACCGCGCAGGCGGAGGTGCTGCTCGACCACCTCGGCCCGATCGCGCCGTCCGACCGGCTGCTGGACGCCGGCTGCGGGCGCGGCGGCACGAGCGTGATGGCGCATCTGCGCTTCGGCTGCCAGGTCGACGGGATCTCCATTTCGGAGCAGCAGGTCGGGTTCGCGAACGAGCACGTGCGCAAGCGCGGGATCGACGGCTCGGTGCGGTACCACCTGCGCAACATGCTCGACACCGGCTTCGAAACCGGCGCGTTCCAGGGCATCTGGAACAACGAGAGCACGATGTACGTGGACCTGCACGACCTGTTCGCCGAGCACGCGCGGCAGCTCAAGCCCGGCGGGCGGTACGTGACCATCACCGGGTGCTACAACGACGTCACCGGCGGCCGGTCGCGCGCGGTGAGCCAGATCGACCAGCACTACATCTGCAACATCCACGCCCGCGGCGACTACTTCAAGGCGTTGTCCGCCAACGGGTTCGTGCCGATCAACGTCGTCGACCTGACCGCGGCGACGATCCCGTACTGGGAGCTGCGGGCGCAGTCGTCGGTCGCGACCGGGATCGAGGACCCGTTCCTGACGGCCTACCGCGAAGGCAGCTTCCACTACCTGCTCATCGCCGCCGACCGCGTCTGAGCCGGACCGGTGCCCAGGGAGACCACCATGACCGAATGTCCACAGTGGACGATCGGCGATCCCGGCTCGGCGCTGGCGGGACCGTTCGGCCTCGGGACGTCGGCGGCCCGGATCGCGACCCAGTTCGCGCCGGCGCCCGGGCAGGACCCGGCGTACGCGTACCTGCCGTGGGGTGACGGCAGCGCGTCGCCGCTGTACTGCCCGGTGGTGGGCCGCGTCGACGACGCCCTCGCCGCGGAGGTCGACCGGCGGCTGGTCGCGTGGGCCGGGGACTGCGGGTTCACCGGCAAGGGCCTGGAGCAGATCGCCGGGGCGGGGTTCGGCAGGCTGGCGATGCTGGCCCACAGCGACTGTGACGACCCGGACCGGCTGCTCGTCGCGGCGCAGCTGAACGCGGTGTGGTGGGCGGCGGACGACTACTACGCCGACGACAGCGAGCTGGGCGCGGCGCCCACCGAGCTCCCGCCGCGCCTGGCGCTGGTGATGGCGGCGATGGACCCGGTCGCGCCGGCCGGGGAGTTCACGCCGCCGCTGGAGGAAGCGCTGCAGGCGGACCCGATCCTGGTCGGGTTGCACTCGGCGATCGAGCACCTGGGCCGGCACGGCTCGCCGGTGCTCGTGCAGCGGGTCTGCTACGCGACCTTCTCGATGTTCGTCAGCTGGGACGCCTACGCGGCGTGGCGCCACACCGGCCGCTACCCACCGGCGTGGGAGTACCTCGCGGCGCGCCAGCACGACAGCTTCTACACGTCGATGACCCTCGTCGACGCCGTCGGCGGCTACGAGCTGGCCGCGCCGTTCTACTACGACCCGCGCGTGCGTGAGGCGATGATGCGGGCCGGGACGGCGTCGGTGCTGGTCAACGATCTCTTCTCGGTGGCCAAGGACGCGGCCGACGAAAAACCGGTCTGCAACATGGTCCTGCAGATCGCCGCGGACCGGGGGTGCCCGGTCGAGGAGGCGGTCGAAGCCACCGTCGCGCTGCACAACCGGATCGTGCACGAGTTCGAAGACGGCCATCGCGAGCTGATGGCCGTGCCGTCCCCGGAGCTGCAGCGCTTCCTCGTGGGGGTCCGCTCCTGGATGGGTGGCGGCTTCACCTGGCACGCCACGAATCCCCGTTACCAGTCTTGACAATCTCCGAACTGATTGGGTGGTTTTCGCTGTGACTGTCACCGACCCGGTGGAATCCGAACAGACACCACTGAGCCTCGGCCGCGCCGCCGCCCGGACACTGGCCACCACGACCAAGTCCGTACCCCAGATGCAAGGCATCTCCACCCGCTGGCTCCTCAAAGCCCTCCCCTGGGTCGAAGTCGCAGCCGGCTCCTACCGCGTCAACCGCCGCCTCTCCTACGCCGTCGGCGACGGCCGCGTCACCTTCACCACCACCGGCGCCACCGTCCGCGTCATCCCCCCCGAACTCGGCGAACTCGCCCCCCTACGCGGCTACGACGACGAAGACGTCCTCACCGAACTCGCCACCCGCTTCACCCAGCACGAATACCAACCCGGCGACACCCTCGTCGAATTCGGCTCCCCCGCCGACCAGGTCTTCCTCATCGCCCACGGCAAAATCACCAAAATCGGCACCGGCGCCTACGGCGACCACACCACCCTCGCCACCCTCGCCGACGGCGACTACTTCGGCGACACCACCCTCACCCACACCGACGGCATCTGGGAATTCACCGCCAAAGCCGTCACCACCTGCACCGTCCTCACCCTCCCCCGCACCGCCTTCGACGACGTCCTCTCCCGCGCCGACACCCTCCAGGCCCACCTGCAGGCCTACCTGTCGCAGGGCTCCACAGCACGCAACGACCACGGCGAAGCCGAAATCTCCCTCGCCTCCGGCCACGACGGCGAACCCCACCTGCCCGGCACCTTCGTCGACTACGAAGCCCAACCCCGCGAATACGAACTCTCCGTCGCCCAGACCGTCCTGCGCGTGCACTCCCGCGTCGCCGACCTCTACAACCAGCCGATGAACCAGATCGAGCAGCAGCTCCGCCTCACCATCGAAGCCCTGCGCGAACGCCAGGAACACGAACTGGTCAACAACACCGACTTCGGGCTCCTGCACAACGCCGACTTCTCCCAGCGCATCCCCACCCGCACCGGCCCACCCACCCCCGACGACCTCGACGAACTGCTCACCCTGGTCTGGAAAGACCCCGGCTTCTTCCTCGCCCACCCCACCACCATCGCCGCGTTCGGCCGCGAATGCACCAAAGCCGGCATCTACCCCGGCTCCACCGACCTCGGCGGGCACCAGGTCCCCGCCTGGCGCGGCGTCCCGATCCTGCCCTGCAACAAAATCCCCGTCTCCGACACCCGCACCAGCTCCATCCTGCTGATGCGCACCGGCGAACAAGCCCAAGGCGTCGTCGGGCTCCACCAGACCGGCCTGCCCGACGAATACCAGCCCGGGCTCAACGTGCGGTTCATGGGCATCAGCGAACAGGCCATCATCTCCTACCTCGTCTCCGCCTACTACTCCGCCGCGGTGCTGGTCCCGGACGCGCTGGCGGTGCTCGACAGCGTCGAACTCGGCCGGGAAGGCTGACCGTGACCGTCACCGACGAACCATCGGTGCAGCTCTCCCTCGGGGTCGCCGCCGCCCGGACCCTGGCCACCACCACCAAAACCCCGCCCCAGATGCGGGCCATCACCCCACGCTGGCTACTGACCCAGCTACCCTGGGTCGACGTCCCCGCCGGCAGCTACCGGGTCAACCGGCGCCTCACCTACACCCTCGGCGACGGCAAACTCACCTTCTACACCACCGGCAGCCACGTCCACGTCGTCCCCGCCGAACTCACCGAACTGGAACTCCTGCGCGGCTTCAGCGACGAAACCGCACTGACAGCACTGGCGGAGGCGTTCGAGCAACGCGAATACGACCCCGGCGCCACCCTCGTCACCGAAGGCACCCCCCTGGACACGCTCGTGCTGATCGCGCACGGCAAAGTCACCCGCCACCGCACCGGCCCCTACGGCGACGACACCACCCTCACCACCGCCACCGACGGCGACCACCTCGGCGCCGACCTCCTCGCCCGCCACGACACCACCTGGGAATACACCGCCCGCGCCGCCACCCGCGTCACCGCACTCGCCCTGCCCGCCGCGACCTACGCCCGGCTCAACGGACGCCTGCAATCCCTGCGGACCCATGTGGCCGAGGCGATCGGACGGCCCCGCAAACCCCACAACGGCAAAGGCGAAGCCGCGATCGACCTCTCCGCCGGGCACGACGGAGAACCCCTGCTGGCCGGCACCTACGTCGACTACGACCCCTCACCCCGCGAATACGACCTCGCCCTCGCCCAAACCGTCCTGCGGGTCCACAACCGCGTCACCGACCTCTACAACCAGCCGATGAACCAGCTCCACCAGCAACTGCGGCTCACCGTCGAAGCATTGCGGGAACGGCAAGAACACGACCTGATCAACAACACCGACTTCGGGCTCCTGCACAACGCCGGCCTCAAACAACGACTCACCACCCGCACCGGCCCACCCACACCACTGGACATGGACGACCTGCTCTGCCGGCGACGGAAAACGAAATTCTTCCTCGCCCACCCCCGCGCCATCGCCGCCTTCGGACGCGCCTGCACCGCACACCGGATATATCCCGACAGCACAGTCGTGGACGGGAAACGGGTCTGCACCTGGCGGGGAGTGCCGATCCTGCCCTGCGACAAAATTCCCGTCACCGACACCGGAACCACCTCGATCCTCGCCATGCGCACCGGCGAAGACGACGCCGGCGTCATCGGGTTACGCCCCAAAGAACTCCCCGACGAATACCAGCCCGGGATCAACGTCCGGCTCATGGGAACCAGCGACCGCGCGGTCACCTCATACCTCGTCTCCGCCTATCACTCCGCGGCCGTGCTGGTCCCGGACGCACTGGGAGTACTGGACGACGTCGAAGTCGCGCGCTGAATTTGCGCCTGACGCAAACACTGCTTGCCGAAGTTGCGTGGCACGGACACCGCCGCGGCTCCTAACTTCGATCTCGACAAGAGATCCCGAAGAAGGAGCAGCAGAATGCACGTGTTCGTCACCGGCGCGACCGGCTGGATCGGCTCGGCGGTCGTCGACGAGCTTCTCGGCGCCGGGCACGAGGTCACCGGCCTCGCCCGCTCGGATGCCGCCGCGCTCGCCCTCGGCAAGAAGGGCGCGCGGGTCCGGCGTGGCGACCTCGACGACCTCGACGGGCTCCGCGACGGTGCCCTCGATGCCCAGGCCGTCGTCCACCTCGCCAACAAGCACGACTGGGGCAACCCGGCGGAGAGCAACCGGGCCGAGCGGGCCGCGGTCGAGACGCTCGCCGAAGCGCTCGTGGGCTCCGGCCGGCCGTTCGCCCTCGCGGCCGGGCTCTCGGGCCTGGTCCGCGGCCGGCCCGCGACGGAGGCCGACGTCTCCCCCGAGGTGGGCCCGGACTCGCACCGCGGCGGCGCCGAGAACCTCGCCCTCGAGTACGCCGAGAAGGGGGTCCGGGTGCTGAGCGTCCGCTTCGCCCCTTCGGTGCACGGCCCCGGCGACCACGGCTTCCTGGCCGCGATCACGGCGGTCGCGCGCAAGCACGGCGTGTCGGCCTACCCCGGCGACGGCACCACCGCGTGGTCCGCGGTCGCCCGGCCCGCCGCGGCCGAGCTCGTCCGCCTCGGCATCGAAAGCGCCCCGGCCGGGTCCCGGCTGCACGCCGTCGCGGAGGAAGCCGTCACAGCCCGCGAAATCGCGGAGGCGGTCGGGCGCACGCTCGATGTCCCGGTGGTGTCGCTGGCGCCGGAACTCGTCGACGGGCACTTCGGCTTCGTCGGCCGGTTCTTCGCGCTGGACATGACGGCGTCGAGCACCCGCACGCGGGAGCTCCTCGGCTGGACGCCGTCCGGACCAGGCCTGGTCGAGGACATCGAAGCCGGCGCCTACCTCGGAAAGGGGAAGTCATGACCTTCGAAGCGGAAGTCACCGCGTTCATGCTCGTCAAGACGACGCCCGAGTGGCTGGGTCTCTCGGTGGAGCAGCGGGTGCACGCGTTCGAGACCGAGATCCTGCCGGTCGTCAAGGAAAAGGCGGCGGGGGTGCGCTCGCGGTTCTTCGACACCGAGTTCTACTCCGCGCGCGTCACCGACGTCTGGGTGTGGGAGGCCGCCGACCACCAGTCGTACCAGCTGGTGATCGAGGCCCTGCGCGAAACCCCGTTCTGGGACCGGTACTTCGAGATCACCGAAATCCTGGTCGGGGTCGAGAACGGCTACGCGAAGAACTACGGCATGAGCACCTTCGCCACCGTCGACCTCTAGCCGGCCGGGATCGCCGGGGGCAGGGGTGTGCCCCCGGCGATCGCGGTCTAGGCGGCCTCTTCGGCCTCCACCGGCTGCGGCGTGATGTCGGCGTCGGCCGGCGCGGCCTCCTCGCCGTCCATGCGGACGTTGCGGAACAGGACCAGCGCGAGCGTCGCCAGCAGCGCGATGAGAATCGCGCAGACCAGCGCCGCCACGGCGAACCCGCTGGTGAACGCCTCCCGGACCGAGGTGAGCAGCGTGGTGCCGACCTGGCCGGACAGGCTCTGCGCGGCGGCCGTGCCCTCGGCGATGCCACCGTTGGCGGCGGTGGCGACGTCCGACGGCACCCCGGCCGGGACCTCGATCTGCCCGCGGTAGGCGGCGGTGGCGATGCTGCCGAACAGCGCGATCCCGAGCGCGATGCCGAGTTCGTTGCTGGTCTGCGAAATCGCGCCGGCCGCGCCCGCCTTCTCCGGCGGGGCCGAGCCGATCACCAGGTTGATGCCCAGCACCACCATCGGGGAGAGCCCGCCGGTGGCGAGGACCGTGCCGATCACCGTGACCGGCAGCCCGTTCGTCACCGGAACCTGCGTGAGCAGCAGGAACCCGGCGGCGGAGATCGCCATCCCCACCGCGATGACGAACGCCGGGCGGAACCGCTGCGCGAGCGGCGGCGCCACCATGTACCCGACCATCATCGCGACGGTGTACGGGATCAGCCAGAGGCCGGAGTTCAGCGGCGACAAGCCGAGCACGAGCTGCAGGTACTGGTTGAACAGCAGCAGGATGCCGCTGATCGTGGAGCCGCCGAGCAGCAGGATGCCGAGCGCGCCGCTGAAGGCGGGCCGGCCGAGCAGGCGGATGTCCAGCAGCGGGTCGGCGAGCCGGCGCTGCCGCCGGACGAACGCCGTGCCGAACAGCAGCCCCACCACGAGGACGATGGTCGGCACGAGCACCGCCTCGCCGCGGGCCAGTTCCTTCAAGCCGTAGATCACCGGCAGGACCGCGGCCAGCGACAACCCGGCGCTGATCAGGTCCAGCCTGCCGCCCGTCGTCGCGGGTTCGGACCGCGGCAGCAGGATCGGCGCGGCGACGAGCAGCAGCACCATCACCGGCAGGCCGAGCAGGAACACCGAGCCCCACCAGAACGCCGACAGCATCACGCCGCCGACCAGCGGGCCGATCGCCAAGCCGACCATGAAGCAGCTCGTCCAGATGCTGAGCGCCATGCCGCGCTGCTTCGCGTCGCGGAACATGTTGCTGATCAGGGCCATCTCGGTCGGGACCAAAGTGGACCCGGCGATCCCGAGCGCGGCCCGGGCGATGATGAGCATCGTCGCGCTGGTCGAAAACGCGGCCACGGCCGACGCCGCGCTGAACAGCGTCGCGCCGATCATCAGCAGTTTCCGGTGCCCGATGCGGTCGCCGAGGTTCCCGCTCGTGACCAGGAGACCGGCGATGGTGAACCCGTAGATGTCGATGATCCACAGCATTTGCGAACTACTGGGGTGCAAATCCGCGGTCACGTGCGGAATCGCCAGGAGCAACACGCTCATGTCCAGCGCCAGCAGCAGGGTCGGAAGGGTGAGGACGGCCAGGCCGACCCACTCCCGCCTGCCCGCCCGCTCACCGGAGTGGGTCGAGCTGTTCGTTGTCATGAGAAGCCCTTCATGCGTCCGGCATATACCGTCAACCCTCGACCGGTTCGCCGGTGCGGGCATCCTCGAAAATGCGCAGTTGGGGCTTCTTTGCGGCGCGGACGCGGTTTCGACACTATGTTCGCAATTCAGTGCGCCGATGTCGAATAGGCGTGCGCCGGATTTTCGCGCAGCCGCCGGTAGTGCGTCAGGCATTCCTCGTACCGCGGCAGCAGCCCCTCTTCCCGCGCCCGGGCCAGCCGGGGTGCCGCGCGGTCCTTGTCCGAGAGCAGCGGCTCGACGCCGGCCGGCCACGGCAGGCCCAGGTCCGGGTCCAGCGGGTCGAGGCCGTGCTCGCGGCCCGCGTCGTACTCGGTCGTGCACAGGTAGGACAGCACCGTGTCGTCCTCGAGGGCCATGATCGCGTGGCCGAGGCCCTCCGGCACGTAGACCGCGCGGAATTCGTGCGGGTCCAGGCGCACCGCGTCCACCACGCCGAAGGTCGGGGAACCGACGCGGATGTCGGCCACCACGTCCAGCAGCGCCCCTCGCGAGCAGTAGACGTACTTCGCCTGGCCGGGCGGCACGTCGGCGTAGTGCAGACCCCGGATCGTGCCGCGCCGGGACCGGCTGTGGTTCAGCTGCGCCACCTTCAGCGGGTGCCCGACGGCTTTGACGAATCCCTCTTCCTGGAACGGGCACACGAACAGGCCCCGCTCGTCCGGGAACACCCGCGGGCTGAACTCGAACGCCCCGGGCACGGCCAGTTCCCTGGCTTCCACGGTGCTCGGCGGCACCGGTCGTGCACTCGTGCCGACGGCGGCCGCGACACGGCCTCTGACCTCTTCCAATGTGCCCACCCTCTTCCGGACCGGCGATGAACGCGAAGACGTGAGGCAGGATTATCGCGCACAAAACGGTCAGATCGCCATCAACGGGACCAAGAAGTCCTTCCGTGCGCAACTACGCGGAACACGGCCGGCCTGCCGGTGAACGCGGCCGGCCGGGAAGGAGTGCAGATGACAGAGTCACCGCCGCGGTTCAGCACCCCGCTGCACGTCGGCCGTCCGAACATCGGCGACCGGAGCCGGTTCCTCGACCGCCTCGGCGGCGCGCTGGACCGGCAATGGCTGGCCAACAACGGCCCGCTGGTGCGGGAATTCGAGGCGAGGGTCGCCGAACTCGCCTCGACCCGGCACTGCGTCCCGGTCGGCAACGCGACGGTCGGCATCCAGATCGCGGCGAAGGCGGCCGGGGTCGAGCCGGGCGACGAGGTCGTCGTCCCCTCGTTCACCTCGCCCGCGACGGCCCACGCGCTGCACTGGATCGGGGCCACGCCGGTGTTCTGCGACGTCGACGACACCGCCAACGCCGACCCGGCCCACGTCGCCCGCCTGATCGGGCCGCGGACGCGGGCGATCGTCGGCGTGCACGTGTTCGGCAGGCCGTGCGCCATCGACCGGCTGTCCGAACTAGCGGAGCGGCACGGCATCCCGCTCATCCTGGACGCCGCCCAGGCAGTCGGCTGCACCTACCGCGGCGCGCCGATCGGCGGGTTCGGCGTCGCCGAGGTGTTCAGCTTCCACGCGACCAAGTACCTGAACAGCTTCGAAGGCGGGGCCATCGTCACCGACGACGACGAGCTCGCCGAACGCGCCCGCGCCATGCGCAACCTGGGGATGAACGACGAGCGCGACCAGGTGGTGTGCGGCATCAACGGGCGGATGACCGAGGCGTCCGCCGCGATGGGGCTGACTTCCCTCGAAGCGATGGAGACGATCGTCTCCGCGAACCGGCGCAACCACCGGCTCTACCGGACGGGACTGGCCGGCCTCGACGGCGTGCGCCTGCACGAAATGGCGCCCGGAGAACGCGCCAACTACCAGTACGTCGTCATCGAGGTCGACGGCGACGTCAGCAGGGCCGATCGCGACACCGTGCTCGACGCGCTGGCCCGGCACAACGTGCTGGCCCGGCGCTACTTCCACCCCGGCTGCCACCAGATCCCGCCGTACCGCGACCACCCGGCGCTGCACACGCCGCTGCCGCTGCCGCGCACGGAAGCGTTGTGCGGCCGGGTGCTTTCGCTGCCGACCGGGACGGCCGTCGGCGCCGTGGAGATCGCGGGCATCTGCGAGATCATCCGGGAGACGTGCACGGAGGGGCAGGCCCGGGCCGCCTGACGGGAAGGCCGGACCTCGGGTGAGGTCCGGCCTTCCCGCGCCGCGGCGTTCAGGAATCCTTGCGCACGGCGATGAACAGGCCCGGCGCGTTGTGCGGGCGCTCGCCGAGCCGCCACGGGATGTCGGCGAACTCGACCGCGCAGCCGGCGTCTTCGAACGCGCTCACGTACTCCTCGCGGGCGAACAGCTGCATCAGGAAGATGTCGGTCCACTCGCGGATGCCGTCCGGCTGGGCGACGACGAACTTGATCTCCACGCGGGCGCTGTCGCCCTGGCGGGTGGAGTGCGTGACGCGCGAGACGATCCGCCGCTCCTCCTCCACCAGGTGCCCGCCGACGTACCCGTCGAGGAACTGCTCGGGGAACCAGCCGGGCTCGACCACGAGCACGCCACCGGGTTCCAGGTGCTTCACCAGCTGGGCGACGGCGAGCCGCATGTCGGCCAGCGTCTCCACGCAGGCGATCGCGTTGCCGAGGCAGACGACGGCGTCGAAGGTGCGGCCCAGGTCGAACGTGCGCATGTCGCCGGGGTGCACGGCGACGTCGGGCAGCCGGCGCCGCGCGACCGAGCGCATGGCTTCGGCGAGCTCGACGCCTTCGGTGTGGTCGAACGCCTTGCCGAACCGGCCCAGGTGGGCGCCCGTCCCGCAGGCGACGTCCAGCAGGCTCTCCGCCGCGGGCCGCCGCGACCGGATGATCCGGGTGATGTCGTCGGCTTCGTTCTCGTAGTTCTTGCCGCGGCTGGTGAACACCAGGTCGTACAGCTCGGCGTGCGCGTCGCCCCAGGCGCCGTGGATGTCGGCCCAGCTGCGCTCGGTTTCGTCGGTCATGCCGCCTCCTCCCCGAAACGCCAGCGCGCGGACCCGAAGGGCTCCGAGGTGCCCAGGCCGAACACGGTGCTGACGGTGACTTCGTACAGCTCGTACGGCGGCGGTCCCGCGGTGGGCGCGCCGAAGGGCGCGGTGAACGCGCCGTCCTCGACGGTGACGGGCCAGCCGTACTTGTCGATGTACGCCTCGGCGATCCGCTGGAGCTCGCCCTCGTCGGTCACCTTGGCGGCCTTGCCCTCGATGACGATGTCCAGGTCGTCGCTGGTGGCCGTGATGACGCAGTGCGGGTTCTCCGCGAGGTTCTTCGCCTTGCGCGCGCCCGGGTTGGACGTGAAGTACATCGAACCGTCGACCCAGACGCCGAACAGCGGCATGACGTGCGGCCGGCCGTCCGGGCGCACGGTCGAGAGCCAGTACGTGGAGTTGCCGTGGACCAGCCCCTTTTCCGCCAGCTCCCAGCTCGGTGCGGGTGCGTCGTACCCGCTGATCACCTTGCCTTCAGGTGCTTTCGCGTTCATCCGGCTTCCTCCTCACAGCCCGGTTCGAGGCAAGAGTCGCATTTGTCCAGCTTTCGTCAGTGATCATGACGGACCGGGCCGCGGATTGCTTCTCCGAGGGTGCTCAGTGCTCCCGGCACCGTCCGATCAGGACGGTCTCGCACTCGGGAAGAAGACCGCCGGATCGGGCGTAGCGACTATTGGGAACAAATAGGATGTAAGGAGTCGTCATGCGCGTCGCGTTCGCCTTATGGCCGAACCCCGTCCACCTGTATCCGATGGTCCCGCTCGCCTGGGCGCTGCGTGCCGCCGGGCACGAGGTCTACGTGGTGTCGCACCCGGCGCTCGCCACCATGGCCACCAACTCGGGCCTGCCGTTCGTCCCCGTGTGCGACGAGGACGCGATGCCCGTACCGATGGGGCCGGGCAACGCCTACACCGAGGAACGGGCCAAGGTCGAGCTGATCACCGAGGCGCTGGACCTGCCCGACGCGGCCCGGGAGCGGTGGAACATCTTCAGCCAGTTCCTGCTGCCGTCCATGTGGGACTTCAACCCCTACCAGGGCGACGCGACCTCCCTGCCCGCGATGGACGGGCTCGTCGAGTTCTTCCGCGGCTGGCGCCCCGACCTCGTCATCTGGGACCCGTGCTTCGCCGGCGCCGGGGTGGCCGCGCGGGCGGTGGGGGCCCGGCACGCCCGGTACACCGGGCCGGACTTCGTCGGCTGGTGCCTCGACACGTTCGAAGAAATCACCGGACGGCCGGGCGCACCGGCGATCGAGAACCCGCTGGCCGAGACCGTGCGGCCGATGGCCGAGAAGTACGGCGTCCCGGTCGACCGCGAGACGATGCTCGGGCAGTGGACGCTGAACCCGATGCCGGCGGCCATCAACTGGCCGGTCGACACGACGATGGTCCCGGTGCGCTGGATCCCGCACGCCAACGCCGAGATCATCCCGGACTGGCTCTACCCGCTCCCGGACCGGCCCCGCGTCGCGCTGTCGCTCGGGCTGTCGATGCGCAACTACATGACCACCGGCTGGGAGTACGTCGAGGTGCTGCTCGAAGCGCTGGGCGGCCTGGACGTCGAGGTCATCGCGACGCTCAACCAGAAGCAGCTGAGCGCGGTCTCGCACATCCCCGACAACGTGCGGGTGGTCGACTACGTCCCCCTCGACCAGCTGATGCCGACCTGTTCGGCGCTGATCCACCACGGCGGGTTCGGCACCACGATCGCCGCCGCGACCTCGCGCGTGCCGCAGCTCGTCGTGGACTTCCTCGAGGAGGACGTCACTGCGGTCGCCCTCGACGGCGGCATCGCGGCCACCCGGTACGTCGTCGCGCCCACCACCGTCGGGTTCGTCTCCGGCCCGGGCGCCGGCGACGTGATCGACCTGAGCCGTCCCTCGATCGAGGCGATCCGCGCCCAGGTCACCCGGGTCCTCACCGACGAATCCTTCCGGCACGGCGCGGACCGCCTCTACGGCGACCTGCTGACCGCGCCCAGCCCCACCGACGTCGTCGCCCAGCTGGAGAAGCTCGCACAGCCGTCGCGCTTCTCGAATCGTGTCACCTATCGAGCCGCCTAGGCGCGCTCCTTAAGGAGGTGCCGGGATGAGCAACGGAAGCGCAGAGCGCGCCGTGGTCCTCGGCGGAAGCATCGCGGGGCTGCTCGCGGCCCGCGTCCTCGCCGACGTCCACGGCGAGGTGCTGGTGGTGGACCGCGACCGGTTCACCGGGCCCGGGGTGCGCCAGAGCGTGCCGCAGGGCCGGCACGCCCACGGCCTGCTGGCCCGGGGGCAGCAGGCGGTGGAGGAGCTGTTCCCCGGGCTCACCGACGAGCTGCGCGGGGCCGGTGTCCCGGTCGGCGACGTCTCGGCGCGGATGCGCTGGTACGTCGACGGGCACCGGCTGCGGCCGGGCCCGACCGGCCTGCTCATCATCGGCGCCGCGCGGCCGGTGCTGGAGCACCACGTGCGGGCCCGCGTCGCCGCGTTGCCCAACGTGACGTTCGTCGAGGGCCACGACATCGCGGGCCTCGCCGCGACGGCCGACGGGAGCCGGGTCACCGGCGTCCACGTGCAGGAGCGCGTCGCAGGCAGCGAGCCGCGGCGCCTCGACGCCGCTCTCGTCGTCGACGCCACCGGCCGCGGCTCGCGGGCCCCCAAGTGGCTGCGCGACCTGGGCTACCCGGAGGTGCCCGAGGAGCGCGTCAAGGTCGACCTGGCGTACACGAGCCGCCGCTACCGGCTGCGCACCAACCCGTTCACCGAAGAGCAGTCGATCAACGTGATCGCGACCCCCGGCCACCCGCGCGGGGCGTTCTTCCACACCCTCGGCGGCGGCGAGTGCCTGCTGTCGCTCACCGGGTTGCTGGGCGACCACCCGCCGACCGACCCCGGGGAGTTCCTGGCGTACGCGAAATCCCTGCCCGTGCCGGACATCCACGACGCCATCGCGGACGCGGAGCCGCTGACCGACCCGGTGTGCTTCCGCTTCCCGGCGAGCACGCGGCGGCACTACGAGCAGCTGTCCCGCGTGCCGGACGGCTTCCTCGTCGTCGGCGACGCGTTCTGCGTGTTCAACCCGGTGTACGGCCAGGGCATGACGGTGGCGACGCTGCAGGCCCAGACGTTGCGCCGGCACCTCGGCCGCGGCCACGCACCCCGGCCGGCGGAGTTCTTCGCCGACGCGGCCCGCGTGGTCGACGCCCCGTGGGAGATCGCCGCGGGCGGCGACCTCGCCTTCCCGGGCGTGACCGGCCGTCGCACGGTGAAGACGAACATCGGCAACGCCTACGTGTCCCGCGTCCAGTCCGCGGCCACGCTCGACGCCGAGGTGACGAACGCCTTCATGCGCGTGGCCGGGCTGATCGACCCGCCGCAGGCCCTGATGCGGCCCCGGCTGGCGTTGCGCGTGCTGCGCGGCGCTCGCCGGGCCGCCCGGGACGACGACCAGCTCGCCGCTTAGAGCACGAAGCCCGCCGGGAAGGGGTCCGTCGGGTCCAGCAGGTAGGTGGCGGTGCCGGTGATCCACGCCCGGCCCGAGAACTCCGGGATCACCGCCGGCACCCCGCCCACCTCGGTCTCCGCCACCAGTTCGCCGGTGAACGTCGTGCCGATGAACGAGCTGTTCTCGAACGGCGTGTGCAGCGGGAGCTCGCCGCGGGCGTGCAGCTGCGCCATCCGGGCGGACGTGCCGGTGCCGCACGGCGAGCGGTCGAACCAGCCCGGGTGGATGGCCATCGCGTTGCGCGAAGCCTTCGCGTCCGAGCCCGGTGCGAGGAACTGGACGTGCTTGCAGCCGCCGATCAGCGGGTCTTCGGGGTGCTTCGGGGGCCGCTGCTCGTTGATCGCGGCCATGATCTCCAGGCCCGCGCCCAGGATCCGGTCCTTTTCGGCCCGGTCGAACGCGATGTCCACTTGGGACAGTTCGAGGATGGCGTAGAAGTTCCCGCCGTACGCGAGGTCGTAGCGGACGTCACCAAGGCCCGGCACGGAAACCACGGCGTCGCGCTCGGCGAGGAACGACGCGACGTTGCGCAGCTTGACCCGCTCGGCGCGCCCGTCGCGGACGGTGACCTCGGCGTGCACCAGCCCCGCCGGGGTGTCCAGGCGCACCACGGTCACCGGCTCGGTCACCTCGACCATGCCGGTCTCCACCAGCACCGTCGCGACGCCGATCGTGCCGTGGCCGCACATCGGCAGGCAGCCGGACACCTCGATGTAGACCACGCCCCAGTCGGCGTCGGCGCGGCAGGGCGGCTGCAGGATCGCGCCGCTCATCGCGGAGTGCCCGCGCGGCTCGTGCACCAGGAACTGCCGGATGTGGTCGAGGTTCGCCATGAAGTACCGGCGGCGCTCGCCCATCGTGGCGCCCGGGATCGGGGCGACGCCGCCGGTCACCACCCGCGTCGGCATGCCTTCGGTGTGCGAATCGACCGCCGTGATCGCGCGCGAGGACCGCATCACGCCACCCCCAGCGCGGCCAGCGCGCGGCCCATGTCCGCGCGGACCTGCTCGCGGTGGATGTCCGAGAGCGGCCCCCGCGGCGGGCGGCACGGGCCGCCGCGCCGCCCCACCATGTCCATCCCGAGCTTGATCGCCTGCACGAACTCGGTGCGCGAGTCCCAGCGGAACGCGGCCACCAGCGGCTCGTACAGCGCCCTGGCCTCGTCGAGCTTACCCGCCGTGGCGAGTTCGAACAGGCGCGCCGACTCGGCCGGGAAGACGTTGGGGAACCCGGCGAACCAGCCGGTGGCGCCCATCAGCAGGCTTTCCAGGACGACGTCGTCGGCACCGCTGATGACGGCCAGCCCGGGCGCGCGTTCCCGGATCTCGAGCACGCGCCGGACGTCGCCGGAGAACTCCTTGACCGCCACCACGTTGTCGATCTGCGCGATCTCGGCCAGCAGGTCCGGGGTGAGGTCGACCTTGGTGTCGAAGGGGTTGTTGTAGACCATCACCGGCAGCCCCGCCGAAGCGACGGCTTCGAAGTGGGCGAGCACCTCGCCGCGGTTGGCGCGGTAGAGCGTCGGCGGCAGGCACAGCACGCCGTGCGCGCCGTCCTCGGCCGCCGCCTCGGCCCAGTACCGGGCCTGGTGCGCGCCGGGACCGTGCACCCCGGCGACGACGATCCCGTCATCCCCCACGGCCTCGATCGCGGTGCGCGCGACGCGGCGGCGTTCCTCGTCGGTGAGCGAGGAGTACTCGCCGAGCGACCCGTTCGGGCCGACCCCGCGGCAGCCGTTTTCCACCAGCCACCGGCAGTGCTCGGCGTAGGCGTCGTAGTCGACGGCCAGCCCGGCGGGCGCGCGGTCGTCCTCCCGGTAGGGCAGGGCGGCGGCGACGACCACGCCCCCGAGGTCACGGGTGTTCATGCGCGCGCCTCGCTGACGCCCGGCGTGGCCAGAACCCCAAGCGCAGTGTTGGATGATTCGTTCGCAGGCTCACTCATGCCTCGATCTCCTTCGCGTCGGCGAGCTCGCCCAGGCGGATCGGCTGGGCGATCGGACGGTGGTGGCGCTCGGCGGTGCCGCAGAGCGCGCTGACGGCGGCGCCGCACATCCGGCCCTGGCAGGGGCCGAGGCCGGCGCGGGTGCCGAGCTTGAGCGCGTGCGGCCCGGGTGCGGCCGGGTCGCCGGCCGCGCGCGTGAGTTCGCCGGCGGTCGTTTCCTCGCACCGGCAGACGATCGTGTCCTCGCGCAGCCACCCCGGCCAGGCCGCGCCGATCGGGTGGGCGGCGGCCAGGCGGGCGGCGAACGCCCGCGTGCGGTCCCGCTCGCGCAGCAGCGCGCGGTCCGGCACGCCCCCGGCGGCGGCGCACCCGGCGACCGCGCCTTCGGCCGCCGCGGCCACCGCACCGCCGATGCCGGTGAGCTCGCCCGCGGCGAACACCCCCGCGACGCTGGTGCGCTGGTCGTCGCCGACGCGGACGAACCCGCCGTCGAGCGCGCACCCGGCCGCGACGGCCAGTTCGGGCTGGGACGCGAACCCGTGCCCGACGCAGACCGCGTCGACCTCGTAGGTCCGTTCGGTGCCGGGGACGACCGACCAGTCCGCGCGCAGGCGGGCGGTCACGGCTTCGCGGACGCGGTCGTCCCCGCGGGCTTCGACGACCGTGCGGCCCAGGTGGTAAGGCACCCGGTGCCGGGCCAGCGCGGCCGCGTACCGGGCCAGCTCCCCCGCCTTGCGCGCGTCCCGCCACGACCATCCTTTCCGGACGGTCGAGGCCGGGTTCGCTTCCAGGACAGCGAGAACGCCCGCCCCGACGGCCAGGAGGGACTCGGCGACCGGCAGCAGGAACGGCCCGGCCCCGGCGACCAGCACCCGCTTGCCGACGGCCACCCGGTCCCCCTTCGCCAGCGCCTGCGCGGCGCCCGCGGTGAAGACGCCGGGCAGCTGCCAGCCGGGGAAGGGCAGCGTGCGGTCGTGCGCGCCGGTGGCGAGGACCAGCGCGTCGGGCTCGAGGACGTGGCGCTGCCGTCCGGTGCCGTCCGCCGGGCCGCGCAGGACGTGGACGCGCTTGCCGTCGACCGCCCACACCGTGCTTTCCGGCCACCACGTGCACCGGCTCAGCACCGCCTCGAAACCGTGCGGTGCCCCCGGCGGCTGCCGGTGGTACTGCCCGCCCGGCGCGTCGGACTGGTCCAGGATCGTGACGCCGGCGCCGGCCCGCACCGCGTGCGCGGCGGCCGCGAGCCCGGCGGGCCCGGCGCCGACGACGACCACCCGCGTCACGCGTCCGCCCGGGACTGGGTGCGGATCTCGTCGCCGTCGGCGGCGCGGCGGCGGCAGGCGCGGACGTCGGGGACGCCGTTCACGGTCAGCAGGCAGTCGAAGCAGGCACCGATCCCGCAGAACACCCCGCGCGGCGCGCCGGAACGCGTGGTGCGCCACGACTTCCGCCCGGCCGCCAGCAGAACGCCCGCGACGGTCTGGCCTTCGACGCCCGGCACGGGTTCGCCGTCGACGGTGATTTCGATGCTCACGCGACCACCGCCGGGCGGTCCACGGTGAACTCCCCGACCGGCATCGACGGCTCCGCCCCGGTCAGCAGCTCCCGCAGCAGCCGCGCGGTGCCGGCGCTGAGGCCGATGCCCGCGCCCTCGTGTCCCGTTGCGTGCCAGAGGTTTCCCAGCCGCGGGTCCTCGCCGAGCACCGGCAGGTGATCGTCCACATAGGGCCGGAACCCGCCGTAGGCCCGCATCACCGCCGCGTCGGCGAGCGCCGGGAACAGCCGGACGGCCTTGGCCGCGACGGCGCCCAGGACGTCCGGCCGGATCGCGTCGTCGAACCCGACCCGGCGGCGGGACGAGCCGATCAGCACGGTGCCGCCCCGCGTCGACTCGACGACCGCGGACGTCTGGAGGTCGCCGCTGCCGGTGCCGACCGCCCCGACGTAGTCGGCGTCGTAGACCTTGTGCCGCACCACACCGGGCATCGGGGTGGTCACCAGCACCTCGCCGCGGCGCGGCCGGACGGCGATGGGCGCGCCGAGCCGCGCCGAGACCTCCCCGGCCCACGGGCCCGCCGCGTTCACGACGACGTCGGCGTCGAGGACTTCGCCGGGGACGCGGACCCCGGTGAGCCGGCCGCCTTCGACGCGGGCGCCGGTCACTTCGGTGTCGACGCGCAGCCGGGCGCCGTGAGCGAGCGCCGAGCCCAGCAGGGCCAGCGCCGCGCCGGCCGGCTGCACCTGCGCGTCCTCCGGGTAGCGGACGGCCGCAGCCACTTCGCGGGTCAGCGCGGGTTCGGCCGCCGCGACCTCGGCCGCCGACAGCTGCTCGGTGCGCACCCCGGCGGCGGTCTGCCCCTCGGCGAACGCGGTCAGCGCGCGGGCGCCGGCTTCGGTGGTGGCGACGACGATGCCGCCCTTGGCGTCGAACTCCGCCGCGGCCGCCGCACGCGGGTCTTCGGCGGCGATTTCTTCGACCAGCCGCGGCCACAGCCGGTTCGACAGCTGGGCGAGCACCAGCTCCGCGCCCGGTCCCTTGTCGGAGACGAGGAGGTTGCCTTCACCGTGGGAGGTGGTACCGCCCGCGGGCCGGCCGCGGTCGACGACGAGGACGTCGAAGCCGGCCAGGCGGAGTTCCCGGGCGCACGCCGCGCCGACGATCCCAGCGCCGATCACCACCACCCGCGTTCGGTTCATCGACCCTCCAGCGTTCGGTAAAGCGAACGGTCGGAGAGTAGATCCGCGATCGAAGGGGTGTCAATCCCGCAGCACGGGGTGCGGGCGGCCGTCGAGCCGTTCGTCCGCGCGGTACTGCAGCAGCAGCACCGAGTGCACCGGGGCCGCCAGCGCGGTGTAGCTGTGCGGCTCGCGCGCGTCGAACGCCACGTAGTCGCCCGGCCCGAGGTCGACGACCCGGCCGGCCACCTCGACCCGCAGTCCGCCGGTCTGCACGACGGTGTGCTCGACGCCGACGTGCCCCTGCGAGCGCTGCGGCGCGTCCCCCCGCACGACCTGGTCGTACACCTCGAAGACGCTGCTGTCGGCCTCGATCCGGCGCAGCGGCCGCAGGTCGACGCCTTCGCCGCTGAGCACCTCGACGTCGGCCGCCCGCACGACGGTCAGCCCGCCGCGCGGCCGGTGGTCGAGCAGGTCGGAGATCGCCACTTCGAGGGCGCGGGACAGGCTGAAGACCGTCTCGATGGTCGGGTTGCCGGTGCCGGCTTCGAGCTGCGAGAGCGTCGCCTTGCCGATTCCCGAGCGCCGGGACAGCTCGGACAGCGACAGCTCGCGCGAAACCCGGGCCGCACGCAGGTTCACCGCCAGCATGTCCCGGATCGACGGGTCACTCCGCGTTCCACCGTTCGGTAAAGCGTCCACTTGCTCAGCCTTCCGTTCGGCTCGCCGATCGGGCACGTCATGATGCCACGTCCGGCAAAATTGCCCACCACGAACCGCCGCCCGCGGTGTTTCGATGTCCGCATGGTGAAGACTCTGACCACGGGCTTGGCCGTCATCGGCGTCACCGCCGCGCTCCTGGCCACCCCGGCCCAGGCGGCGACGAGGTACTACCAGCAGACCGTCACCGGCTCGACCCAGGCGCAGTGCGAAGCGGCCGGTTCCCAGCTCGCGCAGCAGAAGATGGCCGAGGGCTACCTCGTCACCTGGATCGGCTGCGGGTACTCGAACTTCCACTGGGCGGGCCTCGTCGGCTGGTCCGACTGACCCGCCCCGGCCGGGCGGACTGGCTAACCTGGAGCCGGTGAACATCCTCGCGATGGCCGGTCTGGCCACCCCGATGGCCATCCGGGTGGCCGCGACGCTCAGCCTGGCCGAACGCGCGGGCGACGCGGGCGCGACAGCGGCGCAGCTCGCCGCGGAAACCGGTACCTCCGCACCGGCCCTGGAGTGCCTGCTCGACCACCTCGTGGCGATCGGCGTCTTCGCGGTGACGGACGGCCGTTACCGGCCCACCGAACTCGGCGCGCAGCTGCGGGAGGACGCGCCGGAGGGGGTCAAGCCGCTGCTCGACATCGGCGCCGCGGGCGGGCGCGCCGAACTCGCGTTCGCGGACCTGCTGGGGACGATCACCACCGGCGAGCCGGCCTACGTCCACCGCTACGGGCGGGAGTTCTGGGCGGACATCGACGCGCAGCCGGCCCTGCGGCGCTCGTTCGACGCCCAGATGCGCTGGCGCTTCCGGGTGCAGGCACCGCAGATCGCCGAGCGCTTCGACTGGAGCCGCTTCCCCCGGATCCTCGACGTCGGCGGTGGCGACGGGACGGTGCTCGAAGCGATCCTGCGCGCCCACCCCGACGTCCGCGGCGACGTGCTGGACCTGGCGCCCTCGGCGGCGGCCGCGGCGGAGCGGTTCGCGGCGGCCGGGCTCGGCGACCGGGCCGGCGCGGTGCCGGGCAGCTTCTTCGACCCGCTCCCGGCCGGCGCGGACGCCTACCTGCTGTCGGACATCCTGCACGACTGGGACGACACCCACGCCCGCCGCATCCTCGAGAGCTGCCGCCGGGCCGCGGCGCCGGCCGCCACCGTGGTGGTCGTCGAACCGGTGCGCGACCAGGGCGCGGACACGGCGATCGACCTGTTCATGCTGATGTGCTTCGGCGGTCGTGAACGGACGGTCGGCCGGCTCACCGCGCTGGCCGCCGAAAGCGGTCTCTCGCTGCGCGGTACGACCCCGGTGTCGGACGGCCGGACGGCGCTGGAATTCGCACCGGCCGGAGGGGACGCCCCCTCCGGCCGGGATCGCTACCGCTCGTAGGTCAGGCAGTTCGCCGTGTGCCCGCCCTCGCCGGCGCCGACGCGGACACTGGGCGCGGTGCACTCGAGGGCGGAGTTGTGCCGGCAGTCCACCCGGGAGCAGGCGCCGACCTGCGCGACGACGCGGTCGAGGCCGCCCTTGGTGTTCAGCGGGACGAACGTGCCGCAGTCGGCGGACCCGTTGTCGCCGCCGACGGTGATGGCGAACGCGTGGCAGCCGTCGTGGTTGTAGGAACAACCGCTGACGGTGCACTCGTGCACGGCGGGCATCTCGGTGGTGGTCATGCGGACTCCTGGTTCCGTGGTGGGAAAACAGTCGGTCCCCCGACGTTCCCACCCGGAACCGGGCCCCGCAATGCGCACGGCCCGGCACTACCCGGTCGGGGAACCCCGCCCGGCGGGCGCTTCCACCGCGTCGCCGTCCGTCCGAAGAGGAACACCGCGCCGGTCGCGGACGAAGAACGTCGCGATCAGCCCCAGCACCGTCATCCCCGCGAGGTACGCGCACACCGAGTAGACGGTCCCGGTACTCGACTGCAGGGCTTCGGCGATCGTGGGCGCGAACGCTCCCCCGAGGACGGCGCCGATCGCGTAGGAGATCGCGGCGCCGCTGTAGCGCACCCGCGTCGGGTACATCTCGGCGTACAGCGCGGCCTGCGGACCGTAGGTGAGGCCGAGGCCGACGGAGAACAGGACCAGCGCGAGCACGAGCAGGCCGAGGTTCGCGGTGTCGAGCAGCGCGAAGAACGGGACCATCCACAGGAGCTGGACGGCGAACCCGATGCGGTACACCTTGATCCGCCCGACGCGGTCGGCGAGGTGGCCGCCCACCAGGGTGCTGACCAGCCAGGCGACCGCGGACACCATGACCGCGGCCAGCACCGCGGACCGGTCCAGGTGCAGCGTCTTGACCGCGTAGGACTGGACGTACCCGCCGGTCGTCATGTACCCGACGGCGTTGTTGGCGGCGAACAGCAGGGCGCCGAGCAGGACGAGCACGCCGTGGTGCCGGAACAGCGGAACCAGCGGCAGGCTCGACCGGCTGCGCGTCCGGCGCACCTCTTCGAACACGGGGCTTTCCGCCACGCGGCCGCGGATCAGCAGCCCGACGACGATGAGCACGAAGCTCAGCAGGAACGGGATCCGCCAGCCCCAGGCGAGGAACTGCGCGGGCGTCGTCACGGCCGCGGCCAGCGCGAGGGCGCCGTTGGCGAGCAGCAGCCCGATCGGGACGCCGATCTGCGGGAAGGCACCGTAGAGCCCCCGCCGGTCATCCGGAGCGTGCTCGACGGCGAGCAGCGCGGCACCGCCCCACTCCCCGCCGGCCGAGAGCCCCTGCACGATCCGCAGCACGACGAGCAGAACGGGCGCGGCGACGCCGATCGAGCCGGCGCCGGGGACGAGTCCGATGAGGACGGTCGAGACCCCCATCAGCAGCAGGGTGGCGATCAGCAGCGCCCGCCGCCCGAAGCGGTCACCGAGGTGCCCGGCGACGACGGCCCCGATGGGGCGGAAGAAGAAGCTGATCCCGACGGTCGCGAAGGACAGGAGGAGCGCCTCCTTGCCGAGCGCGGAGAAGTATTGGGTGGCGAAGACGAGCCCGGCCGAGATGGCGTAGACGAAGAAGTCGTACCACTCGATGGTGGTCCCCGCCATGGCGGCGAGGACCACGCGCCGGTGCTCACGATCGATGCTGCCGAACAGTCGCATGACGGCTCCCTTGATGTCCGCTGACCGTGGGGCAGGATCGTATATAATTTTCGATATGATCCGCAAGGGGTCGTTGACATGCGAAAACCCGGCCGATGGGGTGGTCGGCCGGGCTCGCGGGGATGCGAGCGGCACCCTCAAAGCACTTTCGGCTCCGCCGGAGTGGGCGCGGCGGGTTCGCGGCCGGGAAGGACGTCATGAACGAGTCGTTCATGACGTCCGGCGAGGTGAACGGGTCGTTCACACCATGCGGCCCTGGCCTGTACGCGATGCCGACCCCGGGTCCCGCTCAGCACGGCCTCGCACTACCGGGCCACGGCTCAGCAGCGTCCCGCCGCCGGATCGCACTGCGGGACGCCCCGCGCCGCCGAACCGCCGCCGAACCAGGAGGGGCACCCCCATGGTCACGACGACCACGAGGGTGCCCCTCACGACACGAACTCAGTCCGTCAGGATCGCGGGGTCGCTCGTGCTCGGCCGCCCCGTCTCCACGTGGCCCGCCAGGCGGCGCAGGAACTTCGGGTCCCGGTCCGAAGTCACCGAGACGTCGTACCAGTTGTTGCTCCGCCGGATCCCCACCGACTCGACGACCTTCGCCCCCGGCCGCACCAGGCGGGTCACCGCGTGGTGGCCGTAAGCGTCCTTCACCGTCAGGCGTACCGGCACCGAGCCGGGGTTGCTCAGGACGAGCGTCAGGTCACCGTCCCCGCACCGGACCGAAACCTCCGGACCCGCCGCCGCGCCGCGGAACTGGCGGACGAAGCCGCCCGGGCCGTACGCCGTGTAGTCGTAGGGACCGGATACCGGCAGCGTCGCCGTGAGCGAGCGGCCCGCCCCCGCCGTGTACGTCCGCGGCTCCCCCGATGGCGTGACGACGTAGAACGCCGCTCCCGCGCGGCCGTGGCTGGCGAACGTCACCGCCAGGCCGCCGCCGGACAGCCGGGCGTCGGCCGACAAGTCGTACGGGAGTGCCCGCGATCGCCGGAGTCCGCGTTCCTGCTTCGGCAGCACGTTGTTCGCCGGGACGGCCGGGACGTAGTCCGGGTGCCGGTCGCGGTCCGGGGGCTCGTAGCCCGCCGTGTCCGGCAAGGCCGGGACGCGCACATCGGTGCGGGAGAAGTCGAACGCCGAGGTCAGGTCGCCGCACACCGAGCGGCGCCAGGCCGAGATGTTCGGCTCGTGGACGCCGAAGCGCTGCTCGATGAAGCGGATGATCGACGTGTGGTCGAACGTCTCCGAACAGACGTACCCGCCCTTGCTCCACGGCGAGACCACGAGCATCGGCACGCGCTGGCCGAGGCCGTACGGACCGGCCGGGTTCGAGGCCGACCCCGCGAAGATCTCGCCGGAGGTGTCCACAGTGGACTGGCCCGCGGTGGCGTACGGCGGGACGACGTGGTCGAAGAAGCCGTCGTTCTCGTCGTAGGTGATGAGCAGCGCCGTCTTGCTCCACACCTCCGGGTTCGAAGTGAGGGCGTCGAGCACCTGCGCGATGTACCAGGCGCCGTAGTTCACCGGCCAGTTCGGGTGCTCGCAGAACGCCTCCGGCGCCGTGATCCACGAAACCTGCGGCAGCTTCCGGGCCTTGACGTCGGCGCGCAGCCGGTCGAAGTAGCCCTCGCCCGCCTTCGCGTTCGTGCCGGTGCGCGCCTTCTCGTACAGCGCGTCGCCGGGCTTGGCGTTGCGGTAGGAATTGAAGTACAGCAGCGAGTTGTCGCCGTAGTTGCCGCGGTAGGCGTCGTCGATCCAGCCCCAGCCGCCGGCCGCGTCGAGGCCGTCGCCGATGTCCTGGTAGATCTTCCACGACACCCCGGCCTTCTCCAGCCGCTCGGGGTAGGTCGTCCAGGAGTAGCCCTTTTCGTCGTTGCCGAGGACCGGGCCCCCGCCCTGGCCGTCGTTGCCCGTGTACCCCGTCCACATGTAGTAGCGGTTCGGGTCGGTCGAGCCCATGAACGAGCAGTGGTAGGCGTCGCAGATCGTGAACGCGTCGGCCAGCGCGTAGTGGAACGGGATGTCCTCGCGCGTCAGGTACGCCATCGTGGTCGACCCCTTGGCGGGCACCCACTTGTCGTACTTGCCGCCGTTCCACGCCGCGTGCGTGTCGTTCCAGCCGTGCGGGAGGTCCTGGATGAACTGCAGGCCGAGGTTGTCCGCTTCGGGACGGAAGGGCAGGATGTCGCGCTTGCCGTCCGACTGCGCCCAGACCGACTTGCCGTTCGCCAGGGTCGCCGGCCGCGGGTCGCCGTAGCCGCGCACGCCGCGCAGCGTGCCGAAGTAGTGGTCGAACGACCGGTTTTCCTGCATCAGCACCACGATGTGCTCGATGTCCCGCACCGTGCCGCTGTGCCGGTACGCCGGGATCTCCGCCGCGCGGGCGATGCTGGTGGAAAGTGCGGAAAGGGCAGCGGTGCCGCCGGCCAGCTGCAGGAAGCGCCGACGATTGACGTCCGTCATGGGGACTCCGGGGGTGTCGTGGTGAAGAGCCGGGTCAGTATGGGTCGCTGATCGAGAACCTGTGCCGGGACAGAGGCTAACTCCGGTTGAAAGCCTGGTTAACGAGCTTCCCTTCCCAGATATGGAAGTACGTACTAATGTAGTGCTTCACTATGAACGACGTATCTGACGCAGCGTTCGACCGGGATCCCGCCGGCCACCTGTTCTCCCCCGAGGTCCGCGCCGCGCTGGCCGGGTTCGCCGTCGACGGCGACACCGCCGCGCTGGAGGCGGCCGCCGCCGTCCGCTCGGCCGCCCGCAGCCTCGACCAGCTGCGTTCCCGGGGCACCGACAGCCGCGGCCTCAGCCCCGGTGCGCTCGACATCCTCATCCGCCTCGCCGGCCGCGAAGCCGGCACGAACATCAAGGACCTGGCCACGTCCGCCGGGGTCAGCTCACGCAACGTCACCGGCCTCGTCGACACCCTGGAGCGCGCGGGCCTCGCCGCGCGGGTCCCCGATCCCCGCGACCGGCGGTCCGTGCTCGTCCGGATCACCCCGGACGGCCGGACGTGGCTCGAGGACTTCCGGCGCCCCTCCCAGGCGGCGATGGCCGCCGTGTTCCGCGGCTTCACCGCCGAAGAGACGACGGCGCTGCGGCACCTGTGCCTGCGCCTCGTCGAAAACCAGCAGCACCTCGCCCGCTACCTGGAGGACCGATGACCGAGTCGACCCGCGAGGCCGTACAGGCCTACCACCGGGCTCGTTTCGCCGGGGACGTGACCGCCGCGGCCGCCCGGCTCGCGGACACCTTTTCGTTCGAAAGCCCGCTGATCAGCTCCGGCGACGCCCGCGGCCACCTCGACGGGCTCGCCGCGTTCGTGGCGATCGTGACCGGGGTCGAGCTGATCAGCGAACTCTACGGCGATTCGGAGGCCACGCTCGTCTACGACGTGCACACCGCGACCCCGGTGGGCGTCCAGCGCACGGCCGAGCACTTCCGGTTGCGGGACGGGAAGATCGAAGCGATCACACTGATCTTCGACGCCACCCGCTGGCACCCGGTCATGGCAGCGGTGCCCGTCCGCCTGCCCGGATCCGCGGAGACCACGAGCTGAGCTCGAACAACGGACGGGCACCGCCGTGCTCGGTGTACCCGGCGTACCGGGCGGCAAACTTCACCCGCTGCGCAAGGCGTACCGGCGTTCGGCGTAGGCGAGGTCGTCGCGCCACAGCCGCGCCGCCGTGTGGCGCATCAGCGGCCGGATCGCCGGGGCGAGCTTCGCCGCCAGCGCGAACCCCGGCCGCTCGGACGCCGCGATCGTCGCTTCGATGACCGCCGTCCGGGGCTTGCCGTCGGGACCGGGCCCGAGCGGGGTCGCGTGCGTTTCGACGACGCTGCCGACGCCTTCGCCCTCGACGATCCGCATCACGACCGTCCGCGGTTCCGGGCAGAGGAACTCCGCGTGCACCGGCACGCCCGCACGCCCGGCCAGCCGGAACGTCACCTCGACGAGGAACCGGTCCGATCCCTCGGTGCCGTCCGGCGTTTCGAGCACCCGCAGGCGGCTGAACGAATAGGGGTGGAACCACGCGCCGTGCCAGGGGTCGAGCCGGTTCGCCACGACGTCTTCCGGTTCGCACGTCCCGGTCAGCGTCGCCACGGCGTCGATGCTCGGCCCGCCCGCCGGGCGCTCCGGGACCACCGGGCGGTCCGACGGCGGTTCGCCGCCGAGTGCGTCCAAGCGGGCCCAGACGAGGACGCCGTCGTCGTGCGCGGGCACCGGTGACCAGGTGCCGCAGCGCGTGCCGTCGAGCCGGAGGCCGTGCCAGCGGCAGACGAGCCCGCCGCGGTCGATCCGGGCGTCGGCCAGCGGGGCGCCCAGGTGCGGGCACGCGCCCGGGCCGATCCGGACTTCGCCGTCCTCGCCGCGCCACGCGACGAGCTCGTGGCCGCCGACGGTGCTCCCGAAGGGCCGGTCGGCGCGGACCTCGCGGCTCGCGCCGATGACGAACCAGTTGCCGGACGGACGGGCGGACGCGCGTTTCCCCGCCGCTTCGATCAGGGCGGGCGCGCACTCGCGGTACGTCGGTTCCTGTTTCGCCCAAGCGGGTTCTTTGAACAGCTGGACGGGCCATCGCCGGACGTTCACGGGGCCCATCGTCGCCGATCCGCATCGCACTCGCAACGCGACGGCGAGCGCCGCAGTGATGTTTGTGCGAGCCTATTGGGGGTAACTGCCGGAACGCATCGACTTTGCAGCGAACCTCGGAAGGAGTCCGGATGGCGGTGATCCCCGCGGCCGGCGCCACCGGGACGACGGCCTGGCTGGACGCGTTGCGCCGGCGGTGCGGGGCGGACGTCCACGCCTTCGTCACCGAGCGGGTGCGGGAGCATTTCACCGGACGGGCCGCCGAAGCCCCGGCGATCACCGCGCTGCCGGAGTTCGTCACCGGCGGGAAGTTCCTCCGCCCGATGTTCGCCTACACGGGCTGGCGCTGCGGCGGCCCGGAGAGCGCCGCGGCCCTGCGCGCCGCCGCCAGCCTCGAGCTGCTGCACTGCTTCGCGCTGATCCAGGACGACGTCATGGACGGCTCGGCGCGGCGGCGCGGGCACCCGGCGATGCACGTCCGGTTCGCGCGCTGGCACGAAAGCCAGGGCCTCGCCGGCTCCGCGCAGCGGTTCGGGGAGTCGGCCGCGGTGCTGATGGGCGACCTCTTCCTCGTCTGGTCCGGGCAGCTGCTGCACGAAAGCGGGCTCGACGCGGGCGCGCTGGCCCGCGGGCGGGCGGTCTACGACCGGATGCGGTCCGAACTGGCCGTCGGGCAGCTCGGCGACCTGGTCAACGACGCCCGCGCGCTGCCGTCCTGGGCCGACGTCCTCGACGTGATCCGCCGCAAGTCCGGCGACTACACCGTCCGCCGCCCGCTCGAGTTCGGCGCGGCGCTGGCCGGCTGCGCGGACGACGTCCTCGCCGCGCTGGGCACCTACGGCGGGCTGCTCGGCGAAGCGTTCCAGTTCCGCGACGACCTGCTGGGCGTGTTCGGCGACCCGGCGGTCACCGGCAAACCCGCGGGCGACGACCTGCGCGAACGCAAGGCCTCCAGCGTGGTCGTGCTCGCCGCCGACCTGGCGAGCCCCCGGCAGCGCGCCGAGCTCACCGGGTTGCTCGCCCTGGACGCCGTCGACGCCGCGGCCGTCGCGCGCTGGCGGGACCTGATCACCGCGACCGGCGCGCGCGACCAGCTGGAGAAGCTCATCGACGAGCGCGTCCGCCGCGCCCTCGAAGCGATCGACCTGGTGGGCCTGCCCGGCCCGGCCGCCGCGGCGCTGACGGTGCTCGCCCGCCGCTGCACCGAACGAGTCCGATGAGGACGGTCACCGGGCCGACCGGCCGGGTCGTGGTCGTCGGCGCGGGCCTGGCCGGGCTGTCCGCCGCACTGCACCTCGCCGGCCGCGGCCGCGAAGTCGTCGTGGTGGAGCGCGACGCGGGCCCGGGTGGCCGGACGGGCCGGCTCGAGCTCGGCGGCTACCACCTCGACACCGGCCCGACCGTGCTGACCATGCCGTCGATCCTCGCGGACACGTTCGCCGCGGCCGGTGCCGACCTGACGTCGGAACTGCGGCTGACCCGGCTCGATCCCGCCTACACCGCGCGGTTCGCCGACGGGTCGGTGCTGCCGGTGCACACCGGCGCCGAACCGATGACCGACGCGGTCCGCGACTTCGCCGGGCCGGCCGAGGCCGCCGGGTACCGCAGGCTCCGCGACTGGCTGACCCGGCTGTACGCGGCGGAGTTCGACCGGTTCGTCGGCAGCAACATCGATTCGCCGCTCGGCCTGGTCTCCCGCGATCTGGCCCGGCTCGTCGCGCTCGGCGGGTTCCGGCGCCTGGACCGCAAGATCGGCACCTTCCTGCGCGACGAGCGCCTCAAGCGCGTCTTCACCTTCCAGGCCCTGTACGCGGGCGAGTCGCCGATGCGGGCGCTCGCGCTGTACGCGGTGATCTCCTACATGGACACCGTCGGCGGGGTCTACTTCCCCCAGGGCGGGATGGCCGCGGTGCCGCGGGCCATGGCCCGGGTCGCCGCGGCGGCCGGGGTGGAGTTCCGGTTCGGCGCGCCGGTGACCGCCCTCGAACGCCGGGGCGCCCGGGTCACCGCCGTCCGCACGGCCGAGGGGCGGCTGCCCTGCGACGCCGTGGTGCTGACCACCGAACCGCACGAGAGCTACCGGCTGCTGGGCCGCACCCCGCGCCGCCCGGTGCCGTTGCGCCCGGCGCCGTCGGCCCTGGTGCTGCACGCGGGCGGCCCCGGCTACTGGCCGGTGGGGCACCACACGATTTCGTTCGGCCACGGCTGGGCGTCGACCTTCCGCGAGCTGATCACCGAAGGCAGCCGGATGAGCGACCCGTCGCTGCTGATCACCCGTCCGACCGCGACCGACCCCGGCCTCGCCCCGCCCGGCCGGGAGCTGTTCTCCATCCTGGCGCCGGTGCCGAACCTGCGGCGGGGCCCGGAAGACTGGGACGCCGAAGCCGAGCCGTACGCGAAGGAGATCCTGGACCGGGTCCGCGGCGGCCTGCTGCCCGGCTTCGAACCGGAGGCGTGGCACGTCCTGAGCCCGGCCGACTGGGCCCGGCGCGGGATGGTCGCGGGCACGCCGTTCAGCTACGCGCACTCGTTCGTCCAAACGGGACCGTTCCGGCCGCGGAACCTGCCACCGGGCACGGAAAACGCGGTCCTCGCCGGCGGCGGGACCGTGCCCGGCGTCGGCGTCCCGACCGTCCTGCTCTCCGGGCGGCTGGCCGCCGCCCGGATCACCGGGGAAGGAGCGCGATGACCCGCCGGGAACTCGACGCCGCCGGCATCACCGGAGCCGGGCTGCGGCTGGCCTACCAGCGGTGCCGGGAGCTCAACGCCCGCCACGGCCGGACCTACTTCCTCGCCACCCGGATGCTGGCGCCCGCGCAGCGCCCGGCGGTCCACGCGCTCTACGGGTTCGCGCGCTGGGTCGACGACGTCGTCGACGAACCGGAGCCCGGCGCCACGCCCGAGTCGATCGCCGCCGCGCTGCACGCGGTCGAGGACCGCTTCTTCGCGGAGCTTTCCACCGGGCACAGCGAAGACCCGGTGCGCGCGGCCGTGCTCGACACCGTGTCCCGCTACGCCATCGACGAAGAGCACTTCCGCGCGTTCTTCGCCTCGATGCGGATGGACCTCACCGTGACCGGCTACCCGACCCGGGCCGCGCTCGACGAGTACGTGCACGGCTCGGCCGAGGTCATCGGGCTGCAGGTGCTGCCCGTGCTCGGGACCGTCGTCCCCCGCGCGGAGGCCGCCCCGCGCGCCGCCGCGCTCGGGAAAGCCTTCCAGCTGACCAACTTCCTGCGTGACGTCGCCGAAGACCTCGAACGCGGGCGGGTCTACCTGCCCGCCGACGAGCTGGCCGCCGACGGCGTCGACCGCGACCGGCTCGGCTGGTGCGCCCGCACGCGGCGGATCGACCCGGCGGTCCGGCGCGCGCTCGCCGCGCAGATCGCGAGCACCCGCCGGACCTATGCCGAGGCCCGGCCGGGCATCGCGATGCTGCACCCGGCGTCGCGCCCGTGCGTCGAGACGGCGTTCGTCCTCTACGGCGGCATCCTCGACCGCATCGAAGCCGCCGGGTACAACGTCTTCGCCGGCCGCGCCCGCGTGCCGAAGCACCGGCGGCTGCTCGCCGCGTGCGACGCTCTCGTGCGGGCGCAGTGGGCCCGGCGGCGGCAGGCGGTGGCCTGAGGTGGGCCGGGTGGAGTACCTGCTGGTCCTCGGCGCGTGCGTGGTGGTGACGCTGCCGCTGGAGCTCGCCGGCGCCCGCGTCTACCGCAGGCCGGGCCGCCTGGTGCGCGCGGTGCTGCCGGTGGCGCTGGTGTTCCTGCTCTGGGACGCCGTGGCCATCGCGGCCGGGGTCTGGGACTTCGACCCGGCGTTCGTCACCGGTGTCCGCGCGCCGTTCGGGATCCCGCTGGAGGAAGTCCTGTTCTTCGTCGTGGTCCCGGTCTGCGGGGTGCTGACCTACGAAGCGGTCGGCCGCACCGGGCAGTTCCTGCGCCGACTGGCCCGGCCCCGTGCCGGGCGCCGGCGGGTCCGAAGCTGATGCCTTGGGGCTACTCGGTTCCCGCCGTCGCCGCCGTCCTCGCCGTCGTCGCGGCCGAGGTCTTCGTGCTGCGCACCGGGCTGTTCCGGCGGCCCGCCTACTGGGTCACGATGGCGATCGTCGTGGCCTTCCAGATCCCGGTCGACGGCTGGCTGACCAAGCTGTCGGCGCCGATCGTCCGCTACTCCCCCGGCGGGATCACCGGCTGGCGGTTCCCCTGGGACATCCCGGTCGAGGACTTCCTGTTCGGCTACGCCCTCGTCACCGCGGTCCTGCTCCTGTGGGAGCGCGGGAAGTCGCGAAAGGACAGTGCATGAAAGGCAACGGACTGCCCCGGGCCGAGGTGCCCGCGGCGTTCGACGCGGGTGCCGCGGCCTACGACCGGCTCGTCGGCATCAACCCCGGCTACCACCGCGACCTCCGGATCTCGGCGCGCCGGCTGCTCGACGGCAGCGGCGCCCGGCGGGTCCTCGACGCCGGGTGCGGCACCGGCGCGTCCACGGCGGCGCTGCTCGCCCAGGCCCCGGACGCGCGGATCACCGCGATCGACGCCTCGGCGTCGATGCTCGCGCGCGCCGGGACGAAGACCTGGCCGTCCACAGTGGACTTCCGGCACCTCCCCGTCGAGGAGCTGTCCGCGGCCGACGGCCCGTTCGACGCGATCCTCGCCGCGTACCTGCTGCGCAACGTCGCCGACCCCGACGCCACTTTGCGCGTCCTGCACGGGTTGCTGCGCCCCGGCGGGGTGCTCGCGCTGCACGAGTATTCGGTGCGCGACTCCCGCCGCTCGCGCGCGGTGTGGAACGCGGTGTGCGGCGCGATCGTCATCCCGGCCGGGCGGCTGGCCACCGGCGACGCCACGCTCTACCGGCACCTGCGCCGCAGCGTCCTGGCCTTCGACGGCGTCGGCGACCTGTGCGCGCGGCTGACCCGCGCGGGCTTCACCGACGTCCGGACCGGCACGATGCCGGGCTGGCACCGCGGCATCGTCCACACCGTACTGGGCACCGCCGCATGAGCGTGCGGCACGCGACCGGCGTCACCGGACGCGACCGGCGGGCCGAGACCCTCCCCGCGCCCGCCGGGCTCCCCGACGCGGGACAGCTGGGCCGCCGCCCGCGCACCGCCGTCGTCGGCGGCGGGATCGCCGGGCTCACCGCGGCGACCGGGCTCGCCGAACGCGGCGTCGAAGTCACGCTGTTCGAGCGCGAAGCCCACTTGGGCGGGCGCGTGGGCGGCTGGGCGGACCGGCTCACCGACGGCACGCCGGTGACGATGAGCCGCGGCTTCCACGCGTTCTTCCGCCAGTACTACAACCTGCGCGCGTTGCTGGCCCGCACCGACCCCGGTCTCGAGCGGCTCACCCCGGTGCCCGACTACCCGCTGATCGACCCGCACGGGCGCACCGACACCTTCGCCGGGCTGCCGCGGACGCCGCCGGTCAACGCGCTCGCCTTCGCGCTGCGCAGCCCGACGTTCCGCACCCGCGACCTGCTGCGCCTGGACGGCCGGCGGGCGCTGCCCCTGGCGACGGTCAGCGTCCCCCGCGTCTACCACCAGCTCGACCACCTCGACGCGGCGTCGTTCCTGGCCGCGATCAACTTCCCGGCCGCCGCGCGGCACCTCGCGTTCGAGGTGTTCTCGCGCAGCTTCTTCGCCGACCCCGGCGAGCTGTCGGCCGCCGAACTCGCCACGATGTTCCACCTGTACTTCCTCGGCTCCGCCGAAGGCCTGCTCTTCGACGTCCCGGCCGAGCCGTTCCCGCAGGCGCTGTGGGACCCGCTCGCCGGCCACCTCGCCGACCGGCGCGCCGACCTCCGGTGCGGCACCGAGGTGGCCTCGATCGAGCGCGACGGCGACGGGTTCCGCATCGGCGAGGAGCGCTTCGACGCCGTCGTGCTCGCCTGCGACGTCCCGGGACTGCGCCGGATCGTCGCCGCCTCGCCCGGGCTCGGCACGCCGTCGTGGCGGGCCGCGGTCGAGGACCTGCGCACGGCGCCGCCGTTCGTCGTCCGGCGGCTGTGGCTCGACCGGCCCGTCGACGCGGGCCGGCCGGCGTTCCTCGGCACCGGCGGCCTGCCGCCGCTGGACAACATCAGCGTCCTGGACCGCTACGAAGGCGAGGCCCGCCGCTGGGCCCGGCGCACCGGCGGCTCCGTGGTGGAGCTGCACGCCTACGCGTCCGACCGCGACGACGTCACCCGGGCCCTGGACGAGCGGCTGCACCGGCTCTACCCGGAGACCGCGGCGGCCCGCGTCCTCGGGGAGATCACGCTGGTGCGGCAGGACTGCCCGCTGTTCCCGGTCGGCGGGTTCGCCCGCCGGCCGCCGGTGCGCACCCCGGAACCGGGCCTGGTCCTGGCGGGCGACGCGATCCGCGTCGACCTGCCGGTGGCCCTGATGGAACGCGCGGCGACGACCGGCTGGGCGGCGGCGAACGAGCTCCTCGGCGGCTGGGGCCTGGCCGGGCACCCACTGCGCACGGTGCCCAACCGGGGCCGCCTGCCGGGGCTGGGCCGGCTCGCGGCCCGGCCGGTCAGCGCCGGGACACCTGGTAGTGGGCGATGAGCCAGGTCCCGTCGACGCGGCGGAGCACCACGCCGAGGGTGACCGGGAGCACTGGCCGGTCCGTGAAGCCGAAGTCGACGTTCACGTAGCCGAGCACCACGTCCTCGGCGAGCCGCCGGGTCTCCAGGACCCGGTAGTCCGCCGTGAGGCCCAGCGGCTGCGAGGCGTAGTACTCGGCGACGCCCGCCCGGCCGACGCGGTAGGGGTGCAGGCCCTGGAAAACGGCGTCTTCGGTGAAGGACCCGGCCACGCGAGCCGGCTCGTGCGCGTCGACCGCCGCCTTCCACTCGTCCAGGACGCCGGCGAGGACGTCCGCTTCGGCGGTCATCAGTGGCCCGCGCTCTGGCCGCCGTCGACGTGCAGGATCTCGCCGGTGACGAACGGCGCGCCTTCGAGGTAGGCGACCGCGTCGACGACGTCGGCGATGTCGCCCATGCGCCCGACCGGGTGCAGCGCCGAGAGGAACTCGTGGGTTTCGGCGGGGTGCATCGGCGTGCGGACGACGCCGGGCGAAACGGCGTTCACGCGGATCCCGCGCGTCGCGTACTCGATCGCCAGCGCCTTCGTGACGGCGTTGAGGCCGCCCTTCGTCAGCGACGCCAAAGCCGAGGGCACCGAACTGTTCGCGTGGTCGGTCAGGCTGGTCGTCACGTTGACGATGTGCCCGCCGCCGGTTTCGAGCATGGCGGCGATGGCGTGCTGGGTGACGTCGAAGAAGCCGCGCAGGTTGACGCCGGTGACCGTGTCGAAGTCGGCGCCGGTGTAGTCGGTGAACGGCTTCGCCACGAACAGGCCCGCGTTGTTGACCAGGGTGTCGACCCGGCCGAACGTGGCCAGTGCCTGTTCGATGACGCGGGCGCCGACGGCGGGGTCGGCGATGTCGCCGGGGACGGCGAGGATTTCGCCGTCCCCCGACGGGGTGATGGACCGCGAGTTCGCGACCACGGCGTACCCGAGCTTGCGGTACGACTCGACCAGCGCCGCGCCGATGCCCTGTGAAGCGCCGGTGACGACCGCGACCTTCCGGGTGCTCATGACTGTGGACCTCCTTGGGGTTTTTCGTCCTGAGCCGATGGTGTGCCCGCGCCCGGGTGGTCCGCCACGACCGGTTCGCTCTCAGCTGGGAGGCCCGTGCTCGCACCGCACTAAGCTGCCGATATGGAGCTACGCCAGCTTCGGTACTTCGTGGCTGTCGCCACGGAACTGAACTTCGGCCGGGCCGCGGAGCGGCTGCACATCGCGGGTCCCTCGCTGTCCCAGCAGATCAAGGCGCTGGAACGCGACCTGGGCGTCCGCCTCTTCGACCGCGACCGGCGCTCGGTGTCGCTCACCGCGTGCGGCGAGGCGCTGCTGCCCCGGATCCGCGCGCTGCTGGACCAGGCCGACGACCTGCGCCGCTCGGCGGCGGGCTTCGCCGCGACCGAACCGGTGCGGCTGGGCTACGTCAACTGGCGGCCCGCCGACCTGCTCGACCGCGTGGCCGGGGTGGCGCAGCTGCACGTCGACACGTGGGTGCTGCCTTCGCACGCCCAGCTGCGCCGCGTCGCCGACGGCAGCATCGACCTGGCCATCAGCTGGGCCCGCGCGGCCGACCTGGCCGAGCACGACCTCGAAGGCGTGCTGATCGGCGCGGACCGCCTGCACGCCATCGGCACCGGCACCGCCCCGGTCACCGCGGCGGACACGGTCGTGCTGGTCGACGCGGACACGGCGAGCTGGGCGTCCTGGAACGTCTTCGCCGAGGAGTTCGCGGGCGCGACGGGCGCGAAGGTGGTCCGCACCCACGACGGCGGCATCACCGGCCCGGCGTTCTTCGACCACGTCCGCAAGCTGGGCCGCCCGGTGCTGAACTCCCCCAAGGGCCAGACGGCCCCGGTCCCCCCGGACCTCGCCCGCCGTCCGGTGGTGGACCCGGCCCCGTTCTGGACGTGGTCCCTGGTTTCCCGCCGCGACGAGAGCAGCGCGGCGGTCCGCGGCGCGATCGCGGCCCTCACCCGGGACGTCGGCTCGCTGGGGCTGGACACCGGGAACGTCTGGCTGCCGGCGGACGACCCGCACACCGTGGCGGGTTAGGCGGCGCGAAAAACCGGTGGAGCCGCGCCGCCTGGCTCCTCGCGCGCCGCACCACGAAGCTCACCGTCCTGAAGCGGGTGCACGTCGGCGCCGGCCGGCCCGGATTGCCGGACCGGTTGCCCCGGCAGGTGCGGGCTTTCCCGCGGCGAGGCCGCGGTGAACGTGGTCCCGCTCCCGCTCAGCGGAGGTCTGAGGGGGGTCGACCTGCGAGCGGAAGCGGAAGTTTTCGGGGCAGGACGTGAGCTCCGGGGCCCACTCCGCACCTACACCCCTTACAACGCACGGCCCCGGCCGGTGTTCCGGCCGGGGCACGTGACGTCCGTCGCTCAGCCGCAGGCGACCCCGTTCACCGTGAACGCCCGCGGGTTCGCGTTGCTCCCGCTGTAGCTCCCGTTGAACCCGATCGCCACCGACCGGCCCGGGGCCACCGAACCGTTCCACGGCAACGACGTCGCACTCACGTCCGCGCCCGACTGCGACCACGTCGCCGACCAGCCCTGCGTCACCTTCTGGTTGCCGGAGAAGGGGAACTTCAGCGTCCACGACGGCCACGCCGTGGTGCCGGTGTTGGTCAGGGTGACCGTCGCCGTGAAGCCGCCGTTCCAGGTGTTGGCCGCGTAGGTGACCGCGCAGCCGCCCGCCGCGAGCGTCGTGAAGCGCGCCGACGGCGAATCCGCCGAGTTCGCGCCGGCTCCGTTGCGGGCCACGACGACCAGCGTGTACGCGGTCGACGGCGTCAGCCCGGTCAGCGTCGCGCTCGTCCCGGCGACGGTCGCGAGCACCTTGCGGGACGAGCCGGTCACGCCGACGACGTCGTAGCCCGCCACGCCGCTTTCCGGATCGGCCGCCGCCGGCCACGTCACCGTCGCGCCGGTCGCCGAAACCGCCGACACGGCAGGCGTGCCCGGTGCGCTCGGCGCGGTCGTGTCCGCGCCCGACGGCGACTTCTCCGCCGTCCAGTTGGTCAGCCACGCCAGCGCGGAGTTCCAGTTGATCGCGACCTCGTTCACCGAGTACGCCTGGATGTCGTCGACGAAGCAGCGCTGCGGCGGGCAGCCGGCGAGCAGGCGGGCCGCGGTCGGGTCCTGCAGACCGCTGTTCGGGCCCCCGGACAACGCGCCGGGCGGGGCGGTCGGCAGCGACGCGTCCAGTTCGTGCGCCCAGAACCGGTGGTGCACGTTGCGCACCGGCTGGTCGCCGTGGCCGGAGACGTAGGAGTAGTTCGCGGGGTTGCGGCCCAGCAGGTAGTCCAGCGCCGCGAACGCGCCGTCGCGGTACTTGTCCTGCTTGGTGAAGTCGTACGCCAGCGCGAGCACGACGCCGTTGTTCGCGACCAGGCCGTTGGATCCCCACTCGTAGGTGCCGTCGGCGGTGCGGTACGGCGCCGGGTAGCCCATGCCGGAGAGCTGAGCCAGGTGGCTGTCCGCGGTGGTGGTGATCGCCGTCTTGATCGCCGAGACGTCCGCCGCGGGCAGGTCGGTGGGCACCAGGGCCAGCGTGATGTCGCCGAGCGCGCCCGTGGAGGCCCAGTCGAAGCCGTGCGTGGTGAAGCTCGCGCCGCGGTAGAGCGCGGAGCCCGTGACGTCCCCGCGGTAGGCGCTCTTGCCCGTGGTGGCGAACAGTTCCGCGGCCGCCCAGTAGAACTCGTCGGTCACGGTGCTGTCGCTGTAGGTACCACCGCCGGTCCCGTCGTTCGGGTCGGCGAGCTTGTTCGGGTTCGCTTTGGCTGCCGCGTAAGCCTTTTCGGCCGCGGCGAGCAGTTTCGCCGAGTACGCCGGGTCGACGGTCCGCCACAGCCGGGACGCCTGCGCGGCGACCGCGGCCATGTTCAGCGTCGCCGCGGTGCTCGGCGGGGAGAGCCGGCGCGGCTGGCTGTCCTGGTCGGGCCGCGTCGGCAGGGACGTCCACTGCGCGTCGTGGATCTTGTGGTGCACCATGCCCGCGTCCGGGGCGCCGTCCGGCACCTGCATCTCGAGCAGGAAGTCGACCTCCCAGCGGGCCTCGTCCAGGATGTCGGGCACGCCGTTGGCGCGTTCCGGGATGGCGAGCTTGCCGTCGCCCAGCGCGCTCGCGTCACCCACGCGCAGCGCCCGCTCGTACTCGTCGAGCAGCTCCCACGCGGCGATCCCGCCGTTGACGACGTACTTGCCGTGGTCGCCCGCGTCGTACCAGCCGCCGCGGACGTCGAGGGTGTAGCCGCAGTTCAGGTCCGAGCGGCAGGGCACGCGGTCGTCGCCCTGGTTCGGCGCCACGTTGACGTGCCCCGCGGGGCGCGCGTAGCCGGCGCCGACGTACTGGGCCTCGATCGGGATCCCGCTGCGCTGGTGGTAGAAGAACGCGAGCGAGTCGTACCGCAGCTGCTTGAGCCCGTTCGCGGCGATGGCGAACGGGAAGCTGGTCTCCGCGCCGACGGTCAGGGTGTAGCCGGTGCCTTCGGTTTCGTAGGCGGAGAAGTCGATCTCGTGCACCTTTTCCCCGGACGCGGCGTCCGCGCCGCGCGGCCGGGTCTGCCCGGTGGCCACGGCGGTCCCGGCGGAGTTCTTCAGCGTCCACGTCAGCGGCGTGGTCGCGTCGCTGATCACGGTGGCCCGTTTGGGCAGGCCGGGTACGTAGCTTTCCTGGTTCACCCGGACGCCGCTGGTCGGCGGGAGGCCGCCGGGTGGGACGACGCCGCCGACGAGTGAGATGTTGTCGAGGCAGACGGTGTTGCCGGTGGCCTGGCCGCCGAACCAGAACGCCAGCTGGCCGTTGCCGGCCGCCGGGAAGTCCAAAGTGGACGTGAAGGTGACGGTGAAGTGCTGCTTCGCCGGCGTGACCGTCAGGTCTTCGCGCGAAATCTGCCGGTACGGCGAAACGGCTTCCCCGGCGACGGCGGAGATCTGCTGGGTGGTCGTCGCGTGCGCGTCGAAGTTCAGGGTGTACTGCTGCCCGGCCTCGAACGGCACGCCGTTCTGGCCGGACAGCGCGTCGTAGCCGTTGGCCGTGCCGCCGGTGACGGCGGTGCAGAACTCCCCGCCGGTGACCCGGGCGGTCGTGCCCGAGCCGGCCCACCAGGGGTCGGCGGTGCCGCTTTCGAAGGTGCCGTTGAGCAACCGCTCGTAGTCCGCGGCCGACGCGGGCACGGCGCCCGCCGTCAGCCCCAGCGTCGCGGCGGCCAGTACCGCCGTCATTACCGTCCTCGCCCGCATTCGCCCTCTCCTCGTCGTCGAGTTTGGGAGCGCTCCCAGCGGGAGGACTCTAGCCACCGCGACGCACCCTTGGCAATCACCCGGCGACCGACCGCGACGGGCCCAGTTCGAAAATTGATCACGGTCACCCCCTTTGCCTCGCGGTTCCGCTGTGGTTTCATCGGATTCGATTCATGCTGAGAGCGCTCCCAGAGCACCGTCCACCGGGAGCGCGCCACGACGAAGTGGAGGCGGCACGATGAAGCTCAAGCACGCCCTTTCCGCGGTCCTGCTGACCGCGGCCGGGCTGGTGGCACCGCTCGCCGGCGCCCCGGCCGCGCACGCGGACACGCTGATCTGCGACCAGTACGGCTCGACGACGATCGGCGGCCGGTACGTCGTCATGAACAACCGCTGGGGCAGCAGCGCGACCCAGTGCATCAACGTCACCGGCAGCGGGTTCCGGATCCAGACCCAGCAGGGTTACACCAGCGGTGGCGCGCCGCTGTCCTACCCCGCCGTCTACGCCGGGTGCCACTACGGCAACTGCTCCCCCGGCACGAACCTGCCCCGCCAGCTCAGCCGGATCGGCAGCGCGCCCTCGTCGATCTCCTACACCTACGCCGGCGGCACCTTCGACGCCTCATACGACATCTGGATGGACCCGACCGCGAAGACCAACGGGGTCAACCAGATGGAGCTGATGATCTGGTTCAACCGCACCGGCAACGTGCAGCCGGTCGGCGGGAAGGTCGGCACCACCAGCATCGGCGGCCGGGGCTGGGACGTCTGGCAGGGCAACAACGGCGGCAACGACGTGGTGTCCTACGTGGCCCAGTCCACGATCTCGAGCTGGTCGTTCAACGTCCTGGACTTCGTCAACGACGTCGACGCCCGCACGCGCGTGGACCGCTCCTGGTACCTGACCAGCATCCAGGCCGGCTTCGAGCCGTGGAGCGGCGGCGTCGGCCTCGCCGTGAACTCCTTCTCCGCGTCGGTGAACTAGCGGATCGGGTCTGCCGACCCCTCCCGGGCGGCAGACCCGACCCACCGGTGGCTCAGCCGCAGCCGGCCACCATCGGCGTTCCGGACCCCGTGGCCTGGAAGCCGAACTCCGTGCACTGCCCGGCCGCGACGTGACCGCGCCGCGTTGCGGGCGTCCAGCACGCCTGAGCGATGTCCAGCTCGGTGAGCCGCACGTCGACGCCGAGCGCGGCGAAGTTCGTGAGCGTCGTCTGGAAGCTGCCCGGCGGACCGCCGCTGCCGAAGTGGGGTTGGAAACCGACGCGGTCGATCGGGATGCCGCGGGACTTGAAGTCCTGCACCATCCGGTAGGCGCCCTGGGTCTTGGCGGCCGGCCAGTCCTCGATGTTGTGGTCGTTGGAGCAGAGTTTCGCGCTCGCGTCGGCGGCGCGGGCGGTCCGGAAGGCGACCTCGATCCCGTCGTCGCCGGTCCGTTGCAGGTTGGAGTCGCGGCGGCCGCCGGAACCGCCGTCGGCGAAGGCTTCGTGCACCACGTCCCACGCGTGGATCTCGCCGCGGTAGTGGCCGGCGATCCGGTCGGCGTCGGCGAAGCCGAACTGGGCTTGCGAGGGCTGGGTGGCGGCCGTCTTCATCTCGTTCTCCGGCGTCACCATGGAGAACTCACAGTCCAGAATAGACACGACGTAACTCGTGTCGGAGAGCTTGCGGCGGCGCCGAAGTAACGCCCGCTCTGCGCGGCGGACGCACCGAGCGTGGTGGCCGCGAGCGCGGCGCGAAGTGCGGGAAGTCTCATGGTCAGACGCTTTCGGGGGTCGGGTGCTCCGGGCGTGCTCGATCGACCGGCCCGTCCCGTCAGGAGTACCGCCGCGTACTCCTGAGAGCGCTCCCAGGCCGGCGCGCAGACAAACGGTAGCCAGGCGGACCGGCTCCGTCAATCGGCAACCAAGCCGCCGAGCACAGTCACCCGGCAGCCAGGCGGACCGGCTCCGTCAATCGGCAACCAAGCCACCGGCCACAGTCACCCGGCAGCCAGGCGGACCGGCTCCGTCAATCGGCAACCAAGCCACCGGCCACAGTCACCCGGCAGCCAGGCGGTCCAGGTCCGTCGATCGGCAACCAGCCGCCGAGCCTCAGGAGCCGGCGAGCCCGCCGATCAGCAGGTCGACGATCCGGCCGGCCAGCTCCCGGAGCTCCGCGGGGTCCTGCCCGGGGATCCGGTGGTACCAGGTGTCGATCGCGTTGAGGTTGCTGAGCAGGGTGCGGGTGGCGAGGGCGGCGTCGACCTCCCGCAAGGAGCCGTCGGCGATGCCGTCCGCGACCACGCCGCGGAAGAGCTGCTCGTACGCGCCCCGCAACCCGTTCAGCTCCTGGAGCGTGTCGCGCTGGCGGGGCTTGAGCGCGGTCGCCACCTGGCCGCGCACCGCTTGGTGCACGACGTGGTGGTACGCCAGGTCCTCCATCAGGTTCACCGCGTGCGCCACCGCCATGGCGACGAGCCGCTCGCGGCCCGTGCCGTCTCCCTCGGCGTGGTGCCCGACGCGGTCGCGGACGCGGCCCATGGCCTCCTCGTACACCGCGAGGAAGATGTCGAACTTCGAGCGGAAGTGGTAGTACACCAGGCCTTTGGTGGCGCCCACCTCGCGTGCGATGTCGTCGATCGTGGCGTTGGCGAACCCGTGCGCCATGAACGCCTCGGCCGCGGCGTCGAGGATCCTCCGCCGCGCACCGGGCTCGAGGTCCGGGCTCGCACTCACTGTCGTTCCTCCTCGCCTGCGATCGGCTCATCGTCTCACGACCGCCGGGCGGCCCTTGACGGCGACCCGACTCATCCTTACCGTGATACTCCGTAGTATTGCAGGTCAGACGCGACTGTGCACCTATCAGAGAATGCACCCGAAGGGCGTCCGATGACGAACGCACGAGACCTCCTGCACGAACTCGCCACCAAGAAGGCCGTCACCCGGCTGCTGCCGGTGCTCGGCATCGCCTACTTCATGTCGTACGTCGACCGCACGAACGTCGCGCTCGCCAAAACGGCGCTCGCGGCGGACGTCGGCATCAGCGCGGCCGCGTACGGGCTCGGCGCCGGCCTGTTCTTCGTGAGCTACGCGCTGCTCGAAGTGCCGAGCAACCTGGTCCTCTACCGCGTCGGCGCCCGCGCGTGGATCACGCGCATCGCCGTCTCGTGGGGCGCGGTGTCGGCCGCGATGGTGTTCGTGGCGAACGACGTGTCCTTCTACGTCCTGCGGCTGCTGCTCGGCGCCGCGGAGGCCGGCCTGTTCCCGGCGATGATGTTCATGGTCACGCAGTGGTTCTCGCAGAAGCACCGGGTGACGATCGTCGGGCTGATCTACACCGCGCCCTGCATCGCGGTCGTCATCGGCTCCCCCGTCGGCGGCGCGCTGATGGAGCTGCACGGCGTCGCCGGGCTGCGCGGCTGGCAGTGGATGTTCCTGGTGGAGGGCCTGGTGACGATGGTCATCGGCGCCGTCGTCTGGATCGCGCTGCCCAGCCGCCCCAGCGACGCGAAGTGGCTCACCGCGGACGAAGCCGCCGTGCTGACCGAACGCGCCGCGGGCCACGCCAAGGCGTCGCCGACCAAGCTGCGCGGCAGCCTGCGCCTCGCCTTCGGCCGCCCGACCGTGCTGCTGCTCGGCGCCATCTACCTGATCAACCAGTCGATCGGCGGCGGCATCGGCTTCAACTTCCCGGCCTACATCCAGTCCCTCGGCCTGGACAGCCCGTTCCTGATCGGGCTGGTGGCGGGCAGCGGCGGGATCTCGGCACTGGCCGGCGTGCTGTTCTTCCCGTGGTTCAAGCGCCGCCACGGCCACGAAGTCGCGCTCATCGGCGTGTGCGCGGGCGCGGTGCTGCTGGTGCTGCTGGGCTTCCTCCTCTCGCGCAATCCCGTGTGGAGCGTGAGCCTGCTGTTCATCTCGAACTTCTTCGCCTTCGGCACGCTCCCGCTGTTCTGGTCGGTCGCGATGGCGCGCCTGTCCGGGCTGGTGGCCGCGGCCGGGCTGGCGTTCATCAACACGCTCGGGATCACCGGCGGGTTCATCGGCCCGTACGTCTACGGCCTGATCGAGAGCAGCACGGACAGCCTCGTCGCCCCGTACTACGTCTTCGCCGCGGCGGCCGTGGTCGCCCTCGCGCTGGTCCCGCTGCTGGCGGCCGCGATCCGCCGCGACGCGGCCCGTGACCTGGCGCCGGTACCGAGCGCGGAACAGCCGGTCCGATGAGGATCGCGCTGGTCGTGGCGCTCCTGGCCGGGCTGATGGTGGCGCCGGCCGCGACCGCCGGGCCGCTCCGGTACGTGGCGCTCGGCGACTCCTCGGCCGCCGGCCCGGGGATCCCGGTGCAGATCGACGCGACCTGCCTGCGCTCCGACCACGACTGGCCGCACGTCCTGGCGGCCCGGCTCGGCGCGGCGCTCACGGACGTCACCTGCTCCGGCGCGACCACCGCCGACCTCACCGGGCGGCAGGCGGGGGTGGTCGCGCCGCAGTTCGCCGCGCTGCGGCGCGACACGGCCCTGGTGACGCTGGCGATCGGCGCCAACGACATCGCACTCGGGTCGGCGTTCGTGACGTGCGCGAGCCCGGACGCGCCGGTCTCGCCGTCGTGCGAGGAGCAGTACGCCACGGTGTTCCCCGCGCGGATCGCCGCCACCGCCCCGAAGATCGCGGCCGCGCTCGAGGAGATCCACCGCCGGTCCCCGGCGGCGCGCGTGGTCGTGACCGGCTACCTGACGTACTGGCGCCCGGGCGGCTGCTACCCGGCCGACCCGTTCACCGCCGCCGACGCCGGGTTCATCCAGGCGACGTTCGACCGCCTGATGACCATGCTCGCCGACCAGTCCCGGCGGCACGGTGCGTCCTATGTGGACATCCGGGAGCCGAGCGCCCGGCACGGCCTGTGCGCCGGACCCGCCGGGCGCTGGCTGGAAGGCGCGGTCCCGGCCTCGCCGGCCTACCCGTACCACCCGAACGCGGCGGGCATGGCGGCCGCCGCGGGGATCATCGGCGCCCGGCTCGGCTCGCCTTCCGGAACTCGCGGTTGAGGGCCGAGATGCTCGCGAACGGGATCCCCTTCGGGCAGGACGCCACGCACTCCCCCGTGTTGGTGCAGCCGCCGAAGCCCTCGGCGTCCATCGCGTCGACCATGTCCAGCACCCGCTGGCCGCGTTCCGGCTGTCCCTGCGGCAGCAGCGAAAGGTGCGTCACCTTGGCCGCGGTGAAGAGGGTGGCGGAGCCGTTCGGGCAGGCCGCCACGCAGGCACCGCAGCCGATGCAGGTCGCGTTGTCGAAGGCCAGGTCCGCGTCCGGCTTGGGCACCGGGGTCGCGTGGGCGTCCGGGGCGCTGCCGGTGGGAGCGCTGACGTAGCCGCCCGCCTGGACGATCCGGTCGAGCGCCGACCGGTCCACGACCAGGTCCTTGATGATCGGGAACCCCTTGGCGCGCCACGGTTCGACGTCGACGACCTCGCCGTCGGAGAACGAGCGCAGGTGCAGCTGGCACGCCGTCGTGCGCTCGGGTCCGTGGGCCTGCCCGTTGATGACGACGCCGCAGGAGCCGCAGATGCCTTCGCGGCAGTCGTGGTCGAAGGCGACCGGTTCTTCGCCGGCGGCGATCAGTTCCTGGTTGAGCACGTCCAGCAGCTCGAGGAAGGACATGTCCGGGCTGACCCCGTCGACCGGGTAGGGAACCAGCCTGCCCTCGGTCGCCGGGCCGGTCTGCCGCCAGATGCGGACGGTGAGTTTCACGTGTAGCTCCGCTGGGTCGGGTGGACGTGGTCGAAGACGAGTTCTTCGCGGTGCAGCACGGGTTTCTCGCCGTACTCCCACGCGGCGACGTACGCGAAGTTCTCGTCGTCGCGCTCCGCTTCGCCGTCCGGGGTCTGGTGTTCTTCGCGGAAGTGGCCGCCGCACGACTCTTCGCGGGCGAGCGCGTCCACCAGCAGCAGTTCGGCCAGTTCGAGGAAGTCGGCGACCCGGTTCGCCTTTTCCAGCTCCTGGTTGAGTTCCGCGCCGCGGCCGGGGATGCGGACGTCGCGCCAGAACTCGGCGCGCAGCTCCGGCACGCGGTCGAGCGCCTTGCGCAGGCCTTCCCGGGTGCGGGACATCCCGCAGTGGTCCCACATCAGCACGCCGAGCTCGCGGTGGAACGAGTCGACCGACCGCGTGCCCTTGATCGCCAGCAGCCGTTCGATCCGTTCGCGCACCTCGGTTTCCACCGGCGTGACGGCCTCCGGGAGAACGTCGTCGAGCCGGGTCGAGCCGAGGTAGTCGTTGACCGTGGCGGGCAGCACGAAGTAGCCGTCGGCGAGGCCCTGCATGAGCGCCGACGCGCCGAGCCGGTTGGCGCCGTGGTCGGAGAAGTTGGCTTCGCCGATCACGAACAGCCCGGGGATCGTGCTCTGCAGGTCGTAGTCCACCCAGAGTCCACCCATCGTGTAGTGGATGGCCGGGTAGATCCGCATCGGCACCGCGTACGGGTCTTCCGCCGTGATGCGCTGGTACATGTCGAAGAGGTTGCCGTAGCGGGCTTCGATGGCCGGGCGCCCGAGGCGCGTGATCGCGTCGGCGAAGTCGAGGTAGACGCCGAGGCCGCCGGGGCCGACGCCGAACCCGGCGTCGCAGACGTTCTTCGCCGCCCGCGAAGCGATGTCCCGCGGTACGAGGTTGCCGAAGCTCGGGTAGAGGCGTTCGAGGTAGTAGTCGCGCTCGTCCTCGGGGATCTCCGCCGGCGGCCGGGTGTCGCCCTTTTCCTTCGGCACCCAGATCCGGCCGTCGTTGCGCAGCGACTCGCTCATCAGCGTCAGCTTCGACTGGTGCTCACCCGAGCGCGGGATGCACGTCGGGTGGATCTGGGTGAAGCACGGGTTGGCGAAGTACGCCCCGCGCTTGTGCGCCCGCCAGATCGCGGTGGCGTTGGAGCCCTTCGCGTTGGTGGACAGGTAGAAGACGTTGCCGTAGCCGCCGGTCGCGAGGACGACGGCGTCCGCGAGGTGCGTTTCGATCTTCCCGGTGACGAGGTCGCGCGCGACGATGCCGCGGGCCCGGCCGTCGACGACGACCAGGTCGAGCATCTCGGTCCGCGCGTGCAGCTCGACGTTCCCGGCGTCGATCTGCCGCGACAGCGCCTGGTACGCGCCGATCAGCAGCTGCTGCCCGGTCTGGCCGCGCGCATAGAACGTGCGCTGCACCTGCACCCCGCCGAACGAGCGGGTGTCGAGCAGGCCGCCGTACTCGCGGGCGAACGGCACGCCCTGGGCCACGGCCTGGTCGATGATCTGCGCCGACACCTGCGCGAGCCGGTACACATTGGACTCCCGGGAGCGGAAGTCGCCGCCCTTGACCGTGTCGTGGAACAGCCGGTACACGGAGTCGCCGTCGTTGCGGTAGTTCTTCGCGGCGTTGATGCCGCCCTGCGCCGCGACCGAGTGCGCCCGCCGCGGCGAGTCCTGGAAGCAGAACTGCACGACGTGGTAGCCCTGTTCGGCGAGCGTCGCACCGGCCGAGCCGCCGGCCAGTCCGGTGCCCACCACGATCACGCGGTGCTTGCGCCGGTTCGCCGGGTTCACCAGCTTCGCCGCGAACTTCCGTTCGTCCCAGCGCTTTTCCAGCGGCACGGCGGGTGCCTTGGTGTCGGCGATCGGGTCGCCGGTCAGGTAGTCGGCCATCAGCGCACCAGTCCTGTCATGATCGCGACCGGGACGAGGGCGTAGCCGCCCGCGACCACGACCGCCGTCGTGCTGCCGAGGAGTTTGATCGCCCGTTCCCGCCGCGCGCTGGTGACGCCCAGCGTGCGCGCGGCGCTGGCGAAGCCGTGGTGGATGTGCAGGCCCAGCATCGCGAGCGCGACGAGGTAGATCAGGTTCACCCACCAGACCCCGAAGTCCGCGACGAGGTTGTGGTACGGGTCGCCGGGCACGAAGTCCCGGTTCACGGTGCCGACGGTGAAGTCGAGGATGTGCCAGACGATGAACAGCGCGAGCGTGGCGCCGCCCCACCGCATGGTGCGCACCGCGAAGGTGGCTCGAACTGGCTGCCGGTGGACGTAGCGCACCGGCCGCGCGCGCAGGTCGCGCCGGGCCAGCTGCACCGCCGCGGTGACGTGCAGGACCAGCGCGGCGAGCAGCACCCCGCGCTGGATCCAGAGGAACCACTCGTAGCGCAGCACCGGCTCGCCGATCGTGCGCAGCCAGTGGGCGTAGTGGTTGAGGTCGCCGGCGCCGAGGAAGGTCTTGAGGTTGCCGACCATGTGCGCGAACACGAACGCGAGCAGCAGCGCGCCGCTCACCGCCATGACGATCTTCTTGCCGATCGTCGAGGCCCAGAAGTCCCGGACGGTCCGCCGGGTTGCGAGGTCGTTCACCACCCGCTCGACGTTAGGTCGAGGAGTTCGAGAGGTCAAAGACATGAAAACTCTGCTCTCGATAGCCAGCGGCTATCATGACGTGGTGCAGTTCCAGCAGCTCGCCTACTTCGTGGCCGTCGCCGAACACCGGCACTTCACCCGCGCGGCCGAACAGGTGCGCGTCGCCCAGCCCTCGCTGTCGCAGCAGATCCGCGCGCTCGAACACGACCTGGGCGCCCCGCTGTTCCACCGGATCCGCGGCAACGTGACGCTCACCGAGGCGGGCGAGACGCTGCTGCCGATCGCCCGGCGCATCCTCGCCGAGACCGAAACCGCCCAGCGCGCCATCCGCGAACTGGACGAGCTCGACCGCGGGCGCGTCCGGCTGGGCGCCCCACCGAGCCTGTGCACGGGCCTGCTCCCGGCGATGCTGGCGGCGTTCCACCGCCGCTACCCGGGCATCCAGCTGGAACTGCACGAAAGCGGTTCGGGCGACCTGCGGCAGCGCCTGTCCGAAGGCGCTCTGGACCTGGCCCTGCTGGCCAGCGCCCCGGCGGACCCGCACCTGGCGGCGACGCCGGTGCTGCTCGAGGAACTGGTGGTCATCTCCCCACCGGACGCCCCGATCGCGGGCCCCCGCCTCGCCATCCACGCACTGGCCGACGTCCCCCTGGTGATGTTCCGCCGCGGCTACGACGTCCGCGAAGCGACGGTGAACGCTTGCCGCGCCGCGGGTTTCGAACCGGTGTTCGCCATCGAGGGCGGCGAGATGGACGCGGTCCTGGAACTGGTCCGCGCGGGCATGGGTGCAGCGGTGGTCCCGAGCACGGTGGCGGGCGACCGCTTCCCGATGACCCGCTTCGTTCCGGAGGCGGGGATGACCCGGGTGGTCCAGCTGGCGGTCCGCCGCGAGGTGGATCCGACCCGCGCGGTCCGGGCGCTGCGAGACGCGATCGTCGGCTTCGTGGCGGACCGGACGACGTTGCCCGTGGGGTTGGTGTCGCTTGTGGACGGACCAGGCCGGTAGCGCGTGCGGCGGTCAGGTCGTGGCCGCGCGGTGGCGGCCCGGGGTGGTTCCGATGATCGCGGTGAACGCGGTGATGAAGCCGCTCGGGTTGGACCAGCCGCAGGCGTGGGACACCCGGGTCGTGTCGTGGCCCTCGGCCAGCAGGACGAGCGCGTGGTGGATGCGCAGCTGGGTGCGCCACTCGTAGAAGGTCATGCCGAGTTCGTCGCGGAACAGCCGGCTCAGCGTCCGGGCGCTCGCCCCGGCCCGGCGGCCGAGCTCGGCGAGCGGGGTGGTGTCCGCGGGGTTCTCGTACAGCACCCGCGTGATGGCCCGCAGCCGGTCGTCGCGGGGTTCCGGTAGTTGCAGCGGCTGCTCCGGCGCTTCGCGGAGCTCCTCGACGAGCACCCGGCGGAGGCGGGCACTCGCGACGCGGTCGTACTCGCGGGTGCCGGTCAGCGCGAGCAGGACCTCCCGGGCGAGCCCGGACGCGGCGAACACGGCCGGGTGCGCGGGAACGAGCCGGGCCAGGCTCGCCGTCAGGAAGACGATCCGCATGTCGGTGTGGCCGTGCGCCCGGTGGTGGTGCCCGAACCCGGCAGGGATCCAGGCAACCCGGTTGGCGGGCACGACCGACGTCCCGCGCCCGGTGTGCACCGACAGCACCCCGCGAGCGGCGTACACGAGGTGCCCGCGGCGGTGGGCGTGCGCCTCGCTCATCGCCCCGGGAGCCCAGAGATGCGCCCCGCCGGACGGCCAGATCCGCGACTCCGAAGCTTGGCGGCCGATGGGCATGACCCGGCATCCTACCGGTGGTCCGCCGCCGCGGCCCGGACCGAGAGTGAGGGGCATGAAGATGAGAGCAGCGGTCTGCGTCCGGCCGGGCGGCCCGGAGGTGCTGGAGGTCCGCGAAGTACCGATCCCCGCCGTCCGGCCCGGCTGGAGCCTGGTCCACGTCCGGGGCGCGGGCCTGAACCGCGCCGAGCTGAGGACCCGCCAGGGCCACTCCCCCACCGTGACCTTCCCGCGCGTACTGGGCATCGAATGCGTGGGCACCCTGGCCGAATCGACCGACCCGGCGCTCGCGGAGGGCACCACCGTCGCCGCGGTGATGGGCGAGCTGGGCCGCCAGTTCGACGGGGGCTACGCAGAATACGCGTTGGTGCCGAACGCTTTGCTGATGCCCGTCGAGACGACGTTGCCGTGGCCGGAGCTGGCCGCGCTCCCCGAGACGTTCATGACCGCCCAAGGAGCGCTGGACACCTTGGGCCTCGAGCCCGGCCACCGCCTGCTGATCCGCGGCGGCACCTCATCGGTGGGCATGGCAGCCGCCTCACTCGCGGCCGCGTACGGCATCGAAACCGCGGCGACGACCCGGCACGAGAGCAAGCTGACGGCCCTGACCACCGACCACACCTTGGTCGACACCGGCGCATCCCTGGCGGAGACCGTCCGTGCGATCTGGCCTTCGGGCCCCGACCACATCCTCGACCTGATCGGCGCGAGCACGGCCGTGGACTCGCTGAGCCTGGTTCGCCGTGGCGGCACCGTGTGCGTGGCGGGCTCGCTCAGCGGCTGGGTGATCCCGGACCTCGAGCCGATCGCGATGATTCCGTCCGGCACGAAGCTCACCGCCTTCCACAGCGACACCTTGAAGGGGAACGCGCCTGTCCTGCAGAGGATCGTCGACGCCGTTGAGGCCGGTCGGTGCGAGTCGCATGTGGACCGTGTTTTCGCTCTGGACGACATCGTTACCGCACATCGCGCCATGGAGGCTGACGAAGGGGCCGGCAAGTTCGTCGTGGTGCCCTAGTGGACATGGGTGCAGGCCCGTAGCCGGTGGCTGCGGGCCGATCCCATCAAGCCGCGAAGGGCAGTGGCTGATGCAGGTTGTTGCGCCTGGGTTTTCGGCGTTTGTCCAAGAAACGCGGCGGCAGAAACTCGGGGTGGCCGTCGGAGGCGAGGCGGACCTGCCAACCCGAGCGGTGCATCAGCCGGTGGTGATGCGCGCAGAGCAGGACCAGGTTCGCCAGATCGGTCGGACCGCCGTCGGCCCAGTGCCGAATGTGGTGACCTTGACAGTGCCGCGGTGGGCGGTGACAGCCCGGGAAGGCGCAGCCCCGGTCACGCAGGAACAGGGCCCGGCGGAGGCCGGGTGAGATCAGGCGGCGGGCTCGGCCCAGGTCCAGAGGTTCGCTGGTGGCGCCGAGGACGGTGGGGATCAGTTTGCAGTCGCAGGCGTGGATCCGGGCCTCAACCGCGGAGATCAGGCCGGTGTCGCCGAGAGTGGCGTGGCCGAGCCCGGATCTCAGGTCGTCCAGGGACACCGCGACCATCACGTGGGCACGTTCACCGGCCTGCGTGGGCAACTCTGGGGAGTTCAACGCCAGGTCGATGGCGTCGGAGAAGGCGTCGCCGTAGCGTTCCTGCGGGGAACGGAAGTCTCCGCCGTCGTCGGCGGTGCGGCGTTCGGCCAGGGCGTCGAGCAGGGCGCTGGCTCGGGTGCCGGTCTCGTCGTCGAACCGGCCTGTGAGTTCCCAGGTTCCGGTTCTTTTGCGGCGTAACGAGAGTTCGCGAGCCGGGGTGGCGGGCTCGACATCGACCGGCTCGGCGCCGTCGGGGTCGAGGTGGGCCAGGATCCGGGCGCCGAGGGCGGCGACTTGCTTGTGGCCTGCGTCGGCGGCGAAGGCCAGCAGGTCCTGTTCGGCGGAGTCGCGGTGCTCGACGGGGATCCGAGACACAGCCTCGATGATGGTGTCGATCATCGAGGTGCTCAGGGCACCCGTCAGAGCAGCAGCGCCGGTGGCGGGGGCGACAGCGGCCGGGGAGTCGAGGGTGTGCGCAGAGGTGAGAGCCTGGGCTCGGGCGACGGTGCGCTGGGCGGCCGCGTGGGGGATGTCGGCAAGGTGTTCGAGCAACCGGGCAACAGAGCGGTACCCGAACAGTTCCATCACGCCACGCGACTCGATTTCCACCAGCAGAGTACCGATTTCCGCCTCGGCAGACCGCACCACGGTGAGCAGCCCACGGAGACGGTCGGCCAAAGCCTCCGCGTCCGTTGCCACACCGCTTCTCTGTCCACACAACAAGATTACCCGACACCCGAACGCTTGTTCATCACTCGATCAGGTGGCGATGATCGTTACCCCAACCCGAACCGAGAAGCGAACGCACCCATCTCATCCCGCCGACGCCCAACCTCAGCAGTCCCCGGACTGACCACAACCCGAGTAACCCCCTCCGAAGCCAACGCCTCGACATCCTCGACCGACATGTCGAGCGGCCCCCACCGCGTGTACTCCAGCCGCCCAGGATCCCGCCCCACCGAGACAGCCGCCGCCCGGGCAATCGACAACTGCCGGCGGCGTTCCTCGGCAGTCAGCCTCCCACCGGGAAAGAATCCATCCCCCCGCACCCCGGCCCGCCGAGCCGCGGCCGAACTCGACCCACCGACGTGGATCGGCAGCTCCGCCAACGGTTTCGGGTACACACAGACGTCGTCGAAGCGATAGAACTCCCCCTCGAAACCCACCCCGGTCTCGTCCCCCGCCCACAACGCCCGCAGGACGTCGATGGCCTCATCCGCCCGCCGCCCCCGGGTCGCGAAGTCGACGCCGACCGCGTTCGCCTCCCCGGCCAGCGCACCCACCCCCACGGTGAGCAGTCGCATGCGCCCGCCGGAGAGGACGTCGATCGTCGCCAGCCGCTTCGCCAGCGTCACGGGGTGGTGGTACGGAAGCAGGAGAACACCGGTCCCCAGCAGGATCCGCGACGTCCCGGCGGCGATGAAACTCAAGCACGCCAGCGGATCCGCGAAGGGAAGCGACGGCGGCAGCGCCACGTCCCCGATCTTCGCCCCGGGGTGCAGAGCGACGTGTTCCGGCAGGTACAACGACTCGAACCCGCACTCCTCCACGTCCCGCGCGAACCCGAGCAGCCGCTCCGGATCGACGCCGAAAAAGGGGGTGCTGTAACTGATCCCGAACTTCACCCCAGCGAAGATAAGCCTTGACGCGCACGTCAAGGCAAGTCCCTATCCGGCCAAGCGGGGGAACAGCTCGCGGACCGCGCGCCGGAAGTCGTCGAGGGCCGTGTCCCGTCCTGACAGGTGGCCCAGCAGTGCCTGCTGGAACAACCCGTCGAACAGCGCGTACGCCTGGGGCGGCGAACAGTTCGGCTCCGCGCCGGCCAGGTCGGCGTACGCGGCGACGTTGCGCCAGATCATGTCCTGCAGGCCCTCGTCGATCTCCGCGACGTCGGCGCGGAACGCTTCTTCGAACATCGACTGCGTGCGCAGGTCGTACCAGAGGCGGTGCATGAGCGGGGCCTCTTCGAGCGCCGCCGCCAGCCCGTCGGCGCACGCCGCGGCGAGGTCGGAGGGCGTGTCGGCCGAGCCGACTCCGCCTTCGTAGCGCTGCACGCACGCCTCCTTGTAGCGGCGCACGCAGTACGTGATCAGCTCGACCTTGTCGTCGAAGTAGTAGTGCAGCAGCCCGTGGGAGAACTTCGTGTGCTCCGCGATCGTGCGCAGGCTGGTGCGGGCGTAGCCGAGGTCGGCGAGGGCGAGCAGGGCCGCGTCGGCGAGTTCGCGGCGGCGGTCCTCGAACTTGTCGACCTTGGTCCGGCGCCGCACGGCGGGTGGGCTGGTCACCGGCCGAAGATACCATCGAGCAATTCTCTGACCAATCGTCCAAGAAAATCTTGACATTCGTCCAAACGGCGGCCATGGTCGTGTCCAGCGACCGACGCGGCTCGGGAGGGACGACGATGTCTCTGTACTTCTACCTGGAAAAAGGCGCCTCCCTGGACCCGGACGCGCCCTGCCTGACCCTCGACGGGAACTCCCTGTCCTACGGCCAAGTGGTCGAGTTCGCGAACGCCGTCGCCCGCGCTCTGCGACGCTGCGGCGTCCGGCCCGGCGACAAGGTCGGCATCCTCTCGGCCAACGACCCGACCGCGTTCTCCTGCGTCTTCGGCATCGCCCGCGCGGGTGCCGTCTGGTGCCCGATCAACCCCCGCAACGCCGCCGGCGAGAACGCCGAGCTCCTCGACCTGTTCGACTGCGCGACCCTGATCTTCCAGCCCGGTTTCGAAGACCTGGTCCGCCGGATCGCCCCGGAACTCCCGAAGCTGACCACGCTCGTCCGCCTCGGCGACGGCGACGACTTCGCGCCCGGCTTCGCGGACTGGCTCGACGCCGCCCGGGACGACCCGCCGGCCGAAGCCGCGCAACCCGGGGACGTCGTCGCCCTCGTCGGCACCGGCGGCACGACCGGGCGGCCCAAAGGCGTCATGCTCACCGGCCGCAACCTCGAGGCGATGTCGGCGATCACGCTGATGAGCTACCCGTTCGACGGCCGCCCGGTCTACCTGGCCCTGGCCCCGCTGACCCACGCGGCCGGCGTGCTCTGCTTCCCGATCCTCGCCCGCGGCGGCGAAGTCGTGATCATGGCCGAGCCCGACGTCGGCCGCTTCCTGGAGCTGATCGAACGCCACCGCGTCACCCACACGTTCCTGCCGCCGACGCTGATCTACATGGTGCTCGGTCACGAGGCGCTCGATCGCAGGGACCTGTCGTCCCTGCAGTGCTTCTGGTACGGCGCGGCCCCGATGTCGACGGCCCGGCTCACCGAAGCCCTCGACCGCATCGGGCCGATGGCCCAGCTCTTCGGCCAGTCCGAGGCGCCGATGATGATCTCGACGATGTCCCCCGCGGAGCACCGGCGTCCCGACGGCACCGTCCACACGGGACGTCTGTCGTCGGCGGGCCGGCCCTCGCCGCTGGTCACCGTCGCCATTCTCGACGACGACGGAGCAGCCGTCCCGCACGGGGAACGCGGGGAGATTTGCGTCCGCGGCTCGCTCGTCATGGCCGGCTACTACCGCAACCCCGAGGCGACCGCGGAGGCGTCCGCGCACGGCTGGCACCACACCGGCGACATCGGCTTCCTCGACGACGAGGGCTTCCTCCACATCGTCGACCGCGCCAAGGACATGGTCATCACCGGCGGCTTCAACGTCTACTCCGCCGAGGTCGAGCAGGCCGTGATGGCCCACGCCGCCGTCCGCGACTGCGCCGTGATCGGGCTGCCCGACGACAAGTGGGGCGAGCGCGTCACCGCCGTCGTCCAGCTCCAGCCGGGCGCCGAGCTCGACACCGGCGAGCTGATCGCCTTCGTCAAGGACCGCATCGGCAGCGTCAAGGCGCCGAAGCAGATCGAGATCTGGCCGGAGCTGCCGCGCTCCACCGTCGGCAAGGTGCTGAAAGCCGACATCCGCTCCACCTTCACCGAACGCAGCAAGGAGGCTGTCCGACCATGAAACTCGCGCTCTACCTGCCGAACTTCCGGGACAAGGTGACCGTCCGGGAGCTCGAAGACCTCACCGCACTCGCCGAAGACCTCGACTTCGACTCCGTCTGGACGCTCGACCGGATCATCGTCCCGGAAACGTCGGACAGCGAAGAGATGCAGTACGCCTTCGGCATGATCGAGGGGTTCCCCAAGGGCCTGCCGGTGAGCTCGCGGGGCGAGTTCCTCCAGGGCATGCCGCTCATCCCGTGGCTGGCGGCGAAGACGTCGAAGGTGCGGATCGGCATGAGCATCATCGACACGCCCTACCGCTCGCCCGGCGTCCTCGCCGCGGAGCTGGCCACCATCGACCACCTCGCGGGCGGCCGGCTCAACGTCGCCGTCGGCTCCGGCTGGATGCCCGAGGAGTTCGCCGCCGCGAGCGCGTCGCACATCTTCCCCAAACGGCACAAGCACGTCCGCGAGACCCTCGAGATCATGCAGGGCATCTGGACCAACGACCTGTTCGAATACCACGGCGAGTTCGCCGACTTCGACCGCAGCGGGTTCGGCGCCAAGCCGGTCCAGAAGCCGCACCCGCCGATCTTCTTCAGCGGGCTCAAGGACGCGAAGCGCTCGGCCGCGCGCATCGCTAAGTACAACCTGGCCGGCTGGATCGGCATCCAGGACTCGCCCGAAGACATCGCGCGGTGGCGCTCCGAGATCCAGCGCGAGCTCCAGGAACTCGACACCCCGCGCTCGGTCGACGACCTCGAGATCTCCAGCATGATCTGGTTCGTCATCACCGACGAGGACGTGGACCAGTCGCCGATGGGCAAGGGCACGAACCTGCTCGTCGGCTCGGCGAAGCAGATCACCGACCAGCTGAAGCGGTACCGGGAAGCCGGGCTCACCATGCCGTTCCTGTGGCCGCCCTTCCAGGACGTGCCGGTGGCGAAGACGCTGGACGACATGAAGCGCCTGAAGGAAGAAATCCTGCCCCAGATCGACGCGATGTGAAGGGAACCAGCATGTCCGAACTCGAGGGAAAGCGCGTCTTCGTGACCGGCTCCGGCGCCGGCATCGGCAAGGCGATCGCGGCGCTGTTCACCGAACGCGGCGCGAAGGTCGTGGTCAGCGACCGAGATGCGGACGCGGCCAAGCAGGCGGCCGAGGAGATCGGCGCCGCCGGCGTCGCGAACTGCGACGTCACGGACGAGGGCCAGGTCCAGTCGGCCATCCAGCAGGCGGTCGACCTCCTCGGCGGCCTCGACGTCCTCGTCAACAACGCCGGGATCGAGGTGTCGTCGCCGCTGCTGCAGCAGTCGACGGAGAGCTTCGACAAGATCTTCGCGGTCAACGTGCGCGGCACGTTCGTGGCGATGAAGGCGGCGACCCCGCACCTGGTGGAGTCGAAGGGGAACATCGTCAACATCGCGTCGATCGCCGGCATCGGCGGCAGCCCGCTGCTCGGGTCCTACTGCGCGACGAAGGCGGCGGTCATCCAGCTCACGCGCGTGGCCGCGGTGGAGATGCGCCCGGCGGGCATCCGGGTCAACGCGGTCTGCCCGGGCTTCGCCGACACCGCGATGGTCGAGCGGCTCGTCCCCGACTTCGAGGCCGCGACCCAGGTCCCCTTCCGCGACCTCGTCGCGGCGAAGCAGGGCCGGCTCGGCACCCCGCAGGACATCGCGGAGGTGGCGGCGTTCCTCGCCTCCGACCGCGCGACCTGGATCACCGGCAGCCACTACGTCCTCGACGGCGGGCTGACCGCGTCGCTCGTGTGACGCCCCGGCCGGCGGGTCCACGACCCGCCGGCCGTCGATCCGGCTGGGTCCCGGCGACGCTGTGCGCTGGACCGGCGGCCGTTCCCAGGCCGGCACTTGGCCCCCGCGTCAGGCCGGCCGCCACCGCCACGGTGCGGTGCTGTGGGCCGGCGGCAGCAGTACTCAGCGCCGACGGCACCACGTGCACGTCCTGCGCCGCCGCCGTGGAACTCCGTTCCGCGCCCGGCGCCGGGATCGTGGCGGTCACATCACTCTCCGTACCCGCGAGCACTCGTCCAGGTAATCACTCATCCGTGTCGAATCCCGTCGTGCATCGCCTCGAATGTCGCAATGCGCGCTACCGCCCGTCCACAAACCGGGAAATACCTCCGGAGAAATCCACCACGACAAGGTGGCCGCGCAGCCGGTGATCACTTTTCGCGCATTGGCGCGACTGCCAGCACTCGACGAAATCCTTGCCCCATGTAGCGATTTTGATAGCGTGGCCGGGCTTCCCCCGCGGACCGAACTCCGACCGGTGCCGCGTCCCCACGTTTTCCGTTGCGGTGAAAGGATTTCTTCATGCGCACCACCCTGCTCCGAGCCGGGAGCCTGGCCGGGGTGACGGCTGCCCTCCTCGCCGCCTCCGCCGGTGTTTCCGACGCCGACGACGCCGTCGCCGGGTCCGCTTTCGGGGCCTCCGCCACGGTTTCCGTGCTGCCCGGCGTGCTCACCGACAGCAAGGGGATCACCGTCGAAACCGGGCAGCTCGCCGCGTCGAGCAGCACCGGTCCGGCTTCGGCGAGCGTCGCCGACGTTCCGCTCAAGGGCCTCGTCACGGCGAAGGCGATCAGCAGCTCCGTCGTGGACGGCGCCGGGACCGTGGCCGCGAAGGCGAGCGTCGCCGAGGCGACCCTGCCGCTGCTCGCGCCGGTCGCCGGGCGGGTGCCGTCGATCCGGCTGATCAGCGCGCGGTGCGCGTCCGCCGACGGGCACGTCACCGGCAGCAGCGACCTCGCCGGGGTAAACCTCGGGCGGCTCGGCACGCTGCCCGCCACCACCGGGCCGAACCAGCGGCTCGGGATCCCCGGCGTGGCCGAGGTGATCGTCAACGAGCAGCTCCAGCGCTACGACGGCAGCCTCGAAGTCACCGCGCTGCACGTCAAGCTCCTCGACGGCGACGCGAAGAAGCTCGGCAGCGGCGACATCAAGCTCGCGTCGGTCACCTGCGGCCCGTCGAAGGAGCACGCGCCCCAGGCGCCGCCGCGGCCGGGGCAGGTCGTCGTCGTGCCCGCCGGTGCCCCGCAGACCGGTGACGGCAGCCTCGCCGCGGAGGGCTGAGCCGATGCCCCGCCGCGCCCTGCTGATCGGCCTCCTATCCGTGCTGCTGGCGGGATGCGGGGCCCAGGCGACCCCCGCCGCTCCCCCGGCCGCGGCCCCCGCCACCACGGTCGTGCGGTCGCTGCCGACCGCGCTCGACGTGCCGGCCATCGGCGCGAAGTCGTCGCTGGTGTCGCTCGGGCTCAACCCGGACCGGACCGTCGAGGTGCCGCCGGTCGACCAGCCGCTGCAGGCCGGCTGGTACGAATACGGCCCCACGCCGGGCGAGGCCGGGCCGGCGGTCATCCTCGGGCACATCGACGGCGGCCACCGGAAGGGCATCTTCTGGCGGCTGCACGAACTCAAGCCGGGCGAAGAGGTGCACGTCGACCGGGAAGACGGCGGACGACTGACCTTCACGGTGACGAAGGTCGAGCAGATCGCCAAGAAGGAGTTCCCGACCGAGGCCGTCTACGGCGACACGACCGACCCGGAGCTACGCCTCATCACCTGCGGCGGCCGCTACGACGCGGCGAGCCGCAACTACCTCGACAACGTCATCGTGTACGCGAAGCTCGTGCGCTGAGCGTCACGACGGCCGGTTGCCCGTCGGGATCTCGATGCTGATCGGCCGGGCCTCCGAGAGGAACAGCAGCGCCGCCTGGCGGAGGAACTCGTCGAAGGTCCAGTAGGCCGCCGGGGCCAGCGGGAACGGCAGCAGTCCTTCCCGGACGGCGATGAACGGGCCCCACGCGGTGCGCAGCAGCGGGTCCCAGACCGGCTCGCGCGGGATGCGCAGCCAACCGGCGATCTGATCGCCGAGCATGAACCGGGTCATCGCGCCGAGGACGTGCGTGCTGAGGATGCCGCCGTCGACCGACGAGCCGAGGCCGAGCAGGATGCCGGCCAGCTCGATGCCCTCGTCGGTCGGCGCGAGCACCGGCGTCAGCACCTGATCGGCCTGGGCGTCGGCCTCGGCCCAGGACGCCGGGATGTACTCGTCCTCGATGCCGAGCAGGTGCGCGGTGAGCTGCCAGGAGTGCAGGAACCCCTCGGACTCCGCCCGCGGGATCGGTACCTCCCACGACGTCAGCTTCTTCATGACGGTGGTGGGCAGGCTGTGCCAGGTGACCATCATGTCCCGCTGGCTGATCGGGATCGTCTGGTCGGATCCCTGCTGCCACTGCGGGGACTGCGGCAGGAGGTGGCGCACGGCGGCGTGCACCAGGCGCGTCTTGACGCACGTCACGATCATCTCGCCGTCGGCGTCGAAAGCGTTGCGGGTCATGACGTCGTAACCGAGCTTGGCGGTCTTGGAGATGCGGTCCTTCATGGCCGCGCCGCCCTTGGAGTGGTAGACCGCGCGGGCTTCGTGCGGGATCACCGTGCTGACCATCCCGCTCGCGAGGCCGTAGAGCAGCCCGAGGTAGAGCCCGCGCTTTTCGGTGAACCGGAACGAATTCGCGAGCTTGCCCGAGTCGGCCCAGGCCGGCAGCCGCCGGGCCCGCTCGACGAAGTCCCGCACGTCCGCGGGGAGGCCGTCGGGCAGCGGCTGGCCGTTCTTCCGCCAGGTCCGCAGCAGTTCGTTGACGCGCGGCACGTCACCGCGGTCGATGACGGCGGCGAGCAGCGGGTCGGCTTCGGTGTCCCACACCCACCGGGGATCCGCGCCCGCCCCGGTGCCGGCGACCGACGCCTCCGCCGGCCACGTCCACAACGACGGCGACGCCACCGTCACCGCGCCCAGGATGCCCAGCGTCCCCCCGCGTTTCATCGCGAGCCGCCGGCTGACTTCGTCCTTGGCCATCGCTACTCCTCCGGAGCCGAGATCGACGATGATACTCTGATACGCGACTTGCCTCCTTGTATCAGACCACGGCCTTCCCGAGGTCACAAGCCCCGGAGTGGCAGGATCGGGAGGTGGCTTCGGAACCCGCGGTATCGCCGTTCACGTCCGCACCCGGCGCGGAATCGCTGCTGGAGCGCGCCTACGTCGACGCGCTCCAGCGGGTCGACGACGCCGACGAGGTCCGCGTCCGCGTGCTCGACGCCGCCTTCGAGCAGTTCTGCCGGATGGGCGTCCAGCGCTCCACGATGGAGGACGTCGCCAAGCGCGCCGGGCTGTCCCGCATCACCGTCTACCGGCGGTTCGCCACGAAGGACACGCTCGTCGAGCACGTCGTGCGCCGCGAGTACCGCCGCTACTTCGACCGCTTCCTGACCGAGATCAAGCAGGCCGAGACCGTCGCCGACCGGGTCGTGCTCGGCTTCGTGAGCTCGCTGCGCGCGATCCGCGGCAACCCGCTGATCGGCGGGCTGATCGCGGCCGAACCAGGCATGCTGGCGTCGTCCATGATCACCGACGCCGGCCGGACGCTGGCCACCGTGCGGGAGTTCGTCGCCGGTCAGCTGCGGCGGGAGCAGCACGCCGGCACGGTGGCCGCCGGGCTCGACGTCGAGGTCGTGGCCGAGCTGATGGTCCGCGTGTCCGCCTCCTTCCTCGCCATCCCCAGCCGCGTCGTCGACCTCGACGACGACGAGCAGCTCGCGGCGCTGGCCCGGCGCTACCTCGTGCCGATGCTCGAGGCTTGAGTTCCGGCGCTCGGAGATATAAAGATACGTAGGAAGTAATCTTGTATCTCCGGCCGCCGGGAGCCTTCGTGGACTTGACCACCGAACAGCGCGACTTCGTCTCCGCCGTCGACGACTTCTGCCGGCGCGAGGTGGGCGCCCGCGACACCGCGCACGACGACGCGCTCTACCGCAAGATGGCCGCGCTGGGCTGGCTCGGCATCAACGTCCCGCAGGAGTACGGCGGCGCCGGCCAGGGGATGCTGGACCTGGTGCTGTTCCTCGAAACGATCGCCTACCGGCAGGCGCCGATCGGCGGGTTCGCCACGTCGGTGATCACGGCCGCGTCGTACGCGAAGTTCGCGAGCGAAGAGCGCAAGCGGGAGGTGCTGGGCGACTTCCTGCGGGGCGAGGTGCTGGCCGTCTCGATGTCCGAACCCGGCGCGGGCTCCGACGTCGGCGCGCTGACGTGCAAGGCCGCCCGGCAGGACGGCGGCTGGGTCGTCGACGGCCAGAAGACGTGGTGCTCCAACGCCCACCTGGCCCGGCACATCCTGCTGGTCGCGCGCACCTCGGCCGACGGCGGCAAGCACGACGGGCTGACGATGTTCTCCGTCCCGGCCGGCGTCGACGGCCTGGCGATCCACGGCATCGACACGATGGGCGGCCGCGAGGTCAACGACCTGTACTTCACCGGGTGCGCGCTGCCCGGCGACGCGGTGGTCGGCGAGGTGGGCCAGGGCTGGCGGCAGCTGATGGCGGGGCTGAACCTCGAGCGGATGATCCTGGCCGCGCTGATGCTCGGCACCGCGCGCCGCGCGTTCGAGGACACCGTTTCGTACGTGCGCGAACGCCGTCAGTTCGGCCGGCCGGTCGGGTCGTTCCAGGCGTTGCGGCACCGCCTCGCCGACCACGCGACGGAACTGGAGTGCACCCGCCTGCTGGTCCACGACGTCGCCCGCAAGATCGACGCCTCGGGCGGGGAGCCGCTGCCGCGGGAGGCGTCGATGGCGAAGCTCAAGGCGACGGAGTTCGCGAAGGCGATGGCCCTCGACGGCATGCAGATGCTCGGCGGCTACGGCTACGCCACGGAGTACGGGATGGAACGCCTGGTCCGGTCCACCGTCGTGTCCACGGTGTACGGCGGGACGAGCGAGATCCAGCGGGACGTCATCGGGAAGACGTACGGCCTCTGAGACACCGTGTTTCGGTGGGGGCCGGCCCGGGGAAGACCTGCCGCGGGCCGGCTCTCGAGGAGGTCGTCCGGGGTGCGGACGTTGATCCCGGCGCGGATCGACCGGCTGCCCTGGTCGCGGTTCCACACCCGGATGGTCGTCGCGCTCGGGGTGGCGTGGATCCTCGACGGCCTCGAGATCACGGTGGCCGGCGCGGTCGCCGACACGCTGACGAGTCCCGAGACGCTGCACATGTCGTCGACGGCGGTCGGGCTCCTGGCGACGATCTACCTGGCCGGCGAGGTGGTCGGGGCGCTGTTCTTCGGCAGTCTTTCCGACAAGCTGGGCCGCCGGAACCTGTTCATGCTCACCCTCGCCGTCTACCTGGTCGGCAGCGGCCTGACCGCGCTGACCCTCGGCAACGGCGCGGGCTGGGTGGTCTTCCTGTACGCCACCCGGTTCGTCGCCGGCATGGGGATCGGCGGCGAGTACGCGGCGATCAACTCCGCCATCGACGAACTGATCCCGGCCCGCTACCGGGGCCGGGTCGACATCGCCGTCAACGGGACGTACTGGGCCGGCGCCGTGCTCGGGACGGTCGGCACGTACAGCCTGCTCAACCAGGTGGACCTGTCCCTCGGCTGGCGGCTCGGCTTCCTGATCGGCCCGGTGCTCGGGCTGGTGATCCTGCTGGTGCGCCGCCACCTGCCGGAAAGCCCGCGCTGGCAGATCATGCACGGCCGGGCCGAGGCCGCGGAGGAGTCGATCGCGCAGATCGAGCACGAGGTCGAGCACGCGGGCAAGGACCTGCCGCCGGTCGACGAGAAGAGGGCGATCGAGGTGACGCCGGCCGAGCAGATCGGCTACGTGGCGCTGGACAGGGTGCTGTTCCGCGAGTACCCGTCCCGGGCGGTGCTGGGCGCGTCGCTGATGATCAGCCAGTCGTTCCTGTACAACGCGATCTTCTTCACCTACACCCTGGTGCTGGGCAAGTTCTACGGCGTGTCCTCGGCGGCCACGCCGATTTACCTGATCGCGTTCGCGGTGGGCAACCTGGTCGGCCCGTTCACGATCGGCCACCTGTTCGACACCCTCGGCCGGCGCCGGATGATCTCGGGGACGTACGTCGTGTCGGGCGTACTGCTGGCCGTGACGGCGGTGCTGTTCTACGCGGGGGCGTTGAACGCGATCACGCAGACGATCGCGTGGTGCGTGATCTTCTTCTTCGCCTCGGCCGGCGCGAGCGCGGGGTATTTGACGGTGAGCGAGATCTTTCCCCTGGAGGTCCGTTCGAAGGCGATCACGGTGTTCTTCGCGATCGCGCAGTGTTTCGGCGCCTTGGGCCCGGTCATTTACGGCGCGCTCATCGGTGCCGGCGACCATCCGGTCCGGTTGTTCATCGGGTACCTGCTGGGCGCCGCGGTGATGGTGGCCGGCGGGGTGATCGCGCGGTTCCTGGCGGTGGATGCGGAGGGGAAGTCGCTGGAGGACGTCGCGCAGCCGCTGGCCGTGGCTGGACGGCGGGGACGGACCCGGGCGGAGGGGGCCTCGTCGCCGTTCTCGACTTGAGCGAGGTGTGTGGGGAGCGCGAGGTGTTCGCGCGGCGGTCGGCCGCGGTCGCACGCCCCCGGCCTTCGCTGATCCTGAACTCGGCAAGGCGTCTTGCCCACGCCAGCCAAACCGTCGCGGCCGCGGTCCGCGGCCCCTTGATGCGTGTGTCGTCGCCGATCCCGACCTGCGCGAGGTGCGTCTACAACGCGAGCAATCCGCGCAGGGCCGGCCGCAGTCGGTGTGTAGCGGTTCTCGACCTGAGCGAGGCGCATTGCCCAGCGCGAGCAATTCACGCGGCGGCCGACCCCGACATCCGGCCTCGGCGCAGCGTGTCGCCCACACGAGCAATCCGCGCGGCTATCGGCTGCGGTCGCACGCCCCCGGCCCTCGCCGATCCTGAACACGGCAAGGCGTCTTGCCCACGCCAGCCAAACCGTCGCGAGCAATCCGCGCAGGGCCGGCCGCAGTCGGTGTGTAGCGGTTCTCGACCTGAGCGAGGCGCATTGCCCAGCGCGAGCAATTCACGCGGCGGCCGACCCCGACATCCGGCCTCGGCGCAGCGTGTCGCCCACACGAGCAATCCGCGCGGCTATCGGCTGCGGTCGCACGCCCCCGGCCCTCGCCGATCCTGAACACGGCAAGGCGTCTTGCCCACGCCAGCCAAACCGTCGCGAGCAATCCGCGCAGGGCCGGCCGCAGTCGGTGTGTAGCGGTTCTCGACCTGAGCGAGGCGCATTGCCCAGCGCGAGCAATTCACGCGGCGGCCGACCCCGACATCCGGCCTCGGCGCAGCGTGTCGCCCACACCGGCAATCCGCGCGGCGGCCGGTCGCGGCCTCGCCGACCCGGACCTGAGCGAGTGCCCACCCACACGGGCTCCGCGGCCGTCGAGCCCCGCCCCCGCACTCCGCGCGAAAGCGGCGTTCCCGGCTCGAACAAACGTCGCGAATGACTCATTCAGGACCACCGACGTCATTCGCGGCATCGGTCCGGTCGCCGACCCGGCCGAGCCGGTTTACGCTCGGCAGGCGCCGGGTAAACCGCGCGCAGCGCACGGCCAGGGAGGTGACATGGGACCACGGCAATGGCTCGAATCCTGGCCCGTGTACCGCCAGCTCACCGGCACCGATCCGCTCGGCCGGGGCAAGGCCGCCGAGTCCGCGCGGTCCGAAGCGCTCGCCCCGCGCACCGCGAACGCCGATCGGGTGGCCAAGTCCGTCTGTCCCTACTGCGCCGTCGGGTGCGGGCAACAGGTCTTCGTCAAGGACGAAAAAGTCGTCCAGATCGAAGGCGACCCCGACAGCCCCATCTCGCGGGGGCGGCTCTGCCCGAAGGGGTCGGCCAGCAAGCAGCTGGTCACCGGGCCGCAGCGGGAACAAAAGGTCCGATACCGCGCGCCCTACGCCACCGAGTGGACCGATCTCGACCTCGACACCGCGCTCGACATGGTCGCCGACCGGGTGCTCGATGCCCGGCGCAAGGGCTGGCAGGACACCGACGAACACGGGGCGCCGCTGCGGCGGACCATGGGCATCGCCAGTCTCGGCGGCGCCACCCTCGACAACGAAGAGAACTACCTGATCAAGAAGCTCTTCACCGCACTCGGCGCGATCCAGATCGAAAACCAGGCGCGTATTTGACACTCCGCCACCGTTCCCGGTCTGGGGACTTCCTTCGGTCGCGGTGGCGCGACGGACTACCAGCAGAACCTGCAGAACGCCGACTGCGTCGTCATCATGGGCTCGAACATGGCCGAGGCGCACCCGGTGGGGTTCCAGTGGGTGATGGAAGCGAAAGCCCGCGGTGCCCAGGTGCTGCACATCGATCCGCGCTTCACGCGGACGAGCGCGCTCGCCGACGCCCACGTGCCGTTGCGGGCGGGGACGGACATCGCCTTCCTCGGCGGCGTCATCAACCACATCCTGAGCAACGACCTGGACTTCCGCGAGTACGTCGTCGCCTACACCAACGCCTCCTTCCTGGTGCACGAGGACTACCGGGACACCGAAGACCTCGACGGCCTCTTCAGCGGCTACGACGAAGCCAAAGCCGCCTACGACCCGGCGACCTGGCGCTACGAGAGCATCCGGCCGCGGGACACCGGGCACGGGAAGGAGACGTCGGCGCCGGACCAGCACGGCTCCGGCGGGCCGGTGGTGGAAGGCGGCAGCGAGGAGATCGCCGCCGACCCGACGCTGCAGCACCCGCGGTGCGTGTTCCAGATCCTCAAGCGCCACTTCGCCCGCTACACCCCGGAAATGGTCGAAGCGACCTGCGGGACGCCGAAGGAGCTCTTCCGGCGGGTCTGCGACGCCTGGACGAGCAACTCCGGCCGCGAACGCACCGCCGCGCTCGTCTACAGCGTCGGCTGGACCCAGCACAGCGTCGGCGCGCAGTACATCCGCGCGGGCTCGATCATCCAGCTGCTGCTGGGCAACATCGGGCGGCCCGGCGGCGGCGTGTTCGCGCTGCGCGGGCACGCCAGCATCCAGGGCTCGACCGACATCCCGACGCTGTTCAACCTGCTGCCCGGCTACCTGCCGATGCCGACGCCCGAACAGCGCACGCTCGACGATTACCTCGAGAGCGTCACCGGTGACAAGCAGAAGGGCTTCTGGCGCAACGCCGACGCCTACACCGTGTCGCTGCTCAAAGAGTACTGGGGCGAAAAAGCCACCGCGGACAACGACTTCTGCTACGGCTACCTGCCGCGGATCAACGGTGACCACGGCACCTACCGCACGGTCATGGACATGGTCGACGGCAAGGTGTCCGGCTACTTCCTGCTCGGGCAGAACCCGGCCGTGGGGTCCGCGCACGGCCGGCTGCAGCGGCTCGGCATGGCCAACCTCGACTGGCTGGTCGTGCGCGACCTGACGATGATCGAGAGCGCCACCTTCTGGAAGGACGCTCCGGAGATCGAGACCGGCGAGATCACGCCGGAGACGTGCCGCACCGAGGTGTTCTTCTTCCCCGCTGCCTCGCACGTCGAGAAGGAAGGGACCTTCACCCAGACCCAGCGCATGCTGCAGTGGCGCGAAAAGGCCGTCGAACCGGCCGGGGACCAGCGTTCGGAGCTGTGGTTCTTCTACCACCTGGGCCGCAAGCTACGGGAACGGCTGGCCGGGTCCGCCGACGAGCGCGACCGGCCGCTGCTCGACCTCGCCTGGGACTACGCGGTGCACGGCGACGAGCCGTCGGCCGAGGACGTGCTGCGGCGGATCAACGGCCAGGACTTGACCACCGGCGAGGAACTCGGCGGCTACCTCGAGCTCAAGGCCGACGGCACCACCTCCAGCGGCTGCTGGATCTACTGCGGGGTCTACGCCGACGGCGTCAACCAGGCCGCGCGCCGCAAGTCCCGGTTCGAGCAGGACCACACCGCGCTCGAATGGGGCTGGGTCTGGCCGCTGAACCGGCGGGTGCTCTACAACCGCGCGTCGGCGGACCCGCAGGGCCGGCCGTGGAGCGAGCGCAAGGCGCTGGTGTGGTGGGACGCCGAGGCCGGCGAATGGACCGGGCACGACGTCCCCGACTTCGAGAAGACCAAGCCGCCCGGCCACGTCCCACCGCCCGGCGCGGTGGGCCCGGCCGCGCTGCGCGGCGACGACCCGTTCATCATGCAGGCCGACGGGAAGGCGTGGCTGTTCGCGCCGTCCGGGCTGGCCGACGGCCCGCTGCCGACGCACTACGAGCCGCACGAGTCGCCGTTCCGCAACCCCTTCTACGCCCAGCAGGGCAACCCGGCGCGGAAGGTCTACGGCCGCGGCGACAACCCGTCGAACCCGTCGCCGCCCGAGGCGCACGGCGAGGTGTTCCCGTTCGTCTTCACCGCCGCGCGGCTGACCGAGCACCACACCGCGGGCGGGATGAGCCGGACCCTGCCGTACCTGTCGGAGCTGCAGCCGGACCTGTTCGTCGAGGTCTCCCCCGAGCTGGCGGAGCTGCGCGGGCTGGTGCACCTGGGCTGGGCGCACGTCGTCACCTCGCGGGCGGCCGTCGAGGCGCGCGTCTTCGTGACCGACCGGCTGCGGCCGCTGCGGGTGCAGGACCGGGTCGTGCACCAGGTGTGGATGCCCTACCACTGGGGCGGCGCCGGCCTGGTGCCCGGCGACGTCGTGAACGACCTGTTCGGCGTCGTGCTGGACCCGAACGTGTTCATCCAGGAGAGCAAGGTCGCCACCTGCGACGTCCGGCCCGGCAAGCGGCCGCGCGGCGCCGCGCTCACCGCGTACCTCGCCGAATACCGGGAGCGCGCCGGGATCACGCCGGAAACGGGTACCCGGGTGTCGACGGCGCACGAGACCCGGCACGTCGAACCCGGCCACGAGGAGGACGCGACATGAGCATCGAGGACCGGTTGTCCGGCCCGCTGCCGGACGTCGCCGGGGAAGCCGGGCACGCCGGGCACCCGCCGCGCGTCGGGTTCTTCACCGACACGTCGGTGTGCATCGGCTGCAAGGCCTGCGAAGTGGCGTGCAAGGAGTGGAACGCCGTCCCCGAAGACGGGCTCGACCTGCTCGGGATGTCGTTCGACAACACCGGCGAGCTCGGCGCGAACACGTGGCGGCACGTGGCTTTCGTCGAGCAGCCGAGTCCGCCCAGCGCTCCCCCGCCGAACGCCCCCGAGGACCTCGGCATGCCGACGTTCGACCTGCCGGGCGCGGAGACCGGCGCCGACGGCCGGACCGACTTCCGCTGGCTGATGTCGTCGGACGTGTGCAAGCACTGCACCCACGCCGGCTGCCTCGACGTCTGCCCGACCGGCGCGCTGTTCCGCACCGAGTTCGGCACGGTCGTGGTGCAGCAGGACATCTGCAACGGCTGCGGCTACTGCGTTTCCGGCTGCCCGTACGGCGTGATCGACCGGCGGCCCGACGACGGGCGCGCGCAGAAGTGCACGCTCTGCTACGACCGGCTGCACGACGGCCTCGAACCGGCGTGCGCCAAGGCGTGCCCGACCGACTCCATCCAGTTCGGCGAGCTCGACGAGCTGCGCGAGCGGGCCGCCCACCGCGTCGAGCAGCTGCACGAACGCGGGGTCACCGAAGCCCGGCTCTACGGGCACGACCCGGCCGACGGGGTCGGCGGTGCCGGCGCGTTCTTCCTGCTGCTGGACGAACCCGAGGTCTACGGCCTGCCGCCGGACCCCGTGGTGCCGACCCGGGAACTGCCCGCGATGTGGAAGTACGCCGGGGTGGCGGCCTCGGCCCTGCTCGCCGCCGCCGTCGCCGCCTTCGGAGGACGCCGCCGATGAGTCCCCGCAAGTCCCGCCGCTCCCGCGAAGAGCTGATGGTGCCCGACGCCGAGTTCCGGTCCTACTACGGGCGGCCGGTGCTCAAACCGCCGGTGTGGGAGTGGAAGGTGCCGGCGTACCTGTTCACCGGCGGGCTCGCGGCGGGCACGTCGCTGCTGGCCGCCGGCGCCGACCTGACCGGGCGGCCGCGGCTGCGCCGGGTGGGCCGCACCGGGTCGATGGCGGCGCTGCTGGCCAGCGTCTACCTGCTGGTCGCCGACCTCGGCCGGCCCGAGCGGTTCCACCACATGCTGCGCGTCGCGAAACCGACGTCCCCGATGAGCGTGGGCACGTGGATCCTCAGCGCGTTCGGGCCCGGGATGGGGGTCGCGGCGGCCGCCGAGGTGCTGCCCGCCGGGCGGTGGCCGGGCAAGCTCGCGAGCGCGGTGGCCCGCCCGGCCGGGCTCGCGTCGGCGGTCATCGCCCCCGCCGTCGCGTCCTACACGGCGGTGCTGCTGTCCCAGACGGCGGTCCCGGCCTGGCACGAAGCCCACCCGCAGCTGCCGTTCGTCTTCACCGGCTCGGCGGCGGCGAGCTCCGGCGGCTTCGCGATGGTGCTGGTCCCGGTCGAGGAAGCGGGCCCGGCCCGCGCGCTGGCCGCGATGGGCGCGGTGACCGAGCTGGTGGCGTCGAAGGTGCTGGAACAGCGCCTCGGCCCGACAGCGGAGGCGTACACCACGGGCAAGGCGCACCGGCTGCGGAAGTGGTCCGAGCGGCTGACCGCGGCGGGCCTGCTGGGCACGCTCGTCGGCCACCGCAGCCGCGCGGTGTCGGTGGCCGCCGGCGCGGCGCTGTTCGCGGGGAGCGCGCTGCAGCGGTTCGGGGTGTTCGAGGCGGGCGTCGAGTCCACGAAGGACCCCAAGTACGTGGTCGTGCCCCAGCGCCGGCGCGCCGAAGCAGCCTCGTCCCGGCCATGACGCCGGCGATCACGGCGGCGAGGATCCCGGCGTAGCCCAACGTCCACCCGAGCCCGGCCGCGGCGATCAACCCCATCGCGGCGCCTTCCAGCCCCAGTACGCGGCCGTGGCCGGCGGCCGGGTGGTGGTCGGCGAGCAGGGCGGTCGCCGCGGTCATCACGGTCGGCGAGCACCGGAACCAGCGGCTGGGCGTGCGGTTCGGCGGCAACTCGAGGTCAACAGTCCACAGTGGAGCATGGCCGCCACGTCGCAGTGCGCGGGCCTGGGACCTTCCGGCGAACGCCGCTTGACCGGCGGTCCACCCCGCGATTATGGTCGGCGTCCCCGCTCAATGTTAGCGCTAACTCATGCGAGCCGAGAAGGTCACCGACGATGACGAATCCCCGCGGTGCGGTGACGATCACCGACGTCGCGAACGCGGCCGGGGTCTCGGCGAGCACGGTGTCGTACGTGATCACCGGCAAGCGGACGATCTCCCCGGCGACGCGGCGGCGGGTCGAGGAGACCATCCGGACCCTCGGCTACCGGCGCCGCACCGGCTCCCCCGCCCCGGTCCCGGCCCGGGCCGGCGTGCTCGCGGTCGCGGTCCCGGTGCCGGGCGAGGGCCACCTCGGCGTCGCGATGGAGTTCTTCGCCGCGGCCGCCGGTGCCGCCCGTGCGCACGGCTTCGACCTGCTCCTGGTCACCGACGACACGGGCACGGCGGGCCTGCACCGGGTGACGTCGGCCGCGCTGGCCGACGCGGTGCTCGTGCTGGACGCGGGCGACGACGACCCGCGCGTGCCCGTCCTGCTCGCCTCGGGCCGCCCGGCGGTGCTGGTCGGCCGGCAGCGCGGCCCGGCCGCCGTCCCCCTGGACTTCGCGCCGGCCGGCCGCGCCTGCGCCGCCCACCTCGCGGGCCTCGGCCACCGCTCGATCGCCCACCTCACCCCGGCGCCCCCGCACCGGATCGGCTACCTGACGGGCTTCCTCGAGGCCGCCGCCCACCGCCGGCTGGAAGCGCTTTCTCGGCCGTGCGCACCCGAAGACGTCCCCCGCTGCCTGGACGAGCTGCGCACCCACCACGGCCCGACCGCACTGGTCGTCCACGACGAAGCCGTGCTCCCGCCACTGCTGGCCGAGCTCCGGCGGCGCGGGCTGCGGGTGCCGGAAGACGTGTCGGTCGTGGCGGTCTGCTCCGCCACGACGGCTAACCACGGGTGGATCCGGCCCACGGCGGTGGTGGTCCCGGCCCGCGAACTCGGCGTGCTCGCGGTGGAACTGGCCGTGTGCCGGCTGGACGGCGTGCCCACGGCCGAGCCGGAGCCGGTGGCTCCCCCGCTCGTGCTCGGTGAAACCACCGGCCCGCCCGGGGGTTGAGGTTCAGCGGACCGGCTCGTCGAGGCCGAGCGCCGCGACCAGGTCGGCCACCCGGTGGTGGGCTTCCAGCGGGTGGCGCAGCCGGCCTTCCGGGTGGATCTTGTAGTGGTTGCGCCGGCCCACCCGCTCGCGCTCGAGGTAGCCCTCCTCGATCAGGTCGCGGAGGATGAGCTGAACCCCGCGTTCCGTGATGCCCACCCGGGTGGCGATGTCGTGCAGCGTCCGGTCGGGATCCGCGGCCACGCACAGCAGCACGTGCGCGTGGTTGCTCAGGAACGTCCACGAAGCCATACCGGCCACAGTAGACGTCCGAACTTGACAGACGAAGTGCAGTTCGTCATTCTGGAGGCACGGAGGGGAGTACCCGCCCGGTCCGGCATCGTCAGTCCGGCTGCCCGTGCGCAGTCCGGTGCCGGCGTCACACCACGTGTGACCGGGGAGACCTCTGGTTCGTCACCGAACCGGAGGAGTGTGCATGACCGTCCCCTTCTGGGCCTGGCTCGCCGTGCTCGGCGTCATCCTGGCGATGCTCGCCGTCGACCTGGCCGCCCACCGCCGCGCGCACGTGGTCGGCGTCCGCGAAGCCCTCGCCTGGTCCGGTGTCTGGGTCACGCTGGGGCTGGCGTTCGGCGCCGTCGTCTGGTGGGTCTGGGGCGCGGAGTTCGCGGGCCAGTACTTCGCCGGCTACGTCATCGAAAAGTCGCTGGCGGTCGACAACGTCTTCGTGTTCGCGATCATCTTCGGGTACTTCGCCGTCCCGCGCGAGCACCAGCACCGCATCCTGTTCTACGGCGTGCTCGGCGCGCTGGTGTTCCGCGCGGTGTTCATCGCGGCGGGCTCGGCGCTGATCGCGAGCTTCGCGTGGATCCTGTACGTCTTCGGCGCTTTCCTGGTGGTCACCGGCGTGCGGATGGCGCTGCACCGCGAGCAGGAGGTCGACTACGAACGCAACATCGTGCTGCGCGCGTTCCGCCGGATCGTCCCCACCACGGACCGGCGGCACGGCGCCCGGTTCCTGGTGCGCGAAGGCGGTCGCTGGGTGGCGACGCCGCTGCTCGCCGTCCTGGTCCTGATCGAGGTCGTCGACGTCGTCTTCGCGGTCGACTCGATCCCGGCGATCTTCGCGGTGACGCAGGAGCCGTTCCTCGTGTTCACGTCGAACGCCTTCGCGGTGCTCGGCCTGCGGGCGATGTACTTCCTGCTGGCCGACGTCATGCACCGGTTCGTGTACCTCAAGATCGGGCTGGCGCTGGTGCTGGTCTGGGTGGGCGTGAAGATGCTGCTGCTGGACGTCTGGAAGATCCCGACGGCGCTGTCGCTGGGCGTGGTGGCCGCGATCCTCGCCACGGCGGTGGGCGCCAGCCTGCTGCGGACCCGCTCTTCGGCGTAATTCGCTTGCCCCCTCCCGGGCCCGGCGATGGACTGTCCCGATGAAGATCCGCTCGACCACCGGCCAGGACCTCGACGCCTTCGTCACCACGTTCCACACCGCGCTGGGGAACTTCCCGGAAACCCCCGGCGCGGCCGGCGGGGTCTGGTGGTCGGCGCTCGAAATGGACCGCAACCTGCTGGCCGTCACGCCGGAGGGACAACCGGTCGGCACCGCCGGCGCGTACTCCTTCGAGCTCACCCTGCCCGGCGGCGGCCTCGCCCCCGCGGCCGGGGTGACCGCCGTCGGGGTGCTGCCCACGCACCGGCGGCGGGGCGTGCTCAGCGCGATGATGCGCCACCAGCTCGCCGAGCTGCGCGAGCGCGGGGAGTTCCTCGCCGTGCTGCTGGCGTCCGAAGCCGTGATCTACCGCCGGTTCGGCTACGGGCCGGCGACCTACACCCAGCAGCTGACCGTGCCGCACCACCAGGCCGGGCTGGCCCTCCCCCGGGCCCGCACCGCGGCGGCGGCGCCCGGCTCGGTGGAGGTGCTGGCGCGCGCGGACTGCGTCGAGACGATGGAAGCGGTCTACGACGCCTACCGCCGCGCCCAGCCCGGTGCGCTGTCGCGGCCGCCGCGCTGGTGGAGCTCGGGCGCGGGGAAGCCCCCGATCGCCCCGGCGCCGCGGTACGTGGCCGTCCACCGCGACGCCGGCGGGGTCGCGGACGGCTACGCCAGCTACGCGATCGGCGGGCCCCGCACCTTGACCGTCGACGAGATCATCACCGCCGACGACGCCGTGTTCACCGCGCTCGCCCGCTTCCTGCTCGGGCACGACCTGGTGTCCGACGTCGTGCTCAAGCACGTCCCGCCCGGGCACCCGCTGCGCTGGCAGCTCACCGACTTCCGCGCGGGCCAGGTCGGCGACGACACGGACTGGCTCTGGGTCCGGCTGCTGGACGTCCCCCGCGCGCTGACCGCCCGCGGCTGGTCCGCCGACGGCGAGCTGGTCCTCGACGTCACCGACCCGTTCCTCGCCGAGCGGAACCGCTACCTGCTGACCGTCCGCGACGGCAGGGCCGAGTGCGCGACGACCGGCCGCGACCCGGACCTCTCCCTCGACGTGAGCGACCTGGGCTCGATCTACCTCGGCGGCACGACCCCCGGCACGCTGGTCCGCGCCGGCCACGTCGAGGCCCACCACCCGGCGGCGGCCGGGGCCGCCGACGCCCTCTTCCGCACCGAGCGCGCGCCGCACTGCCTGCACTGGTTCTAGCGGCACCCGCCCTGGTCAGCCCGCCGGGACGGGTGACCAGGGCAGGACCTCGCCGTGGCGGACCAGCTCGCCGTAGTGGGCGGGATCGACGGGCCGGAACACGAGGTCGAGGAGCCCGGCCGCGGCCTGCGCGGGGCTGGGCGCGTCCCGCACGTCCCACCACAGGGCGGAGGTCGGGGTGTTCATCATCCCGGGGCAGACGGCGGCGAGCAGGATCCCGCGGTCCAGGTCGGCCGCCCGCCGGTGCGCGGCCAGCGTGCGCACGGCCGCGACCTGGCCGATCTTGGACGGTATGTTGACGAAGCCCGGCCAGTCGCCGCCGCGGGCGCTACCGTCGGCGACCGCGTCACGCCACGCGGCGACCTGCTTGTCCAATTCGTCCAAAGAGGACAGTCCGGTGAACCGCGGGTGCAGCGCGGGCGCGAGGTGGTTCAGCGTGCCGAACGAGCTGGCCACGACGAGGAACCGGCCGTCGTCGCGCAGCAGCGGCGCGAAGGCCCGCAGCAGCCGGGTGGTGCCGAAGTTGTTGACCTCGGCGTACTCCGCGACGATCTCGCGCGGGTCGTCGTCCGGGCCGACGCGCATGACGGCGTTGCCGATCACGACGTCGACGCCGCCGTGGCGCTCCCGCAGCCGCCGGGCGAGCCGCGCGGCCGCTTCGGGGTCGGCGACGTCGAGGACTTCGCCGCGGATTTCGGCACCGCCGGCGGGCATGGCTTCGACGGCTTGGCCGACGCGCGCGGCGTCGCGGCCGGTGAGGTAGACGGTGTCCGCGGGGGACAACCGCTGGGCGAGCCCTTCGACGAGGGCGAGGCCGAGGCCCTGGGTGGCGCCGGTGACGAGGGCGGCTTTCGCGTTCATGACTCCAAGCTAGGACCGCCGCGAGCATGCGGAAAGCGAAAGTACGGCAGACCTGGTATGCGTAGATGGCATGGCCTTCTCCGACGCTTCCCTGACCGCGCTGCGGGTGTTCCGCGAGGTCGCCGAGCGGGGCACGCTCACGGCCGCGGCCACAGCGCTCGGCTACACGCAGTCCGCGGTGTCGCGGCAGATCGCGTCGCTGGAACGCGCGGCGGGGGTGCCGCTGCTGGAACGCCGGCCCGACGGCGTGCGGCTCACCGCGGCCGGGCAGATCGTGCTGCGCCGCGCCACCGGCGTCGTCGACCAGCTCGACGCGACCGCGCGCGAGCTCGCCGGGCTGCCCGCCGAACGGGGGACCGTCCGCCTCGGCTGGTTCCCGACCGCCGGCGCCGGCCTGCTCCCCCGCGCGCTCGCGGCCCTGCGGCGCACCGACCCGGCGATCACGGTGCTCAGCCGCGAGGGCGGCACGCCGGCGTTGGTCCGCGCCCTGCGCGCCGGCACGCTGGACGTCGCCCTGCTGGCCTCGGCACCGCCGTTCCGCCCACCGGACACCGAAACGCCGGCGCTGACGGTGCACACGCTGGCCGAGCGCAGCCTGCGCATCGCGGTGCCCGCCGACGACCCGCTCGCCCGCCGCGGCTACGTCGACGTGGCCGACCTGCGTGGCCGCCGCTGGATCGCGGGTTCGGGCGACGACCGGGTGCTGGGCGTGTGGCCGGGCCTGGACGAGCGACCGGAGATCGCCCACACCGCGCGCGACTGGCTGGCCAAGCTGCACCTGGTGGCGGCCGGCTGCGGAATCACGACGGTACCGGGCGCGCTGGGACCGGCGGTGCCACCCGGGGTTCGGGTGCTCCCGGTCCGCGGCGGGCCTGGAGAGCGGCGCCGGGTGCTGCTCGCACACCTGCCACGGGAGCTGCCGGAGCCCGCGGCCCGGCTGGCAGCCGCCTTGCGCGCGGCGGCCGTGGAGGCTGAGGCGTAGACGAACCCGTCGGCTGCGGGATCGGTGCCGGGCACGCTCGGGCCGGTGATGCCGCCCAGCGTTCGCGTGCCCCATCCGCGGCGGCCCCGGGGAGCGGCGCCGCGTCCTGCCACGGGAACTGCCGCAACGCGCGGTCCGGCTCGCCGCCGCCGTGGAGGCCGAGGGCGTAAACGTTCCCGCGACGCCTCGGTGACGGCCTGCTGCCAGGCTGGGGTCTCCCGGAGCGGGAGGAGAGCCGTCCCATGCCACCGCCGCCGAAGGCTCTCGTGAAAGTCCCTTCGGTGACCACCACCGCTCAGGCGGCCGCGCCCACCGCGGTCACGATGAAAGAGCGGCCGCCGCGGCGGAAGAGCGTTCCGCTGCCGCCGTCGAACGCCGCCGCGCTGGCCGCCTTGCGGGCCGGGGGCAAGAAAGAGCTCGCCGATCCCTCGCGCAAGGAGTCGCAGGACAAGGTCGGCAACGGTGCGGTCGCCGCGAGTCTCGCGCGCGGCCCGGGTGCGGATCCGAAGTTCGCGGTGCTGAAGAAGGACATCGCGCACAAGAAGCACACGGTCGCCCGCTCGCACCCGCCGGCGAGCAAGGAAGCCGGCTCGGCGCAAGCCGCCTCGGTGCCGCCCAAGGACGACGAGGTCGCGCAGGGCAAGACGGCCAACGCCGAGAAGATGAACGAGGCCAAGCCGAAGGACTTCGACAAGGACGCGTTCGTCAAGGCCGTCGAGAAGGCCATCGCCGAAAAAGCGCCGCAGAACCTGGAGCAGGCCGACGAATTCGCCGACTCCGGCAAGCCCGCCGAGATCAAGGCGGAGGTGCAGGGCAAGGTCGGCGAGGGCAAGTCGGACTCGGCCGCGCAGATCGCCGACACCACCGCCGCTCCCCCGGACACGTCCGCGGCGGAGACCAAGCAGGTCGTGCCGATGGCGGCCGACCGCCCGCCCGGCACCCCGGCCACCCCCGACCCGGCGAAGGCGACGCCGGACAAGCTGCCGCCGTCGGCCACGGACCTCTCCGCCGGCCCGGCCAAGGTCGATCAGGTGATGGCCGACAACCACGTCACCGACAAGCAGCTGACGACGGATCCGGCTTTCACACCGGCGTTGCAGGACAAGAAGACCGCGGAGAAGCACTCCGAGGCGACCCCGCCGGAGCTCCGCAAGGACGAGACCAAGCAGCTGCGCCAGACCACCGCGCAGGCCAAGGGGTTCGGCGCCGCCGCCATGGGCACGATCGCCGAACGCCGACGGCGCACCGGCAAGCAGGTCGGCGGCGGGAAGGACGCGACCAAAACCAGCGACCAGGACAAGCGGGCGGAGGTCACGGCCCGCCTGCAAAAGGTCTTCGACACCATGAAGACCGAGGTGGAAGGCATCCTCACCGGTCTCGACAAGCTCGTCGACGACCAGTTCACCCGCGGCGAGAAGGAAGCGCGCGAGGCGTTCACCGCCGAGCACCGCCGCAAGATGGACGACTACAAGGCCAAGCGGTACGGCGGCACGTGGGGCCTGATCAAGTGGGGCCACGACAAGCTGTTCGGCCTGCCCGACGAAGCGAACCAGATCTTCGTCGAGGCGCGCGACAACTACGTCAAGCAGATGCGCGAAGTCATCTCCGCCGTCGCGGACACGATCGGCCGCGAGCTGACCCGGGCGAAGCAGCGCATCGCGAAGGGCCGCGACGAGCTGCAGGCCGAGGTCAAGGCGCTGCCGAAGGACCTCCAGGCGCTCGGCAAGGAGGCGGCCGCCGGGTTCGCCGACAAGTTCGACGAGCTCACGCAGTCGGTGGACGACAAGAGCACGGAGCTGGTCGACACCCTGGCCACGAAGTACACCGACGCCGTCAAGGCGGTCGACGACGAGATCGCCGCGGAGAAGGAGAAGAACAAGGGCCTGGTCGACAAGGCCCTCGACGGCATCAAGGGCGTCATCAAGACGATCCTCGAGCTGAAAGACATGCTGCTCGGGGTGCTCGCGAAGGCCGCGCAAGCGGTGATGGCCATCCTCAAGGACCCGATCGGCTTCCTCGGCAACCTGGTTTCCGCGGTCGGCGGCGGCCTCAAGCAGTTCATGGGCAACGCGAAGACGCACCTGCAGCAGGGCGTCCTGTCGTGGCTGCTGGGCACGGCCGCGACGGCCGGGATCGAACTGCCGAAGAGCTTCGACATCGTGAGCATCCTGCTGCTGATCGCGAGCCTGATCGGCTTGACGTGGCCCGACATCCGCGCCCGCATCGCGAAGAAGGTCCCGAAGGAGGCCATGTCCGCCATCGAGGCAGGCGAACACGCGCTCCCGATCGTCATGGAGGTCCGCGAACGCGGGGTGCGGGCCCTGTGGGACGACCTCAAGGCCAAGGTCGGCGACCTGAAGAAGAACCTGATCGACAACCTGGTGTCGTACCTGCTGCCGACGATCGTCATGGCGGGCATCACGTGGATCGTCTCGCTGTTCAACCCGGCGTCGGCGTTCATCCGCGCCTGCAAGATGATCATCGACATCATCAAGTTCATCGTGACGAACGGCCGCCGGATCATCGAGTTCGTCAACACGGTCCTGGACGCGGTGATCGCGATCGCCAAGGGCGGCACGGGCGGGGTTTCGGGCTTGGTGGAGAAGGCACTGGCCCGCTCGATCCCGGTGCTGATCGGCGCACTGGCGGCGTTGCTGGGGATCGGCGGGATCGCGGGGAAGATCAAGGAGATCTTCCAGAAACTGGCCCGCCCGGTGAACAAGGCGATCGACTGGGTGATCGACAAGATCGTCGGCCTGGCGAAGAAGGTCTGGGCGAAGGTCAAGGCGCTCGCGAAGAAGCTGAAGGACAAGGCCAAGGCCGCGGGGAAGAAGGTCAAGGACAAGCTGAAGCGGACCGGTAAGAAGGTCACGGACAAGGTCAAGGGCGCCGCCAGGCGGATTAAGGACAAGTTCAAGAGGAAGAAGAAGCCTCGCCGCGACAAGCGTTCACCCCAGGACCTGCAACGCGCGCTGGACGCCGCGCTGCTGGAGGCCACCGCGCTGCTCGACGCGAAGTCGGCGACGGTGGAGAGTGTGCGGCGCGGGCTGCCGCCGATCAAGAAACGGCACGGTCTGACCAGCATCCGGCTGGAGCACGGGCCGGAGAAGAGCTACTTCGTCGAGCTCGCCATCAATCCCCGCAAACGCACCAAGCCGAAGAAGTTCACCGAGGAGGAGTACGCGAAGAAGTTCCCCTACAAGATCGGCGAAGCCGAGCGCCCCATCGACATCGACCGCGTGCCGCCGGTGATCGACACGCTTCACCGGATCCTGATCCCGATGCGGGGCCGCGATCCGGTGACCGGCTTCGTCGTCACCATGTCGGCGACCCCGGGCGAGGTGCAGCCCAACATCGCGGCTCGGTACCTGGTCGATGCGTGGCAGGGTCCCGGCGGGGACAACCTGGCCGCGGCCCGTACCGCCGTCATCATCGGGGTCAACACCCTCGAGCGGCTCGACCCGACGAAGGCCGCGGACGGGCGGAACCAGGTCGGTGCGGCCGTGCGGAAGATCAGGGTGCCGAAGGAACTCCTCGCCGCCGCGTTCGGCTTCGTGTGGACACCGGCGTGGCGGCACGTGAAGGAGAAGCGGCGGGCCCCGATGTCCGAAGTGCGCCAAGCGTATGCGGGCCTGACGAAGGACGAGAAGGAACAAGCCGTCGCCCGCAACGAAACACGCTGGCAGGAAGACCACAAACTGCCTTACGGTGTCTTCCACGAGGTGGGGTTCCTGTCCGGCTTCACCCAGCGGGCCGTGGAACTCCTCGGCAAGGTCAACCAGCAGGTGTACGCGGTTTCGCAAGATCCGGACACCGACGTCGTCACGCACGAAGGCATGGGTTTCCTGCGCGTGTACGACCAGGTGCTCCGGGACGCGGCGAACGACCCCATCCTCGTCATCGGCGGCTACCACTTCGAGGGCTTCGACTGGGGTCCGCTGGCCGGTTCGCGCACGGCGCAACTCACCGTGCTGGCGAACCGGATCGACCACGCGATGAAGATCGCCATCGGCAAGGTGTACCCGCAGCTGCTGTACCCCGCGGAGCCGAACATGCTGATCAAGGTGTGGGAACGGGACACCTCGCGGAAGATCAAGCTCCTCTTCCAGGACACGCGGCACCTGGCTGTGCTCCGGGCCGCGGAAAACCAGGGCATGCTGTGGGGCATCGGCGCGGGCGAGGGGCGGCACATCGGGGAAGTCCTGAGAGAACGGCACGGCGTCTCAGTGCTCCACGTGCCGGCCGCCGCCCTCACCACCAGCCCGTTGCCCGAAGTCCCGACCCGTGGCCTGACGATGACTCCCGAGGACGTCCGCATCTTCGCGTCTCCCGAGGGGCACCCCGACCACCCGACCATGCCCCGGCACCCGGTGTACGGCGCCATAATGCAGTCGCAGACGGTGCTCATCGCCCGCCGGCTCGCAAAGGCGTTCGCCCAGACCCACCCGCTCGACGACGCCGCACGACGACGGCTGGAAACGCGGGTCTTCACCCACGCCGAAGCGGTCGCCAGGATGATGGCCGACAACCCGGGCCTGACCGCGCACAGCCAGGCTATCGTGAACCGTCTCGCCGAGCTCGACGCGGACGTCGAAGCATTGCTGGCGGAGACGGGCGGGAACCGGCGGGACGTCGACACCATCAAGGCGGCCAAGCTGGTCACACGGGAGATGATCACCACCATGACGGCCGAAGACCTCAAGAAGCACTGGCGTCAGCTGAGCGCGCTGCTCGGCGACATCATGCGTGACGCGCCGCCGAGCCAGGGCGGTCCACGATGACGGAACACGCGGTCGAGGAGCTGCGCGCGCAAGCATCGCGCGGGGACTACGTGTCGATGGCCCGCTTGGCGAAAGCGTTGTACGGCCAGGGCCTGACCACTGCGGAGGTCCTGTCGGAGTGTTACGGAACCGGCTTCCCGGAAGAATTCTTCGTCCTCGCCGCGGATCGGCTGACGAAACCGCGGCTGATGGTGGATCTGACCGGCCTACCGTGGCGGCTGTGCACGTCACCGGCCGAGGGCGGTCCCCCGATGGCGCCGAACGCACTGACGGGAGAAGCGGAACGGGACGTGTTCGCGCGCGACCCCGACCTGGCTCCGCTCGTGCAGCTCCTCGCCCCGCGGGAAACGCGGGAGAACGCGGTCATCGGCTACCGGATCACGGATCTGCGCGCGGGCGGAACCGCGGTCTTCCGCTGCCGGGTACCCGCCGCCCATGAGGAAGAGATCGAACGCTGCGGCGAATCCCTGCTCGGGTTCCTTCACATGCACCACCTCGAGTACCTCCGGGCGGAGGAACGGATCCGGCGCTCACCGGGCAACTGGGGGTTCGGGGCGGCCGACCGGGAATCCGTCGACGGGATCCGGTCGCTGGTCGAAGGGATCGAGGCCCTGCAACGCGAGGTCGGCCGGATCGGGCCATGACTCAGCAGCCGGAACAGGCTTCCTTCTTCGGGACCACCATCGGCACCACCCGCATCGCCGCTCCGGCCATTGCCGCGTTCCCCACCCGGTCCTGTCCCGCCGCCAACGTCGACGCCAAATGCGACGGCACCGTCTTCGAACTCCCGTCCATCGCCGTCTTCGCTGCCTGAGCGTTGCCGATCACCGCCGGGACCAGGACGACCTTCTGCTTTCCCCGGTCGGACGCGGCCGCTGTCCGGAGTTCCTGGGCTGTCACCGGGATCGCCGGTTTTGTCTGCGGGGGCATCAGTTCAGGCATGCGCACTCCCATTGTCGGTCAGTAGTCCGGCATACCGGCCCAGCTCCGCCGGGCGGAACAACCGGGCCTCGCGCTGGAACTGGCGGGACACCCCGCGGACCACGTGGCGCATGCCGATCGCGTCGCTGCCCGTGTCGGCCGCGGCCAGTGCTGCCGTGCGGGCCGCCGACGTGATGCCCGCGCCCGTCATGTCCAGGCGGCACAACGCGTCCACGTCGACGTCCGGGGCCAGCGGGGCCTCCGGGGGGAACGCCAGGTGCCACAGGCGGCGGCGCTCCGCCACGCCCGGGCGGGGGAAGTGGACCACGAAGTGGAACCGGCGGGTGAAGGCCGGGTCGATGTTCTCCTTCAGGTTGCTCGTCAGGATGATCAGGCCGTCGCTCGCTTCCAGGCGCTGCAGCAGGTAGCCGACCTCCAGGTTGGCGTAGCGGTCGGTGCCCTGCTTGACCTCGCCGCGCTTGCCGAACAGCGCGTCCGCCTCGTCGAAGAGCAGGACCGCGTGGCTGTCCTCCGCCTGGCGGAACACCACCTCCATGTTCTTCTCCGTCTCCCCCACCCACTTCGACACCACCTGCGCCAGGTCCACCTTCAGCAGCTCCAGGCCCAGGATGCCGGAGACGACCTCCGCCGACATCGTCTTGCCCGTGCCCGGCTCGCCGGTGAACATCGCCTTGACGCCGCCCGTCGTCGTCTTGCGGGCGAAGCCCCACGTCTCCGCGATGCGGGGCCACGCGCGGAACGCCGACGCGATTTCCCCGATCTGGGCCATCTGCGCGGCCGGCAGGACCAGGTCCGCCAGGCCCCGGCGCGGGACGATCGACTGCACCGCGCCGCTGGTGCGCCCGCGGGTCACCGTGGCGATCGCGGGCTCGACGTGATCGGTGAGCCGGTGGCCGTTGCCCGACAGGCGCGCGCCGGTGTCGGCGACCGCGGCCACCGCGCTGAGTTCGCCGCCGCTCATCCGGTAGCGGGCGGCCAGGTCGGCCAGGACGTCGTCGCCCAGCACCGGGAACGCCGACGACCACATCGCCCGGCGTTCCGGGAAGCCCGGCGGCGGGATCGTCACCTCCGCGTAGGTGCGGGCGGCCAGCAGCCGGGGCGGGCGCCACGGGGTCGCGCCGGTCAGGCACAGCGGCACGCCCGAATTCACCCACGGTTCGTCTGCCTGGGGGTCGCGGCCGTCCGTCGGGAGCCACAGGATCGCCTCCAGCGCGGCGGCGGTCCGCAGGTCGGCCGCCGCGTCCGCGGTCACGCGGCGCAGGGGACGCCCGGCCGCGGCCGCCAGCGCCTGCGCGACGTCGAGCTGGCTGTCGGCCGGGCAGCCCCACAGGCCGACCACGCCGACGTCGCCGCCGGCCAGCGCGCGGCCGAGCGTGGTGAGCCGCTCCGACTCCAGGTACGGGGACGCCACCTGGCGCGGCGAGCGGGTGACTTCGCCGGGGTCGTGGCCGAGGACGCCGACGTCGCCGCCCCAGCCCATCAGGTACTCGAACACGCCGCCGCCGAGGGTCAGCTCCTGGGCGAGCTCGGTCGGCGCCTCGCCGTACGCCTTCACCAGGCCGTAGCGGCGCAGCCGGCCCGCGGACCCCAGCGCGCGGCGCAGGGCCAGGCGGTCGGCCGGGGTCTGGGCGATCACCGCGACCAGCAGCTCCACGCACGGCGCCCGCCGGTTGAGGTTGTCCACGACGTAGGCGTAGACGCGCTCGTAGCCGGGGTCCAGCTCCGGCGCGGCCACCAGCAGCAGCGCGTCCTGCTCGTCCCGGGACAGGCCGTAGCGGGTCGCGAGCGCGTCCAGCGGGAGCGTCAGCCCGCGCGCGGCGGCCAGCCGCCGGAGGTGCTGCTCGGACTCCGGGTCCGGCCGGGCCGGCGACGCGGGCTCGGTCATCCCTTCGGCGAAGGCGTCGACGCGGTCGAGCAGCGCGTCCACCTGCTCGTCGGTGACGCAGAACGGCGTCAGGTCCGGGCGCGTCAGCACCGCCACGGCCTCGGCCTGCCGGGCGACGGCGCCGCGCAGCGCCTGGTGCAGTTCCGCCAGGCGCACCCGGAGGTGCTCGGCCGCCGGCCCGCTCACGTCAGCCACCGGAGAAGGTCAGGGTCCGGCCGTCCAGCCAGACCACGTCGGGTACGTCGGTGAGGGCGCCGCCCCGCCACAGGTCCGTGTGGCGGCGGCCCAGCGGGATCTTCACGCGCACCGCGTCGCGGGTGAACCGGACGGTGGCTTCCAGGTCGGCGAACGTCGTCAGGGCCCGGACCGGGGAGTCGCCCTCCCACAGCTGCCAGGCGATCATGCCCAGCGCCAGCGCCGCCGCCAGCGAGACGCTGTGCTCCAGTGCGCGGTCCGCCGCCAGCGGCACGGCCCGGTGCTCGACGAACAGCGTCCGGGCCAGTTCGTCCAGGCGCTCGGCGGAAAGACTCGTGGCCAGCCGGGGTTCCACGCCACCGGTCGTCCACAGCGGGGTGGGCCAGCGCAGGCGGGTCAGCGGGTCGTCGCGCAGCGGGCGCGCGTCGGTGATGAACCGGACGCCCGCCGCCGCCAGGTCGCGCAGGCCCGACGCCGGGAGCGGGCTGTCGCGGACCAGCACCGGCGGCCGGCCGCACGCCGCCCAGTGCGGCACCAGTTCGTCCACTGTGGACGTCCACGCGATCGGGAACAGGCCTTGCGCGTCGACCAGCAGCAGGCCGTCGTCGACGCCCGTGATCAGCAGCGGGTCGGCCCGGTCGTGGCCGCGGCACAGCGAGAGCGCCAGCACGCCGTCCAGCACCGGCAGCGCCGGGCCGGCTTCCCCGGCGAACGCGGTCAGGTCCGGGACCGACTGCAGGCCGGCGAACGTCGCCGCCGCGAGGTCGTCCGCGGGAGTCCGCCGCCAGCCCCGCTGCGGTGCGCCGAGGACCTTGTACGCCAGTGCCGCGGCGAACAGCGGAGTCGCGGCGGCCAGGTCCACTCCGGACAGTGCCGGGCCGATCGCGTCCAGGTAGCCGGTCCTGGCCAGCGGGCCGGCCAGCAGGAACGGCAGCACCGAGCCGACCCGCGTCTCCCCCGCCGGCCTCGAAGACTCCGTCACGGACGCGGTCGCGTCGACCGGCGCGGTCTCCGCACCGGCCGGCGAACCCAGCAGCAGCCCGGCGAAGTCCGCACGGGTCGAGGGCGGCCACGCGAGGGATCGCCGCCGGGCCAGCTCCGCCGCCAGCACGACGGCCGGTCCGGGCAGCTCTTCGGCCACGAATGACCCCTCGGGCTCGCCGGCCATGAAGGCCGCGCGTTCGGCGGCGGACTCGGCGAGCAGCGCGGACAGGTACCGCCGCACCGTCTCCTCGGGCAGCAACGCGAGCAGCGCGACCAGTTCTTCCCGCGCGGCCAGTTCCTCGAACAACGCCGCCACCGTCGGCGACGGCGGTTTTTCCGGTGTGCCCGGACCGAACTCCGACACCTCGCCACCTCCGTCCGATGGGGACGACCGGGCCGGGAGCACCACCGGCACCGGCAGCGGGATCGACTCGGACGGCGTCCCGCCACCCGCCGCGACGGTTTCGAGGACCAGGCCCGAGGGCACCAGCCCGCTTCCGCCGCGCCCGGCCGCGGACAGCCGGACCGACAGCCGCACCGGCTCGGTGATCTCCACGTCCGGGCCGTCGCCGTCGAGCAGGCCGTCGAACCGCGCGGCCAGCAGCTCCGGCAGGGCGTCGAGGACCCGCTGGACAAGGCCGCGGGGGTCGGGCCCCCAGCTCCACCCACCGCGCCGGACCACCCGCACCACGCACTGGCGCACGGTGACCTCGCCGCCGGTGGGTGCGCTCACTTGGCGACCTCCACCAGGCGGCCCGCCCAGCCCGCCACCAGCACCAGCACGGCGTGCGCGCCCGTGCTCACCGTCAGCGGCAGCGACACGTGGTCGTCGCCCTTCTTGACGACCCCGGCGACCGGCAGCGTGTCGGGCCCCTCGGAGACCAGCGCGAACACGGCGGTGTCCGCGTCCGCGACGCCCGGCAGCTTGACGAGCAGCCCGGTGGGGTCGAACTCGACCGGGACCTTCAGTTCCGCCAGTTCCTTCAGCGCGGGCTTCGCCGGCTGGCCGGACACCCGCGTGACGCCGTAGGCCAGCGGATCGAGGAACACCGCCGGCTGGTCGTCGGCCTCGTGCACGGCCAGTTCCCGGCCCCCCAGCGACAGGGTCACCAGGTCACCGGCCTTGAGCGAGAGCCGCACCGGCAGCGCGGCGCCGACCAGGGCGTCCGCCGCCGGCACCGGCGTGCCGATCGCCTTGACCGCACCGACCACGATGCCGGTGCTCGACTCGTACACCGCGAAAACGCTCACCCTCGGCCACCCCCGCTCGTCGCCGCGACCGTTGCCAGGACCAGGAAGTCGACCGAGCCCGACGCTTCGGTGACCGCGGGACCCACTCCGGGGTCGTAGGACCGCAGCCGGCACCGGACCCGCCGGTCACCGTCCACAGTGGCCTCCACCGGGACGGTCAGCCCCGCTTCCGACGGCGGGATCCGCGGCGTCACGTAGACGTGCAAGGACACCCGGCCGTCGGCGATCTCCGCCGCCGTGACGCCGGACGGCAGCGGCAGCACCATGCCGTCGGTCGCGCTGCCCGACGTCGCCAGCACGCTGCCCGCCGAGGTCTGGCCGGAGAAGCTGCCCGCGATGGTCAGGTTCCCGTTGGCCTCCACCGTCAGCAGCGGGTCGACGTCGCCGGATCCCTTGTAGAGCCCGTAGACCAGGGTCGGCGCGGGCGCGGCGGACAGCACCAGCGCCGGCTTGCCCTCCTGGACCTCGGGCAGGGTGCGCAGCGCCAGCGAACCCGACCGGGCCGACACGGTGTCCGCGCGCACCCCGACGTACCGCGGCCCGACCCCGCGCGCGGCCGGGACCACCGCGGTGAAGTGCACGCCGTTCCACTGGACGAAGCCCAGCAGGACCAGCCACTGCACGGGCGGGGCCGCCGGGGCGGCGGCCACCGCGGGCGGCTGCTGGTCGGCCACCAGCCGCTCGTCGCCGAGCCGCCGGAAGAGGATCTGGTAGGACTCCTCGACCCGGGTCGGCCCGCCGGAGCCGGCGCACGAGGCCGGGCCGGTCGGCGGCTGGGTCCGGTCGGCGGCGGTGAGGAACACCGGGTACGGGTCGGTCGTCTTCCCGTCGGCGCCGTTGACGGCCTCGAAGTCCGCCTCCGACAGCACGACCGGCGCCGGCACCACGATCTCCCGGCCGGTCCCGTCGACCGCGAGCCCGGCTTGCACGCTCACCTCGACGAACCGGTCGCCCGACACCGGATCGGTCCGGTTCTCGGTCGTCAGGCCGAGCCCGTCGGCGATGCCCCAGTCGTGCGAAAGGCGCGCGTGCCGGACGGCCGCCGAACGGGCGTGGGCGACGGTCGCCGCGAGGTCCGCGGCGGCGAGCACCTGCCCCTCGTGGAACTCCGGGCGCAGTGGACCGGTCACGACGTCTCACCCGACCGCGGCTTGCGAGCGGAACCGCCGCCGCGGGCCGAGGAGGACCGGCCCCGCCGCGGCGGCGGCTTCGGCTTCTCGGCCTGCTCCTCGGCAGAATCAGCGGAATCGGCAGCACCGGCCTCGGTTTCCGGTTCCGGGGCGTTCTCCAGCTCCGAGAGCCGGTCGGACAGCCGGTCCGGCAGCTCGTCCCGCACCTGCGTGACCTGCTCCCGCGCGGCGTCCAGCTGTCCGCGCAACGCCTCCACAGTCGCGACCAGGTCGCTCACCTGGCCCCGCAGCGCGTTCATCTCCTGCAGGCTGTCGGTCACCTCGGCCGGCACGGTGTACACCTGCTCCCGCACCGGCTTCGGCACGGTCTCCCCCGGAGCCGGGGTCACCAGGAGCTCCCACATCCGCTCCAGCGGGCTCCGCGACCGCCATTTTTCGAGCAGCCGCGGCACGTACGGCCGCGGGATCGGCCCGGTGGCCGGCACGGACGGCGGCCGGTGCACCGGCGTCGGCTGACAGCAGATCTGCTCGGCGAAGTGACGCAGCTGGTACAGCTTCGGCAGCCACTCGCCGTAGGCCGAACCACCCGGCAGCACCTGCTCCCGGGTCGCCGAGCAGACGCGCACGACGTCGCAGCCGTCCAGCTCCAGGTGCGCGAGCAGCACGTCGTTGTCGGCGCAGTCGGCGCACGGCGGGTTCAGCGTCGAGCAGGCCGCGTCGCTGACGAACCGGAGCACGGAGGTCGTCAGCTTCCCGGCCGCGTCCGTGAGCAGGCCCAGGTCGGCGACGGTCAGCCGCTGCATCCGGTCCGGCTCCGGGATGGGCAGCGGCTGCGGGATGGCGACCGTGCGCACCTCGTCGTGCAGCTTGCAGTCCGCGACGCCGGCCACCCGGTCCAGCCGGCCGAGCAGCCACTCCCGGATCCGCACCAGATCGGCCCGGAACTCGGCCTCCAGCACGTTGTCCAGCGGCGTGCCCTGCGCCAGCAGGCGCAGCTCGATGGGGGCGTCCGGGTCGAGGGTGACCACCCGGTTCTTCACCTCCGCCAGGAGGGCCAGCGCGATCTGCCGGTGCGCCAGCTCCGGCCAGACCTCCCGCGGGTCGGTCTCGGCCAGCCGGGCGCAGGCCGCGCCGAGCACCTCCCGGGCGGTGTCGATCGAGCCGAGTTCTTCGTGCCGGCCCCGCAGTTCCTGCTGTCCCGCCTCGTCGTAGGTGTCGTACCGGGCGACGGAAGCGGCCAGCGCCCGCACGTACTCGGTCTGCTGCCGCGCCTCCGGTGGCTGCGGGGTGTCCCCGGCGGCCTGCAGCAGGGCGAGGTTGTCGCGGTACCGGACCAGGTCGGCGTCGTCGAACCGGATCGGCCGGGTCGAGGAGCCGCCGGCGACCGCCATCGGGTCCAGGTAGCGCCCGAGCCGCGCGCTCAGCAGGCGGATGTGCTCGCAGGCGTCCTTGTCCCCGATCTGCGCGAGCAGCTTGGTGGCGGGGTTGTACCGGTGGTCGTCGGTCGTGTCGCACTTGACGACGAACCGGAAGCCCTCCTCGACGCGGGACGGCACGCACCCCGGCGACGGGCACGGCTCCTCGGTGGCGAACGGCGTGACCGCGCCGGTCATGCTCTCCTCGTACCGCACGAAGAGCCCGAAGTGGCGCTGGTCGTCGTCGCACGGGTCGCCGCAGCCGACGCCCGGCGAGGACACCCGCAGCTCGCGCACGAGCGCCTGCACGTCGACCTTCTCCTTGCAGGACAGTACGATGTCGTTGCCGCAGCAGTCCAGCGCGTGCCCGGGGTGCACGAGCACGGTCCCGCCCGTGCACGAACCGCAGGTGACCTCGAGCCCGCACACGACGCCGGGACCCGACAACATCCGGTTGTGCAGCCGGTCCTTCCCGGCCACGTAGTCGGTCAGCAGCGTGAGGTCGTCCTCGGTGAGCAGCTGCCCCGAGAAGAACCGCGGCCGGACGAACGCGGCGGGGAAGGCCGGCGCCCCGCCGCACCCGCACCCGCACCCAGACGTGCTCATGAACGCTCCTCGGTGATGAAGAACCAGCTCTCGAAGACGTCGCCGCCGGCGCCGGTGCCCGACGTCCACGGCCCGATGCCCGTCGGCGGGACGAGGCACCCGGTCGGGTCCGGCTCGGGCTTGGGGTCGTGGCCGTGGCCGGTCTCGGTCTCGACGTCGGTGTCCGCGTGGCCGGTGAAGGGGACCCGGCCGCCGACGTTGGTGCCGTCGACCGGGCGGCAGCAGTGGTCGAGGATGAACGCGGCGCGGACGGTGATCAGCACGCGATCGCCGTCCTGCAGGGTCTCGCGGGTCGTCTGCCGGTAGCGGAAGTGGTCGGTGAACTCGCCGTCCTTCGGGGTGGGTTCCTCGAACGCGCCGCCCATGTACCAGGTGTCGGCGTTGCGCCCGGCCCCGCCTTCGATCACCTGGATCTCGACCACCCCGCGGCGCAGGCTGTCGACGCGGACGCCGTCGGAGAACTCGACGACCAGGCCGCCGGAGTTCTTCTGCGTGCCGAGCAGTTCCCTGGCCTCGTTCACCGTGTAGGTGTGGCCGTGCTTCCAGTTGACGCCGGTGATCACCGTCGGGACGCGGCGGCCGAAGAACCGGCGGACGTCGAGGTGGATCCGGTCTTCGCGGACCGGCTGGGCGAAGTCGACGTCGTCGATCCGGGCCAGCCACAGGACCTTGTGCTCGCACCGGGTGCAGCAGGTCTCGCAGCGCTCGTCCTTCGGCGGCGTCTTGGTGGTGACGCGGACGCAGTAGCTCTCCTCGGTGTAGCCGAAGTCGCAGTCCGAGGTGTCCCCGCAGGCGGAGTTGAACACCGTCCGGGTCGGCTCGACCGCGCGTTCGGTGTACTCGACGCCGACCCACACGGTCGTCCCGGTGCGCTCGTCCTCGGGCAGCGCGTCCCACAGGTCGATCGCGCAGCTGCCCGGCACGAGCACCTCGTTGCCGTCGCAGTCGACGCCGAGCCCGCTGGTGATGTGCACCCTGGCGTGGTGTTCGTGCTTTTCTTCGCCGCCGGTCTTCGGCGCGGGTTCCACGAACAGCCCGCACACCACGCCGTAGCCGAGCAGGCAGCGCATGCGCAGCTTCAGCTTTTCGCGGAAGTACTCCTGCTCCCGCTGGAAGTCGCGGGCGGTGAGCAGCCTGCCGTGGAAGTACCGCAACCGGCGGAAGGCCTGTTCCTCTGTCGTTGCCTCGGTCATCTCTTCTGTCCTCTCAAGACACTCGCGTGTGGACCCCGACCGCGGACGCCACACCGACGCTCACCCCGTGGCGGGCGCCCCGTGGCCCGGACCTCAGTACTCCGTCGTGGTACAGGCGCGCGCCGCCCACCACCGGCGGCGGCAACGGGACGAACGCCGTGTCGACCCCGATCGCCGAAAGCGTGCCGACCACGAACCCCGATCCGCCGATGCGCACCGCACCCTTCGTGTGCGCCGGTGCCTGCCGGACCACCAGGCGCCGCACCGCCTCCTCGTCGGCCGCGCCGGCGGGCAGCAGGACCCGGAACCGGTGGGCGTGCTCGGTGAGGGGGTCGGTGTCCGGGTCGCCGAACGCCCGCAGCGGCGCCGCGCCCAGCGTCGAGGTGTCCAGCCGCAGCCGCGACGACGAGCGGCCGAACAGCCGCACCGAGCCGAGGCCGCGGGCGGACGGCGGCCCCGCGGTCGCGCGGACCTGCGCCCAGTGGCGGTCGCCGGCCAGCTCGTCGATGACCGGGTCGACGTCGAAGACGATCTTGATCGCTTCTTCCAGCGCGGCCGGCGTCCCGCGCCGCCGGTACAGCCCGGGCGCGGCGGTGATCAGCTTCCGGCGCGTTTCCGCGTCCCAGCCCGCTTCGAACGCCAGGCCCAGCAGCGCGGCCAGCCACGGCAGTGCGCCGTCCGGCACGCCGGCCGCGTCGAGCAGCGCCGGGTACCGCTCGAGGACCCGGTCGAGTTCGGCCGTGGTGGCGTCGAACAGGGACAGGAACCGTTCGGTGAAGTCGTCGGCCGCCGGGTCATGGCGGAACGCGGCGGGCAGCAGGTCCGCGCTGGTGGCGCGCGGGAAGTCGAGCCGGATCCGGTGCAGGACCGGCGTCGCCGACGAGTCACCGGACAGCCGCACGCGGGCGGTGAGGTGGCGCCCGGGTGGCTGGTCGACGAGGAAGTCGGTGCCGCCGGCGGGCGCGGTCTGCCAGTCGCTCTCGGCGAACTCACCGTTTTCGGACACCACGATCGACACCGACACCGCCGTGCCCGCCGGCACGTCCGCTTCCACCCGCACCCGGTGCCAGCGGCAGCGCGAGATCCCGCTGTCGATCAGGAGGGTGGTGAACTCGCCCTCGGTGACGAACTGACCGGACCCGGCCGGCGGTTCCTCGCGCGGCTCGCCCGCCCAGTCGTAGCAGGTGGTCACTTCGCCGTCAGGTCCCTGTTCGCGCAGGCAGAAGCCGTCGTCGTCCGCACCGGTCAAACTGCTCGGCGGCAGCGCGGCCGCCAGTTCGTCCAGTGTGGACTCGCAGTGATCCCGGTAGATCCGCAGGCGGCCGGCTTCTTCGGTGAGCAGCCAGATCGTGCACCCGGGTCCGGTGCGGATGCCGACGATCTGGCCGCGGACGTGCGTCCGGACGACCTCGCGCAGCCGACCGTCGGGGCCGTAGCGCCGCAACCGGTCGCTGCCCGCACGAGCGACGAGCACCTGCTCGTCCTGCGCGAGCGCGACGACCGAGGCGTCCCGGAGCTCGATCACCGCGACCAGCTGGTCGCCTTCGTTGCGCCACACGAAGACCCGGCCGGAGTCGACCACGGCGACCCGGTGCCCGCGCGCGGCGACGGCCGTCGGCGCGTGCAGCAGCCGGGGGTCGCAAGAGGGCGGCCACACCGGCAGCCAGCCACCCGCGCAGGTGTCCCGGCGCAGCAGCCGTTCGCCGGAGAGCAGGTACCACGCGCAGGGCCGGCACCCGGGCGCCAGGCGCGGGTCGGGGAACCACGGCAGCAGCCGGGCCCGCGTCGGGCCGTCCGGGGACGCGCCGGCGTGGGCGAGCCGGACGCCGGTCTCGTCCGCGAACCCGACGAGGTCCGCCACGACGTCCTGGTCCCACCCGACGACGGCGTCGAGGAGCCGGAACGTGGCGTTCTCGGGCGTGCACGTCATGGGGACTCCTCCACCGGGATCAGCAGCGGGCGCTCCGGCCACACCAGGTCGGCCGGCGGGATCGGGTGGTCGGCGCACGGCGGCAGCCGCAGCCCGTCGGCGGTGAGCACGAGCCCGGACACCGCGAGGACACCGTCGACGGCCAGGAGCCGGCGCACCAGCGCGGTGTGCCGTACCGCGCCGCCGAACGGCCAGCCGCCGCCGTTTTCCCCGCCCCGCAAGGGATCCAGGTAGGTGGTCACCGCGTCCGCCGCTCCGGCGAGGACGGCGGCCCGGTCCTGGCCGGTGTCGAGCACGACCCTGGCCTCGACGCCGATCCGCCGGAACGCGACCGGGCCGGCGACCACCGTGACGCCGGCGGGCGCCACCTCGCGGGAGAGGAAGTCGGCCACCGCGCGCAGGGTCGCGGCGGTCGGGACCGGCGGCTCGGTGCCGCCCGCCTCGAACGGCGGCACCACCAGGACACCGACGACACCGGGGATGGGCGTGCCGGCGAAGTCCGGGTGCAGGCCCGGCACGCCGTTCGCGCGGGCGATCGAGGCGCCCGGCGCGCGCAGGGCCAGCAGGCCGTAGTCGGCGGGGGCGACGGCCCGGCCGCGGGAGCGCAGTTCCTCCACCCCGCGCCGCACGACGTCGGCGTCGGGCTCGGCGTCGGAGCCGCCGGTGGCGGGGAACGGGTTGGTCACGCCGGTCACGAACGGCCGCGCGGTGCGGAGGCCGTTGACGGCACCGGCCGCCACCGCGCCCGCCGCGCCGCCGCCGACGCGGTAGCGCACCGCGCGGACGTTGCGGAAGCCCGGCGGCACGGGCGCGCCGTTGACGCCGTCGCCGAAGGTGACCACGCCGGTGTCGTAGTCGACGACGAACACGCGGTCGTCCGGGCCGTGGGCGGCGAGGCTCGGCACCTCCTGCCAGGGCGACGCGGTCCCTTCAGTGGTGCCGAACAGGTCCATGCCCGGGTCGTCATCGACTTCGATGACCACGGTGCCGGCCAGGATCGGGACCTGGCTCAGCCGCAGCCGCCGTCGTTCGGACGGGTTCGCCGGGTCCTGGATCGGTTCCAGCGGCTCGTCGAAGATCGTGCGGGCCGCGGTGGCCGCGACGGTGTTCAGCCGCAGGCCCGAAACGAGCGGCGGCGCCACCACCGCTTCTCGGGGGGTCCGGGTGGCGGAGCCCCCGGCCTGGGGCGGAGCCCCAGTTGACACCGTGAACGTGCCCTGCGCGACCTGCAAGCGCAGCCAGCGCAGCGCCGGGCCGGGGCGCGCGGCCGGCGGCTGCCCGGGTGCCCAGGTACGGGGCACCCGCAGCTCCACCGTGCCGCTGGCGCGCAGCCCCCGCGTCTCGTCGCGGACGACTTCGGCGGGCCGGAACCGGCCGCCGTCCAGCACGTCCCAGCGCAGCAGCGGCTGGGGTGCCAGGGGCAGCGGGGTGAGCCCGCCGGCGGCCGCGGGCACCGGCGGCGCGGCCGCGACCACGAAGCCCAGCGACAGCGAGGGGAACGGGCTCGCGGTGCCGTCGAGGCCCAGCCAGAGCGCGTTGCCCGGCTGGGGCTCGGTGCCGAAGGGCGCGAACGGGCGGCCGGGCCCGTTCGGGCCGAGCGGGACCGGCTCGAGCGCCCCGCCCCGCTGCACGGCGAGCACACCCAGGGTGGCGGGGGTGGCGTAGAGGTCCTGGTCGGTCTCGTAGACGACGTCGCCGTCGGTACCGGTGGCGGCGGCCTGGAACCCGGCGGGGACGAGCACCGAAGCGCCGTCCGGCGGCTTCACGGTGAACTCGAGCAACGCGGCCGCCGCGGTGGCGGGCCGGCGCCGCACGCCGGCGGTGCCCAGGTGCTCGGCGAGGATCTTCTCCGGCAGCCGGTTGACCCGCAGCAGCACGGGCTCGGCCTGGGCACCGAAGAGCCGCACGAGCGCGACCCCGGCGTCCTGCCGGTCGGGGTTGGTCCAGTCCGGGGTGTAGCCGGGGATCCGGTCCCGCACGGCGGCGCGAACCGCTTCCCGCGATGCGTCGACGAGCTCCGGCTCCACCCCGGACGGCCCGGGGCCGGGCACCATGTGCGCGTCTTCGCCCGAGTCGCGGGCCCACCAGACGTCGGTCACAGCAACCCCTCCCCCGGTTCCACGACGGGCACCACGTGCGTGCGGACTTCGCGCACGACCGGCAGGTCGCCGGCTCGCAGCGGGACGTCGTCGCACGTTTCGGCCGGGTCCGCGCCGTCGATCCCGATCGCGACCGCGGTCACCGCCGCCAGGTCGCCGAGTGCCTGCTGGGCGGCGCGCAGCAGAGCCGAGGGCCGCAGGGCGCCGCCGAACGGCCAGCCCGTTCCCTCGTCGCCGCCGGTCAGGGGATCGAGGTGGTGGCGCAGCGCGGCACTGACCACAGTGGACACTTCGGCCCGGTCGGCCGGTGTGCCGGACAGGTCCACCCGCAGCCGGACGTCGCGGTACACCGGGGGCCGCACGAAGACCTCGGCCGTGAGCAGTCTCGCCGCCGCCAGCCGCTCCTCGACGGCGCACAGCATGCCGGGGTCCGGCTCCGGCGCGGGCACGGTCCCGGCGGGCACCGACGGGACGATGTGGACGGTCACCGCGCCGGGGACCCGCGCGCACGGGAAGCCCGGGTGCTCGCCGACCGCGGCGTGGGCACGCCCGACCTGGACGCCGGGTGTCGTGGTGGCCAGCGTGACGAAGTCCGCGGCCGTGACCGCCCTGGTCACCTCGCCGAGCGCGCCCGCGGCCCGGTCTCGGGCCTGGGCGACCGTTTCCGGGTCCGCCCCGCCGTCGGCCTTCACCGGGTTCGCCGCCCGCACCGGCGCCGCGAGGTCGACCGGCAGCCAGTTGTCCGTCAGCCCGCCGTTGCCGTCGCGGCCGCCGCCGATCGTGTAGCCGACCTCGACGGTTCCGCCCGGACGCGGGATCCGCCCGGTGAGGCCGTCGCCGAACACGAGCGCGCCGTCGTGCCGGTCCAGCAGGAAGATCCGGTCGCGGCCGGAGCCGAAAGCGAAGTCGGCCGCCGGTTCCCACTCCTCGCCCGCCAGGTGCAGGACAGCGGTGAGCAGCCGGTCGGCGGCGTCGGGCAGCACGAGCCGCTGGCCGGGCAGCTTCAGCCACCGGTCCGTCTGCTCGCCCAGCCCGGTGACCGTGCGCCGCTCGGCGTGGCGGGCGCCCGAGACGTTGACCGCCAGCCGCAGCAGCCGTGGCGGGGCCGGATAGGTCGCGGCCGGGGTGGCCACCAGCAGCCCGTTGTCCATTGTGGACCATTCGGGCGGCGGCCGCAGGCGCACGACGCCGGAGCGCCGCAGCCCGCCGGTGCCGTCCTCGACTTGGGCGAACCCGCCCGAGGCGTCGCCGCTCGGGCGGAACCACGACCACGTCAGCTCGGCCGGCGGCCGGACGACCGGCAGCGGGGGCGGCGCCCACGACGGCGGCAGCGGCGAGTCGAGCTCGAACAGCACCGACAGCCAGCCGGACGTGGAGTGCGCTCCGGTGAGCGGCAGGGTGAAGCGGGCCGAGGCGGCGGACCCGTCGCTCGCCAGCAGCGGCACCCCGCGCCGGGCGAGCAGGTCGGCGGTGCGGTCGCGGTCGGTGACCACGTGGGCGTCGCCGTCCACCGGGAACGCGGTCACCTCGTCGTCGAGGGTGAAGCGGATCGCCGCGGCCGGGTCGCGGGCCAGGACGGTGCCGGCGGGCACCACCGTCGGTGTTTCCCCTCCGGTGCTCAGCGCGAGGACGGTGGCCGCCGCCCGCGCCGGGCGTGGCGGCTCGAGCCCCAGGAGCTTCAGGATCGCGACGACGAGCTCGTCCGGGGCCTGGTCCAGCCAGTAGAGCCGCTGCTCCAGCAGGTAGGCGAACAGTTCCAGCAGCGTGACGCCGGGGTCGGCGGGCGCGTGCAGCGTCCACGTCCCGTCCGACTCCGCCGGGATGCGGCGGGTGGTGGCCGCCATCAGGTCGGCCCAGGTGAGGTCGTCGAGCTTCGGCGCGGGCAGGGTCATGGCGTCCCCGTCAGGCCGAGGTAGAACGGGAACACCAGGTTGGCCTTGGTGTTGGTGCGCCGGATCCGGTACTCGACCGAGATCGTCACGCGGGACTCGTCGGCCGGGTCGGTCTCGGCGAGGACGCTCGCCAGCTCCACCCGCGGCTCGAAGGTCTTCACGGCGTCGGAGATCGAGCGCTCCAGGCCGCGCAGGTTCTGCACGCTGCCCGGCGTGAACACCGACTCCTGCACGGTGGTGCCGAGCTCCGGGCGCATCACGCGTTCGCCCGTCGCGGTGAGCAGCAGCGCACGCAGGCAGTGCTCGATGCTCGTCTCGCCGACGGCGTAGGACAGCCGGCCGGCCTCGTCGGGCAGGATCGGGAACCGCCAGCCGGTACCGAGGAAGGGTTCGGTCACGTCGCCTTCACCTTCTTCGCGAGCACGGTCGGCGGCAGCGGCGTCGCGGGCCCGGTGGCCGCGCCCGCCACCGGGTGGGTGTGCTGGACGAAGGCCTGCATCAGGGCGTTGCCGAGCACGACGGGCTCGGTGGAACCGCCGCCGAGGTCGATGCCGCTCGCCTTGACGGTCACCGTCGCGGCTTCCAAGGTGATCTCGCCGCTGTCCTTGAGCACCACCTTCGCCCCCGACGTGGTGCTGATCGTGACCTGCTTTTCCTTGTCGTCGAACAGGATCCGGTGACCGGCCTTGGTCCGGATGACCTTCTGGTCGCGGCCGCCGGCGTGCGTGACCGGCGGCTTCTTCTTGCCGTTGTAGAGCCCGCCCAGCACGTAGGGCTGCCGCATGTCCCCCTGGAAGAACGCGACCAGCACCTCGTCGCCGACCTCGGGCACGAACACCGAGCCGTAGCCGCCGCCCGCGTACAGCTGGGCGACCCGGATCCACGGACTGATCGACGAGCCGCCGTCCAGCCAGTAGTACTTGACCTTGACGCGGGCTTCGTCGTCCCCGTCGTTCTCCACGACCTCCGCCGGCGCGACGCCGTAGAAGCGCTGGTCGGTCGCCATGGCCCGTGGCATCGCCGTCATGGTTTGTCCCCCTGGAAGATCCGCCGGGCGGTGAAGGTGGTGAAGAACCCGCTCGTGTTGAGGGCGTGCTCCACGCGCTTGACGAAGTAGGTGCCGGAGAACCGGCGGCCGAGGCCGAAGATCTCCAGGTTGTCCCCCGGCTGCAGCTCCGGCAGCCCGGCCAGGCGGCCGGTCGCGGTGATGAACTCGTAAGCCCGCTCCCGCAGCAGCGAGATGGCCAGCTCCTTGGCTTCCTCCTGGCTGAGCACGGGCGCGTCGACGATCACCTCTTGGCGGCCGCCGGTCGCGGTCTCCGCCGCTTCGGGCCCGCTCTGCCCGTCGGCCGAGTTCTGGCCGCCGGGCAGGTCCTGCGAGGTCGCGACGTACTCGATCGGCTCCGCCTTGACCGGGTCCCAGCCATGCACGGTGAGCTTGCTGACCTGGTTGGACAGCGTCATGGTCGGGGTGAAGTCGAGGAGGTTGGGCACCAGGCCGGCCGGCTGCCCACCGGGCCCCGACGCCAGCCCCGGGCTGTAGGCGAGGCGGAACACCCGGATCGGGCGGCTGTCGCGGCCGTCGGTGGGCTTGACGAAGTACAGCGTCTGCACGCCGGTCTTCGGGTCCGGCAGGATGTAGCAGTCGAAGTCGATCCGCTTCGCCCGTTCCATCAGGAACTGGGCGTCGGACTGGTTCTTCTGCACCACGAGGTCGTGCCGTGGGCCCTCGTGGGTCGTCTTGACCGCCAGGTGGTTGCGCCGCGCGATCTGCTCGGCGATCTCCCAGTCGGTCTTGCGGACGAAGTTCTTGTCCTCGTCCTTCGTGGGCTTGCGGTCCTTGAGGTCGAGCATCCCGTCGACGCAGGTGATGGAGACGGTCGGCGAAGCCCCGTCCGGGAACTTGGGCGCGAGCGAGCTGATCTTCCCGGTGGCGACGGTCAGCAGCCGGTCGGCGTAGCCGAGCCGGACGGAGACTAGCCTGCCGATCTGCAGGTCCTTCGAGTCGCTGTGCTTGAACTTCAGCGCGACGTCGTCCCAGTTGTTCAGCTCGAGGTCGAAGCCGGACATCTCGTCGAGGTCGCGGTGCACCTTGATGTCGAGGACGTCGTTCTTGGTCGCCGGGTCGGTCGTCAGGCCGTCGACGACCACCTCGAACTCGGGTGCGTAGCCGTCCGGGTCGGCGATTTCGGGCTGGGTGCCGGCGGGCGCGGTCATCGGCCGTCGCCCCTCACGGCAGCCGGGGCACGGTCAGCACCAGCCCCGGCCGCAGGTCGCGTGGATCGGCGATGCCGTTGGCGCGCGCCAGTTCCCGCCAGGCGTCCGGGCGCCGGTACACGGCGGCGGAGATGCGGTCCCAGGTGTCGCCGCGGCGCACGACGTAGCTCTTCTCCACCGTCGGCGAGGACCGCGGCGGGTCCACGGCCTGGTCCTTCGCCAGGCGATACTCCTTGAGTGTGAGGTCCAGCTGGGCCCGCAGCGGGACGCCGTTCTTGGCGAACAGCACGTAGTTCACGTCCAGCTTCTCCAGCACGCCCTTGAACACCGGCCCGTTCCAGTGGAACCGGACGATCGGCGGCGCGTGCTCGGTGCTGTCGATCCGCATCAGGTCGCGGATGGCGTCCACATAGGACGTCCGGACGTCGTTCAGCGTGTCCGAGGTGTCGACCAGCGCCTGCAGCGTCAGCGATTCGGTACTGCCGCGGATGAACTGGATCGGCGGCGTCTCCAGCCCGGGGATGGTGATCTCGGCGAAGGTGTTGCTCTTGCTCAGCTTGTACTCGGTCGGGTTGAACCGCAGCGGGATCACCTGCGGCGTCCGGTTCGGCGGCCGCTCGATCTCCAGGTGCGCGTCGGCGCCCTGGCTCACCGACGAGAACGGTGTGGTGATCACCGGCTGCCTCCCGAATCCCCGATCCTGCGGTCGTTCCCGCTGCGCTCGGCCCGCGCGCACTCTTCTTCGTACAGCCGTGACCAAGCCTGGATGTGCTTGTTGAACAGGCGGGTGAACAGCGCCCCGTCGTCGCCTTCCAACTGGAACCGCACTTCGAGGTTGTGGATGATCAGGTTCTTGGGCACGCGCTTGTCTCCTAGAGGACGGCCGTCAGGCCCTCGTGGGCGATTTCCAGTGATTCGATCGCGACCGCGTTCTGCTCGGCGTGCAGGTCCGGGCCGGTCCACTTCGCGGCGAGGCCGCCGTGGAAGAGCCACGACTTCGCGGGCAGCCCGGCCTCGTCGAGCATGATCAGGGCGCCGTCGCGGCGGGCCCCGAGCGAGTCGTGCAGGCCGGTTTCGTACCAGGACCACAGCAGGCGGTCGCGGACCACGCCGCGCTTGAGCGTGATCGGGTTCCACGAGTGGCGCAGCGGCAGCTTGTGCACCGCGTCGTTGCGCCCGCCTTCGGGGTAGTTGACCACCTCCAGCTGCGCACCCAGCCCGGTCACCTCCTGGAAGGCGCCCGAGGCCACCACCTGCAGCAGCAGGGCCTGCGCCGGCGGCAGGTAGACGTCCGCCGCCGACAGCGTCACGAGGAAGCGGAACTTGGGCAGCGGCTCGTTGAGCGCGAGCAGCTGGTCGACCGGTGTCGTCATTGCTCGAGCACCTCCAGGCCGCGGTCCTGGCCGAGCACGAGCCGCAGCGCGATGAACTCCATGGGCACGGCCGGCGCGACTTCGACCTCGCACACGACCCGGCCGGGGTCCTGCTCCGGCGGGTTGTTGGTTTCGTCGCACACCACGCGGAAGGCGTCCTCGGGCCGGGAGCCGGCGAGCGCCCCGGTGCGGAACGCCTCCAGCAGCACCGACGTGATCGCGCGGACCAGCGCCAGCCGCAGCTCCGGCGCGTTCACCTCGAACACCAGCGGCGCGGCGGCCCGCCGGATGGCCCGCACCAGCAGGTGCAGCAGCCGGCGGTGGGCGACGTACACCCGGCGCGGGTCGGCCGACAGCGTCCGCCCGCCCCACACCACGAGCCCGCGGCCCCGCAGGCACCGCACCAGGTCGACGCCCGCGTCGAACAACCGGACCTGCTGCGCTTCCGGGTACTCGACCTCGAGGTCGACCGCGTCCAGCAGCGTGGCGTTGGCCGGGGTGTGCGCGGCGCCGCGCTCGGCGTCGAGCCGGGCCACCAGGCCCGCGACGTGCCCGGACGCCGGGACGGTCCGCAATCCGGTGCCGTCGGGCGCGGGCGCCCGCAACGGCGGGTGGTAGACCGCCGCCGCGGCGAGCAGCACCTCGTCGCCGAAGCTCGTCAGCGCTTCGGTCCAGGCCGTGACTTCGTCCACTGTGGACAGGTCCGGCGGCACGTCGAGCAGCACCAGCCGGTCCAGCAGCGGGGCGACCACCCGGAGCAGCTCCAGCACCAGGTCCGTGTGGTCGGTGCCGGTGAGGTCGGCACCGAGGTCCGGGAGGGCCACCAGCGCCGGCTCGGGCAGTTCGGCCTGCGCCACCACGGCGTCGGCGTACTCGTTGTGCCCCGGCGGGCTGTCCGTGCCGCCGGCGAGCGTGAGGTCCCACGCCAGCGAGATCGGCGCGTCCGCGGGGATCGGGCTCACCGGCCGGTCCGGGCCGAGCGGCACCAGCCGGATCAGCCGGGACCCGGCGAGCCGGTCGGCGACGTCCCCGGGCGCCATGCCCGCGAAGGTCTCCGCCGGTTCACCGGGCACGAGCACCCGCACGGTGACCGCCGGCGGACCCGCGACGCTGCTCCCCCGGTACCGCACGGTGACCCGGCCGCCGTTCGCCCACGCGCCGGGACTCGCGGCCACCACGCGGTAGTCGTCCGTCCACCGCGCACCGGCGAACCCGGCGGGCCCGGACACCCGCAGCACCCACGCCGCCCGGCCCTGGTTCTCGAAGAACCCGCGCAGCGCGTACGGCGTCGCCGACGTCCCGTCCGGTGGCCCGAACTCGCCGACGACGTCGTTCCAGCTTTCGACGCGCACGGGACGGCCGAGCGGGCCGCGCCGGGTGCGGCCGAGGAACACGGCCACGTCCGTGCGCAGCGGCTCGTCCCCGGCCGCCGCGCGGTCGAAGGTCAGGGAAACGCCGGGAAGCGCCGCGCTGGTCATCACGCGTCGATCACGAAGCTCTCGACGGCCAGCACGAGCGTCTCCATGGCGATCTCGTTCTTGGTCGCGTTGAACGACGGTCCGGTGTACTTCGTCGGCCAGCCCCGGTCGAAGTTCCAGCGCATGACCTCCTGGCGGTTCTCGTCGAGCATCACGATCGAGCCGGACGTGCGCCGCACGCGGCCGTCGAGCGCTTCCTTCACCCAGTTCCAGAACCCGACGTGGCCGGTGACCCCGCGCTTGAACGTCAGCGCGCTCGGGAACTTCTTGAGGCCCACGAGCTTGCGGACCGTGATGTCCTCGCTGCCGGTGCGGTACTCGATCACCGGCAGTTCCACGTCCAGCCCGCTGGCTTCGGTGAACGACCCGCTCACCGCGACGCCGTCGTCGCTGACGTTGGTCACGATGACCAGGAAGTTGTACGCGGCATACGGATCGTCGCGCGTCACAGGTGGCATTTCGGTTGCCTTTCAGCTAGACGAGCTGGGGCTCGCGGGTCTTCTGCTGGATCCGGAAGATCACGAACTCCGCCGGGAACACCGGCGCCACCCCGATCACGCAGATGAGCCGTCCGTTCGCGATGTCGTCGTCGGTCATGGTGGAGCGGTCGCAGTGGACGAAGAAGGCCTCGTCCGCGGTCGTGCCGGCGAGCGCGCCGCTGCGCCACACGGTGGTCAGGAAGTTCGCGACCGTCTGCCGCACGAGCGCCCACAGCGATTCGTCGTTCGGTTCGAACACGACCCACTGCGTGCCCTCGTCGATCGACTCCTCGAGGAACAGGAAGAGCCGGCGCACGTTGATGTACTTCCACGAGGTGTCCGAGGACAGCGTGCGCGCGCCCCACACCCGCTGGCCGAGGCCGGGGAAGAACCGCAGCGCGTTGATCCCCCGCGGGTTCAGCAGGTCCTGGTGCCGCTTGGTGACGTCCTGGGCGATGCCGTCGGTCAGCCGGATGCCGCGGATGACCGCGTTGGCCGGTGCCTTGTGCACCCCGCGCTCGACGTCGGTGCGAGCGTAGATCCCGATCATGTGCCCGGACGGCGGCACCTCGACGAACTGGTTGGTCGAGGGGTCGTTGACGACCAGCCACGGGTAGTACAGCGCGGCGTACTTGGTGTCGAACGGTTCCCGGAACTCCTGGATGCCTTCGATGTCGAGGCCGTCGCGCGGGTCGAGGACGGCGAACCGGTCCTTGAGCTGCTCGCAGTGCGTCACGAGCGCCGACTCGACGGTGCCCGCCCACACCCCGGGCACCGCGCAGATCGCGATCTCGTCGATGTCCTCCAGCGCCACGATGCCGGTGCGCTTGCCGCTCCCGCCGTCGGTGCCGACGAAGTCCCCGACGTCGAGGCCCCCGAAGGCGTCGTCGCCGTCGTCGGCGAGGCTGAGCCACGAGCCGGTGGCGGGCGTGGGGAACTCGGTGGGGTCGGTGCTCAGGTCCAGCGCGGTCGCCCGCACCAGCCGCGACTGGCTCGCCAGCGTGCCCGTCACGGTGCCCGGCGCGTCGCCGGTCAGGCGCAGGTTGCGGAAGGTCTCGGTCACCGAGCCGCCGCCGGGGTCGCCGAACCGGGTGTCCACTGTGGATTCGACCAGCAGGAGCCGGGCGGTCTCGAAGACCAGCGCGGGGGTGTCGGCACCGAACGTGACGACTTCGTCCGGCTCGATCGCCACCACGGTCAGGGTGCTCAGCTGGTCGCCCGTGTCGAGCTGGGCGAGCGCCCCCTCGTACAGCCGGCTCGAGCCGCTGATCCGCAGCTTCGGCCCGGCACCGGCGTTGGCCCGGCGCACCCGGCGCACGGTGAGGCCGGTCTTCCACGGCGCGTGGTGGGTGCCGTCGGGGAAGGTGAGCGTCACCTTGCCGGCTTCCGGCTGCGCCACGGTGACCGGGAAGCGCCGGTTGCCGATCAGGATCCAGACGTCGTCGGGCAGGTCGTCGGGGTCGAGCCCGGGGACGGCGTCCACCTGGACCGACCCGGCGTCGGCGTCGGCTTCGGCGGCGAGCGCGGTGATGAACAGCGGCCCCTCGTTCGGGTCGGGCAGCACCGGCAGCGACGCGCTCACCGACGGCGAGATCCGCACCTGGACCGCCTTGCCCCAGGAACCGGGGCTCGACGCGGAGAACCGCAGGCTCGGCGTCGCCACCCGCGGGGCCTTCTGCACGTAGTCGCCGCGGGCCGCCTTGACCTCCGCCGGCAGCCCGGTGCCGAGGGTGACCCGCCCCTTGGCGGCGTCGTAGGCGGTGATCGTCACGGTGCCGATCTCGACGTTGTCGCTCCCGCGGAAGACCTTGACCTCGTCGGACCCGGTGAAGCCGACCAGGTGGGCCAGCTCCAGCACCTTCGCCCCGGCCGCGGCGTCCCGGGTGATCGCGCTGACCAGGCCGGTGCCGAGCGTGCCGGACGCCGCCTGCGCGGTCTCGCTGGCGACCCGCTTGACGTAGAGGCGCTGGCCGCCGTTGTCGAAGAACCCCTTGACCGCCAGCGGGAACAGCCACCAGCGGCCGCCCTCGGCCGGGTTTTCCGCCCAGGCGTCCCGGATCGCCGGGTCCGGCTCGGGCAGGAAGCCGCCGAAGGTCGTCTGGAACTCCAGGAAGTTCGTGACCAGCTTCGGCTTCCCGCCGGTCGGGCCGCGCTGGGTGACCCCGACCATGCCCGCCGTGCTGGTGCTCACCCCCGCGATCGGCCGCGGCCCCGCGTCGACCTCCTCGACGTAGACGCCGGGGCTCAGGTATTCGGGCATGGTTTCAGCTCCTTCTCTACTGCTCGACGATTTCGATGACGTGCCGGAGATGCCGTTCGGTGGGCAGCCGGACGTCCAGCGACCCGGTCCGCCCGGGCCGTTCGGTGGCCGTGAGGTGGAACAGCTGCACCGGCGGGGGCCCGGTGACGAGCTCGCCCTCCCAGCGCAGCGCGAGCCGGAACGCCCCGGCCGCGTCGGTCAGCGTCCGCTCCAGCCACGCGACGCCGTCCCGGCTCGTGACCCCCCGCGCTTCGACCAGCGCGTTCGCCACCGGCACCTGGTCCTCGGCGACGACCACGCCGTAGACGGTGCGGACGCCGGACCCGTACGGGAAGGCGGTGCTCGGCAGCAGGCGGACCACGCGCGGCTCGCCGGCCGCGGCGGGCGGGGTGTCGTCGTCGTAGGGGTGGGCGGTGAACTCGACACCGGCCACGCCCGCGTCGAACGGCTCGCCGTCCGCCGGGTACAGCGGCGCGAGCCCGATGGCGGCGAAGCGGACGCGGAACCGTTCCGGCTGCGCGCCCGGGCCCCGGCGGCGGCCGAGCTCCGGGTAGGCGAGCACCGCGCTCGGGGTGCGGATGGCCGGCGTTTCCTGGAGCACCCAGGCGTTTTCGGCCGGGTCGAAGCGTTCCAGCTCGGTGCTCACGTCGGCGGCCCGCGCGCGCTGGGCGAACTCGTCGAACGGCACGAACCAGGCCGGGCTGTGCAGGACGGAGGACTCGAGCGGGTGGAAGCGGGTCATGGCACCGGTGTCCCGTTGATCGTGCGGCTGCGGACCAGCCGCAGTTCGGAGACGTCGAGCGAGTCGAGGTTGACGACCCGGACCTCGTAGTTGAGGGACAGCCGGTACGGCTTCTGGATCGCGTACCAGATCCACGACTTCTGATCGAGCGTCAGCGGCGTCAGCGTGAACTGCAGCGCCTCGGTGGTGCCGGCCATGCTGCCGGTCAGCTCCTCGCCGGTCCAGATCGCGTCGTCGTAGAAGACCTGCAGCGCGCGGCCGATCATCTGGTGCTGCGTCGCCTGGCTGCCGCCCCACGGCGTGATCAGGTACCGCAGCAGCAGCGCCATCGGCGGCTTGCGGCTCGTCGGCGCCGACGGCGGCAGCGACCGCACCGGCGGCCGGTTGCGCGAAGTCGGGTCTTCGGCGACCTCGTACAGGAAGACCGTGAGCGTGGCGCGGCTCGGCCGGTCCTCGAGGTCGCTCAGCACCGCCGTCGGCGGGTCGTGCGGATCCAGTACCCGCAGCGCCTCGTTGAGCCGGTCCACGATGATCGTCGAAACGTCCGCGACGACCCCGAAATCGCCCATGCCCGTCCTCCCCTGCTCGTGCCGCGGCAGCATCGCAGGGGTGGCGTGGCCGGCCCGCGACCCGCGCGTCGCGCGAGCGTCACGACGGCGTTCCCGCCGCGGGCGTTGACGAGGCCGCACACGCGGCGGCGACGCCGTGGTGACAGGCCTGCGCGCATCCTGCGTCCGTGGAGGTCCCCGAGGAACGGTCCGGCAGCATGGTCCTGCGGGCGTGGCTGGAAGGTGGCGACCCCGGCGCCCTGCGGGTCCGCGTCCTCTCCACGATCGGCACCGACGAGGCCCGACCGGTCGCGGTCACGTCCCGGGAGGCCGTGCAAGCGGCCGTGCAGAACTGGCTGGACGAGCTCGGAGCGGATCCGATGACGTTTTCGTGACGCCTGGTCGACGCCGCATCGACGATGATTCCCGGTAACGTTTCCCGTGCGGGTCGCGAATTGCCCCACGGTGGGGTCGATCCGATCGGTGGCGGGCGTGGGTTGGGGAACCGATGCGCATTGAAGCAACACAGATCGTGACACTGCGGCTGCTCAAGGGGTTCACGCTGCTGGTGGGCGACGACCCGGTCGCGCTGTCCTACAGCGCGCAGCGGTTGCTCGCCTTCCTCGCGCTGCAGGACCGTCCGCGGCCGCGGACGTACGTGGCGAGAACGCTGTGGCCGGAGGCGACGACGCCCCGCGCGAACGCGAACCTGCGCTCGTCGCTGTGGCGCGCGTCGCGGACCGGGTACCGCGTCATCGAGGCGTCCGTGCAGGAAATGGCCCTGGCGGGCAACATCACCGTCGACATCCACGACGCCGTCGCCCGCGCGCACTGCCTGCTGGACAAGACGTGCGGGTGCGACGAGATCCTGACCCGCCAGACCCGCGACGACCTGTCGGCCGATCTGCTGCCCGAGTGGTCGGACAACGAGTGGGTGCTGATCGAGCAGGAGCAGTACCACCAGTTGCGGCTCTACGCCTTGGAAGCCATGGCCAAGCGGCTCACCACGGCCGGGCGCCACGGCGAGGCGGTGGCCGCCGCGCTGTCCGCGGTGCGCGCGGAGCCGTTGCGGGAGAGCGCCCACCGCGTCCTGATCGACGCGCACCTCGCGGCGGGCAACCGGGCGGCGGCGCAGCACCAGTACGAGCAGTGCCGGTGCACGCTGCTCGAGGAGCTGGGACTCGAACCTTCCGATACCCTCCGTGATCTCCTGCCGCACATGAGCGCGCATTAGTTCCTACCCGAAAACAATGGCGATTGCCCTTTCGGGCAATTCCACACAGGCGTATTTCCCGATCGGGCGACGACGATTTCGGCACGTTCGCCCGTCCGAACGGGCGAAATCCGCCCGGGCGCGCCTGTCGAGGTACGGTCCCGCCGTTCGTCATCCTCTTCGAACGGGGTACGACGACCGGTTGGAGGAGCCCGTGCAGTACATGCTGCTGATCTACGACTGCGACCGTCCCGAACCCGGCGACCCGCGCTTCCCCGAGGCGCTGGCCAGGGTGAACGCCTTCGCCGACGAGTGCCCGCGGCGCGGCGCCTTCGTCTCGGGACACCCGCTGCTGGGCGAGCACACCGCGACCACGGTCGCCGTGCGCGAAGGCAAGACCCTGATCACCGACGGCCCGTACCCCGAGACCCACGAGCACCTCGGCGGCGCCTACGTCCTCGACTGCCGCGACCTCGACGAGGCTCTGGAGCTGGCCGCGCTGTGCCCGATGGCCGCGGTCGGCTCGATCGAGGTCCGGCCGATCGCCGGCGTGCCGGGTCTCGACCACCACGGATGAGCACGGCGCACCTGCTGCGGGCGACCTACCGCGAGCACCGGTCCCGGATGCTCGCGGCGCTGGTGCGCGTCCTCGGCGACTTCGAGCTCGCCGAGGACGCGCTGCAGGACGCGTGCGCGCTCGCCCTGCGCAAGTGGGACGGCGGCGGACCGGACGACCCGGTCGCCTGACTGCTGACGACGGCCCGCAACAGCGCGATCGACCGGCTCCGGCGGGCCCGCCGGGGCCGGGAGAAGCTCGCCGAACTCGGCCCGGGGCCGGCGGTGACGGCCGTGGACGCGGGGGAAAGCAGCCTGCTCGCCGTCGGCGACGAGCGGCTCAGCCTGATCTTCACCTGCTGCCACCCCGCGCTGGCCGAAGAGGCGCGCGTCGCCCTGACGCTGCACGCCGTGGCCGGGCTGACCGCCGGGCAGATCGCCCGCACGTTCCTGGTCGGGGAGGCGGCGCTGGCCCAGCGGCTGGTCCGGGGCCAAGCGCAAGATCCGCGACGCCGGGATCAGCCTCGCCGTCCCCGCCGACCACCTCCTGCCCGAACGGCTCACCGGCGTCCTCGCCGTGGTCTACCTGATCTTCACGCGGGGCTACACCGCCGAGGGCGACCGGCCGGAGTACCGCGGGCTGCAGCGGGAGGCGGTGCGGCTGGCGAAGCTCGTCGCGGCTCTGATGCCCGACGAACCGGAGGCCCTCGGCCTGGCCGCCCTGCTGCTCCTGCAGGACTCGCGCGCGGCGGCGCGCTACGACGAGCACGGCGACGTCGTCCTGCTCGAAGACCAGGACCGCTCGCGGTGGGACCGCGCCGGGATCGCCGAAGCGGTCGGCCTGCTCGACCGGGCGCTGCGCCTCGGCGAGCCCGGGCCGTACCAGCTGCAGGCCGCCATCGCCGTCCTGCACGCGCAGGCACCGTCGGCCGGCCGGACGGACTGGGCGGGCATCGCCGGGCTCTACGAGCGGTTGCTCGTGGTGCACCCCTCCCCCGTGGCCGCGCTGAACCACGCCGTCGCCGTCGCCATGGCCACCACCCCGGCCGAGGGACTCGCGCTCACCGACCGGATCGACGGCCTCGGCCACTACCACCTGCTGCACGCCGCCCGCGCGGACCTCCTGCGCCGCCTCGGCCGCACCACCGAGGCGGCGGCCGCGTACCGGCGGGCCCACGACCTGGCCACCAAGCCCGCCGACCGGCGCTTCCTCGCCGCCCGCCTGCGGGCGCTCGACCCCACGGAGTCCTGATGCGACTGTCCATTCTCGACCACGGCCACCGCCGCCGCGCGAAGCTGTTCATGGCGCTCACCGCGAAGCGGTCCGGGGTCGCCACCCCCGACATCGTCAAGCTGCTGCTCTACCGGCCCGGCGTGTTCGCCCGCCCGCTGCTGGAGCTGACCGCCCCGGCGATGCGCGGCCCGTCGTACTGGACCGCGGCGGAACGCGAATACCTCGCGATGGCCACCGCGCAGGTGCACGAGTGCCCGTTCTGCGTGGTCACGCACACCGAGCTGGTCCGCATCGCCGGCCCCGGCGAGCTCGACCCGGAAGACCCCGCCTCGGCCCGGCCCGAACTGCGAGCCGTCCGCACGTTCGTGGAAGGCGTCAGCCGGGACCGGGCCGACGCGGCCGTCGTCGCCGCGGTGCCCCCGCACGCGGTCGCCGAGGCCCTGCGGGTGAACCTGGTGTGGAACATCGTCAACCGCCTCGCCAACGCGTTCGGCTTCGTCCTGCGCGAGGGCCAGCTCGAGACGGGAACACGCTCCCTGCACCGGTTCGGCTACCGCTTCCCGGGCTTCCTGATCGCCGAGGGCCCCCGCACGGACCTGGCGGCCGCGGCAGCTCGCCTGGGTGACGACCTCCCCGAGCCGCTGCGGTCGTACGTGACGACGGTGCGGGAGGCGTCCTCCCGGGTGACGGACGCCGACGTCGAGGCGCTGAAGACCGCGGGGTACCGCGAGGACGAGATCTTCGAGGCGACCGTGGCCGCGGCGGTCGGGGCGGCGTTGCGGAGCTTCGAAGCGGCGAAGCGCGCGGTCCGAGCGGACTGAGCCGATCGGGTGGATCTCACCGACGGCTCCCGGGCCGGCCGCCCCTTCAGCCGGGGATGGCGCGGTGACCGAACAAGCCCAGCAGCCACGTGTGCCGGACCGCCTCGCGGGCCTGCTCGTACGCGTCGTCCGTGGCGAGCCAGATGGCCTGGGTCAGCAGCTCGATCGTCGCGGCGACCACCGTCCGCGCGGTGAACGGCGGCGGGGGTGCCAGTGCCGGCTCGGTGGTGCGCAACCAGGCCGCGGTCCGGTCGAACACCGCTTCTCCCGCCCGCAGCACCTCTTCGCGGGCTTCGAGCCCCGCGGGACCGAGTGCGTAGATCTCCAGCAGGACCGCGCGGGCGGCGACCGGGCGGCGGTGCGCGTAGCCGACCAGGAAGTCGCCGCACGCCGCGACCGCCGCCAGCGGGGACGGGGCCGCCATCGCCACGGCGACGCCCTGGCCGAGGAACTGCCCCGTCTCCGCGCGGTAGGCGGCGAGGAACGCGTCCTGCTTGCCGGTGAACTGCTCGTAGAACGAAGTGCGGGAAACGCCCGCGGCCGCCGTGATGTGGCCGACGGTCGTGGCCGCGTAGCCGCGTTCGCCGACGTTGGCCAGCACCGCTTCGACCAGCCGGGCGCGTTGCGCACCGGCGACCTCTTCCCGGCTCAGGCCGTGTGGCCCCTTGGGGAGCGTCCTCACCCGCGGCACCGTACCCGGCCCGACCACCGCCGGGTACGGCGAACGGGCTCAGTGCGTCAGGCGGGCTTTTCCGGGGCCAGCGAGTTCCCCGCCGGGATGTGCCCGCAGTTCGACGGCGCGGGCTTGCCGGCGAACCGGTCGGCGAGCCAGCCGATCGCCGCGGGCGCCCACGCCGCCGCGCCGCCGACGTGGCTGAGCGCGTCGTACTGCACGTACTTGATGGTGGCGTTGCCGGTGGCGCAGTACTGCCGGGCCAGCGCCCGCACGTCACCGGCGACCATCACGCCGTCCCCGGTGCCGATGCCGGGCAGGGTGCTCGTGGTGCCTTCGAGGAACCCGGCGTTGCCCTGGGCGATGAAGCCCGGGACCGACGGCGTCGGCGCCGAACCGATGTTGACCTTGTTCACCGCCGCGACGAACGGCGGCACCGAGTTCGGGTTGGCGTACTCGGGTTTCACGAGCTTCTGCCACGTCAGCCCCGGGTACCGGCCCAGCGCGGTGATGATCGACGCGTGCTCCAGCTCGTCGAGCACCTTCAGCCCGTACTCGCTCGCGTACGGCCGCAGGTCGATGCCGAAGCCGCGCGCGACGCCGACCAGCGCCATCGGGATGACCCCGGACCACACCGGGCTCCCGCCGACGTACTTGAGGTTGTGCGCGGGGTCGACGAGCACCCCGCCTTCGGTGAACCCGACGAGGTTCTTGTTCACGTCGGGCGCGTAGCCCGGCGCGAGGGCGGCCGCCCAGCCGGTCGCGATGGCCCCGCCGGAGTAGCCGAGGAGGCCGAACTTCGTGCCGCCGTCCATGCCCGTGGCGGCCGAGCTCGTCGCGGCGCGGATCGAGTCGAGCGTGGTGGTGCCGTACTCCGGCCCGGCGGCGAAGTCCGCGGTCTGCCCTTCGGTGTCCGGCACGACGACGTTGTAGCCCAGCAGCAGCGACGGGAGCAGCAGCAGCGACTCGCCGTTGGGCAGCAGACCGCCGAGGGTGACGTCGCCGGCGATCGCGCGCGACGGCGCGTCGGCGGGGTCGAGCGAGTCGTAGGCCGACTGGTAGGAAACGGCTTTCGTGCGGTCGCCGGTGATGCTGCGGACCACCGAGGTGACGTTGGCGGCCGGGCGGCCCTGCGCGTCGGTGGTGCGGTAGAGCAGCTGCACGGCTTGCACCGGCGTGGCGAGGCCGACGACGTGGTAGGCCAGGGTCCGCGTCTTGAGCACGGTCCCCGGTGCGAACGACGACAGCGGCGCGCCGCCGTCGTAGGAGTAGAAGGAATCGGACGACGCGGCGGCGGCCGGCGTCGCCGCAGCGGCGGCGGACACGAGCGCGAGCGCGGCGGCGAGGGCCGGGAGGCGAGCGGGCTTTCGGATCATGACTCCCCTTTGAATCATGAAGTGGATCACACGACGGCGGTAACCTACCAGCGAGTAGGTGTGGTGTACAGCCGCGTACACGATCCTCACCCGCCCGTGGAGGACTACCGCGGGCGACGGTCCGGACCTAACGTGGCGATACCGGGTTCTCGGCGGAGGGAGAGACGATGCACGGGACGCTCGACCTCGAAGTCGCTGCCCGGCCGCACTACACCCTCGTCACCGTGACCGGCGGCCTCCACCTCGGCAGCTACCGGCGCCTGCGCGACGGCCTGCTCCAGATCGCGGCGGACGGCCCGGACGCGGTGATCGCCGGCGTCGGCGACCTCGACTTCAGCCCGGTCGCCCCGGTCGGCGTCTTCGCGCTCGTCGCCCGCCGGATCCGGCTCTGGCCGGGCATCCCGCTCGCACTGGCCACCGGCACCCCCGACCACGCGCGCGCGTTGCGGGAGCACGGCATCCACCGCGAGGCCGCCCTCGGCGAGGACGTCCCCAGCGCCGAGCGCGCACTGGGCAAACCGGCCCGGCGCCAGGCGGAACTGGTGCTGCCGCGCAGCAGCGAAGCCCCGGCGATCGCCCGTGCCGCGGTGCGCCGGGCCTGCGCGGAGTGGGACGTCACGCACTTCGTCTACGACGGGATCCTCGTCGCCGGCGAGCTCGCGACGAACGCGGTCCAGCACACCGAGTCCCCCGCCACGCTCCGCCTGGACCTCCGCCACGGCCGGCTGACGATCGCGGTACTCGACGACGACCCCCGCCCGGCGGTGCTGCTACCACGACCACGGCCGGGCGCCGCCGGCTTGGGCATGCACCTCGTGGCGCACTCCGCGCGGCGCTGGGGCAGCAGCCCGCGGTGGTCGGGCGGGAAAGCCGTCTGGGCGGTCTTGACCACCGAACGCCACGCGCCGGGCTGAGCCCGTCAGCACGGCTGGGTCCATCGCGATCGGCTCCGCCCGCACCGAACACGGCCCGATCGCCTCGCTCCCCCCATCTTCCCGAGCACGGCGCTCCGCACGCCCCACTCCCGCGAAAGGTCTTGCACCAGAAGCAATCCGCGGGCTCTCGGATCCCTGTTCGCCCGCCCCGGGCGGCCGTCGCCGTCGTCGTGCACCTCCAGCAGCGCCGAGCACGGGGACGGCTCGGCCGTCGCGGTCACCGTGACCGGGCCGGCGCCGTGAGTCGCGCGTTCGGTCACCACCATGTGCGCCGCCCACAGGTGGTCCGCGCCCAGCCGGGGCCAGTGTCCGGGCCGTCCGCCGCCGCAGCGCGCCGAACGGTGGCACGGCGTCCGGCTCGAACACCAACGCCAGCCCCGGCGCGCTCATCCCAAGCCCGCACCGCTTCGGCCACCGTCGCGAACCCGCGGACCTGCTCGCCGGGCCAGAACAGCGTCAACGCGACCGAAACCGGGTGCGGCGGGACCACCAGGCACAGCCGGCCGCCTTCCACGCCGGCGCGGCCTGCGCCAGCGCCCGGCCGCAACTGCGCGCACCCGACCGAGAGGATCTCTCCCGCCGGAGGGCGGCGGACCCACGCCGGCGCGAGGACATGCGGCCGGCGCCGCGGTCCGCACGACAGCACCCCCGTCACGTCCCAGTCAAGCACGCCGGCGAGCGGCCCGGACCGCAAGTGTCCACAGTGGACCATCACCGGACCACCGGGATCGGTGGTCCGGGCTACGAAAGGGCAGCGTCGGGGGCCGTCAGTACCCGCGCGGCCCGCCGGGTGTTGACCAGCCCCTGACCGCATACCTACGGTCCCCTCACTCTGTCCGGCGGACGCGCGGCGGCCTGCCGCGCGATCTCCGCCCTTCCCGAGGAGGTGCCATGCTGTCGAGGCGTACCTTCGTCACCGCGGGCCTGGTGGCCGCGGCGAGCACCCCGCTGTGGTCCGCCGCCACCGCGCCGCGCGCCCGCGCCGCCGCGGCGTTGCCGTTGACGCTCAAGAACAATTCGGGCAGCGGCACCGTCTACGCCTACATCAGCGGCTCCGACACCTCGGGCCGCCCAGGCTTCGTCACCGCCGACGGCCGGTTCCAGGCGCTGCCCAACCCGTCCGCGCCGGTGACGCCGATCCCCGACTACGCCATCCCGCTCGGCGGCTCGGGTTCGCAGCTCACGGTGACGCTGACCGACTACCTGATCGGCGGCCGCGTCTGGTTTTCGGTCGACAAGAAGATCCAGTTCTTCGTCAACCCGGGCCCCGGGCTGGTGCAGCCGGGCTTCACCAGCTCGGACCCGAACTGGCAGACGAACTGGACGTTCTGCGAGTTCACCTACAACAGCGCGAACCTCTACGCCAACATCAGCTACGTCGACATGGTCGCGCTGCCGGTGTCGATGGCCACCACCGGCGCCGCGGGCTCGCAGTCGGTCAGCCCGCTGCCGAACGGCGCGCTCGGGAGCATCGCGGACGGGCTGCGCGCCCAGCACAACGCGGACGGCGCGCCGTGGGACCGGCTGGTCGTGACCGACGCGTCCGGCAAGGTGGTGCGGGTGCTCGCGCCGGGCCACTCCCCCGTCGACTTCGGCGGTTACTGGACCAACTACCTCAACGCCGTCTGGGACCACTACCGCACGACGCCGCTGACGATCAACGGGCAGGGCGGCATCGGTTCCTACACCGGGACGGTCAGCGGGGACGCGATCGTGTTCGGCGGCCTGAACACCAACGGCGTGCCGTTCACCAAGCCGAGCGCCATCGACATCTTCGGCTGCGCGAGCGGGCCGCTCTACAACTCGGGCGCGGACGCGCGCGGCGCCGTCGCCGCCCGGCTCGCCGCGGCGCTCAACCGCAGCAGCCTCCTGGTGGCCGGCGGCAACAACCAGCCCGACGGCGTCGCGCCGGCCAACTACTACAAGGACGCCACCACCAACCACTACGCCCGGCTGGTGCACCAGTACGCGACGATCGGCTACGCCTTCCCGTACGACGACGTGGGCCCGACCGGCGCCCAGCCCGTCGACGGCCACCTGCAGGACCCGGCCCCGACGTCGTGGACGGTCTCGCTGGGCCCGGGCGCGGGCGGCGGCACGACCCCACCCGCCGGTGGCGCCGTCAGCGCGTACTCGACGATCCAGGCGGAGGCCTACAACGCCCAGAGCGGCACGCAGAACGAGACCTGCGGCGACACGGGCGGCGGCGTCGACGTCGGCTGGATCGCGAACGGCGACTGGCTGAAGTACGCCCGCGTCGACTTCGGTTCGAGCTCGCCGCACCAGTTCGTCGCCCGCCTCGCCTCCGGTGCGCCCGCGGGCGTCAGCGGCGCGATCAAGGCCCGGCTGGACAGCGTGACGGGCCCGGTGCTGGCCGAGATCGACTTCGCCGGCAACGGCGGCTGGCAGAACTGGCAGACCGTGCCGGCCAACGTCGTCGCCACGGCCACCGGCGTGCACGACCTGTACCTGACGTTCTCCGGCGGCGCGTCGGACTTCGTCAACATCAACTGGTTCACGTTCACCCGCTGACGCGGGGGTCCGGCCACGGTCGCCGTGGCCGGACCCGGCGGTTCAGTCGAGGACGCCCTTGACCGCGTCCTTCACCTTCTCGCCCGCCTGCTTGAGGTTGGCCTTGCCCTGCTCGGCCCGGCCTTCGGCCTGCCACTGCTCGTTGTCCGTGGCGTTGCCGAGCGCTTCCTTGGCCTTGCCCTTGAGCTCTTCGGCCTTGTTCTCCAGCTTGTCGTTCACCGTTGCCTCCCACCGTTTGGCGTCGCGGGTTTGCTACCCAGCGACTCCGCGGCCGAATCCGTTTGAGACGCCGGTCACCGGGGTAATCAGCGCCGCGGCGGAGCACCCGACGCGTCCGCCGGAGACGGAGCAGCCCGTGGTCCCGTTAGGTGTCGCCCTCGGTGCGGGCGGGCTGGTCCTCGGGGCCGGCGTCCTCTTCCTCCTCGGTGTGCTGCTGGTCGTTTCCGGCCTGGTGCTGCGCCTGCTCGCGGCCGGCCCCGGCCCCGCCGCCTGACTCCCATCCATCGCCCGGCCGGCTCCGAATGCCGGTGACCGCGATCAGGGAGGTCCCGTGCTGCTCGACGTAGCCGCCGCTGTGCTGCCCGGCGTCCGCCGGGTCCGCGCGCAGAAGGAACCGTTCGCCCGGGCCTGGGCGGAAGCCGAACGGGCGGCCCCCGGTTCGGGCAAGCCGCTGTGGGCCGCCCTCGGCGACTCGATGACGCAGGGCATCGGCGCCGAAACGGTCACCGGCGGCTGGGTCCCGCGCTTGAACACCCGCCTCGGCGAGCCGTTCGCGGTGGTCAACTTGTCGGCCTCGGGCGCCCGCATCGCCGACGTCCTGGACACCCAGCTGCCCCGGCTGGCGGCGCTTCCGGCACCGCCGGCCTTGGTGACGGTCCTGGTGGGCGCGAACGACATGCTGACCCGGCCCCGCCGCCGAGGCACCCCGGCCCGCTTCGCCGAACTGCTCGCCCGGCTCCCGGCGGACCGTGCGGTGGTCGCGACGCTGCCACGGGGCAACGCGGAGGCCCGGGAGATCAACGCCCTCATCGAAGCGGCGGCGACCCGCGGGCGGGTCCACCTGGCCGAGCTGCGCGGCCCGGCACTGGCGCCGTTGCGCGGCAGCCTCGCGCGCGACTGGTTCCACCCGAACGACGTCGGCTACGAGCGGATCGCGGGCATCTTCGAGCCCCCGGTGCGCGCCGCCGTGGGGCTTGGATGAGTCGTTCGGGACACCGCCCGTTCACTGGGCCACTTCCACCTCCAGCCCCATCAACCGGACCGTCCGCTTGCGGCGCAGCCACCCGCGCGCCGGCACCGCGTCCGGCAGCTCGTCGAGAAACGCCCGCCGCTGCGCCGAAGTCGCCGTCCGCCAGCGCATCGCCAGCACCGGCCGGACCGGCGCGATGAACCCGCGCACCCGTTCGTGCGCACCCGCCAGCCGAGCCTCGTACTGCTGATCCGGCCGGTAAGCCAGCTGCAGGTCGATCAACGGGTCGGCGCCGCCCGCCCGGTGGCGGCAGCGGGAAAGCCGCCGGGCGAGCTCGTCGATCGCGACCTGCACCAGGCAGGGCATCTGGTCCTGCCAGCGACCGAGCCACGGGGCGTGGACCGTCGCCGCGGTCATCTCGTCCGCGAGCACGATCAGGGCCCGGACCGCCGTGCCGGCGAGCTCGACGCGGATCCGCCGCCCGTTCGCGTCGACGAAGAAGTGCAGGACCCGGCCGGCCACGACGGCACCCGAGCGCAGCCCGACCCACTCCCCGACGGCGTCGGGCGAGGGGCAGGACGACACGAAGGTGAACGCGAGGTCGTCGCCGGCGAGGCTCATCGTCACCGGGAACAGGGAACCGAGGTCGTGCATGAACGCCGAGCCGATGACGAGTGCGGCGCGGGAGCCGCCTCCGGTCATCGCCGCCTCCTCCCGTGCGTGCGCGGGCTACACCTGCAGATCGGCTTCGATCCGTTTGAGGTAGTGGCGGGCCAGCGCCAGGTTCGCCCGCTCCCGGTCCAGCACCAGGTAGAGGAACAGCGAATTCCGCGAGGAGTTCATCAACCGGATCAGGTGGTACTGGCGGTGCAACGTGATCAGGATGTCCTCGATGGTGTCGTTGAGCGCCAGCGACGACATCACCCGCAGCTTCGACCGGACGACCTCGGTGTTCCCGGCGGCGGCGACGTCGAGGTCGAGCCACTCGCCGCCACCGCTGGTGCCGAGCGACATCCCGCTTTCGTAGTCGACGAGCGCGACGCCGACGGCGCCGGCGATGGACATGGCTTCTTTGAGGGCGGTGTCGATGTTCATCATCATGCTGCAACCTTTCCGTTGAATGGCTTCTCCGCTACGGGGCCAGGATCGTGCCGATGCGTTCGATGACCGGCCGGGCCTCGAACAGCAGGCGCCCGACGTTGAGGCCCTTGTCCCCCAGCACGACCATCAGCGCCAGCCGGCCCACGGCGTAGACGGCCATGTAGCCCTCGCTGCCGAACACGACGGTCTGGCTGAGCGTGCCCTTCCCCGTGAGTTCGGCCGCCTGGCGCGCGATACCCAGATCGGCGGCGGCGAGCGCGGAGATCTTCGCCGGATCGAGGAGATCGTCCGCGTCGGCGATGATGGGTATCCCGTCGACCGCGGCGAGCACCGTTCCGGTCACCCCGGCGACGTTTTCCCGGAGTTCGCGCAGCTGGGTGGCCAATGCTTCGAAATCCAAGACAGTTCTTTCTGGTTCATCAGCCATTCGGGTTTCTTCCGCCGAGCGACCCTACCGACATCGCTACTGCGCGCCAATACGCACGGCAACGCCCGCAGCACTACTACACGATCGAGTGAACCAGGGGTGGGTTCGTAACAGAATTGAGTAACCAAGGGGAATGATGGGTCATTGATCACCGGATTCGGGAAATGGATGTTCACCATTCGCGCGCGGGCGCGTGAAATGCCGCGACGCAGTCAGTCGGGAAGGGCGGCCGATCACCGGCACGTCCGACCGGGGCCCGGCACTGCGGCCCTCCGACGGCGCGGGGCCGCACCCCCGCCACCCTGCGCGACGAAGCCCGGAGCCCTACAGGAGGCCGAAACCCAGCTTCCGGCCCCGCTCCCCGCAACTCCGCCCGCGCCTCCGGGTACGCGACCCGCTCCGGCCAGGACCGCAGCAGATCACCGGCGCCGACAGCCAAGGCCCAGCACTGCCGCCGACCGAAGGGGCACGGCCGCCACTTCGCGCGACGCGGTCCGGCGGGAACGGCCGCCGATCACCGGCGCCCACGACCCGGGCTTCGGACCGGCAAAGCCCGAAGGCGCACGGCCGCACCCTGCGAAACGAACCCCCAGGCCCTACAACAGCCCGAAACCCAGCTCCCGGCCACGCTCCCGCAACTCCGCCCGCGCCTCCGGGTACGCGATCCGCTCCGGCAGGACCGCAGCCGATCACCGGCGCCCAAGGCCGATGCCTCGTATCGGCAAAGCCCGAAGGCGCACGGCCGCACCCCTACAAAACGAACCCCAAGCCCTACAACAGCCCGAAACCCAGCTCCCAGCCCCGCTCCCGCAACTCCGCCCGCGCCTCCGGATGCGCGACCCGCTCCACGATCTGCCGCGCCTGCTCGCCGGCGTCGTGGCCCCAGATCGCCGCCACCCCGTGCTCGCTGACGAAGAAGCTGTGCTGGAACGAAGTCACCGGCCCGGCCAGCCGCGGCACCACGGTCGACACGTCCGCCTTCGGGTGCCACGACGGGAGCGCGATGATCGCCCGGCCGCCCGGGGAATGCAGGGCGCCGACCACGAAGTCCGTCTGCCCGCCGAAGCCCGAGTAGATCGCGCCGCGCACCCGGCTCGCGTTGGCCTGCGCGTACAGGTCGACCTCGAGCGCGCTGTTCACCGACACCAGCCGGCGCTGGCGGGCGATCACCGCCGGGTCGTTCGTCTTCTCCGTGCGCAGCAACCGGACCCGCGGGTTGCGGTCGATCCACCGGTACAGCTCCGCGCTGCCGAACACGAACGACGCCGTCACGAGCTCGGCCGGGTCGAGGGCGCCGGCGCGGTCGAGAGCGAGCACGCCGTCGCTGAACATCTCCGACCACACCGCCAGCCCGCGGCGGCCGGTCAGCGCGGCGAGCGTCGCGTCCGGGATGCCGCCGATGCCCAGCTGCAGCGTCGCGCCGTCGGCGACCAGCCCGGCCACCCGCTCGCCGATCTCCCGTGCGGTCGAGCGCAGCGGACGCGGCACGGGCGAGCGGAGCGGCTCCTCGGCTCCGAGCGCGTAGTCGATTTCGTCGACCGGCACCAGCCCGTCGCCGTGCGTGAACGGCATGTGCGGGTTCACCTGCGCGACCACGAGACCCCCACGGGCGCGGGCGGCCTCGATCGCCGCGGGCAGGATGTTGACCTCGGTGCCCAGCGATACCACCCCGTCGACCGGCACCGACGTGTGCACCAGCACGACGTCCGGCGGCAGCGCCTGCTTGAGCAGCTGCGGCACCAGCGACAGCCGCGACGGGAAGTACCGCAGCCCGGCCCGCCCGCGCATCCCCGGCCCCACGAACGGGGTTTCGAGCAGCACCCCCGGCCGGTCCGGCAGGCCGTCCTGGGCGTTCAGCGCGAACAGCCGGTACTCCGCCAGCGCCGCGTCGAGGACGCCCAGTGCTCGCGACGGCGTCGCGAAGTTCCCGCTGACGACGACCCGCGGCACCGGCGCCGCCACCCCCGCCAGCACCGCACCCAGCTGCTCTTCCGAGAGAACGCGCATGCCGCCATCCGATCATGGTCCGGGCCTCAGCCCGGCATCGGCACCGCCTTCTCCGCCGCGCGGCTCACCTCTTCCCAGCCCGCCCAGGTCGCCATCCGCTGCCGCGAGAGGTCGAACGCGAGGTCGTAGACCATGCTGCCCAGCAGCAGCCGCAACGGCGGGTCGTCGCTCTCGACGAGCTTCAGCACGGCTTCGGCGGCCAGCCGCGGTTCACTGTCGATCGAGCCCTCCGCCCACTGCTTCGCCAGCTCCTCCCGCAGCCCGTCGTACCGCGGTTCCGGCGTCGTGGCCGTGCTGCCGGCGTAGAGGCCGGTCCAGTAGCCGCCGGGCTGGACGATGGTGACCTTGACGCCGAACCCGGCGACCTCGGCGGCCAGCGCCTCGCTCATCCCTTCCAGCGCGAACTTGCTCGCGCTGTAGAGGCCGGTGCTGGGGAAGCCGCCGAGCGCGCCGATGCTCGAGATCTGCAGGAGGTGCCCACTCCCCTGTGCCCGCAGGTGCGGCACGACGGCCTGGCTCACCCAGAGCGCCCCGAAGAAGTTGACGTCCAGCTGCGCGCGGGCCTGGTCCTCGCTGAACTCTTCGACCATTCCGGTGTACAGCGCGTCGGCGTTGTTGACCACGACGTCGAGCCGCCCGAAGTGCGCGGCGGCGCGCTCGACGGCGGCGAAGACCGCCGCCCGGTCGGTGGCGTCGAGCGGGAACGCGAGCAGCCGGTCCGGGTGCGCGGACGCGGTTTCCGCCAGCGGCGAGACGTCGCGGGCCACACCGGCCACCCGGTCACCGGCGGCGAGCGCCGCTTCGGTGAAGGCTCGCCCGAGCCCCCGGCCGGCCCCGGTCACGAACCAGACGCGTGCGGTTTCCACCGTGCCCTCCTCCCACGAGACGAACCGTCTCGTCTCACTGGCCTCGAGAGTGCCACCTTTCCACGGCTCTCGTCAAGACGGTCCGTCTCGTCTTGCCGGGTGCTAGCTTGAGCGCGTGCCCGGCTCACCCGACCCCAGCCGCCGCAGCGAAACCGCGCGGCGCGCCATCCTCGCCGCCGCGCTGGACCTCGCCGGGAAGCTGGGCTACGCGAAACTCAGCATCGAAGGCATCGCCCAGGCCGCCGGCGTCGGCAAGCAGACGATCTACCGCTGGTGGCCGTCGAAGGGCGCGCTGCTGTTCGACGCCTTCCTGACGCTCGCGGGCGAAGGCGAGGATGCGGCCCTGCCCGACACCGGCGACCTGGCCGCCGACCTGAAACTGGTCCTGCGCGCCACGATCACCGAGCTCGGCGACCCGCGCTACGACCTCCCGATGCGCGCCCTGCACACCGAAATCGTCCACGACCCGGCCCTGGCGGCGGACTACGCGAAGCGGCTGGACGGCCCGATGCGCGACCTGAAGAAGGCCCGGCTCCGCAGCGCCCAGGAGGCGGGCGAACTGGCCGCCGACCTCGATCTCGACGTGGCCGTCGACCTGCTGTGGGGCCCGCTGCTCAACCGCTGGCTCCAGCGCACCGGCCCGCTGACCCCCGAATACACCGACCGGGTGGTGGACACCGCTTTGCGCGGCCTCCGCTAACGCGTCCGGAACCCGCCCGGCGCGACCCCGAACTGCCGCTTGAACGCGTGCGAGAACGCGAACGGCGACCCGTACCCGACCTTCGCGGCGATCGACGGCAGCGACAGCTCGGTGTCCTGCAGCAGGCGGGCCGCCGTCGTCAGGCGCCACCACGTCAGGTACGCCATCGGCGGCTGCCCGGTCAGCGCCGTGAACCGGCGCCCGAGCGTGGCGCGGGACAGCCCGACGCGGGCGGCCAGGTCTTCGGTCCGCCACGGGGCCGCCGGTTCCGCGTGCAGCGCTTCCAGCGCGGCGGCGATCTCGGGGTCGCGCAACGCCTGCGGCCAGCCGCCATCCGGGCGCCCGGCCAGCCAGGCCCGGACGAGGTAGACGAGCAGCAGGTCCAGCAGCCCGGTCAGGACCGCGGGCGAACCCGGGCGCCGCTCGGTGACCTCGGCGCCGAGCAGGTCGATCGCCGCGCGCAGTTCGGGGTGGCGGCCGGGCTCGGCGGGCAGGTGGACGACCTCCGGCAGGCTCGCGAGCACGGGGTGGCGCCGCCCGCGGGCCAGCCGGTACTTGCCGCACAGGAACTCCGTCCGGCCGCCCGGCTCGTCGACGGCCGTCTCGAACGGCACCGCGCCGGCCGCGTCCGGGGTCGCCGACAGCGTGTGCGGGCTCCCGTGCGGGACCAGCACCGCGTCACCGGCCCCGAGCGGCACAGGCGGCCCGCCGGCCGGGACGAGCCAGCCGCTGCCGCGCAGCAGCACGTGGAACCCGGCGCCGTCGTAGGGCGCGAAGCGGTAGCACCACGCCGCCCCGGCGCTGAGCCGGTTCGACGTCGGCTGCCCGATCCGCACGGCCGCGATGGCGTCACTGAGGAGGTCCACCCGCGTCAGTCTAGAGCCGATCACGCATCGAATCGAGTCATTCGAGCATGGGAACGCTCACCACAGCGTCCTAACGTCGTGTCATGCACATCGGTGAAGTCGAAGTCGTGAAGGTCGTCGAGTGGGCGGGTGAGATCGCGCCGGCGCGGACCATCGTCCCCAGCCCGCCCGAACTGTGGACGGACAACGCCGGCTGGCTCGCGCCGGACCACTGGGACCCGGCGACCGGCGGTTACCGCGGCGCGGTCCAGACGTGGGTGCTGCGCAGCGAGGGCCGCGTGATCCTGGTCGACACCGGCGTCGGCAACGGCCGGGACCGCCCGCAGATCCCGCTGTTCGACCACCTGGCGACACCGTTCCTCGACCGCCTCGCCGAAGCCGGCGTCCGGCCCGAGGACGTCGACGTCGTCGTCAACACGCACATCCACTACGACCACGTCGGCTGGAACACCGAGCGGCGCGACGGCGAGTGGGTGCCGGCGTTCCCGCGGGCGACCTACCTGATCCCCCGCCCGGACCAGGTGTACTTCGACCCGCGCAACGCCCACCGCCGTCCGGTGCCGCGCACCGCGAACGACCAGGTGCGCCGGGAAGGCAGCCTGCTCGTCTACGCCGACAGCGTCGCGCCCGTGCTCGGCCGCGCGGAACTGTGGGAGGGCAGCCACCGCATCGACCGGAACCTCACCCTGGAAGCCGCGCCCGGCCACACGCCCGGGTCGTCGGTGCTGCGCGTCTCGTCCGGCACGGACCGCGCGGTGTTCGTCGGCGACCTGCTGCACAGCCCGGTGCAGATCCTCGAACCGGAGCACAGCAGCTGCTTCTGCGAGGACCCGCGCCAGGCCGCCGCCACCCGGCAGGGCATCCTCGAACGCGCGGCCGACGCCGGCGAACTCGTCGTCCCGGCGCACTTCGCGGGCCCGGGCGCGGCCGAGGTCCGCCGCGACGGCAGCCGGTTCGCGATCCACCGCTGGGCGGGGTGAATCCTTTCGGCGGTCCGGGCCCTCTCATGGGTGTCGTCGTCGAACCGGGAGGGAGCGCCGGATGGGGTGGGTCAGCGAGCAGCTCGTCGAAGCCGCGCAAGGAGGGGACCTCGAGTCGCTCACCGCGGTGGTGCACGGGGCGCACCCGCACGTGCGGCGCTTCGCCGACCACCTCTGCGCGTCACCGCAGGACGCCGAGGACGCGGCCCAGGAGGCGCTGATCGTCCTCTACCGCAAGATCGGCTCCCTGCGCGCGACGGCGGCGCTCGCCTCCTGGATGTTCCGGATCGTCCGGAACGAGTGCCTGCGACGCACCCGGCGGCTCCTGGACACCGGCGCCGAGCCCGACCCCGGGCTCGCGGACTCGGCCGAGGACGAAGCGCTCAAACGGCTCGAAGCCGAGCGCGTCGCACGGGCGATCCAGGCGCTGCCCGACGTCCAGCGGCGGGTGCTGGTGCTGCGTGACGTCCTGGGCCACCCGGGACGGGCGGTCGCCGACTCGCTCGGCCTCAGCACGGCGGCGATGAAGTCCCACCTGCACCGGGCGCGGACCGCGGTCCGCGCCCGGTTGTGACCCGAAAGGACACTCCGTGCTCGAACCCGGAACACCCGTCCCGCACCTGGAGCTGGAAGACACGGCGGGGCGCCGCGTCGACCTCGGCGGCCACGCGGTGCTGCTCTACTTCATGCGCTCGACGACCTGCCCGGTCTGCCGGCGGCACGTCCGCGACCTCGCCGAGAACGCGGAGACCCTGGCGGCCGACGGCGTCCGTGTCCTCATCGCCGTCCCCGAAGACCGCGAGACGGCGGCCGCGTGGCGGGCGAAGCAGGACATCCCGTTCCCGGTCGTCACCGGCCGCGGCGCCCACGAGTCGGTCGGCCTGGGCCGGGCGGTCTTCGGCGCGCTGCAGCGCTCGGGCAGCGTGCTCGTCGACGCGGACGGCGTCGTCCGCCACGCCCACGGCGCCGCCCTGCCGACGGCCAGCTACGACAAGCAGGGCATCACGGCGGCCGTCGCGGCGCTGCGCACCCCGGCTTAGCGCAGCGGCTCGAGGGCCTTCGCCAGCGGCTCCAGCACCGCCGGGGTGTGCGGCGGCGGCAGGTACACGATCGCCAGGTCCAGCCCTGCCTCGCCGAGCGCCTCCGCCTCGGCGGCGACCTTCGCGTAGTCGCCGTCGGGGCCGAGCCGGACGTGCGAAGACAGCGTGATCTCGCCCGGGTCGCGCCCGATGTCCGCGCAGTGGGCGTGCAGCACGTCACGCTTGTGGGCGAATTCTTCGGGCGTCCCGCCGACGAAGTTCCAGTGCTGGGCGTACTTCGCGGTCGTGCGCAGGGTGCGCTTCTCGCCGCTGCCGCCGATGCAGATCGGCGGGTGCGGCGTCTGCACGGCCTTCGGCTCGCAGCGGGCGTCGGTGAGCTGGTAGTGCTCGCCCTGGAACGTGGTGGTCTCCCGCGTCAGCAGCCCGACGAGGACCTCGCACGCCTCCTCGAACCGGTCGCTGCGCTCCTTGACCGTGCCGAGCTGCATGCCGTACGCGCCGGACTCCTCTTCGTTCCAGCCCGCGCCGATGCCGATCTCGAGCCGGCCGCCGGAGACGATGTCGAGCGTGGCGGCCATGTTCGCCAGCAGCGCGGGGTGGCGGTAGTGGATGCCGCTGACCAGCGTGCCCACCCGGAGCCGCTTCGTGGCCTGCGCGAGCGCGGTGAGCGTCACCCAGCCCTCCAGGCACGGCCCGGAGGAGTCGGAGAAGATCGGGTAGAAGTGGTCGAACGTCCAGCCGGATTCGAACAGCTCGATCTCGTCGGCGGCCTGCCACACGGCGAGCATGTCCGCCCATTCGGTGTTCTGGGGCGAAGTCTTGATGGCGAATCGCATGATCTTCATCGTAAGCCTGGAGCTCCTCCAGCACGGTCGGAGTTTTTGTCGGTGGCCCCCGGTAACGTCCCCCCCGTGAACGCTCAGGAACGCATCCAGGAACTCGCCGACCGCATCGTGGTGCTGCGTGACGCCTACTACCGGGGCTCGCCGCTGGTGGCGGACGCGGAGTACGACGCGGTCGAGGACGAGCTCCGGAGCCTGATCGGGGCGAACCCGGAGCTCGCGCCCGATCCGAACCCGCTCGACCAGGTGGGCGCGCCGGCGGTGCTGCACGCGCCGATCCGGCACTCGCGCCCGATGCTGTCACTGGAGAAGGCGACCAAGCCCGAGCAGGTCGCCGCGTTCTTCGACCGCTTCCCCGGCCAGCCGGTGGTGGTCATGCCGAAGCTGGACGGCCTTTCGCTGGCCGTCGTGTACGAGAACGGCAGGCTGGCGCGCGCGGTCACCCGCGGCGACGGCACGACGGGTGACGACGTCACGGTGCTGGTGCGCGCGCTGACCGACGGCATTCCCGATCGGGTGGACGCGCCGGGCCGCGCCGAGGTGCGCGGCGAGGCCGTCATGCTGCGGTCGACGTTCGCGGCCTACAACACCGCGCACCCGGACAAGCCGCTGATCAACCCGCGCAACGCCGCGGCGGGCACGCTGCGCGCCAAGGATCCCGCCACGGTCGCCGAGCGGCGGCTGCGGTTCTTCGCGTTCGACCTGCACACCGACCCCGACAGCGCGGCGACCGACCTCGGGAGCGCGCTGGCGGCGCTCGGGTTCACGGCCGCCGACATGCGGCACTGCGCCGACGCCGAAGCCGCGCAGGCCGCGATCACCACCATCGAACAGCAGCGCAACGAACTGGACTACGACCTCGACGGCGCCGTGCTGCGGCTCGCCGATCGCGATGCGTACGCGGCGGCCGGCACCCGGTCGAGCTCGCCGCGTGGCGCGCTGGCGTTCAAGTTCGCCGCCGAGGAGAAGACCACCGTGCTGGCCGACGTGGTCTGGGACGTCGGCAAGACCGGCAAGATCGCCCCGGTGGCGTGGCTGGAGCCGGTGTTCGTGGGCGGCACGACGGTCACCCGCGCGACGCTGGCGAACCAGGAGGTGATCCGCGCCCGCGGCATCAAGATCGGCGACACCGTGCTGGTGCGCCGCGCGGGTGACGTCATCCCGTTCGTCGCCGGCGTGCTCGACGCCTCGAAGCGCACGGGCGCCGAGCGGGAGATCGTCCCGCCGGACGCGTGCCCGTCGTGCGGGCAGCCGCTGACCGAGCAGGGCAACAGCCGCGAACTGTTCTGCACCAACGTTTCCTGCCCGGCGCAGACGGTGCGCCGGCTGATCCACTGGGCGTCGCGCGCGGCGGCGGACATCGACGCCATCGGCGGGGTGTGGATCGAACGCCTGGCGGAGGCGGGGATCCTGGAGCACCCGTCGGACTTCTACGGGCTGACGAAGGAAAGGCTCCTGGAGTTCGACCGCGTCGGCGAGGTCTCGGCCACGCGGATGATCGAGTCGATCGACGCGAGCCGCGCGGTCGGCCTCCGCCGCGCGCTGATCGGCCTGGCGATCCCGATGGCGTCCGAGGGCACGGCGGCCCGCCTGTGCCGCGCCGGCTTCGCGTCGCTGGAAGCGGTCGCCGAAGCGGGCGAGGAAGGGCTCGTGGCGGTGGAGGACATCGGCCCGAAGGTCGCGGCCTCGCTGATCGAGCACCTCACCCGCCTGCGCCCCGAACTCGAGCGCCTGCGGAAGGCCGGCGTCTCCCTGGACGTCCGCGAAGAGGACCTGCCCCCGGTCGTCGCGGCCGGCGCGCCCCTGGCGGGCAAGACGGTGGTGGTGACGGGTTCGATCAGCGACCCGCGCTCGGGCGAGAAGGTGCCCCGCCCGACGTTCCAGCGCCTGTGCGAAAAGGCAGGCGCCACCACGGCTTCCTCGGTTTCGGCGAGCACGGACTTCCTCATCACGGGCGCCGACGTCGGAGCGAACAAGCTGACGAAGGCCGAAAAGCTCGGCGTCGAGGTGGTCGACCAGAGCACGATCTGGGCGCAGCTGATCGAGGCGGGCATCGTGTAGCCGGGGGTGGTCACCCAGTCGTGGCAGGTGTGCCGGGACGACACTGGGCGGGTACATCGCCGCGTCCGGGAGGAACCCACGATGACGACCGACCCGCTGTTCGCCCGCCAGCTAGCCGTCCACACGTTGCTGATCGCCCGCGGCTGGCACCTGGCAGGCGGCCGCGACCCGGGCCACGACCCCTTCGCCGACGACCCCACAGCAGGCTGGCACTACCCCGCCAGCTTCGGCGGCCGCCAGATGAACGAGGTGGCGACGACCACCCCGGTCCGCCTCCAGAGCTACTTCACGTTCGACGGCAGAGCCAACGAAACGTTCGCCCTGGTCCCGGCGGGCAACCTCCACACCAACGGCTGCCCCACCCACGACACGGCGGAGCAGTTCGTCCCCTTCACCCCAGCCGGGGAGGCCGACCTGGACCGCATCGCGGCGCTGCTCGACGAGCTGGAACCGCAGGCGGAATCCCTCGACCCCCGAGCAGCGATCGAGTGCCTGTACTTCGGCCCCTGCGCCCACTGACCCGGCCCCGGCAGGTCACCAGGTGCGGGCTCGCCTGAACCATTTCCAGGCACTCGCCGAGCAGACGATTCAGCGGCCGCTTGCCTCCTCACCGGTGGCGAGCTGGTCGTGCGGTCGACCCCAGTCCGCCTCGGAGGCTCGCTCGTCAATGCACATGCGTGCGAACTTGGTGAACGCAACTCGGACTGCAGCTGCACCCGAATCCGGGACAGCCGCTCCGTCATCGCCTTGGATCAGCCAGTGCGCTGCCCAAAGTGGAACGCGCTCGGCCGGAACGATGCCGAGCGCCACCCAAGCGGCGACCAGCTCCGGGGCCGGGATCTCGCCTGAGCCAGGCATGGGCCAGTCGTGCACGCCGGTCATGATCCCCGATCGCAACTCGGAGACGGCATGCAGGACCTCACGCTGTTGATCGACATTTCGATGTGGCGAAACCGTAGCCGAACGAACCGCTGGCCGGAACTCGCGTCCGTCACGGCGAAGCGCCGCGATCGCCGGCCGCACCGACCGCGCCGGTCCAGGTCGAAGTTCCCGGCGGCATCACCACACCGAAGCGTCATCACCACCGTCGTCTGCGCCAACACCATGCGCCGTTCGGGTGACCGCGATCCAGACCGCTAAACCGGACGTCACCCAGCGCGTGTCCTCGATGCGGCCGCAGTCGGAGCCGCGTACGCGACGAACCGGAAGTCGGGTTCGTACCGAGGGAGGAATCGGAAATGACAGTTTCCCGGAAACGCTGCATCGTGGGCTTGGCCGCTGCGGCGGCAAGCGCGTCGGCACTGCTGGCCACAGCCGCTCCGGCCGGGGCGGCGACGCCCGGCGCCGCACCGGGCGGGATCCAGGTCGAGGCGGTCGACAGTGCCACGCCGGTGACGGTGTCGGACCTCGTCAGCGCCCACCCGGAGAGCGTCGCCTCGACCCTCTACTGCGCCGTGCGGGACAACACCTTCGGCTGCCAGCAGGGCACGCCGGGCGACGGGCTCGTGGTCAGCATCCTGTACTACGACGCGAACTTCACCGGCTCGCAGGTCGTCATCTTCAACCCGGCCTACCAGGTCGGCTGCACGTCGGGAACGAGCGACAACGAGGGCGGCGCGAACCTCGGGACCGCGGCCAACCAGATCAGCTCGGCGCGGACCTACCACTCCTGTGACGTCAAGCTGTTCGACGGGAACAACGCGACCGGCACGGCCACCGGCTGGCTGAACGCACCCGGCAGCCTGGGGTCGATGAACGACCGCGCCAACTCCTTCAAGATCTCCTGATCGGCGCCACCGCCGAACAGCAGAGGTGACTGCCGTGGGGCGGCGTCCGCGCGGACGCCGCCCCACGGCAGCTCAGCGGAACTCGTGCACGACCTCGATCGGGCCGGCCAGGTGCGCGTTGAACTCGGCGAGCTCCTCCGCCGGCACCCACAACTCCAGGATCGTCCTGCCGCCGGCCTGCCGGACCGGATGACGCTCGAGGAACTCCGACTCGACCCGGAAGCGGGTTACGTAGCCGACCCCGTGGTGCGGCACGTTCCAATCGCGGGCGATCTTGATCGCGTACTCCTCGTCGAGCACGGGGTAGAAGATCGGTTGCTCGGGCAGCCGGGGCGGCCATGCGCGCCAGCCGGACTCCCGGAGGAGTTCCAGTTCCTCCGGACCGGTCGGCCGCCACAGCACAGTGGTCGGCACTACCTCCTCCTGAACCGCCGTGCACCCCTTCGCACTCCGTCGTTTCACCGGCGCCGGAGCCCAGCGAGACGGCCGGCCTCGCCACCAGCCGATTTCCGGCGATCTCGGGTCGCCGGATCGCCCTCGCCGGCGCGAGTCCACCGCGTCAGGTGACCGGTCCGCCCCGGATCCCTGGCTATGATCCTGCGCATGGTGACACCACACCGGGGCTGATCCCGCGTATCGTCTGGTGACCAACTGCTTAGTAGGCTCGCGGGCACGAGCCCGCTTCTCAACGACGAGGAGGTCCCCCGTGACCGATTCCCCTTCCCGTGTCGCCGTGGTCACCGGTGCCGGCCGCGGTATTGGTGCCGCTGTGGCCGCGCGGCTGGCCGAGGACGGCTTCGCCGTCGGGCTGCTGGATCTGGACGAGGCCGGTGTCAAGCAGGGCGCCGAGGCGATCGTCGCGAAGGGTGGCAAGGCCGTCGGTGTCGCGCTGGACGTCAGTGACGCCGAGCAGGTCGAGGCGGCCGTCGGGCGGGTGGCCGACGAGCTCGGGCCGCCCGTCGTGCTGGTCAACAACGCCGGCATCACCCGGGACAACCTGATCTTCAAGATGACCGAGCAGGACTGGGACTCCGTGCTCGGCGTGCACCTCAAGGGGTCGTTCCTGATGACCCGCGCGGTGCAGAAGCACATGACGCAGGAAAAGTACGGCCGGATCGTCAACCTGTCGAGCACGTCGGCGCTGGGCAACCGCGGGCAGGTCAACTACTCCGCCGCCAAGGCCGGCATGCAGGGGTTCACCAAGACCCTCGCCATCGAGCTGGGCAAGTTCAACGTCACCGCGAACGCGATCGCGCCGGGGTTCATCGCCACCGACATGACCGCCGCGACCGCCGAGCGGATCGGCATGAGCTTCGAAGACTTCAAGGCCGCCGCCGCGTCGCAGATCCCGGTGCAGCGCGTCGGCACGCCCGAGGACATCGCCAACCTGACGTCGTTCCTGGTCAGCGAGGGGGCCGGGTTCGTGTCCGGCCAGGTCATCTACGTCGCCGGCGGACCGAAGGACTGAGGCCGAGATGCGGGAGTTCCAGAACCTCGACGAGTTCGCCGCCGCGGTCGGCGAGCACCTCGGGTACAGCGAGTGGCTGACCGTCACCCAGGACCGGGTGAACCAGTTCGCCGACGCCACCGACGACCACCAGTGGATCCACGTCGACGAGCCGATGGCGGCCGCCGGCCCGTTCGGCGGCACGATCGCCCACGGCTTCCTGACGCTGTCGCTGCTCTCGGCGTTCGGCCCGAAGATCTACAAGGTCAACGGCATCAAGATGGGCATCAACTACGGCCTCAACAAGGTGCGCTTCCCGCAGCCGGTGAAGGTCGGCTCGAAGGTGCGCGCCGGTGCCGAACTGGCGGAGATCACCGACATCCCGGGCGGCAAGCAGGCGGTGTCGAAGTGGACGGTCGAGATCGACGGCGAGGCGAAGCCCGCTTGCGTCGCCGAATGGGTGACGCGGTTCCTCGCGTGACGCCCCCGGGAAGCGTCACTTTCATAGGGAAAGTGACGCTTCCCGGCGCTCTCTGTACGTCATACCGACTAGTCGGTATGCTCCCCCGCAGAACGCTTGAGGAGGCACGATGAGCCGCACCGACCCGCCGGGTCTCGACCTGGGCCGCCTGCGCGCCCACCTGGACGCGCACCGGCCGGGCCTGGTCACCGGGGAGCTGACCGCGGACGTCGTGGAGGGCGGCCGGTCGAACCTCACCTACGTGGTCGGCGACGGCCGCTCGCGCTGGGTGGTCCGCCGCCCGCCGCTCGGGCACGTGCTGCCCACCGCGCACGACATGACCCGCGAGTTCCGGGTGATCTCGGGCCTGCGCGACACCGCCGTGCCGGTGCCCGAGGCGATCCTGCTCTGCGAGGACGCGGACGTCGTCGGCGCGCAGTTCTACGTCATGAGCTTCGTCGAGGGCACGCCCTACCGGACCGCCGACGAGCTCGCGAAGCTCGGCGAGCAGCGCACGCGGGCGATCGCCGACGCGCTGGTCGACACGCTCGTCGACCTGCACGCCGTCGACCCGGCCGACGTCGGGCTCGCCGACTTCGGCCGCCCTGAGGGCTTCCTCGAGCGGCAGCTGCGGCGGTGGAAGAAGCAGCTCGACGCCTCCCGCAGCCGCGACCTGCCCGGCATCGAAGAGCTGCACGACCGGCTCGCCGCGGCGGTTCCGGTGTCCGGGAAGCCGTCGATCATCCACGGCGATTACCGGCTCGACAACGTCCTCGTCGACACCGGCGACGAGATCTCCGCGGTGCTCGACTGGGAGATGTCGACGCTGGGCGACCCGCTCACCGACCTCGCGCTGCTGGTGGCCTACGCCGAGCGCGACAAGGTGTCGCTGCAGTTCGTCTCCAACGCCAGTTCGGCGCCGGGTTACCCGACGACCGACGAGGTCGTGGTCCGCTACGCCGAGCGCTCGGGCCGGGACGTCTCGCAGCTGAACTGGTACGTCAGCTTCGCGTTCTTCAAGCTGGCCGTGATCCTGGAAGGCATCCACTACCGCCACAGCAAGGGCCAGACGGTCGGCGCGGGCTTCGAGGGCGTCGGGGCCGGTGTCCCGCTGCTCATCTCGCACGGCAACGAGATTCTCAAAGAGGAGAAGTAAATGGACTTCGCGTTCGACGAGAAGACCGAGGAGCTGCGCGGAAAGCTCCTCGAGTTCATGGATTCGCACGTCTACCCCGCCGAGCCCGTGTTCGAGCAGCAGCTCGCCGAACGCGAAGACCCCTGGGCCATCCCGCCGGTCATGGACGAGCTCAAGGCCGAGGCGCGCAAGCGCGGCCTGTGGAACTTCTTCCTGCCCGGCGACCACGGCGCCGGCCTGACGAACCTCCAGTACGCGCCGCTGGCCGAGATCACCGGCCGCAGCATCCGGCTGGCGCCGACCGCGCTCAACTGCGCCGCGCCGGACACCGGGAACATGGAAGTGCTGGCCATGTTCGGCAACGAGCAGCAGCAGAAGCAGTGGCTGGAACCGTTGCTGGCCGGGGAGATCCGCTCCGCGTTCGCGATGACCGAGCCGGACGTCGCCTCCTCCGACGCCCGCAACATCGAGACCGCGATCCGGCGCGACGGCGACGAGTACGTCGTCAACGGCCGCAAGTGGTACATCTCCGGCGCGATGAACCCCGCGTGCCAGATCTTCATCGTGATGGGCAAGACGGATCCGGAAGCCGCGCCGCACAAGCAGCAGAGCATGATCCTGATCCCCCGCGACACCCCGGGCCTGACGGTCAAGCGCGGCATGCACGTCTTCGGCTACGACGACAGCGACCACGGCGGGCACGCCGAGGTGATCTTCGAAGACGTCCGCGTGCCGGTCGAAAACCTCATCGCCGGCGAGGGCGACGGCTTCGCGATCGCCCAGGCCCGCCTCGGCCCGGGCCGGATCCACCACTGCATGCGCGCCATCGGCATGGCCGAGCGCGCGCTGGAGCTCATGTGCCGCCGCGCGATCTCGCGCGAGGCGTTCGGCAAGCCGATCGCGCAGCAGGGCGTCGTGCAGGACTGGATCGCCGAGTCGCGGGTGAAGATCGAGCAGCAGCGGCTGCTGGTGCTCAAGACCGCATGGCTGATGGACACCGTCGGCAACCAGGGCGCGCACACCGAGATCCAGGCGATCAAGATCTCCACCCCGATCACCGTCGAGTGGATCCTCGACAAGGCCGTGCAGGTGCACGGCGCGGGCGGCGTCAGCCAGGACTTCCCGCTGGCCGCGATGTGGGCGGGCAACCGCACGCTGCGGCTGGCCGACGGGCCGGACGAGGTCCACAAGCGCTCGCTGGCCCGCCGTGAACTGAAGAAGTACCTCTCGGAGGGCGCGAAGTGACTGTCACCGCCGAAGACCTGACCCGTCAGGCGACCGAGTTCCTGGCCGCGCACGACCCGGCCACGACGGACCGGATGGACTTCCTGCGGGCCCGGTTCGACGCCGGGCTCGCCTGGATCCACTTCCCCGCCGGCCTCGGCGGGCAGAACGCGCCGCGCGCGCTGCAGTCCGTTGTGGACGGTGTGTTCGCCGACGCGGGCGCGCCGGACAACAACCCGCGCCGCATCGGGATCGGCCTCGGCATGGCCGCGCCGACCATCCTCGCTTTCGGCACGCCGGAGCAGCGCGAGCGCTTCCTGCGTCCACTGTGGACCGGCGAGGAGGTGTGGTGCCAGCTGTTCTCCGAGCCGGGCGCCGGCTCCGACCTGGCCGCGCTGGGCACCCGGGCCGTCCGCGACGGCGACGACTGGATCGTCACCGGCCAGAAGGTGTGGACGTCGGGTGCGCACGAATCGCAGTGGGCGATCCTGGTCACCCGCACCGACCCGGACGTCCCGAAGCACCAGGGCATGACGTACTTCCTGTGCGACATGACCGCACCCGGCGTCGAGGTCCGGCCGCTGCGCCAGATCACCGGCGAGGCCGAGTTCAACGAGGTCTTCCTGACCGAGGTCCGGATTCCGGACACCCAGCGCCTCGGCGCGGTCGGCGAGGGCTGGAAGGTCGCGCAGACGACGCTGATGAACGAGCGCGTCGCGATCGGCGGGCACGTCCAGCCGCGCGAAGGCGGGCTCATCGGGATCGTCGCGAAGACGTGGCGCGAGCGGCCCGAGCTGCGCACGCCGGAGCTGCGTGACCGGCTCGTGCAGCGCTGGGTCGAGGCCGAAACGCTGCGGCTGGCCGGTACCCGGCTGCGCCAGCAGCTGACGGCGGGCGCGCCCGGCCCGGAGGGTTCGGCCATGAAGGTCGCGTTCTCGGAGCTGAACCAGGCGCTCACCGGCCTGGAGGTCGAGCTGCTCGGCGAAGAGGGCCTGGCCTACGACGACTGGTCGTTCCGGCGCCCGGCGATCGTCGACTTCACCGGCCGCGAAGCCGGCTACCGCTACCTGCGCGCGAAGGGGAACTCCATCGAGGGCGGCACCTCGGAGGTCCTGCGCAACATCATCGCCGAGCGCGTGCTGGGGCTGCCCTCGGAGCCGCGTGTCGACAAGGACGTCGCCTGGAAGGACCTCCCCCGATGACTGACCTGCTGTACTCGGACGTCGAGGAAGACCTGCGGGCTTCGGTCCGGGACCTGCTGAAGGACAAGGCCGGCGCCGAGGCGTTGCTGGCGCGGATCGAGACGGCCGAGGGTTACGACCTGAAGCTGTGGCGCACGCTGGCCGACGAGGTCGGCGTGGCCGGGCTGGCGGTGCCCGAGAAGCTGGGCGGGCACGGCGCGTCGGCCCGCGAGGTCGCCGTGGTGGCCGAGGAGCTGGGCCGCAGCGTGGCGCCGGTGCCGTTCCTGGGCAGCGTGGTGCTGGCGACGACGGCGCTGGTGGCCGTCGGCGCCCGCGAGTTCGTCGGCAAGCTCGCGGCAGGGCAGGCGATCGGCGCGCTGGTCGTGCCGCTGACGACGGCGCCGGGCGCGGGCTTCCCGTCGTCGGTGACCGCGTCCGCCGCCGGAACGCTGAGCGGGCGGGTCGGCACGGTGGCGGACGCGTCGGTGGCGGACCTGCTCGTCGTCCCGGCCGCCGGCCCGGACGGCCCCGCGCTGTACGTCGTCGAGGCTTCGGCGGCGACGGTGTCGGAGCTGACGTCGTTCGACCTGACCCGGCGCGTGGCCGACGTGTCGCTTGCGGACGCGCCGGCGGCGCTGGTGGCTTCGGGACCGGACGCGGCCGCGGCGCTGGAGCAGGCGCTGCTGTTCGGGGCGGGCATCCTCGCGTCGGAGCAGACGGGCGTCGCCGAGTGGGCGTTGACCGAGACGGTGGCCTACCTCAAGGGCCGCTACCAGTTCGGCCGCCCGGTCGGCGGGTTCCAGTCGCTGAAGCACCGGCTGGCGAACCTGTACACGGACCTGGTGCTGGCCCGCGCGACGGCCCGGAACGCGGCGGACGCGCTCGCCACGAGCACCGACGTGCCGATCGCGGTGGCGGTCGCCCAGGCCCGCAACGCGCCGATCGCGGTGAAGGCCGTCGAGGAGGCGATCCAGCTGCACGGCGGCATCGGGATGACGTGGGAGCACCCGGCGCACCTGTACTTGAAGCGCGCCAAGGCGGACGAGCTGGCGCTGGGCACGCCCGGCCGGCACCGCGCCCGCCTGGCGGACCTGGTGAACCTGCCCGCCTGACCCCCGTTCGTGAAGGCCACCCCGGTTCCTCGAGGTGGCCTTCACGGCGTCAGCTGGTAGAAACGGGCTGACCGATTTCCGCCGTTCCCGGGAGCGCGATGACCACCAGCCCGGCCGGCTCGGTGGAATCCCAGCTCCGCGCCTCGGTCGCCCAGTTCGCCGGCCCCGCCCGGGCCGTCGCGACCGGGATCGTCGGCGTCTTCGGCGTCGTGGCCACCCCCGGCGGCGCGCTCCCGCTCGCGTTCGCCCTGCTCGCGCTGACGTTCGGTGCGGGCGTCGCCGACGTCCTCGCCGGGCGGCGCACGTCGTTCGCGTTGTCCGTGCTGCGCGCGGGTGCGGTGTGCGCCGCCCAGCCGTGGCTCACGTCGGTGCCCGGCGAGGCGAGCCTGTGGGCGGTCAACGTCCTGACGATCACGGCGATCACGTGGCAGTGGGAGCACCCGCCGCGGCTCACCGGGCCGGCGCTGGTGGCGCTGCTCGTGGTCGGAGCCGTCGCGGGCCTCGGCGCGTGGCTGCCGGTGGTGCCGCGGGTGGTGGTGGAGACGGTGCTGGCCCGCCTCGCGTACGTCCTCCTGAGCCGAGCGGCCGCCCGCACCGACGCGGCCCGCGCGGAGCAGGCGGCGGTCGAGCAGGCGGAGGCCCTCAGCCGCGACCGGCGGCGGCGCGAGCGTGAGTACCTGGCCCTCCTGCACGACACGGCTTCGGCGACGTTCCTGGCGGTGGCTTCGGGCGCGACGACCGACCCGGCGGCGGTGGCGGGCTACGCGGCCCACGACCTGGCGATCTTGACCGGCGGGGACGGCCCGGTCGACCTCGAAGCCGGGTTGCGCATGGTGTCCTCGGGGCGCGCGCTGCGGGTGGAGACGGTGTGGGAGGAGGTCCCGCAGGTCCCGGCCGCGGCGGCGCTCGCCCTGGTGCGAGCGGCGGAGGAGGCGCTTCGCAACGCGGAGCGGCACTCGGGCGCGTCGTCGGTCGCGGTGCGCCTGGCGCCGACGCCCGGTGGCGTGGAGGTGACGGTGGCGGACGCCGGCGTCGGGTTCGACCCGGCGGAGGTCCCGTTGTCCCGCCGGGGCGTGCGGGGGTCGGTGGTGGAACGGATGCGCGCGGCCGGAGGGACGGCGGAGGTCACTTCGCGGCCGGGCGAGGGAACGACGGTGACGCTGAGGTGGTGCCGCGAGGTCGTGGCTTGGCCTGCGGATGCCGCGGCTTCGAGGCGGACCCATGACTGAACCCACCGGCCGGTTCGCCGCGACCGCCACCGGACCAGCGATCCGGCCGACCACGAGCGCCCCGGCCGAGCCCGCCCCGACCGCCGCTCGGCACCGAGGCAGCAGCCTGCCCTGGCAACATGGCGAGCCCATGCCTGAACCCGCCGAACGGCTCGCTGCGACCGCCGGACCAGCGCTTGAGCGCGCAGCACGGTGGCGGCCGGATGCCTGACACGCCCGCCGAGCCGACCGGCGCCGCCTCGGCGAAGCGGCTCCGCGCCGCAACGCCGCCCGAACCCGCCACCCGGCCGGGGAAGCTCCCAGCCGAGCCCACCGGCGCTGCCCCGCCAAAGCAGCCCGGCGACGCCACCGAACCCGCCACTCGGCCAGCCCGCACCAGGTCGGGTCAGCTTCCAGCCGAACCCACCAGCGCTACACCACCTCAGCCTGGCGCCGCCACGCCGCCCGAACCCGCCACCCAACCAAGCCCCACCCGACCAACCGAGCCGACCAGCGCCACCCCGCCAGCTCAGCCCAGCGCCACAGCACCACCCCAACCCGCCACCCGACCAACCCAACCCACCAGCCCCACACCACCTCAGCCTGGCGCCGCCACGCCGCCCCAACCCGCCACCCGGCCAAGCCCCACCCGACCAGCCAAACCCACCCCGCCAACTCAGCCCGGCGACGCAGCACCACCCGAACCCGCTGCCGCGCCCACCTCGCTGGGGCAGGTCCCAGCCGAACCCGCCGGCGCTACCCCACCGAGGCCGCCCACCCCGCCGGGGCGGCCGGCCGAACCCGCGGTCCGGCTTGCCGCTGCCATCCGGATCGTCCTGCTCGGGGTCACCGCCGTCATCCAGCCCGGTCTCGGGCTCGCTCCCCTGCTGCGTCACCAGTCCGCCTATCGGCCACCCCTCGCCGCGGATCTCGCGTTCCTCGTCCTCGCCGGCGTCACCGTGGCCTGTGCCTGGTGGGTGCTGCGCCGGAAGCCCCTCCCCCTGGTGGTTTCCGTCGTCGGCACCCTCGTCGTCCTCGCCGCCTCCTCCGTCGCGACCGCCGCGCTGCCGCCCGACTCCTTCTTCCGCGAACCGCACTGGTCGTTCGGGCTCGTCGGGTGGCACCTGCTCGTCCTGCTCGCCGACCGCCTGCCCGCGTTGCTGACCGCGCTCGCGCTGCACGTCGGGGCCAGCGTTGCCCAGTTCCTGGTCGCCGGGCCCGTTGCGCGGACCGAGTTCGGGGATGCCGCCATCGTGCTGTTCGGCGTGACCGTCTTCCAGGTCGCCGTCGCCGGGCTGTTCGGGTTGCTCGACCGGCGCTCGAACGAAGCCGCCGCCGCGGCCGCCGAACGGGATCGGCTCGCCACCCGGGCCGCCGTTGCCGCGCAGGCCGGGGAGGCGCTGCGGACCGGGTTCGCCGAGCAGCTCGGGGCGACCCTGCCGTTGCTGGCCGGGCTCGCCGACGGGACCGTCGACCCCCGCACGGCCGAGGCGCGCGCCCGGTGCGGGCTCGCCGCCGCGCAGCTGCGGCGGCTCTTCGCCGAGAACGACGACGTGCCCGATCCGCTCGTGCACGAGGTCACCGCCTGCCTCGACGTCGCCGAGCGGCGCGGGGTCGCGGTGGCGCTCGCCGTCAGTGGTGATCCCGTCGACGTGCCGGCGCCCGCGCGGCGGGAGCTGACCGGGCCCGTGCTCACCGCGCTGGCCGCCGCCCGGACGCGGGCCCGGGTGAGCGTGCTGCGGACGCCCGAACTGGTCCGCGTCGCGGTCGTCGCGGACGGCACCTCCGAATTCAGCGGATCGGCGGCGGTCCCCGTCGCGTCCCACTCGCGAGACGGACAGACCTGGATGGAGGCGCGGTGGCGACCCGAGTGACGGCCGTCGTGGTCGACGACCACCCGGCGGTGCGCGCCGGCGTGGCGTACTGGCTGGTCGCCGGCGACCCGCCGATCGACGTCGTCGCGGACGGCGAAGACGTCAAGGCCGCTTGGCTGGGCGCGGGCGCGGCCGCCGACGTGGTCATCTTCGACCTGCACCTGGGCGGCCCCGCGCCGGCGTTCGGCGACCTGCGGCGGCTCGCCGAAGCCGGGCGCCGGGTCGTCGTCTACTCGATGCGCGCGGACGACGACGTCGCCTTGCAGTGCCTCGAGCTCGGCGCGCTGTGCTACCTGACGAAGGCCGAGGGCGCCGACCACCTGGTGGAGGCGACGCGGGCGGCGGCGCAGGACCGGCCGTACACGCCGCCGTCGCTGGCCGGGGCGCTCGCCGGGGACCGGTCGGAGGCGCGGCCGGCGCTGTCGGCGCGGGAAGCCGAGGTGCTCGTCGAATGGTTCCAGTCCGAGTCGAAGGAGTTCGTCGCGCACCGGCTCGGGATCTCGGCCAGCACGGTGAACTCGCACCTCGAGCGGATCCGCGTCAAGTACGCGCGCATCGGCCGCGAGGCGCCGACCAAGGCCGCGCTCGTCGCGCGCGCCATCCAGGACGGCCTGATCGGCGTCGACGATCTGTGACCTCCGTGTGGTGCGAACAGCCCACACCGGCGGCGCGGCGCGCGGGTTAGCGTCCCGCTGACGGAGCCGCGAGGGCACCCCGCCGGGTCGCCGCGACTGTCCTGGGGGCGGCCGCGGCGCTCCGGCTCCGCCCCGCCGGAACCCGTCCGGCGGGTTGTTCGAGGAGATCCATGAAGCACGTCCGCACCACCGCCCTGCTCGCCGCCGCCTTCTTCCTTTCCGCGTGCGGTAGCGAGTCCGGCCAAGCGGTGCCCGCCACCCCGACCGAGACCCCGGCGGCCCCCACGTCGGCCTCCTCCGAGTCATCGTCGACGGCTGCCGCCGCGCCGGTGGGCGACGTCACCAAGCCGGGCACCGAACTCAAGCTCGGCGAGCGCGCGGTGGTCCCGTTCAAGTACGGCACGACCAAGTCCGGCACCATCGCGATCACCGTGACGGCGATCGACAAGGGCGCCAACGCCGACCTCGCTAAGTACGGCGACAAGGCGAAGGGGATCACGCCGTTCTACCTGCGCGCGACGGTCGAGAACGTCGACGGCGCCGACCTGTCCTACGCCTCGGTGAGCCTGCGCGCCCTCGGCGCCGACGGCCGCTCGACCGGCGTGATCATCACCGGCAGCACCGACGGCTGCAAGTCCGCCACCGCGGGCAAGGACTTCACGACGGCGGGCGCGAAGTTCGAGACCTGCACCCTGCAGGGCGCCCGCGAGGGCTCGGCGGTGGAAGCGGCGACGTTCGACAAGGGCGACGGCTACGACAAGTCCCCGGTGGTCTGGAAGAACTGACCACCCCCAGGCCACGGAATTTTCGCTCAGATGAGCGAAAATTCTGTGAGCCAGGCCACCCGGAAGGCAAAAGGGTGGCAAAAGTGCCCTTCTCCCCATGGCTCTCCCGGGCGGCCCGTTCTAGCCTGGCGCCATGGAATTCGCCGTCGCGTCGACGGGTGCGCTGGAAGAATTGACGATCGCCGTCGGGGATCGGCGGCACAGTGCGCTTGCGGCCGGGCCTGAACGCGGGGAGCTCGTGCTGTTCCTGCACGGGTGGCCCGAGTTCGCCGATGCCTGGACCGAGCAGCTGCACGCGCTCGGGGAGGCCGGTTACCGGGCCGTGGCCGTCGACCAGCGGGGGTACTCGGCCGGGGCGCGGCCGGACGGGGTCGAGCACTACACTCTCGATCAGCTGGTCGGGGACGCCCTCGCCTTCGCCGGCAGCCAGGGCGCCGAGCGGTTCCACCTGGTCGCCCGCGACTGGGGTGGCATGATCGCCTGGGCACTGGCCACCTCGCACCCGGAGCGGCTGCGGTCTCTCACCGTGCTCTCCACGCCCCACCCCGCGGCGCTGCGGCGGGCGGCCGCGACCGACGACGGGCAGTTCCACGACCTCGGGTACATCCGGTTCTTCCGGCGCGGTGCCGGCAAAGCCGAGAAATACCTCTTACGCGACGAAGCCACGCAATTACGCGCTGTTTACAGCCGTCGGATTCCGGTCGAAATCGTCGAACGCTCGATCGCGCGCCTTTCCGAACCGGGCGCGCTGACCGCGACGCTGAATTGGTACCGCGGCGCCACCGACGACGATTTCGACATCCCGGCGGGCCGGATCACCGTGCCGACGCTCTACCTCTGGGGTCGCGAGGACCCCTACCTCGGCCAGAGCGCCGCCGAGCTGACCGTGCACCACATCGACGCCGAGTACCGGTTCCAGATCCTCGAGGGCGCGAGCCAGTGGATGGCGATGGAGGCCCCGGACGAGGTCATCGCCCTGCTGCTGGACCACGTCGGGCGGCACTGACCCGCAGCGCCCCGGCGTCGTCGAGGTCGGCGAGCAAGGCGGGCAGCCCGGTGGTGAGCATCCGGCGCCGGACCGCGCCGAGCAGCCTGGCCATGGCGAACCCGCCGAGGCCGGTGAAGCCGGTGTGGTGGTAGGTGAAGCGGGTCCCCGCGGGGGTGGGTTCCAGCAGGTAGCGGACCTCGCTCGGCGGCTCCCCTTCGGCGCCGACCCAGGTGTAGCGCAGCAGTTCCCGCTCGCGGACCTCCAGCACCTCGCAGTCGACGATCCCGCGCCAGCCGGGCATCGGCTTGGCGACGAACCGGAAGTGGTTGCCGACCTCGGGCTCGAACCCGACCGCGCGGGCCCCCTTCCCGGTCGACGTCCAGTACGGGATCAGGTCCGGGTCGGTCATCGCGCGCCAGACCTTCACGGGCGGGTGCGGGTAGTCGCGGACGATGTGGATCTCGGACACTAGGGCCTCCAAGAAAGTTCAGCAGCTATAAAATTACTGTAGCAGAACTTTTCAGGTGGCTGAAGTACAGTGATCAGGTGACGACCACCGAGACCGGCGGCCTGCGTGAACGCAAGAAGCGGGCGATGCGGCAGCAGCTGTCCGACACCGCCGCGCGGATGTTCCTCGAACGCGGCTTCGACGCCGTGCGCGTGGCCGACGTCGGCGAGGCGTGCGGCGTGTCCGAGAAGACCGTCTTCAACTACTTCCCGAGCAAGGAAGCCCTGCTCCTGGACCGGCTCGAGGCGACGGCCGACGCGATGCGTGCGCGCCTCGCGGACCCGGCGATCCCGCCGGTCGAGGCGATGCTGGCGGTCCTCGACGACGAACTGGACGGCCTCGTCGAGAACCTCGCCGCCGACGCCGAACCCGATCGGGCGCTGGCGCGGTACCGGCGGTTCGGCGACCTGATCCGCGACACCCCGTCGCTGCGCGCGTACCGGAGCGACGTCGCCGACCGGTTCGCCGATCTCGCCGCCGAGGTGCTCGCCACCCGGACCGGCCGGCGCCCGGAGGACCCCGAGCCCCAGATCGTCGCGGCCACCCTCGTCGGCCTGTGGCGGGTTCAGTTCCGCGCCCTGCGGACCCACCTGCGGCCCGGCGTTCCGCTGCCGGACGCGATCGACGCCGTCACCCGGGAAGTCCGCCGCGCCGCCCGGCTCGCCGAGACCGGGCTGGCCGGGTACGGGCAGCCCTAGCCGGTCTTGCGCACCAGCCCGGTGTAGCCGACCAGCGCGAGCGTGGCCAGCGCCCAGATCGCGGCCTGGACCGCCCAGATCGCCACGGTGAACACCTGCCCCGCGTCGAGGCCGGTGTTGAGGTCGCACCGGCCGCGCACCCCCGGCGACAGCGGCAGCCCGCGGTCCAGCCCGACGCCGATGAGCTCCACGGTCGTGCACCGCGTGCCGGCCGGGGCCGCGAAGTCCGCGACGCGCTCGGCGGCGTGGTGGCCGCCCTCCTCCACCTGCCCGGCCCAGAGGCCGAGCCCGCCGGCGGCGAGCACCGCGAGCAGCAACGCCGCCGCCGTGCGCCGCGCGCGGTAGCCGTAGCCCGCGAGGGCGCCCCACAGCCAGTGGAACCGCCGGGCCGGCCAGCCGCCGATCCCCTCGGGCGCCCACCGCTGGAGGTCGCGCTGCTGCGCGATGAGGACGTGCCGGGCGTTGCCGTCGTGCCCCGACGTCCGTTCCACCGCGGCCAGCCGCTGGTACGGACCGGGCCGGTAGACGGCGGTGTGCCACCGGATCAGGTGCAGCCACTCCTGCCAGGTAGCCGCGCCGAGCGCGCCGAAGCGGAACCCGTCGAGCTCCATCGTCCCCGGGTGCGGGCCGCGGACCGGTTTCGCGCAGACGACGTCGACCGGCAGGAAGACCTTTCCCTCGACCAGTACGTCTTCGAGGCTCAGGAGAGTTTCCCCGCCGGAGTGGGCGAGCTCGGCGCCGCTGAAGTGTGCGTCGCCGGCGATGCGCGCGCCGAGCAGCCGGATCGTGGCCTCCTCCCCGGCCCCGGTGGCGCGGATCCCGCGCAGCACCAGGCTTTCCCGCACTTCGGCGCGGTCGGCGACGAGCGCCGGACCGGCGTCGTTCCTGATCTCCGCGTCGTCGAGAACGATCCGGCCGCCGATCCACATCCCGGACAGGGTCAGCGCACCCCACTCGGACGAGGCGGACGCCCTCAGGCCGGTGCCGTCGACGTAGTTGCCCACCCGGGCGTCATCCGCGTTGACGGCGGGGCCGGACGCGTTGGCCAGTTCGGCACCGTCGAGCAAGAGCTGCCCGGTGATCTCGACGGAGTGCAGCAGGATCGCCCCGTCGTCGCCGGCCCCGGTGGCCTTCACCCCCGACAAGTCGAGGCTGCCGCCGACGTGCAGGCCGTCGGCGTACAGCGCCGGGCTGGCGTCGTTGGTGAGCTTCGCGCCCTCGAGGTCCACCCGGCCGCCGATCCGGGCGCCGAGCAGCCGGATCGTGCCCGGTTCCCCGGACCCCTCCGCGGTCAGCTGGTTGGCGCGGAAATTGCCGTCGACGCCGAGCCGGTCGCCGCTCAGCGCCGCCCCGGTGTCGTTGGCCAGCTCGGCGCCGTCGAGGTAGAGGTTGCCGGCCACGTGCGCGCTGAGCAGGCAGAGCGCGCCGTACTCCCCCGACGCCCGCGCTTTCAGGCCGTCGGCGTGGAAGCTGTCGCCGACCCGGATGCCGTCGGCGCTCAGCCCCCGGCCGCGGCGGTTGACGACCACCGCGGCGCCGGCGTTGAACTGGCCCTCGATCCGCGCCCCGAGCAGGCTGATCGCCGCGTCTTCGGCGGTTGCGAGCGCGGTGACGCCGTCGAGCCGCAGGTCACCGGCGTGCAGCCGGTCGGCCTCGAGCGCGGGACCGGTCTCGTTGGTCAGCGCGGCGTCGGTGAAATCGGCTTCGCCGCCGATCCGGGCGCCGATCAGGCGGAGCGCCCCCTCTTCGCCGGCCCCGGTGATCTTCGCCGAGGTCAGCCACACGTCGCCGGCCGCCTCGAGCCCGTCGGCGTGCAGCGCGGGCCCGCCGGCGTTGGTGAGCACGGCGTCGTCGAAGACGACCTGGCCGGTGACGTTCGCGCGGAGCAGGCGGACCGCGCCCAGCTCGCCGTCGCCCGCCGCACGCAGGCCCGCGCACCGCAGGTCGGCGCACGCCAGCCCGTCGAGGTAGACCGCGGGCCCGTCTTCGCTGGTCACCTCGGCGTCGCCCAGGTACACGCGGCCGCCGACCCGGGCGTCCCGCAGGCAGATCGCGCCGAACTCCCCGGAGCCGGTCGCGCGCACGCCGGTGAGGCGCAGGTCGTGGCCGATCCGGACGCCGTCGCCGTCGAACCCGGCGATCCGGCTGCCGGACAGGTCCAGCCACGGGAGCCGGGCCCGCCGCACGCTGACCGGGTTCACGACCACGCAGCCGGTGAGGGCGAGGCCGGTCCCGGCCTCGACGAGGTCCAGGTTCAGCGTCCCGGCGATCCGGGCGCCCTCGACGCGCACGCCCAGCGGGTCCAGCGGGCCGCGGCGGCCGAGCAGCAGCTCCCGCAGCACCTCGGCCCGGACGGGCGCGTCCGGTGTCGCCACCTCGCCGCGCCGGGCGGCCTCGATCAGCTCGCGCTCGGCCGGCGTCAGCTTGCCGAGCACGGGCAGCGGCGGGAAATCGGTCACCGCACCAATCAACCAGGCGGGCGCAACGCGGCCAGCAGCAGGTCCGCGTAGTGGTCGCCGATCTGGCGGGCGGTCAGCGAACCGCCGCGCCGGTACCACGAACCCAGGTGGTGCACCGAGCCGAAGAAGAAGTCGACGACGACGTCGGCCGGCTTGTCCGCGCGAAACTCCCCCGACGCCTGGCCCTCTTCGACCAGGCCGCGGAAGCGCTCGTGGTACTTGCGGCGCTCGGCGCGCACCGCCTTGCGCTTGTCCGGGGACAGCTGGTGCATGGACTGCAGGAAGATCGTGTTGTCGTCGAGGTTGTCGATGCTGGACACGACGACGTCGGACGCGGCGGCGGCGAGCCGTTCCCGCAGCGGCGCACCGGAGTCGGCGACGCTCTCCAGCTGCCGGGTCTGCTCGCGCAGGACGCGGGCGTAGATCTCGTAGAGCAGGTCGTCCTTGGAGTCGAAGTAGTGGTACATCGCGCCCTTGGTGACGCCCGCGGCCTCGACGATCTCCTGGACGGACGTGCGGTCGAAGCCCTTCTTGGCGAACAGCTTCGTGGCGTGCTCCAGCAGCCGCCGGGGCACGGCCGCCTGGTCGTCGCCCGTCGCCTCGCCCGGCTTCCGGGTGCTTGCTCGGGTCACCGCGCACCCCCTTCTCGAATCCGACGCACCAGGATAACGGCTCAGGACTCCCGGGCCAGGAACCGCCGGGGATTGTCCACGAGCATCGTCGTGATGTCCGTTTCGGACACCCCGCGCTCCCGCAGCGCGGGCAGCACGTCCCGGGTGATGTGCAGGTAGTGCCAGTTCGGCGTGAGCGCGGGCAGCTGCTCGGCGGGCAGCCAGTCGATGTAGCAGGACGCGTCGTGCGAGAGCACCATGCTGCCCGCGTAACCGCGTTCGCACATCGCCGCGACGGTGTTCACCCGTTCCTCGAACGGCAGCAGCAGGTCCAGGCCGAACCGGTCCATCCCGAGCAGCGACCCGCGGTCGGCGAGCTCGGTCAGGTACCCGAGGTCCGTCGAGTCCCCGGAGTGCCCGATCAGCACCCGGCTCAGGTCGACGCCCTCGTCCTCGAAGATGTTCTGCTGCTCCAGCCCGCGCCGCGTGCCGGCGTGCGTGTGGGTCATGATCGGCGTGCCGGTCTCGGCGTGCGCCTTCGCCACCGCGCGCAGCACGCGTTCGACGCCGGGCGTGACACCCGGTTCGTCGGTGGCGCACTTGAGGAGCCCGGCTTTGACGCCGGTACCCGAGATCCCGTCCCGGATGTCCCCGACGAACATCCCGACGAGCGGGTCCTCGCCCTGCAGCAGCGTGCCGGGCCCGCGGAAGTGCAGGTAGTGCGGCACGTCGTTGTAGGTGTAGAGCCCGGTCGCGACGACGATGTTGACCTCGACCTCGGCGGCGACCCGCTGCACGCGCGGGATGTACCGGCCGAGCCCGATCACCGTCGGGTCGACGATCGTGTCGATCCCCGCGTCCTTCAGCTCCTTGAGCCGCCGGATCGCTTCGGGGACGTGCTCGTCTTCGCGGAACCCTTCGTGTTCCGGGTAGTTCTGGACGAATTCCGGGCTGAGCACGAAGAGGTGCTCGTGCATGAGCACCCGGCCCAGCGCTTCCGGCGCGATCGCGCCGCGGGCGGTCTCGACCATCAGCCCCTCGCTCGCAGTTCGCGGCGGAGGATCTTGCCGCTGGTGGTCTTCGGGAGTTCGTCGAGCACGACGACGGTGCGCGGGTACTTGTAGGCGGCGAGCCGTTCCTTGCACCACGCCACGAGTTCCGCCGGATCGGCGGCCGCTCCCGGCGCCGGGCTGACGTACGCCTTGACGGTTTCGCCGCGGTACTCGTCGGCGATCCCGACGACGGCGGCTTCGCGGACCGCCGGGTGCGTGTAGAGGACGTCTTCGACCTCGCGCGGCCAGACCTTGAAGCCCGACGCGTTGATCATGTCCTTCTTGCGGTCGACGACGTAGACCCAGCCGCGCTCGTCCATGAACCCGATGTCGCCGGTGAGCAGCCGCCCGCCCGGCAACGCCTCCGCGGTGGCGTCCGGCCGGTTCCAGTAGCCGGAGACGACCATCGGGCCTTCGACGGCGATCTCACCCGGCTGCCCGAACGGCAGCTCTTCGCCGTTCTCGCCGAGGATCCGGACGATCGTGTCCGGCACCGGCAGGCCGATCGAGATGGTGCCGGACGCCGGGTCGATCGGCGCTTCGAGGGTGCCGGGGACGACTACGCAGCCCGCGGTGGTCTCGGTGAGGCCGTAGCCGTTGTGGATGTAGTGCCCGGTTTTCGCGCGGAACGCCTCGACGACGGCGGGCGGCAGCGCGGCGCCGCCGGAGTACAGCAGCGCGAACGAGGCGAAGTGCTCGCGGCTGAACGACGGGTGGGCCATCAGCGCCATGTACGCCGTGGACGGCCCGACCGTGTACGACGGCCGGTGCTCCAGGAAGGCGTCGAGCACGACCCCGGCGTCGAAGCGGTAGGCCAGCGCGAGGGTGCCCTCGATGTCGATCGCGGAGCCGACTTCGCAGACCATGCCGGTGATGTGGAACAGCGGCGCGAGCCCGAACAGCGTCGAGCCGGCCGGGAGCCCGCTGAACGAGCCGAGCCCGGCGGCGTTGGTGCCGATGTTGCCGTGCGTGTTGGTGGCCCCCTTCGGCGTGCCGCTGGTGCCGGAGGTGTAGCTGATCAGCGCGGTGTCGTCGAGCGCGAAGGCGGGTTCCGGCGGCTTCGGGCCCGGGGTGTTCGCGGCTTCGAGGAGTTCGGTGGCGCCCGGCGTCTCCTCCTTCTCGACCTTCGCCAGCACGCGCTCGTCGTCGCGGGTCTGGAACTCGAGTTCGCTGGTGGTGAGCGAGATTTCGACGGCGCTGCCTTCGACGGTCTTCGCGATGTAGGCGTTCCAGCCGCGCTGCGAGCACACGATCGCCTTGACGCCGGCGTCGGTGAGCACGTGGGTGAGTTCCCGCTCGCGGTACATCGGGTTGACCGGGACGACGATCCCGCCGGCCTTCCACGCGCCCAGCAGCGCGATCACGAACTGCGGGATGTTCTGCAGCACCAGGGCGAGCCGGTCGCCGCGGGCGAAGCCGTTGCGGGTCAGGTACCGCGCGACGCCGTCGGAGAGCTCGTCCAGCTCCCGGTAGCTCAGCCGCGCGTCGAAGTACGCGATCGCCGCCCGGTCGGGGACGTGGTCCGCGGCGCGGCGGAACGTCTCGGGCAGGGTCGTCGGCTTCGCCGGACCCGCGGCCCGCACCCGCTCGTCGTAGCTCGCGAGCCAGGGCTTCGCGTCGTACCAGCTCATCCAGTGACCTCCTTTGGACACCGACCGGTCGGTATGCCGACGCTAGGAGGCGACGGCGGCCACGTCAAGACCCGGCTTTCGCGGAATCGCACAAGCCGCCTTTCACCGATTCACACGTACCCCGGTTCGGAATGGTTCAGCATCTCCCCGTTTTCCTTTTCACACTGGACAAATCCCTGCTGGAGCCGCCACGATGACCTTCGCGGCCCAGTCGGCCGCGCCATTCGGAACAACCGCGCGCTGCCCGTGTGGACCCTCTCTGTTCACGCTAACCTGGAGTGATTCATGCCTGCTACCGGTGGACGGCACCGCCTCTCGCGGCGGACGAAGATCGCGACGGCGGCCCTCGGCCTCGGCATCGCGGCGGGAGCACTGGTGATCGCGACGACCGTCGGCGACCCCGGCGCCGCCAACGCGGCCTCGGGTGGGCAGATCAGCTGCCCGGACGTCGCGAGCCGGCTCCCGGCGATCCCAGCCCAGGCGCAAGCCGAGGTCCAGCGCAACCTCCAGCTGCTGAACACGCAGCTGGGCGAAGCCAACAACCGCCTCATCACGACCGCGGGCCAGGGCGGCCCCAACTTCGTGCAGAACGCGATCCTCAGCCCGCTGCAGGACAAACGCGCGTCGACGATCGACCGGATCGCCATCGCCATCGGCCGCCAGGGCGAGAAACCCCAGAACCTGGGCGGTTTGGCGGCGTGCTCCCTGGGCGGGCAGTCCGGCGCCGCTCCGGCTTCCAGCGCGCAGGCCCCGGCACCGGCACCCGCGCCCGCGCAGAACGGCGGGAACACCGCGTCGGGCCGGATCACCTGCCCGGACGTGGAAAGCCGCCTCCCGGCGATCCCGGCCCAGGCGCAGGCCGAGGTCCAGCGCAACCTCGCCCTGCTGGACACCCAGATCGCCGAGGCCGACAACCGCTTGGTCACGAGCGCGGGCGAAGGCGGCCCGAACTTCGTCCAGAACGCGATCCTCGGCCCGCTCGAGGACAAGCGCGTCGCGACGATCAACCGCATCGCCACGGCGATCGGCCGCAACGCCGAGAAACCGCAGGGCCTCGACGCTCTCGCCCCCTGCACCCGCTGACGCGGTCGTGAGTGGGAAACAGTGTTCTAACCCTGTTTCCCACTCACGAGCGTGCTGATGCGGAGGAAGGCGGTCGCGGACATCGTCAGCCGGACTTCCGTGGTCACCACGGGGGCGAACTCGAGCGTCGTCGGGTCGTTCGAGCCGCTCCCCCACGTGATCCGCAGGTCCCGCACCGGCTCCCACCCCCGCGCGGTGCGGACGGCGACCTCGGCCGCCGACGGCAGCGCGTGCTTCGAGTCGACGACGAACCGGGCGGTGAGCGCGCTGATCCGCCGGGCCGCGGGCCAGGCCAGTGACACCCAGTCCGCCGCCCGCGGCCGGCTCACCGCGGCCAGCGTCGCGGTCGCCGGCTTGACGGAGAAGTTCGACCAGCCGGTGGCCGGGCCGCCGTCCAGCATCGCCGACGGCAGCGTGTCCGGCGCGCCCGAGTAACTCGCGTCGGCCGCCCGCACCACCACCGGAACCGATGACTCCACGGCCCGCGCCCCGGGCCCGTTGCGCTGCCCGAGACCGGTGCCCGGCAAGGTGATCCGGCCGGACGCCAGTCCTGGCGCGGACGCCGTCACCGTGATCGGGCCGCGGCCGCCCGTCGCCGCGATCACCGCCACCGCCTGACCCTTGAACGCGGGGATCGTGGGCTGCTGGTAGCCCTGGGCCAGCTCCTGCCTGCCGTTGTCCACGCCGGCCACCCGCCCCGGGCCTTGGACGGCGAACCGCAGCACCGGTTCGCCGCCGGGCACGACGACGCCGTGTGCGTCCACGACGGACGCCGTCACGAACGCCATCGCCCCGTTCTCGCCCCGATCCGGTGCGGTCAGGGTGATCGCGCGTGCCGGACCGGCTGTGACGACCCGGTCGCGGGCCACCTCACGGCCACCCTCGCGGGCGATCGCGGTCAGCGTGCCGGGCTCGAACGGCACCGCCCACGTCAGGTGCAGCTTGCCGGAACTGCCGTTGGGACTGGTGTAGCTGCCCGAGGGGTCGTTCTTGTCGTCACCGACCGGCTCGGTCGTCTCCAGGTACGGCCGTCCGTCCACAGTGGTCTTCCGGTCGAAGCGCTTGACGCCCAGCGAACGGCCGTTGAGCACCAGCTCGACGGTGTCCACAGTGGAGTAGACCCACACCGCGACCGGTTCGCCCGGCCGGTGCCCGGTCCAGTCCCCTGGGACCAGGTGCACCATCGGCGCGGCCGTCCACTGGCTGCGGAAGAGGTGGAAGGCGTCCTTCGGCAGGCCCGCGCTGTCGATCGCGCCGAAGAACGACGTCTTGACCGGGAAGACGTCGTACGGCGTCGGCTCGCCGAGGTAGTCCTGCCCGGCCCAGAGGAACTGGCCCTGGCAGAACTTCCGGTCCCGGTCCTTCTTCAGCGAGTACTCGCCGCTGAAGGTCCACGAGGCCAGGTTGTTGTCGTAGGACGACGTCGCCCGCTTGCCCGGCGTGTGGTTCTCGCCGGTGTTGAGCAGGTCCGGGTCCTGGTACACCCCGCGCGTCGAGGTCTCGGAAGACGATTCCGACTCGAAGAAGAACTTGTCCGGGTACGCCGCGTGCAGCCCGTCGATCGACTGGGCGGTGTTGTAGTTGACGCCGAGACCGTCGAGCTGCCGCAGGATCAGGTCCTGCGGCGAGCCCGGCGCGGGCACGCTCCGGTAGCGGTCGGACCCCATGATCACCGGCCGGGTCGGGTCGATCGCCCGGACCGCGGCGATCAGGCCCGCCGCGATGGCCGGGCCGCCCGCCATCGACGCGTCCGGCACCTCGTTGCCGATCGACCACAGCACGACCGACGGCGAGTTCTTGGCCGCGTGCACCATTTCCGCGATGTCGCGCCCGCTCCACGCGTCGAAGTCGCGGTGGTAGTCGAACTCGACCTTGCCGGTGCGCCAGCAGTCGAACGCCTCGACCATCATCAGGATCCCGAGCCGGTCGCAGACCGCCACCAGCCGCGGGTCGGGCGGGTTGTGCGCGGTCCGCAGCGCGTTGACGCCCATCGCCAGCACCAGCCGCAGCTGGTGCTCCAGCGCGGCCTCGTCGACCACCGCGCCGAGCGCGCCCTGCGACGCGTGCAGGTTGACCCCGCGCAGCTTCATCGGCACGCCGTTGAGCGAAAACCCGTCGTCCGGGTGGAACGCGAAGTGGCGGAAGCCGAAGCTCGTGCTCGTCGTGTCGGCCACCCGCCCGGCCAGGACGACGTCGGTGCGCACCCGGTACAGCGAAGGCCGCCCGGTCGACCACAGCCGCGGATCGGCCACGGACCCCGTCGTGACCGCCGTGACCGTCCGCCCGGCGGGCAGCGCCACGGTGGCCGAGCCGGTCGCCACCACCCGGCCCGCCGGGTCGGTGACGGTCGTGCGTACCTCGGCCGCCACCGCGGCGGCGGAGTCGTTGGCGACGTCCGTGGCCACCCGCACGGTCCCCCGCCCGGCGGCGATGTCGGGCGTGGTGACGAACGTGCCGTGCCGGGCGACGTGCACCGGCTCGGTCACGACCAGCCGGACGCGGCGGTAGACGCCGCTGCCGGAATACCAGCGGCTGCTGGGCAGCGGGTTCACCGCCCGCACGGCCAGGACGTTCGGTGTCCGGCCGTCGGTGTGCAGCTTGCCGGTGAGGTCGAAGGCGAACCCGGTGTAGGCGTACGGGTGGTTGCCGAGCAGCTCGCCGTTCAGGTACACGTGCGCGTCCGAATAGACGCCGTCGAATTCGACCGACACGCGCTTCCCGCCGAGCGACGGCGCCACGGTGAACGTCCGCCGGTACCAGCCGAGGCCGCCGCGGAAGAAGCTGGACGCGCTGCTCGTGCCGCCCCGCTCGGTCGGCGCGAGCTCGATGCTCCAGTCGTGCGGGACGTCGACGGCCTGCCACGCCGAATCGTCGAAACCGGGCTCCGCGGCGCGGGCGAAGCGGCCGTCCGGGTCGGTGACCCCGTCGGGGTTGGCCAGTGCGAACCGCCAGCCGGCGCCGAGGTCGGTGCTCCGCCCGGTGAGCGCGAGGTCCGGCCGGGTCAGCGCCTCGGCGGCCCGGGCGACCGGCGCGAACGCGGAGGTGACGACGGCGGCCCCGGCCCCGCCCAGCACCAGGCGTCGGCTCGGTCGCGGCGAGTTCGGCATGGGAGAGCCCCTTCCGGCGGCGGCACTGACGGGCGGAAAGCACTATCGCACAAGGGTTTCCGATCGATCAAAGGCTTCGATCATTTCGACCTCAGCATGTCCGCCGGACGTACCCGGCCGCGCCTTCGGGAACCACGTCCCGGTCGCGGCGGACGATGCTGAGCGAGCCGCCCCAGCGCGTGCAGGCGGTCGCGAGGCCCTCGTCGGTGTACTCGATCACGACGACGTGGTCGCCGAACGCGGCCGTGTACTCGTCGCAGTTCTCCTGCTCGCCGCATTCTTCGGCCACGGCGAAGTCGAGCCCGTTCTCCTGGCGCCGCCCGGCCAGCTCGGAGGTGTTCTTCTGCGCAATGGCCAGGCCCTTTTCGTGCGCGTGCGCGGACAGCAGGCGCACGAAGGCCTGGGCGTCGCTCTCGGAAAGGAGGCCGTGCGAGCGCGTGTAGCTGTCGTAGTTGTCGGGCTCGATCGCCTGGAAGCCCTTGGCCGCGCACTCGTCGGTCCAGGCGTTCACCTTCGCCGCGGCGCGCTCGCGCTTGTCCGGCGTGCGCAGGTCGAGCAGCGCCTCGTGCCAGTCCTCGTCGATCACCGGCTCGCCGTTCGCGTCCCGGAGCACCAGGTCGCCCCACTCCCCCTCGGCACCCGGCTGGGCCTGGAAAGCGTTGACGTAGCAGATGTCGTAGCGCCCGGCGGCCGGCGCGGCGCCGTGGTCGCGGCTGACGACCTCGACGCCGGACGGCGGGGGGTAGGCGCCGCCGAGCTGGTAGTCGAAGCCCGCCTTCACCGGCGGCAGCCGCACGGCGGACGGCGGCGCCGGGGTGACCGCGGCCGGCTCTCCGGCGGGCGAACAAGCGGTGACGGCCGCGGTCACGCTCAGCGCGACGAAGAAGGATTTCACCACCGCAACTCTAGGAGCCGCTCGCTTCCGCTCCGGCGGGTGTCGCCCGACCGGGATGTTGTCCACAGTGGACAACGGGTCAGCGGCCGCGGGACCAGGCGCCGGCGTCGGTGGTGTACCGGACGAGCAGCCGCGCGAACTGGACGCGGTCTTCCGCCGGCCAGCCTGCCGTGATGGCTTCGAACACTTCGCGCTGCTCGGCGGCGAAGCGGTCTCGCTCGGCTTCGCCGCGTTCGGTGAGCTCCAGCACGGTGCGGCGGCCGTCGGCCTGGGAAGCCGCGCGCCGCACCAAGCCGTCGGCGATGCAGGCCGCGACCGTCCGGCTGGCCACCGGCTGGGCCACGCCCATCTCGGTGGCGAGGCCACCGACGGTCATCTCGCCGGGGGCCTCGGCGACGACGTTCAGCACCAGGTTGCGGGAGAGGTCGCGGCCCGAGGCCGGGACGCGCCGGCGCAGCCGGGACAGCGCCGGGCCGATCCGGTCCAGCAGCAGGTCATCGGCGGAACGCGCGGTGCTCACCCCCGGATCGTAGTACCCCCGGCATTTGCATGCCAAGAGCTAATTGCATAGCATTGGGTATGTAACTGCGAACGAGGAAGCGAGGCCACCATGGCCACCACCGCCATCACCGGAGCCCAGGTCTTCGACGGCGAGAAGACGCTGGGAGTGCGGACCGTCGTCGTCGACGGCCGGAAGATCCGCCAGGTCGGCGGCGAAGTGCCCGAGGGCGCCGAGGTCGTCGACGGCCGGGGCGCGACCCTGCTGCCCGGGCTGATCGACGCGCACGTCCACTCCGCGCCCGGCTCCCAGGCGCTGGCCCTGCGGTTCGGCGTCACCACCGAGCTGGAGATGCAGGGCCTGAACACCCGCGAAAACCGGGCACACCTCACCGAGGACGACACGGTGGCCGACATCCGGTCGTCCGGCTTCGCCATCACCCCGCCCGGCGGGCACCCCAGTGAGCTGATGCCGGAAGGCTTCCGCCCGGCCGGCGACCTGCCCCCGGTCATGCCGCTGATGCCGTTTTCGACGACGCCGGAGCAGGCCGCCGCGTTCGTCCCGCAGCTGCTCGCGCGGGGCTCGGACTACATCAAGTTCATGATCGACGACGGCAGCGTCGAAGGGCATCCCGGGCTGCCGATGCTCGACCAGGCCACGCTGGACGCCGGCGTCGCGGAGGCCAAGAAGTACGGCGCCCTCACGGTGGCCCACACGCTGACCCTCGACGCCACCCGGATGGCCGCCGAAGCCGGCATCGACGGCGTCGTCCACTTGTTCATGGACCGGCCGCACACCGCGGAGATCGTGGACCTGGTGGCCGAGGCGGGGATGTTCGTCGTGCCGTGCGTCTGCCTCGACGCGTCGATGATGGGCATCACGGGCGCCGAGCTCGCCGACGACCCGCGGGTGGCGCACCGCCTCGACGGCAAGTGGGACGAGACCCTGCGGTCGAGCTACGACCGCTACCCGCAGGGGAAGCTCGAGGACGTGCTGGCGTCGGTCCGGGCCCTGGCCGACGCGGGCGTGGACATCCTGGCGGGCACCGACGCGTCCATGGCGGAGACCTTCTTCGGCGGCCTGGCCCACGGCGCCAGCCTGCACCAGGAACTCCAGTACCTGGTGACGGCGGGCCTGACCCCGGCCCAGGCCCTGCGCGCCGCGACGGCGACCACGGCCCGCCGCTTCGGCCTGGCCGACCGCGGCCGCATCGCGGAGGGCCTCCGCGCTGATTTGCTCCTGGTCGACGGCGACCCGACGTCGACGATCGGCGACACGCTCAACACACGCGCGATCTGGCGGCGGGGCAGCCGGTTGAAGGAGGCGTGACGGCTGGGCGCGGTCGGCAGCCGCGGTGGTGGGTCACCGCCCGCGGCTGCGGCAGTCCCGGCGCTGGTCACGGCCGGCGCCCCGGCATCGGCGAGGACCGCGGTTGACTGCCAGGCGATGCCCGGCCGCGGTCAGCGCGCGGTGATAGGCCACCGCCCGCCGCTACACCGGGCCAGGTGCTGCTCGCGGCCAACGTGCCGTCGGCGAGGACCGCGGCCGCGATGCCCAGCCGCGTGACGACAGCGCCGTCAGCAACCGCGGTCGTAGGCCACCGCCTGCCGTTGCGCCGGGCCAGGTGCTGGTCACGGCCGGCGCCTCGGCACCGGCGAGGACCGCGGTTGACTGCCAGGCGATGCTTGGGCGCGGCCACCGCCCGCCGCTACACCGGGCCAGGTGCTGGTCGCAGCCAACGTGCCGTCGGCGAGGACCGCGGGCCGCGATGCCCAGCCGCGTGACGCCAGCGCCGTCAGCAACCGCGGTCGTAGGCCACCGCGCGCGGCTGCGCCGGGCCAGGTGCCGGTCACGGCCGGCGCCCCGCCACCGGCGAGGCCGCGGTTGGCCGCCAGGCCATGCTTGGGCGCGGTCTGCGCGCGCGGTGATAGGCCACCGCCTGCCGTTGCGCCGAGCCAGGTGCTGGTCGCAACCAACGTCCCGCGCCACCGGCGAGAGCCACGGCGCGCGGCCAGGTGACGCCAGCGCCCGCGGCCCCGCCGAGCCAGGTGCTGGTCGCAACCAGCGTGCTGTCGTCGGCAAGAGCCGCGGGCCCAGCCAGGTGATGCCAGCGCCGTCAGCAGCCGCGGTGGTACGCCACCGCGGTTGCGTCGCTCCCGGCAACCTGATCGTCGCGGCCGGCGTCCCGTCGTCGGTGAGCCCCGCCGGTTGCGGTGCCGCGTTGAAGTCGGCGTTGCCGGCCAGGTCCGCAGCGGGTTCGCCGTTCTCCCAGATGCGGAGTTCGTAGTTCTCGGGGCCGAAGGTGTGGGCCACGCCCGCCATCGTCGTGCCGGCGTCGAGGAACAGGGTTCTCGGCCGCTTCGGTGGTCGTGTGCACGACGTTCCCGTCCAGGTCCGCCTCGATGGCGGCCATGGTCGACTCGGGCGTGAAGACCGAAGCGGCGATGCGGCCGCCGTGGAAGGCCTCCAGGTAGACCGCGCCGCCCGGGTACAGCGGGGGCAGCTGCCGGTAGCCGCCGTCGGTGGCTCGGACGAACACCTCGCCCGAGCGCTCGCCGATGTCGGTGTAGAGCAGGACGCGGCCCTGCTCGTCGACGTCGACCGGGTAGGTGTCGTACAGGTGCTGCGGATCCGGGTTCAGCACCTCGGCGGTCCCCGGCCGCGCGGCGGCCCACAGCACCGGGTGGACGTCGCCGAACTCGCCGTAGGCGACGCCGACGACGTCCCCGCTGTTGTTGATGTGCGTGGCCTTCGCGGACCGGAACCCTCGCGGCATGGCCAGGTTCACGGTCTGGCCGCCGCGGTTGACGACGGGCTTGGACGCCCACCACTCGCCGGTTCCGCCGTCCCCCACGACGGCTCCGGCGGAGTTGATGTCGCGCACCTCGGCCAAGGGGGACATCGCCTCGACCTGGGCACCGTGCCACCGCACGGCCGAGTACGCGTTGGGGCCGCGCAGCGAACCGACGAACCAGCCGCCTTCCGCTGCCGCGTAGACCTCGCTGCCGGTGCAGGGCGCAGGCATGGCCAGCGGCGTCATCGCCCAGGTGCACCCGCCGCCACCGCGGGCCGCGCGCCGAGCACCGCTACGAGCACGAGAGTTCGCTTGAGCATGGTTCTCCCCGGAAGTCGGCCGTCTCCCCCACCACGCCCGGCGGCCCCGGGAGGTTTGTGCGACGGCCGCGCCGCCGCCCGAACGGCGCAACGAACCGGCGTCACAGGTCGAGGGCACCCACGAACAACGCGGCCACGGCGGCGCGGTGCTCCGGGGTGTCCCGCCAGCGCAGGCGGCGCCCGGCCTCGACCACCACGCCGAACCCGGCGTGCACCAGCACCCGCGCCTGGCGGGCGTCGAGGTCCGGGCGGGCCTGGCGCAGGTGCTGCTCCCAGACGGCGATGTGCTCGCGCTGCGCGGCCACCAGCGGACGACGCAACGCGGCGGGCAGGCCGACGATCTCGGCGTCGGCCACGCTGGTGAGGGCGTGGTGCTCGAAGCTGTAGGCCACGTAGGTCGCCGTCAGCGCGAGCAGGGCGTCGGGCGCGCCGCGCAGGTTGTGTTCGACCGCCTGGGCCAGCAGGCCGGCCGCCTGCAGGCAGGCCGCCGCCAGGATGTCGGCCTTGCCGGGGAAGTACCGGTACAGCCCGGACGGCACCAGTCCCACGGCTTCGGCGATCATGCCGTTGGTGACCGCGGCGAACCCCGCCCGTTCGAACAGCGGGATGGCGGCCGCGAGGATTTCCGAACGCCGGGTGCGCGGCTGGGGCGGGGCGGGCAGCTCGACGAGGGGCGCGCCCGCGAGCGCCTGCCGCGGGTCGGTCGCGGCCACGCGCAGCGCGGAAGCCAGCAGGAGGTCTTCGACGCGCCGGCGGCCGATCGTGTTGTGGTGCATCGTGATGGACCCGATCGCGCCCAGTGCCGCCACCGCCCGCAGGTGCTCGTCGGGCGCCGGGTGCTCGCGCCGGACCGCGTCCGCCACCCGGCCGACGACGTGCGCGAACTTCGCCTTGAGCACGCGGCGGTCCTCGCGCTCGAGGTAGCGGGCTTCCCACCGGTACACGCCGCCGGCCCCGCGGTGGGCGACGGTGACTCGCGTGACGGCGGCCAGGACGTCGGCGAGAGCGCCGTCCGACGGCACCTCCGCGAGCGCCGCGACGAGCCGGTCCACCATGACGTTCGCGCACTCGGCGAACAGCGCGTACTTGTTCGGGAAGTGCCGGTAGAGGGCGGCCGCGGTGATGCCGACGGCGGCCGCGATCTCCTCCATGGACGCCGAGTGGTAGCCGCGCTCGCTGAACACGGTGGCCGCGGCCCCGACGATGAGCTGCTTGCGGTTGCGCGGCCGCGCCGCCGCGGCCGGGCCGGCCGTCACCGCGGCCGCCGGGCGGGGGTGCGCGGGAGCGGGGCCATGCGTGCCAGTCAACCACGAACCGGACCGGGTGCCGGGCGACGGACCGATTCAGGCCGGCCCGGCTCTTGCCGACCGCCGACCCGCCTCGCTATGTTAATGGAGAATCTCTCCCTGAATGCGTGGCGCGACTCGTCGATTGTCGAAGCTTTGCCCAGGTACTGCCTACCGAGGAAGCTAGGTAAGTAAATGAGTAATCTCAGCCGGAGGAACGTTCTTTCACTCGGTGTCGCACTCGGGCTGGTGAGCGCGGCGAGTGCCGTCCCGGCCTGGGCGTCGACGGGTGGCGCCCAGGCCGCGGGCACGGATCCGTGGTGGGCGTGGGACGACGAGGTCGACCGCCTGATGGCGGGCATCCTCGACACCGGCCAGGTGCCCGCGGTCAACGCCGCCCTGCGGCCGTGGGTGAACAACGGCGACGCGCTGCCGACCGGCCTGCCCGCCGACCTCGCCAGCCACCTCCAGCAGGCCAACCGGCTGCCGTCCTGGGCCGACGCGGCCAAGCTGCGCCGCGCCGCGGACTTCAACCGGCGCAAGGACACCTACCTGTTCATGCTCTACGGCCTGGGCAGCGGCATCATGAGCACGGTGATCCCGCGGGAGGCCAAGTCGGTCTACTGGTCCGCAGGCGGGGCGAACATGCAGGACCGCGCGGCGAAGACGTTCACCTTCGGCTACGACCTGAGCGACCTCGACGCGTTCCAGCCGACGGGCCAGTTCGTGGTCACGGCCAACAAGACGCGCCTGGTGCACGCCGCCGTGCGCCACCTGCTGCCGCAGTCGGCGCACTGGCGCGCGGTCGCCGACGAGCAGATCCCGATCAGCAACGGCGACATCCTGGTGACCTTCCACAGCCTCGGCACCTACGTGCACCGCAAGCTGCTCGAATGGCGCGTCCCGATGTCGGCGGCGGACGAGGAGGCCTTCCTGCACCAGTGGCAGGTCGCCATCCACCTGCTCGGCGTCCGTGACGAGTTCATCCCCAAGACGTGGGCCGAGGCCGACGCGCAGTCGACGCGCGTGCTCACCCCGCTCCTGGCCCCGACGACGGAGGGCAAGGAACTGGCGCAGGACCTGCTCGGCCTGACGGCGCAGATCGACCTGGGCGTCACCCGCGGCTTCTTGAACGAATTCGTCCGCTACGTCCTCAGCGACGCGGTCGGCGACTGGCTCGGCCTCCCCCGCGACTACGCGGCGGCCGCCCTGGTCCGCACCGGCTGGCCGGCGTACATCGCCTTCCGCGAGGGCCTGCTTCCCATCGCCCCGGCGGGGTTCTACCTGTTCGACCAGTTCATCCGGGCGATCGCGATGCTGTTCCTGAACAAGGCCAATTCACCTACGACGACGCCGATCACGATCCCGGCGGGCAACCGGCCGGGCGCCTGAGCCCGAGGCCTGGTCACCACCGAAGCGACCGCTTAGTATGGTGACCGACCCCGAGGAGGCGGCTTTGTCCACTGTGGATGGTGTCCGGTACGCGGCAGACGGCGCGGTCGCGACGCTCACGTTCGACAAACCCGAGCGCAGCAACGCGATGGACGTCCCGATGCAGGTCCGCTACGGCGCCCTGCTGCGGCAGGCCGACGCGGACGCCGCCGTCCGCGCGGTCGTCGTCACCGGGGCGGGCCAGGCGTTCTGCCCCGGCGCCGACCTGGGGTTGCTGGACGACATCGCCGCCGCTCCCCCGGCCGGCGGCGGCGGGCACGAGAACTTCCGGGACGTCCTCGCCGCGTCGTCGGTCGGGGTACCGGTGGTCGCCGCGATCAACGGCGGCTGCGCCGGCCTGGGGTTCGTCATCGCCTGCTCGGCGGACGTCCGCTTCGCCGCCGCCGGAGCGAAGTTCACCACGGCGTTCGCCCGGCGCGGGCTGATCGCCGAGTACGGCGTCGCGAAGCTGCTGCCGGAGCTCGTCGGCCAGGGCCGGGCCCGCGACCTGCTGCTTTCGGGCCGCACGTTCACCGCGGAGCAGGCGCTGGACTACGGCCTGGTCCAGGAGGTGGTCCCGGCCGAGGAGCTCCCGCTGCGCGCGCACGCCTACGCGACCGAGCTGGCGACCTACAGCGCGCCCCGCTCGATGGCCGTGATGAAGCGGCAGTTCGGGCGGGAAGCGTCGCTGTCCCTCGAAGAGGCGGCGCGCGAAGCCACGGCGCTGATGATCGAGTCGTTCGGGCGGCCCGAGCTGGCCGAGGGGCTGGCCAGCTGGAACGAGCGCCGCACCCCGAAGTTCCCGGACCGATGAGTTTCCGCGGCCCATCCGGTCAGTACTCCCGTCCGGCACCACGACGGAAGCAGGTCCCATGGCCAAGCTGCTCTACGCCTTCAGCACCTCCCTCGACGGGTTCATCGCCGGCCCGGGTGGGGACATGTCCTGGCTGACGCCCCACCTCGGGCCCGATGCCACCGTCGACGAGCTCATCCCGCGGATCGGTGCCCTGCTCGTCGGGCGCCGGACCTACGGTGGTGACGACCCGCACCGCGGCACCGAAGGCGAGGGCAAGGCGTTCGGCGGGGGCTGGGACGGGCCGCAGTTCGTGCTCACCCACCGGCCCGCGGACCCGGCGCCCGGGGTCACCTTCGTCGGTGACCTGCACGAAGCCGTCGCCAAGGCCAAGGACGCCGCCGGGGACCAGTACGTCAACGTCCTCGGGGCCGACGTCGCCCGGCAGTGCCTCGAAGCCGGGCTGCTGGACGAGATCCTCGCCCTGCCCGTCCCGGTGCTCCTCGGCGACGGCGTGCGGATGTTCGACCGGCCCGGCGGCGAGCCGGTCGCGCTCGAACTGCTCCGGCCGCATTGGTACCGCGTCCGCTAGGGCCGCATCCCGAACGACGGCGGCCCCGCCAGCCTCGGCAGCACCGCGTACGCGTCGCCGATCCAGTCGCACAGGCGGGCCCGGGTTTCGCGCGGGTCGATGACGTCCTCGACCGAGAAGTGCTCGGCCGTCCGGAACGGTGACCGCACCGCGTCCAGGCGTGCGCGGATCTCCTCGATCCGCGCCGCCCGGTCGTCGGCCGCGTCCAGTTCCGCGCGGTAGGCCGCCTCGATGCCGCCTTCGACCGGCAACGATCCCCAGTCGCCCGAGGGCCAGGCCCAGCGGCGGACCAGGCGGTGGCGGTTGACCTGGCCCGCGCCGCCGACGCCGAACACGCGCCGGAGGATCACCTCGGCCATCGGCACCCGTGCCTGGTAGACCGCCGTCACCGCGCGGGCGCCGTGGCGGATCGCCCCGGCGCGCTCGGCCGCCGCGCCGATCACCATGCCCGCCTGGTCGGTCAGCGACACCAGCGGCAGGTGGAACGTCTCGCAGAGGTCGACCAGCCGGGTCATGACGTCGGCGCCCTCGGGGGTCAGCGTCGCGCCGCGGTACGGGTCGGTGGCCAGGACGCCGACCGGGTGCCCGTCCAGCCGCGCCAATCCCGCGTACGCCGAGCCGCCCGACACCGCGTAGTCGAACACCGAGCCCGCGTCGAAGACGCCGTCCAGCAACGGCCGCAAGCGGTACGGGTGACGCCGGTTGCGCGGCACCAGCGAAAGCAGTCCCTCGTCGGCGCGGTCCACCGGGTCCGATGTGGACGTCACCGGCGGCAGGGAGTCCACAGAGGACGGCAAGTACGACAGGAACTGTTTCGCCACCGAGAAAGCCTCGGCTTCGGACGCCACGATCCGGTCGACCGCGCCGCTACGCCGGTGGACGTCGGCGCCGCCGAGCTCCTCCTTGGTGAGGTCCTCTCCCGTCGCGTGCTTCACCACCGGCGGTCCGGCGACGAACAGCTGCCCGGCGCCTTCGACCAGGACGTTCAGGTGCGACATCACCGCCCGCGCGGCCCCGAGCCCGGCCACCGGGCCGAGGCAGAGCGCGACCACCGGGACCGTCGAAAGGTTGTCCACGACCCAGTCCCAGCCCGGGTTGACCGGGACGTAGGTGAAGCCGTGCTGCTCCAGCATCTTGACGCTGCCGCCACCCCCGGTGCCCTCGATCAGCCGCACCAGCGGCAGCCGCAGCTCGTGGGCGAGGCGTTCGGCGTGGACCTGCTTCTCCATGATGGCGGCGTCGGCGGCGCCCCCGCGGACGGTGAAGTCGTCGCCGCCGAGCGCCACCCGCCTGCCGTCGAGCCGGGCGGTGCCGATGACGAAGTTGGCCGGGGTGAACGACTCCAGCTCCCCGTCCACATAGGACGCCGTGCCGGCCAGCGCGCCGATCTCGTCGAAGCTGCCGGGGTCGGCGAGCGCGGCGATCCGCTCGCGGACCGTCGAGCGCCCGGCGGCGTGCTGGCGGGCCACCTTTTCCGGCCCGCCCATGCGCTCGGCCAGCTCGCGCCGCCGGGCCAGCTCGTCGACCTCCGGCTGCCAGCTCATTCCGCCTCGAGCGCCGCTTCGACCTTGCGCTGCAGCTTGTTCATCCCGCCGAGCCAGCGGTCGGTCTGCGTCGCGCGCGCCGCGTAGTAGTCCGCGACCTCCGGGTGCGGCAAGACCAGGAACTGCTTCGACTCCATCGCCGCGAACAACGCGTCCGCGACCTGCTCGGGTTCGATCGCCGACGCGCCCATCAGCAGCTGACCGGCGGTGCCGGTGCTCTCCAGCATCGCCGTGCGCACGCCCTGCGGGCAGATCGCCTGCACGGTGATCCCGCGGTGCCGGTAGGTCGCCGACAGGTACTCGGCGAACGCGAGCGCGCCGTGCTTGGTCACCGAGTACGGCGCCGAGCCGAGGCTGGTCAGCAGGCCGGCGGCGGACACGGTCGCGATGAAGTGCCCCTCGCCGCGTTCGAGCCACGCGGGCAGCAGCTGGTTGGCCGCGCGCACGTGCGCCATGACGTTGACGTCCCAGCTGCGCGCCCAGACCTCCTCGGGGCTTTCCGCGCCGCCGAAGGGCGCGATGCCCGCGTTGGCGCAGTAGACGTCGATCTCGCCGAGCGTCTCGCGGGCGCTCTCGATCAGCTTCGCGACGCCGTCGACGCTCGCGACGTCGCCGGCGAACGCCGTGCCGCCGACCTCCTTCGCGATCTCGGCGGCCTTGTCCCCGTCGAGGTCGGCCACGACGACCTGGGCGCCGCCGGCGGCGAAGCGGCGGGCCAGCGCGGCACCGATGCCGCCGCCACCGCCGGTGACGACGACGCCGGTCACAGGCCACCGCCCAGGGTCACGCCGCCGTCGAGGACCATCGTCTGGCCGGTGATCCAGCCCGCGTCGTCGGACAGCAGGAAGGCGACCGCGCCCGCGATGTCGGCCGGCACGCCGAGCCGCTTCATCGGGTAGGCCGAGGCGACCTCCTCTTCGCGGCCCTCGTAGAGCGCGGTCGCGAACTTCGTCTTGACCACGGCCGGGGCGACGGCGTTGACGCGGATCTTCGGGCCCAGCTCGGCGCCGAGCTCGACGGTCAGCCGGATCAGGGCGGCCTTGCTGACGCCGTACATGCCGATGCCCGGCGAAGCGCCGAGGCCGGCGACGGACGCGACGTTGACGACGGCACCGCCGTGCTCGCCCATCCACGCGTCGCGGGCGCGCTTGGTCCAGCCCAGCGGCGCGAGCACGTTGACGCCGAGGATCTTGGCCGCGGCGGCGGGGTCGATGTCCAGGGTGGGCCCGTAGACCGGGTTGATGCCGGTGTTGTTGACCAGGTAGTCGAGCCGGCCGAAGGTCTCGATCGTCTTGGCGACGGCCTCGTCCTGGTGGTCGGTGTCGTCGGACTTGCCGGGCACGGACATGGCGACGTCCGGGCCGCCGAGGGAGTTCACGGCCTCTTCGAGGGCCTCCGGCTTGCGCGCGGTGATGCACACCTTGGCGCCGCGTTCGACGAGCGTCTTCGCGATCCCGAGGCCGATGCCCCGGCTGGCCCCGGTGACGATCGCGACGCGATCCTTGAACGAGTTCACGGCAGTGTGTCTCCTTCGTGTGGTGCCCGGCACATACCAAGCAGTCGGTCAGTGGCCCATTATGCGCGATGAGGGCATCGCGCACACCCTGCCCGGAATGTGACCTTCCCCCGCTACCTTCCCCCGGAACGAGACTTCGAGGGGGCCCCGTGCGCAAGTTCGCCCTGACCATCGCCGTGGCGGCACTGGCGTCGGCCGCCTGCGACCCGGCCCCGGTGCCGCCGCCGGCCCCGGCCGCACTCGCACCCCCGGCCACCGACGTCGCCGGCCTGGTGCGGACGGCCTGGACGGGGATCGGCCGCGGGCCGTCCGCCGGCTTCACGACGACCGCCGTGCTCGGGCCCGACACCAAGGAGCTCACCGGGTCGCTGCGCATCGACGGCGGGGCGACGTCCCTGTCGCTGGTCCTCGACGGCAGCGAGACGCGGGTGATCGGCAAGCGGACCTTCACGCGGGCGCCGCAGGAGGCGGTCCCCGGCAAGCCGTGGGTCGGCACCGACCCCGGCAGCGCCGACCCGGTCGCGCAGGCGCTCGGCGCCGGGGTCCCGGTGGTCGTCAAGCTGCCGGACCTCGGCCGGGCGCTGACCGAGATCGAACGGACCGGCCGCATCGTCTCGGCCGGGCAGACCAAGCTCGCCGACGTGCCGGTCAACCACTACCGGCTCGAGCTCGACCCGGCGAAGGCGCCGGAGCTGTTCCCCGAGCTCGCACCCCGGCCGGGTGCGGCCAAGCTGCCCGCCGAGCTGTGGCTCGACGCGGGGTCCCGGCCCGTCCGGTTCGCCGTCGACTTCGCCGGCGGCCCGGCGCCGGTCAAGGGCACCACCGACTACCGGGACTGGGGCAAGCCGGTCGACATCCCGGTCCCGCCCGCCGACCAGGTCGTCGACGAGGCGGAGCTGCTGAAGAAGATGGGGCGGTGACGCGGTCCACCGCACGCGCGGCACCAGCTCGCCGGCCAAGACGGCCGTGACCGTTGGAGGGCACCGCGGCCGCACGCTCGAACCCGCCGCCGGGCAGCGGCGCGACGAGGGCGGCGGCGGTCGTGACGACCTCGGCGTACCCGCGCCGAGCGCGCGGATCCGGCCGCGACCTCGATGCCGGGGACGAAGGGCAGCGGGACGTCCACGAGGCCCTGCCGGTAGCGGACTTCGGCGAAGTCCGCGCCGGCGTGCGTGACGTCGATGGAGACCTCGCCGGGGCCGGGTTCGGGGGTGGGCACGGTGGCGAGCCGCAGCACCCCCGGGTCGGGCAGGACCAGTCAGCGCGGCACCAGCGCCCGGACCGCGCCGATCAGCTCCGGGCCGTCCAGCAGGACCGGGTCGTTGTGGTCGGCGCCGGGGATCTCCACCACGCGCGCCGCCGCCGCGGCCGCCACCGCGCGGCTCTGCGACGGCGGGACGATCGAGTCCGCGCCGCCAGGACCACCGTCGTCGGCACCCGTACGCGGGCGACCTGCTCTTCGACCGGGAACCGGTCGCGCAGCAGCAGGCGCACGGGCAGGTACGGGCAGACCTCGGCGCCCACCGCCGCGAGGTCGGTGAACGGCGAACGCAGCAGCAGCCCGGCCGGCGGGTGCGCCGTGGCCAGCTCGGTCACAACGGCGCACCCGAGGTACAGCAGGCGCTCCGGCGGGACTCGCCGCTCCTCGGTCAGGAACCGGTGCGTCCCGCTGAAAACGATTCGACGGCCCGGCCCGGCGCTGACACAGTGGCGTTCCATGATCACCGAGCTGACCGTCGAAGACCTGCGGCTCATGCAGGGCCTGGCGCAGCGGGTCACCGCCGCCCGCCCGGAGCTGGTCAACGGCGACGCCGCCTACGGCGAACTGGCGTGGAACTGGGGCAAGGACCACGCCGCCTTCGGCGCGAGCTGGCGCCGGGAGCTGTGGTTCGACGGCGGCGACCTGGTGGCGTGGGCCTGGGCGCGCCTGCCCCACCGGGTGCGGCGCGGCGACGGCACGGCCAAGGACGTCACCGGCGCTTCGCTGGCGCACCAGGTCCACCCCGGCCACGCCGGGCTCGTCGACGAGGTGATCGCCTGGTACGAAGCCACGGCGGGCGAGGTCGACCGCTCGGCACTGCCGGGCGTCGCCGACGAATTCGGCTTGGCGCGCTGGAAGGCGCACGGCTACGAGACCGACCCGGACGCGCTCGGCGACACCGGCTCCTGGACCCAGCTCAACGAGCGCGACCTCGGCGACGTCGCCGACCCGGTCCTGCCCGCCGGGTTCCGCTTCCGCACCGCCGCCGAGGCCGGGCCGGCCGCCGCGGTCCAGGCCCACGTCGACGCCTGGGCGCCCACGGCGTACACCGCCCAGAGCTACGAAGGCGTCCGGCACGCGCCCGCGTACCGCGCCGACCTGCACGTCCTCGTCGAAGCCCCGGACGGGACGATGGCGTGCTCGGCGATCATGTGGCTCGACGAAGCCAACCGGACGGCCGAATTCGAGCCGGTCGGGACGCACCCGGGCTTCCGGCGCCGCGGCTTGGCCCGCGCGACGCTCTTGCACGGCATGCGGCTGGCGCGCGACGCCGGCGCCCGCCACATGACGGTCGCCTGCCTGGGAGCACCGGGGCACCCCGGGGCACGTGAGCTGTATTACAGCGTCGGCTTCCGGGAGCTGTCCCGGGACGCCCCGCTCGTCAAGGCCCGGGCCTAGCGCCGGGCTCGCACCCGAAAGTGGCGGGCCCCCGCAGCGCTTTGTGCAACGATTCAGCCGAAGGCAACATGTGCTCGAACCTCACGGCCGCCAGCCCGTTCACGCCCGCTCCCGCAGCCACGCGCGGGCGCCGGCCAGGGTCGGGTGCAGGGCGAAGGTGGTGTCCAGCTGCGTGATCTGCAGCGCGCGCAGCACCGGGCGCCGGTCGGTGACCAGCGCGAACGGCACGTCGGCGGCCGTGGTCGCCGCGACGAGCTCGGCGATGACCTGCAGGCCCGCCGAACCGCAGAAGGCGATCCCGCCGAGGTCGACGACGAGCGCCTCCGGCCGTCCGTCCAGCGCGGCGGCGGCGCGGGCGCGCAGCACCGGCGCGCTGACCAGGTCGAGGTCGCCTTCCGCCGCGACGACGACGGCTTCGGGCACGGTGCGCACGCGCACCGTCAGAGCGGGCGGCCTGTCCTCGGGCACGGAGGCGTCCTTCCTGTCGTGCCCGACCTTAGAGCGGCTGCATCGTTTTGTCATCGATTTACCGGGTAACCAGGCCTCGAGGACGACCCCGGCACACGAAAGGACACGGCCGCGATGAGCACCGTCACCGAATCCGTCGACGTCGAAACCGACGTCGCCACCGCCTACAACCAGTGGACGCAGTTCGAGTCCTTCCCGCACTTCATGGAGGGCGTCGACGAGATCCGGCAGCTCGACGAGACCCACACGCACTGGAAGATCAGCGTCGGCGGGCAGACCCGGGAGTTCGACGCGACGATCACCGAGCAGCACCCCGACGAGCGCGTCGCGTGGAAATCGGACTCCGGCCCGAACCACGCGGGCGTCGTGACGTTCCACCGCCTCGACGACCGGCACACCCGCGTGACCGCGCAGCTGGACATCGACCCGGAGGGCTTCGTCGAAAACGTCGCCGACAAGCTGGGCATCCTCGACCGCCGCGTCAAGGGTGACCTGGGTCGCTTCAAGACGTTCATCGAGGACCGCGACGGCCACGAGACCGGCGCTTGGCGCGGAGACGTCGAGCGTCCCGGGAGCTGATCCCGGTCCTGTGGCGCAGGCCGCCCCCGCCGTGTCCCGAACGGCGAGGGCGGCCTTTGTCCTTTGTAGACAGTTCGGCTGTCGGACTTTTTCCGAATGCACCCGGCCGGAGCAGCCGGCGGGTCACACGTTCACGCTGCGTCCCAGAACGCCGGTCCCGCCGGGGAAACCCGCGTCCCGGCGCGCGGCCGTTCAGGAACCGTTCAGTTCGTGGCCGCTCCGGAAAGCGCTTTCTCTCGCCGGAACCCTTTGCCCGTCCGGTGTAGGGTCTGGCGTCGAACTCGTGGGAGCGCTCCCCGACCGGCCCCGGACGAAGGAGGACAACGTGGTTCCCGGACGCAAGACCTGGTTTTCCCTGGCCGCCGCGGTACTGCTGGGCGGCGTGCTCACCGGCGTCGCCGAGGCGCACGGTTCGGCGACGGATCCGCCGTCGCGCAACTACGGCTGCTGGGCCCGCTGGGGCAGCGATTTCCAGAACCCGGCGATGGCGACGCAGGACCCGATGTGCCGGCAGGCCTGGCAGGCCGACCCGAACGCCATGTGGAACTGGAACGGGCTCTACCGCGAGGGCGTGGCGGGCAACCACCAGGGCGCGATCCCCGACGGGCAGCTCTGCAGCGGCGGCCGCACCCAGAGCCCGCGGTACAACGCGCTCGACACGGTCGGCGCGTGGCAGACGGCGAAGAAGGACAACCGGTTCACCCTGACCGTCACCGACCAGGCGCACCACGGCGCGGACTACCTGCGTGTCTACGTCACCCGCCAGGGTTTCGACCCGGCGACGCAATCACTCGGCTGGGGCAACCTCGAACTGGTCGCGCAAGCCGGCCGCCTCGCCCCCGCCGGCCAGTACCAGGTCGCGGTCGACGCGGGCACCCGGACCGGACGGCACGTCGTGTACACGATCTGGCAGGCGAGCCACCTCGACCAGTCGTACTACTTCTGCAGCGACGTCGACTTCTCCGGCCGGAGGTAAGTTACGTTACATGCACTGGTCGTAATGCAAGGCGTACTCTCGGGTCATGGAACTGTCCTTCCCCGAAGGCCCGGCCTGCACGACCGTGGCCGAAGTGGCGGCGGCGTACTCCTCGCCGTCACTGCTGAACCATGCGATGCGGGTCTACGCCTGGGCGACGGCGCTCGGCGAGGCGCACCAGGTGGAGTTCGACGCCGAGCTCCTGTTCGTCGCGGCGATGCTCCACGACGTCGGGCTGGCCCCGGAGTTCGACAGCCACACGAAGCCGTTCGAAGTCGCCGGCGGCCACGTCGCGTGGGTGTTCGCCGCCGGCGCGGGGTGGCCGGCCGCGCGGCGGGAGCGGCTCGCCGAGGTGATCGTCCGGCACATGTGGGCGGAGGTGGACCCCGCCGAAGACCCCGAGGGCTTCCTGCTGTCGAGGGCCGCCGCGGCCGACATCGCCGGGCGCGGCGTCGCGGAGCTGCCCGGCGCCTTCCGCACCGGCGTGCTGACCCGGTACCCGCGGCTGGACCTCGTCACCGAGTTCCTCCGGTGCTTCCGCGACCAGGCCGGCCGCAAACCGGACAGCTCCGCCGCGGCCGCGATCCGCAACGACCTCGCCACCCGGATGGCGGCCAACCCACTCGAACGGGGCTGATCACATGCAGGCCATCACCGTCCGGGACCGCACGGCGGAACCCGAACTCACCGAACTACCGCACCCGCACGCGGCGGAGAACGACGTCGTCGTCCGGGTGTACGCCGCCGCGTTCACGCCCGGCGAGCTCACCTGGCCGGCCACGTGGACCGACCGCGCGGGCCGCGACCGGGCGCCGAGCGTCCCCGGCCACGAACTCTCCGGCGTGGTGACGGAACTCGGCTACGGCACGACGGGCCTGACCATCGGCCAGCGCGTGTTCGGCCTGGCCGACTGGACCCGCGACGGCACCCTCGCGGAGTACGCGGCGGTGGAAGCCCGCAACCTGGCCCCGCTCCCCGCGGACATCGACCACGTGACGGCGGCGGCGTTGCCGATCTCGGGTTTGACGGCCTGGCAGGCACTCTTCGACCACGGCCGCCTGGAGTCCGGCCGGACGGTCCTGGTCCACGGCGCCGCGGGCAGCGTCGGATCCTTGGCGGTCCAGCTGGCACGCTCGGCGGGAGCCCGGGTACTGGGCACGGGCCGCCCTTCGGACCGCGAGACGGTGCTCGGCCTCGGCGCGGCGGCTTTCTTCGAGCCGGACCAGCTGGCGGAGGCCGGCGAGGTCGACGTGGTCCTCGACGTCCTGGGCGGCGAGGTCCTCGACCGCTCGGCGGCGTTGGTGCGGGCGGGCGGGACGCTGGTGACGATCGCCGAGCCGCCCCGGCTCCGCCCGGCGGACGGGCGCGCGGTCTTTTTCGTGGTGGAACCGGACCGAGCCCGGCTGACGGACTTGGCACAGCGGGTACGGGACGGCCGTCTCGAGGTGCGGGTCGGCGCGGTGCGGCCGCTCGCGGAGGTGCCGGCGGAGTTCGCCCACCGGACCCGCGGGAAGACGGTGATCCGGGTGACCGAGGAGGAGTAGCCGGCTGGCGCCCCTTCGGTCCGGGTGCCGTGGGTGGCCGGGCGCCCATCTCGCTCGCGCCTCGATAACGCCGCTCCGGTGCGCCACTCGCACCGGAGCAGGCTCATCTACGCCTGTTTCGGCGCGGCAAAGCGTCCACTCACCTCGGCGACCGCCGTGCCGGGCTCGGGCACTCGCGCAGGGTTGCCGCGCCCTGACCAACTCGCCGGTGCCGCACACCTCTCGACCGCGCCCCAGCGAACGCCGCGCCACGCTCGACCACTCACGCGGAATTGCCGCGCCCTGGCCAACCCCACGGCGCCGCACACCTCTAGACCACAAACCCAGCGACCGCCGCATCAGACTCAGCCACTCCCTCAGGATTGCCGAACCCACGCAACTCGCCGCTGCCGCACACCTCCCAGCCGCAGCCCCAGCGACCGCCGCGCCAGGCTCGCTACTCCCGCGGAGTCGCCACTCCTCGGTGCCCCACACCTCCCGGCCGCAAACCCCAGCGACCACCGCACCAAGCTCAGCCACTCCCGCGGAATTGCCGCGACCCGGGCAACTCACCGGCACCGCATAGTCACAAGCCCCAGCATCCGCCGCGCCAGGCTCAGCCACTCCCCAGGATTGCCGCGACCCGGCCAACTCACCGGCACCGCATAGTCACAAACCCCAGCATCCGCCGCACCAGGCTCAGCCACGCCCGCAGAGCTGCCGCGCCGACCTACTCAGTCCGGCCCCGTACCACACCCATCCCGGCGGGAAAGCGTTTCCCGCCTACCCAAGGCATGCCGCTGCCCCACACCCCCGATCGCGGGGGTGCGGGGCAGCGGCTACCGGGACTAGTGGCCCTTGTTCTGGCCCCGCGAAACCGGCTCGCGGCCGTTCTTCGCGCCCTCCGTCGGCTTCGCCTCAGGCTTCACCTCGGGCTTCGGCGGCACCGCAGTCGGCGTCGGCGCAGGCGCCGGGGATGCCTTGGGAGCCGCCGGCTTGTCGGCCGCCGCAGGCGGAACCGAAGCCGGCTTCGGGGCGACCGGTTTCTCCGACGGCACCGCCACCGGCTTGTCGGCCGGCAGTGTGGCCGGGTCCGCGGCCTGGTCGGCCAACGGGTTCGGCCGTCGGACCTGCACCACCGCGACGATCGCGCCCGCCACCGCGGCAGCCGCCACCACCCAGGGCCAGCGGGCTCGCTTGCCGCGCTCGCCGCGGGCCACGCCCTTCGCTTCCTGCAGGGCCACCGCCAAGTCACGCTTCGCCGTGGCCACCGCCTTGCGCCTACGCCTGCCGGACTCGTTCGCCGAGCCCACCACCGCCGCTACCGCGAGGGCGGCCTTGCGGCCCGGGTCGCGCATCTTCGCCGCGCGGGCCAGTACCTCGTCGCGGGCCGCCGTGGAGTTGGACAGCACGTCGCGGCGGGACGACCGCGTGCTCTTGTCCAGGTCCTTGGTCGCCGCGCGGCCGACCTTGGCCAGCTCGTCCTTGCTTTCGGCCAGTTTCCGGTCGGTGATTTCGACCGCTCGCACGGCCGCGGCCGCACCCACTCGCGCGGCCTCCGCGGCGAGATCCCGAACGCCGGCCGCCGCCGTCTTCACCGATCGCCCGACCGGGGCGTCGCCCTGGCTCATGTGATCACCTCTCACTCGTCGCCGCAGGCACAGCCTGCTCAGCCTCACACCTGTGGGCTACCCAGTGGAGGGCCGTCCGGAACCTCGACCACTCGACGGCGTCACGCCCGCACGTCGGGGAGGCTCGCGCCGCGCTGACCGCGCCAGGCCCCATCGGCGGATTCGGGGTCGGTGGACCGGCTCAACTCGCAGGCGTCGCTGCCGGCCGGCAGGCGCAGCGGCGGGTCGTCGAGGGCGGCGACCTTCCGCGGGTCACCGTTCGCGTGCTCTTCGAAGTCGGCCATCGCCCGCGCGGACGCGCCGACGGTCGCCTCGTACGGCTCGCTGATCGGCGGCATCGCCATCGACGCCCCCGCCCAGCCGGTGCGCATCCCCCCACGGTCACGGGCGGTCGCGACGACCCGGCGGCCGAGCCCGCGGGATGCGCCGGTGACGAAGAAGATCATGGTTCTTCCCGGCCCCGCCAGCTCGACCAGGACAGAGAGGCCCGCAAGACCGCGCTCCTGACGGCGGCGCGCGAGCTCGCGGTGGAGCGCGGTGTGCGCGAGGTCACACTGACCGAGGTGACGAAGCGGGTCGGGCTGCACCCGTCGGCGCTGCGCCGGTACTTCGAATCCCGCGAAGAACTCCTCCTCGAGCTGGCCGGACAGGGCTGGGCCGACTGGCGCGACCGGCTGAGCGCCGCCGAAGTGGCCGACGTCGTCAGCGGCTCGCCGGAGCAGGTGCCGCTGTTCTGCGACCCGCGGACGCACGTGATCCTCGGCTCTGATTTCCGTCGCCGCCGACCGCCGCGGCTCACCCGCCGTACAGCGCGAGCCGCTGGAACACCGCGAGCGCGGCGTCGATCGGGTGCGGCCGGGGCCGTCCGGTGGCGTCGAGTTCGTTCCACCGCTGCAGGTTCAGCGCGAGCGCCAGCTGCCGCCCGCCGTCGGCGCGGGTCATCGCCAGCGCGCCGCCGCCCCAGACCGTGCCGCCGTGGCCCCAGAACGTGGGCCGCCCCGGCGCCTCCGCCGGGTGCAGGCCGAGCCCGTACGGGATCACCTTGCCCTCCTGGGAAATCACCGGCACGGTCCGCTGCATCTCCGCCAGCGACGCCCGGCTGACGACTTCGCCGGCCAGCAGCCGGGCGTAGAAGCGGTTGAGGTCCGCGACGGTCGAGATCAGCGACGCCGACGGCCCGACCCACGACATGTCGTAGACGCTGTAGTCGCGCGGCGGGTCGATCATCCCGAACCAGGACTCGTAGAGCCGGGAGTGCGGGCCGTCGATGTGCGTGCCGCCGGGTAGTTCGGTGTCGCGGAGCCCGGCGCGCTCGATGACGTCGCGGGTGATGACCTTCTCGGCCGCTGTGCCGGTCACGTGCTCGAGGAGTTCGCACAGCAGCAGGTAATTGGTGTTCGAGTACAGCCCGGGCGTGCTGCCCGGCGCGCCGGCGGCCGGGGCGCCGACCCCCAGCGCGATCAGCTCGACGGGGTCGAAGTGGGTGAACCGGTGGTCGTCCAGGCTCTGCGGCGACGTCTTCGCCAGGTCGGGGAACGCCCGCAGCGACGGATAAGCGCAGGGCAGGTACTCGGCGAGCCCGCTGGTGTGGTTGATCAGCATCCGGACCGTGATCGCGTCGCCGGGCACCAGTTTCGGCAGGTAGTGCCCCACCGGCTTGTCGAGCTCGATCCGGCCCTGCTCGACTTGCGCCAGCACCGCGGCGGCGGTGAAGGTCTTGGTGATGCTGCCGACGCGGTGCCGCATTCCGGCGGTGACCGGCCGCCCGGTATCGATGTCGGCGACCCCGGTGGCGCCGCGCCAGGCCTGGTCCCCCGCACGGACTTCGGCGAACAGGCCGGGTACGCCGGCGCGGTGGACGTCTTCGAGAGCCGCGTCGAGCGCGGACGAATTCAGCACGGTGTCCTCCCAGAGCCGGGACCCGACGACCGGGCCCCTTGCGCCCTCATTATGCACGCGGTGCGTGCAACGGCAAGTGCATAGGGTATGCTGAAGACGTCGAAAGGGGCGAAATGGCGGGCCGCAGGCGTTGGACGACCGAGGAAATCCTGGACACGGCGGCGGAACTGCTGCGCACGAGTGACGCGGAGTCGTTCAGCGTGCGCAAGCTGGCCGCGGCGCTCGGGACGGACTCTTCGAGTCTCTACCGGCACTTCCGCACCAAGACGGAACTGCTGCGCGCGCTCGCCGACCGCATCCTGGTGTCCGCCGTGGACGGCTACCGGCCCGAAGGCGACTGGAAGGAACGCCTCACCGCGCTCGCCCGGCGCCTGCGGGAAGCGTTCGGCACGCAACCGCAGATCGCGGCGATCTGGGGCCGCTACGCCTCGGGCGGCCACGGGTCCCGGCTGGTCATGGAGCAGGTCCTGGCGGCGTTGCGCGAGGCGGGCCTGCCCGACGAGGAGATCCCGGTGCGCTACCACCGGCTCGCGATCCTGATCGCCGCGCTGATCTCGGCCGAAGCCGGCGTCACCACCATCACGCCGGAGGAGCGCGAGCAGGGCCTGGAGCTGTTCCGCGTCGCGGTGCTGGGCGCCGACCCGGAACGCTTCCCCGCGCTGGCCCACTTCGCCCGCGACGTCCGTCCCCTCGGCGCGGAGCGCGGCGCGGCGTTCGAAGAACTGATCGCCGCCCAGCTCGCCGACATCGAGGCCGCGATTCGCCGCTGAGCCACCGCATGGCCGTATACACCCGGCCTCGTGGTTGGTTAACCTCCGCCGGTGAGGTTCCTCAGTGTCGCGCTCACCGTGCTGTCGGCCGCCGGCTTCGTCGTTCCCCTTTCCCCGCCCGCGCAAGCCGCGGCGCCGGCGCCGTGGGTGGGACCGCTGAGCACCCGGGGGCGCTACATCGTCGACGCCAACGGCGACCGGTTCAAGCTCAAAGCCGCCAACTGGCACGGCGCGAGCGGGACGTGGACCGGTTCGGGCGACACGAACGACCCCGCCAACCACCACGCCGGCGAGATCGCCTACCAGACCCCGCTCGGGCTGGACCGCGCGCCGATCGACACCGTCATCGACGGACTCGCGCAGCTGGGCCTCAACAGTGTGCGGCTGCCGTTCTCCAACGCGATGATCCACGACCCGGACGCGGTTCCCGACCTGCCGGCCAACCCCGGCCTGCACGGCCTCACCCCGCTGCAGGTGTACGACCGCGTCGTCGACCGGCTCACCGCGCGCGGGTTCGCCGTCATCCTCAACAACCACACCACGACGGCGCGCTGGTGCTGCGGGCTCGACGGCAACGAACGCTGGAACACCGCGCAGAGCGAGCAGCAGTGGCAGGACGACTGGCTGTTCATGGCCCGCCGCTACGCCGCGAACAAGCGCGTGGTCGGCGCCGACCTGTACAACGAAGTTCGCCGCAACACCTTCGACGACCCGAACTGGGGCTGGGGCAACGGAACCGACTGGCAGCGCGCGAGCCAGCAGGTCGCCGACCGGATCCTCACCGAGGCCAACCGCGACCTGCTGATCATCGTCGAAGGCATCAACTGGACCGGCCTGCCCATCGACGGCTTCGCCCACGGCCGCCCCACGCTGGAGCCCGCGCGCACCCTGTCGCACACGCTCGTCGACTCCGGGAAACTCGTCTATTCGGCGCACTTCTACGGCTACACCGGGCCGAACCACTCCGGCGCCACCGGCGTCGGCGAGACGCACGACCCGCGCTACCGCGACCTCACGCCCCAGCAGCTGCGCGACACCCTGTACCGGCAGGCGTTCTTCGTCGAGGCCGAGACCGGCAAGCACTACACAGCACCGCTGTGGATCAGCGAGTTCGGCGAAGGCCGCGGCACCACCGACGCCGCTTCCCGCGCCTGGTTCGAGAACTTCGTGGACTACCTGGCCGAGACCGACACCGATTTCGCCTACTGGCCCGCGGTCGGCTTCCAGACCAACGGCTCCGGCGACGGCTGGTCCCTGCTGGCGTGGGACGCGGCGGGCCGGCGCATCGACGTCCTCGACGGGTCCGACTGGCGCGGCCCGGCCTGGCAGCGGCTGGTGAACGCGCCCGCGCGCACCGGGCAGGTCCCGCCGGCCGGGCACTGGTCGATGCTCGACCTGGACTACGCCGACTTCCCGGCGTCACGGACGATGCGCGCGAAGCCGGACTGGGATCCGGGCGCGCGCAAGGGTTCCTGCCCGGACGGCCAGCGCCTCACCGGCCTGGCGCACACCGGCAACCGCGGCCTCTGCACCGGCACGCTGCCCACGCCCACGGCGTACACCGCCGTCCGCGACGAGTCCTTTGTGGACACCGACTGGGCGTCCGGTTACACCAAGGCCCAGTGCCCGCCGGACCACGCGGTCGTCGGCTACAGCGTGAAGGGCGCGGCGGTTTCCGCGGTCCTGTGCGGCCGCTCCCCCACCCCGCTCGGCCGCACCGGCCGCACGGTCTGGTTCGACCGCGGCGACAACCGCCCGGCCGGCGACCCCGGCGGCGATTTCGCGTCGGGCAACTACAAGGGGCAGTGCACCCCCGGCGAGTACGTCGCCGGGGTCGCCTACACGGGCCGGATCGGGTCGAACCGGACGCCTGACGCGCTGCTCTGCCGCTCCTAGACGACGGTGAAGCTCGACGACAGCGTCGCCGCGGAGCTGTTGCCGACGTAAACCTCGATCTTGCCCGGCTCCACGCGGAACGCGGCCGTGTTGTCGTAGAACCCGACGTCGTCCGGGGTGAGTGTGAACGACACCGCGGTCGACGCGCCCGCGGCGAGGGTCACCCGCTGGAAGCCGCGCAGCCGGCGGACCGGCTGGACGATGCTCGCGACCGGGTCGCGCAAGTAGAGCTGCACGACCTCGTCGCCGGCGCGGGAACCGGTGTTGGCGACCCGGACGCTCACCTGGATCCGCCCGCCGCGGGCCGGCAGGCGCGTGTCCGAAAGCCGGAGGCCGTCGATGCGGAACGTCGTGTACGACAGGCCGTGGCCGAACTCGTAGAGCGGGCCGGACTCCAGGTCGAGGTACTTCGACGTGTACTTGTTGGCCGGATCGGCCGGGCGGCCGGTGTTCTCGTGGTTGTAGTAGATCGGGATCTGCCCGACCGCGCGCGGGAAGCTGACCGGCAGCTTGCCGCCCGGGTTGACCGTGCCGAACAGGACGTCCGCGATCGCGTGGCCGCCCTGCACGCCCGGCGCCCACGCCTCGAGCACGGCGGGTGCGTTGTCGTGCAGGTACGGGATGGTCAGCGGCCGCCCGTTGACGAGCACGACCACGAACGGCTTGCCGGTCTCCTTGATCGCGGCCACCAGCTGCTGCTGCACACCCGGGAGGTCGATGGTGCTGCGCGCAGCCGCCTCTCCGCTCATCGCGGCGGTTTCGCCGACCACCACGACGGTCACGTCGGCCGCGCGCGCCGCCTGCTGCGCCGCGGCGAACCCGCCGGTGTCGGTGCCGTCGACGGTGCAGCCGGCGGTGTAGGTCACCGTGGCTCCCGGCGCCGCGGCCTTGATCCCGTCGACCACCGTCACCGGCGGTGTCGTCGAAGCGCCGGTGCCCAGGCCCGACCAGGTGCCGTTGAGGTCGTAGGTCGCCGCGCCGAGCGGGCCGACGACCGCCACCGAGCCGACCGACTTCGCCAGCGGCAGCACCGGCCCGTCGTTCTTGAGCAGCACCATGCACCGCCCGGCGGCCTGCCGCGACGCCGCGAGCGCGGCCGGTGAAGGCGCTTTCACCTCGGTGGACTCGTCGACGTAGGGGTGGTCGAACAAGCCGAGCCGGAACTTGACCAGCAGGATCCGGCGGACGGCGTCGTCGATCTGGTCGCGGGTGATCCGGCGCTGGTCCAGCAGCCGCTGCGCGAACTCGGCGTAGTTCGTGCTGACCATCTCCATGTCGACACCGGCGGGCAGGGCGGCCGCCGCGGCGTCCGCGCCGTCGCCGGCCAGGCCGTGCAGGATCAGCTCCTGGATGCCCGTGTAGTCGCTGACGACGAAGCCGCCGAAGCCGTAGCGGCCCTTGAGGACGTCGTGCAGGACGTAACCGTTGCCGTGCGCCGGCACGCCGCTGATGGTGTTGAAGCTGGCCATCACGGTCGCCACACCGGCTTCGACGCTGGCCTTGAACGGCGGCAGGTAGAAGTTGTGCAGCCGCTGCAGCGAGACGTCGACGGTGTTGTAGTCGCGCCCGCCTTCGGCCCCGCCGTAGGCCACGAAGTGCTTGGCGCAGGCGGCGAGCCGGTCCGGCGCGGAGTAGTCGCGCCCCTGGTAGCCGCGCACCTTCGAGACGGCGAGCTGCGTGGCGAGGTAGGGGTCTTCGCCGTACCCTTCGGCGATCCGCCCCCACCGCGGCTCGTGGGTGACGTCCATCATCGGCGCGTACGTCCAGTGGATGCCGCTGCCACGGGCTTCCTTCGCCGAGACCGTCGCGTCGGCGCCGGCGACGGCGGGATCGAAGCTCGCGCCCTGGGCCAGCGGGATCGGGAAGTTGGTGGTATACCCGTGGATCACGTCGAGGCCGAAGATCAGCGGGATCTTCAGCCGCGTCCGCTCGACGGCGAGGTGCTGCAGGGCGTTGAGCTTGGCCGCGCCGACGACGGAGAAGACGCCGCCGAGCCGCCCGTCCGCGAGCGCCGCGCGAGCCGTGGTCTCGTCCCCGACGAGCTGCAGCTGACCGACCTTCTCGGCCAAGGTCATCTTCTTGAGCAGCGCTTCGACGCGTTCGTCGTGCTGCGGCCGCCCGCCGTTCTCGGCGGCGGCGGCCGTGGCGGCGGGGGCGAGCAGCCCCATCGAGGCGACGCCGCCGGCGAGCCCGGCGAGCACGCTGCGCCGGTTCACCCCGTCCGCGGCCGTGGTTTCGTGACTGACCTGCTGCGACATGGCGGGGACCTTTCGCGAGGCACACAGATGCGGGGGCGGACTCCTCGGATCGGGATCGGGCGCGAACAGCGTATGCCGCGGCGGCCGCCCGCGCAGCACTCAGCGGCGGGGGTCCCGGCGGCGGCCGCGGGAAAACAAAACCCCCCGCCTTTTCCAGCGGGGGGTGAATGCGTTCGAGCGGGACCGGCTTTCGTTTCCGGCCGGTCCCGCTCGAGCCGGACGTCGCCGGCCCGGGAAATCAGTTGCCCTGGCTCGTTCCGCCGTCGGCGATGGCGCCCGCCGCGCAGTTGTACGGGGATTCGCCACTGGCCTCGTGCGAACCCGGGGAAAGGATCGGCACGCCGATTCCGTTGAGCGCGTTGCGCACCGGGACCTGGACGCCCAGCACGTTGACGTCGTTGTCGCACACGCCGAGCGTGGCGTTGACGTTGTGCAGCGCGTCGGTGTTGTTCAGGTTCAGCAAGCCGAGCTGGTCGTTCTGGTCGTAACCGTGGTGCCCGTGGCCGTCCGGGGTGCCGGCGGCGGCGACCCCGCCGGCCAGGAACGCGCCGGCGGCCATCGTGGCCACGACGAAACCAACCTTCTTCAGCATGGGAAAACTCCTCGAATCGGCGAATTGCGGTTTCCGTCCCGCACGGCAGAACCTACTTTCGCCTTCCGGGCGCTTTCCACTTCAGGCCACCATCGTGTGGGTGCCGCGAACCACTGACCGCGCGGCCGTTGCCCCGAACGGGTCAGCGGGCCGGCCAGGGGTTCCCGGCGGTGAGCCGGGCCGTGAACCCCGTGGGGTCGCTGTGGAGCGTGACCTGGCTGCAGACCTGGTGCGTGATCCACAGGCCGCGGCCGCCGACCTCGCGCTCGGCCGGCAGCAGGCCGGCGAACGGGTCGCCGGGGCCGTCGCCGGCGTCGTGCACGGTCACCACCATGCACGCCGGGTCGGCCCAGATCCGCAGGGTGACCGGCGGGCGGCCGTGGCGCAGGGCGTTGTCGGCGATCTCGCTGACCGCGAGGACGAGGTCGTCGATCTCCGCGGCGGGCAGCTCGGTCTTGTTCACGGCCAGCACCGCCTGCCGCGCCTCGCGGGGCTGCGGGTCGGCGAGCTCGACCAGCGGCGGGGTGTGCTGGATCGGGTAAAGCACCATCGGCCGCGGACCGGCCAGGAAGGCGAGCGGGTCGACGTAGCCGTCGTTCGCGCGGCGCCCGCCGGGGGTGGCGATGAACGGGTGGGTGCGGGCGACGTCGTCGAGCACGTGGCGCGGGGTCGTGCGGGTGTCGTAGGCACAGATGCTGCGCAGCGGGAACTCGTCGTAAGCGTGGTTGACCGCGGACTCGTAGCGCGCCCACCAGTCCCAGGACGTGTCGATCGCGGCGCGCGGGATCTCGCCGAAGATGCGGATGCCCGCTGCCCCGCCGGCGACGAACCCGGCCATCAGCTCGCGGTAGGACCGGATCGCCGCGGCGGGCCGCGCGTAGAGCTCGCCGGTCGCCAGGAAGTGCGTGCCCGAGTCCGCGGGGAGCGCCGCGCGCAGCAGCTCGGCGCGGTCCGGCTCCAGCGAGACGACGGTCGGCTCGCCCGCGGTGATGCCGCCGGTCAGGAACGGCACGCCGACGGCGAGCAGTTCGTCGTCGGACGCGTAGTGGACGGCGGCGTGGTCGTAGCCCCTGGCGGCGGTTCCGGTGCTCACCACGCCGCCTCCACCCGGACGCTGGACAGGTCCAGCAGCTCCAGCAGGCGGGCGGGACCGGCCAGGCGCGTCCGCAGGGTGACCGTGGTGTCGCGCCGGTCGGCGTAGGCGGCCACGGCGAGCAGGCCGCGGTGGTCGATGAAGGTCAGGCCGGCGGCGTCGATCGCGATCGTCCCCCCGGCGGCCCGCAGGTCGGCGCGCTCCAGCGCCAGGGGCCACAACCGCCGGGCCGCCGGGTCGACGTCGCCGGCCAGCGCGGCGCTGCTCTCGGGACGGCCGTGGCCGTGCAGGTGGAACGGGGTCGCGCCCGCGTGGGCGGCGGGGTGCAGGCAGGCGAGCTGGGCCACGACGTCCTCGCCCAGCTCCTCGAGGTCGTAACCGCACAGCGCCGACATCGGGTGGGCGGCCATGAAGTGGTCGACGCGGTGCTCGTAACGGGCGAAGGCGTCCAGCTGGGCCGGGGTGCGCACCAGCGACGTCACGTCGGCGGCGACCCGCAGCCCGGTGTACCCGGCGGCCAGCGCCTCGGCCGTCGCCGCGGCGTAGCGCTCGACCTGGGTGACGGGGTCGACCGCGGTCCCCGTGCGGTAGGCCGCCTCGACCGGGACCACCTGCACCGCACCCCGCCGGAAGGCCTCGTCGAGCCGCGCGTCCACGCGCAGCTGCCCGGCCAGGGCCGTCTCGTCGCCGGACGCGACGTAGAGGATCCGCTCCCCCGCGGCGACGCCGTCGGCGAGGAAGTCCCGGGCGCCCGTCACGAACTCGCCGACGTCGCGGTAGCCCCAGCACACGTGGTCGAAGGCCGCCGGAGGAGGCCCGTGGGTCGGCATCTGCACGAGACGAGCGTACGCCGCCTCGGGCGACGCGCCGGACCTTCCGCGGTTAACCGTCCCCTTACCGGGAAAGCCCGGTCCGACCACCACCCCGGACGAAAGGGAACACCCGTGTTCCGTCACACGAAGCTGCTGCAGTTCGAAGCCAAGCCCGAAAAGCCCGACCCCGTCTACGCCCACAAGCTCCAGGAGCTCATCGGCGGCGCCTTCGGCGAGATGACCGTGACGATGCAGTACCTGTTCCAGGGCTGGAACTGCCGCATCGAAGGCAAGTACAAGGACCTGATCATGGACACCGCGACCGAGGAGATCGGGCACGTCGAAATGCTGGCCACGATGGTCGCGCGGCTGCTCGAAGGCGCCCCCTCGACCGTCACCGCCGAAGCCGTCGAGGACCCGGTGATGGCCGCGATGATCGGCGGCATGGACGTCCAGCAGGCCATCGTCGCCGGCGGCGGCGCCCTGCCCGCCGACAGCAACGGCACCCCGTGGAACGGCAAGTACATCATCGCCTCGGGCAACCTCCTGGCCGACTTCCGCGCCAACGTCGCCGCCGAAGCGCAGGGCCGGCTGCAGACCGCCCGGCTCTACAACATGACCGACGACCCCGGCGTCAAGGCGATGCTGCAGTTCAACCTCGCCCGCGACACCGTGCACCAGAAGCAGTGGCTGGCCGCGATCGAGGAGCTCAAGGCCGACGGCCTCGAGGACGAGATCGCCCCCAACGCGCTGCTCGACGAGGAGGACCAGACCCACAACCACACCATCTGGCACCTCTCCGACGGGCCCGACGGCGCCAAGGGGTCGAGCTGGACCACCGACGCCGGCATCGAGTACCTGATGGAACCCGAGCCCCTCGGCGGCCCGGGCACCGCACCCAAACCCGACCCCGCGCTCTACAGCACGTACGCGCCGCTGCAGGACGCGAAGGGCACCGTGAAGGGGAAGGCGAAGGCCGCCAAGAAGAAGATGAGCTGACCCGGGGCCCGGGACCGCCGCGCGCGACGGCGGTCCCGGGCCGGGCGGCCGTCCGGGTGAGGAGAGGCACGTCACGGATTCGAGCAGCGCCGGCCGGGTATCCGGGCGGAGTTCATTCGCGCACTGTGGAGGCCCTGTGCAGCCTTGGCCCGGTACCCCCTACCCGCTCGGCGCCGACTACGACGGCGTCGGCACCAACTTCGCGCTCTTCTCGGAGGTCGCCGACCGCGTCGACCTCTGCCTGTTCGCCCCGGACGGAACCGAGACCCGGGTCCGGCTGCCGGAGGTCGACGGCTTCGTCCACCACGGCTACCTGACCGGGATCGGTCCGGGCCAGGAGTACGGCTACCGGATCCACGGACCGCACGACCCGGCACGCGGCCTGCGGTGCAACCCCGCCAAGCTGCTGCTCGACCCGTATGCCAAGGCCGTCACCGGCCGCGTCGACTGGGACGAGTCCGTGTTCGGCTACCGCTTCGACCGCCCCGGCGAGCGCAACGACGACGACTCCGCGGCGCACACCGTCCGCGCGGTCGTCGTCAACCCGTACTTCGACTGGGCCAACGACCGGCCGCCGAACGTGCCCTACAACGAGACGGTGGTCTACGAAGCCCACGTCCGCGGGCTGACCAAGCTCCACCCGGACATCCCCGAGGAGCTGCGGGGAACCTACTCCGGGCTGGCGCACCCGGTGATGGTCGAGTACCTCAAGTCCCTCGGCGTCACGGCCGTCGAGCTGATGCCGGTCCACCACTTCCTGCACGACCACGCCCTCACCGAGCGCGGCCTCGCGAACTACTGGGGCTACAACACCATCGCCTACTTCGCGCCGCACAACGAGTACGCCGCCTCGATCATGCCCGCGACGCCGGGCAGCGAGGTGCACGAGTTCAAGGCGATGGTGCGGACGCTGCACGAAGCCGGCATCGAAGTCATCCTCGACGTCGTCTACAACCACACCGCCGAAGGCAACCACCTGGGCCCGACGCTGTCGATGCGCGGCATCGACAACCAGGCCTACTACCGGCTGGTCGAGAACGACCCGCAGTACTACATGGACTACACCGGCACCGGGAACTCGCTCAACGTCCGCCAGCCGCACACCCTGCAGCTGATCATGGACTCGCTGCGCTACTGGGTCACCGAGATGCACGTCGACGGCTTCCGCTTCGACCTCGCCGCCACGCTCGCCCGCGAGTTCTACGACGTCGACCGGCTGTCCACGTTCTTCGACCTGGTGCAGCAGGACCCGATCGTCAGCCAGGTGAAGCTGATCGCCGAGCCGTGGGACGTCGGGCCCGGTGGCTACCAGGTCGGCAACTTCCCGCCGCTGTGGACGGAGTGGAACGGCGCCTACCGTGACACCGTCCGCGACTTCTGGCGCGGCGAACCGTCGACGCTGGGCGAATTCGCCTCGCGCATCACCGGCTCGTCGGACCTCTACCAGAACGACGGCCGCCGCCCGTTCGCGTCGATCAACTTCGTCACCGCGCACGACGGCTTCACCCTCGACGACCTGGTGTCCTACAACGAGAAGCACAACGAGGCCAACGGCGAGGACGGTCGCGACGGCGCCGACGACAACCGGTCGTGGAACTGCGGCGCGGAGGGCCCGACCGACGACGAGAAGGTCCTTGACCTGCGGGCCCGCCAGCGCCGCAACATGATCGCCACGATGCTGCTGTCGCAGGGCGTGCCGATGCTGCTGCACGGCGACGAGCTCGGCCGCACCCAGCAGGGCAACAACAACGCCTACTGCCAGGACAACGAGCTCTCGTGGGTGGACTGGTCGCTGCTGGAGCACAACCGCGAGCTGTTCGAGTTCACCTCGGCGGTGATCGGCCTCCGGCGGCAGCACCCGGTGTTCCGCCGCCGCCGGTTCTTCGCCGGCCGGCCGATCCGCCGCGGCGACGAGCTGCGCGACATCGCCTGGTTCACCCCGGGCGGTGACGAGATGACCGACCAGGACTGGGAAGCCGGGTTCGGCCGCAGCATCGTGGTCTTCCTCAACGGGACCGCGATCCCCGACCTCGACGCCCGCGGCGAGCGCGTCGTGGACGACTCCTTCCTGCTCTGCTTCAACGCCCACGAGGACGACATCACGATGACCGTCCCGGGCGGCGGGTACGGCGAGGAGTGGGCGGTGGTGCTCGACTCCACCACGGGCGAGGTGTTCCACCGGTCGGTGGGCGACGTCCTCGTGGGCGGCGTGGCGGGCGACCAGCTGACGACGCCCCGCACGGTTCCGGGCGGCGGCTCGCTGGTGGTCGGCGCGCGGTCGCTCGCCGTCCTGCTGCGGACGGCGGGCCAGGAAGGCTGAACCCGTCGTGAGTGTTCAGGGCGGTGCTAGCCGCCCTGAACACTCACGACCGGGGTGACAACCGGATCCCCGCGTGTAAGCGCGAGATCCGCGGGTACGCGCGCGAGGTCCGCAATCCCGCCGGCCCCAGGTGGCGAGTCCGATGTCCGAAACGGCGACCCGCGCGACCCCGATCCCCCACCGTCCCGTGCGGCGGGGCCTGCGAGGCGCCACGCTCCTCAAGACCATCCGCACCACCGACCACAAGACGATCGGCGTGCTGTACCTGTCGACGTCGTTCGGGTTCTTCCTGATCGGCGGCTTGACGGCGCTGCTGATGCGGGCCGAGCTGGCGCGTCCCGGCCTGCAGTTCCTCTCCCCGGAGCAGTACAACCAGCTGTTCACCATGCACGGCACGATCATGCTGCTGCTCTACGCGACGCCCAACTTGTTCGGGTTCGCGAACTTCGTCCTGCCGCTGCAGATCGGCTCGCCGGACGTGGCGTTCCCGCGCCTCAACGCGTTTTCCTACTGGCTCTACCTCTTCGGCGGCCTGATCGTGCTGTCCGGCTACCTCACCCCCGGCGGCCCGCCGGACTTCGGCTGGACCGCGTACACCCCGCTGTCCAACGCCATCCACTCCCCCGGCGTCGGCGGCGGCCTGTGGATCACCGGCCTGATCGTCACCGGTCTCGGCACCATCCTCTGCGCGGTCAACATGATCACGACCATCGTCTGCCTGCGCTGCCCCGGGATGCTCACGTGGCGGATGCCGATCTTCACCTGGAACATCCTGTTCACGTCGGTGCCGATCCTGCTCGCGTTCCCGATCCTCACCGCCGCGCTGTTCGCGCTGCTGGTGTACGTGGTCGCGTTGCCGTACTTCGGGATCGTCACCGAGATCATCCCGGTGTTCAGCCGGAAGCCGTTGTTCGGCTACCAGACGATGGTGTTCGCGACGATCGGCATCACGGCGCTGTCGGCCGCGGTCTGGGCGCACCACATGTTCGCCACCGGCGCCGTGCTGCTGCCGTTCTTCACGATCATGACGTTCCTCATCGCCGTGCCGACCGGGATCAAGTTCTTCAACTGGATCGGCACGATGTGGCGGGGTCAGCTGACGTTCGAGTCGCCGATGCTGTGGTCGGTCGGCTTCCTCGTCACGTTCCTGCTCGGCGGGCTGACCGGGATCATCCTCGCGTCCCCGCCGCTGGACTTCCACATCCACGACAGTCGCCCACTTCCACTACGTGCTCTTCGGCACGATCGTGTTCGCCACCTTCGCCGGCATCTACTTCTGGTTCCCCAAGATCACCGGCCGGATGCTCGACGAACGCCTGGCGAAGTGGCACTTCTGGACCACCTTCACCGGCTTCCACACGACGTTCCTCATCCAGCACCGGCTCGGCGACGCCGGCATGCCCCGCCGCTACGCCGACTACCTCTCCAGCGACGGCTTCACCCGGATGCACACCGTCTCCACGATCGGGGCGTTCCTGCTCGGCCTTTCGGTGCTGCCGTTCCTCTGGAACGTCGTCAAGAGCTACCGCTACGGCGAACCCGTCGGCGTCGACGACCCGTGGGGCTACGGCAACTCGCTCGAGTGGGCCACCACCAGCCCGCCGCCCCGGCACAACTTCCTCGACCTGCCCCGGATCCGCTCCGAGCGCCCGGCGTTCGAGCTGCACCACCCGCACATGGTCGAGCGGATGCGCGCGGAAGCGGCGGGCGCCACACAGCCCGACGAGCAGGGCGACAGCGACGACGTCCGGGGCCGCTGACGCCGGGCGCTCCCGCCGTGGCGGGTGGTCACTCCCCGGCGGGGCGCACCGAAATCGCCGGGCCGGTCCCGGTGCCCGCCACCGGGACCGCGCCGAACCAGTCCAGGCAGACGACCATCGCGTCGTCCTCCGCCTGGCCGCCGTGCCGGCGCGAAGTCAGCTCCCGCAGCACCGCGCCCGGCACGTGCGCGGCGGGCAGGTCGGCGGTCGCGGTGACCGCCTCGGCGAGTTCGCGGTCGCCGTAGCGCTCGCCGTGCGTGCCGACCGCGTTGTAGACGCCGTCGCTGACGAACACGAACCGGTCACCCTCGGCGGCCTGGAGGCTTTCCACCTCGTAGATCGTGCCGTCGAACGTACCGAGCGGCAGCTGCTCGTCGAACAGGACCCGCTCGGCCTTCCCGTCCCGCAGCCGCCAGAGCCGGGGCGAACCGGCGTCGACGACGGCGACCGACCCGGTGGCGAGGTCGAACTCCAGCAGCAGCGCGGCCACGTGCTCGGCGCCGCGGTGGTGCGCGTAGAGCGCCTGGTCGGCGAGCTCGGCCTGCGCGTCGAGGGGGATCCCGGCGCGGCGGGCGTTGCGCAGCGCGTTGATCGCGAGGTTGGTCAGCAGGGCCGCCTCGCTGCCCTCGCCCATGCCGTTGATCAGCGTGACGGCGAGCTTGCTCGCGGACGCCGACCAGTCGAAGCAGTCGCCGTAGATGGCGTAGGCGGGCTCGAGCTGGCCGCCGAGCGCGAACTCGGCGCGGGTGCAGGCGCGGCCGGGCAGCAGCTGCCACTGCATCTCCGCGGCGAGCGTCAGCCGCGAGGAGCGCCGGGCCTGGATGTAGAGGTCGGTGTCGCGGTCGGCGACGAACAGTTCGTGGGCCACGGCTTCGGCGAACCGCTCGAGCTCGGCCCAGACGGGCGGCTCGGGTTCGGCGGGCAACGTCACGGCCAGGACGCCGAGCCGGTCCCCGCGCACGCTGACCGGGAAGTACCCGGTGACGCCGTCCGCGGCCGGCTCGAACGTCGCCGCCTGCGCGACGAAGGCCGCGCCCGGCGTGGTCCCCTCGACCGGGATCGGCTCCGACGAGTAGGGCTGTTCGCCCACCTGGCACAGTTCGGTCAGCGCGTAGTCGGCCATCAGCAGTTCGACCGCCCCGGCACCGAAGTGCTCGCGCAGCGCCGAGCGCAAAGCCCTGGTCAGGTCGTGCGGCGGTACGTCACGGAGGAGACGCTCCACCGCCAGGGATCTGTCCAACGCCTGCCTCCTGCTCACGGGTCCGCGCGCGCCGGCGCGGGCAAGTCTGTCGAGTCTGCGCCGCTCCGGCGTGCCGGGTCTACGGCGATTCGCGTGAGCTGTGCTGCCGGTTCAGCATAGGGATGTCAGAGTGGACGCCGTGGATCGATCCCGCGAGCAGGCCGTCCCGGACGGCGTGGCCGCTCTCGCGCGCCTCATCGAATCGGTCCTGGAAGGCGCGCAGGACGTGTCGCCGCGGCCGCTGTCGGTGTCGCAGCTGCGCGCGGTCGTCGCGCTCGACCGCCGTGACGGGGTCAACCTGCGGGAACTGGCCGAGCAGCTCGACTCGACCCCGCCGCTGGTGAGCAGGCTGTGCGACCGGCTGGAGGCGGTGGGCTTCCTGGAACGCCTGCCCAGCGCGCGCAGCAGGCGGGAGCTGACGCTGCGGCTGTCCGACCGCGGCCGCGCGTACCTGCAGGACCTGCGGTCCCGGCGCCGGGACCGCGTCGAGACACTGCTGGCGAAGATGACACCGGCCGGCCGGGCCGCGCTCGCCGGCGGGCTGGCGGAGTACCTGGCCCTCGCGGACCGGACCCCGGATTTGCATCGCTGACACAACTGTTGTTATATGACAACAGTCAACCGGCGTACAGCAGAGCGCGCCCCGATCACTCGAGGAGGGCTCGGTGCTGGGCACGGACGACAGCCAGGTCCGCGCGGTGCTCGCGCGCGTGCTGGAGGAAGACCGGGCCGCACTGGCCGGGGACTGGGCCGGCCAGGAACCCGACGGCGGCCGGATCGGCCAAGAGCTCCGCCGCGAAGCCGCCGGTCTGCTCGACGCGCTGCGCACCGCGATCGCCGGGACGCTGCCGGTGTCCCGGATCGTCGACCAGGACCCCGCGGTGCGGGACGCGCTGACGTCGCTTTCCGAGCGCCGGGCCCGCGCGGGTGCCGAACCGCGGGCCACGGCCATGGCGATCCACGCGCTCAAGCGCACGATGCTGGGCGCGATCGAGCGGCACACCGAGGACTCCGCGCTGCGCTACCGGGCCGCGCTGCTGGTCAACGAGCTGCTCGACAGCGCGGGCGTGCTGACCTTCGAGGTCTACGCGGCGGGCCGGGAACGGATCATCCGCGAGCAGCACAGCCAGGTGCTCGAGCTGTCCACGCCGGTCCTGCGGCTGTGGCGCCACGTCCTCGCGGTGCCCCTGATCGGCACGCTCGACAGCGCCCGGACGCAGGTCGTGATGAACAACCTCCTGGAGTCGATCCAGGCCAACGAGGCGCGGGTCGCGATCATCGACATCACCGGCGTCCCGACCGTCGACACCGCCGTGGCGCAGCACCTGCTGCAGACCGTCAGCGCCGTCCGGCTGATGGGCGCGGAGTGCGTGGTCAGCGGCATCCGCCCGTCGATCGCGCAGACCATCACGCAGCTGGGCATCGACCTCTCGCACATCGTCACCCGCGGCTCGCTCGCCGACGCGCTGGCGAGCGCGATGCAGCTCACCGGCGACACCGCCGCCCGGCCGGGCGTGACCGGGTGAACGCCGGCCTGCCCATCCTGAAACTCGGGGACATCCTGCTCGGCGGGCTGCTGAGCGACCTGGACGACAAGACCGCGCTCGCGTTCACCGACGAGCTGACCGCGCGGATCGCGGACGAGGGCATCCGCGGCGTCATCATCGACATCTCCCGGCTGGAGATCGTCGACTCCTTCGTCGCCCGCGTGCTCATGCAGCTGGCCGGCACCGGCCGGCTGCTCGGTGCCCGGATGATCGTGGCGGGGATGCGCCCGGCCGTCGCGCTGACGCTGACCGAGCTCGGCCTGCCGCTGACCGGGGTCCGGACGGCGCTGAACGCGGAACAGGCGATGGAGCTGCTGGGCTGGCGCCGTCCCGCCGAAGAGGCGCCCCATGCTTCCTGACGAGCGAACGGTCCCGCCCGCCGAGCACCCCGTCCGGGTCGAGGAAGACCTCCTCGCCGCCCGGCACGCCGTGCGGGCCGCCGCCGTCTCCGCCGGGTTCTCGATCGTCGACCAGACGAAGATCGTCACCGCGGCCAGCGAGCTGGTCCGCAACGCCTACATCCACGGCGGCGGCGGCACGATGACCGTCGACGTGGTGCGGGAACCCGCCGGGCGGACCGGGCTGCGGCTGCGGGTCCGCGACGAAGGCCCGGGGATCGCCGACGTCGAGCAGGCGATGACCGACGGGTTCAGCACCGGCGCCGGACTGGGGCACGGCCTCGGTGGCACCCGCCGTCTGGTCCACGACTTCGACCTCGACACCGAGCCCGGCCGCGGCACCACCGTCACGGTCGCGCGCTGGCAGCCGTGACCGCCACCGTCGCCGAGCAGACCAGCCGCATCCGCGTCGACCACCCCAGCGCCGCGTACGCCGCCGCCCGCGTCGCCCGCGAGACCGCGCACGCGGCCGGGCTCCCGGACGTGCTGGCCGAACGCGCCGCGGTCGTGGCCGCCGAGCTCGCGGGCAACATCGACAAGCACACCACCGGCGGCTCGGTGTTCGTGCAGCGGTCGCTGACCGGGCGCGGCGTCGACGTGCTGGCCGCCGACGACGGGCCCGGCATGGCCGACCTCGACCACTGGCTGCTGGACGGCAACACGACCACCGCCACGCTCGGCACCGGCCTCGGCGCGGTGCTCCGGATGGCGACCGGGTTCCGGATCACGTCCTCGCCCGCGACCGGGACGCTCGCCGCCGCCCGGCTGCTGGCGCCCGCGCCGCCCCCGCCCGGCGGCGCGATCGGGCACTTCCGCCTGGCGCGCGAAGGCGAACAGCACTGCGGTGACGCCGTCGCGCTGGCCGACGTCACCGGCAGCCGGACCGCCGTCGTCGCCGACGGGCTCGGCCACGGGCCTGAAGCCGCCGAAGCCGCCGAAGCCGCGCTGCGCGTGTTCGCCGAGAACCCGGACCGCCCGCTGCCGCACCAGCTCACGAACATGCACCGCGCGCTCCGCACGACCCGGGGTGCCGCGGTCGCGCTGGTGCGGATCGCGCCGCGGCGGCTCGAGTTCTGCGGCGTCGGCAACGTCAGCGGCGCGAGCGTCGGCGACGGCCCGTCCCGGCTGCTGCTCAGCACCCCCGGCATCGTCGGGTTCACGCTGCCGTCGGCGCCGGTCCGGCACCTGGAGCTGGCCGACGACGACGTCGTGGTCCTGCACACCGACGGCGTCGGCACCGGGTGGCGCGTCCCCGGCCGGGCCCCCGACCTGCTGCTGCTCGCCGCGGAACTGGCCCACCGGCACCGGAACCCGCGCGACGACGCGGCCATGCTCGCCCTGCGCGCCGGCCGGGCCGCCTGATGCGCCCCGACCTGGACCGGATCCGGGCGCGGCTGCGCACCGCCTGCGGCGAAGCCGGCGTCGACCCCGGCGACCGCGCGCGGCTGGTGCTCGCCGTGACCCTGCTCGCCGAACCCGCCCTCACCGCCGGCGAAACCGTCGACGTGGCCACGGCGGCCTCGGACCGGCGGCTGGCCGTCACCGCGCGGCTCGACCACGCGGTGAGCCAGCACAGCCGCAACGCCCTGCCCCTGCTGCCCGAAAGGGGCGACGACGAGACGCTCACCTGGCACCTCGCCGGCGGCGGGCCGGTGACGCCCGCCGACCCCGACGACGAGCGGGCGACGCGCGAGGAGATGCTCGCGCTGATCTCCCGCGCCGACACGCTCACGCAGGAACAGCGGCAGCTCAAGCACGAGCTGGCGGAAACCAACAGCGGCGTGCTCGCGATGTACGTCGACCTCGAACAGCGCGACGAGCAGCTCCGCCGCGCGCACGCGGTCATCTTCCGCGAGCTGGAGGACGCGCTGCGCCCGCGCCCGCCCGCGGTGGCGGGCCTGGAGCTGGCCGTCCACTACTCCCCGACCGACCAGGACTCCCCCACCGGCGGCGACCTCTACGACTGGTTCGTGCTGCCCGACGGCCAGGTTCACGTGACGCTGGTCGACGCGGTCGGCCACGGCGTCACCTCGACGCGGCACGCGCTCACCGTGACCCACGCGATCCGCACGCTGGCGCTGGAGGGGCACCCGTTCCCCGACCTGATCGCGCGCGCGTCCCGCACCCTGGCCGCGATCGAGCCCGACCTGATGGCCACGGTCATCCTCGCCCGCGCCGACCCGGCGACCGGCCGCACCCGCCTGGCGAACGGCGGCCACCCGGAACCCGTACTGGTCAAGGCATCCGGCCCGGCCCGCCTCCTGCCCGCCCCGGTCATCGGCCGCGGCGTCGGCTTCCCCGACCCCGGCAGCGGCCGGCTGGTCGAGGTGGATCTCGACCCGGGCGACACGCTGCTGCTCTACACCGACGGCCTGGTGGAGAGCCGCAAGGACATCGACGAAGGCCAGGTCCGGCTGCTGGCGCTGGCGGAGACCCACCGCACGCACCCGGCCGCGACGCTGCCCCGCGAGCTGGTGACCCGCATGCACGACGTGGTCCGCCACGCCGACGACACGGTGGTTCTGGTGCTGCGCCGCCCCACTGTCCATTCCGGACAGTAGGCACCGGCGGACCGGACCCGCCGAACCCGCCGGCCTGCTCCGCCGCACGGAATCCGGCGCCCCGGGAGCCCGTGGCGGGCCGCCCGCGATCCCTGCCGGACGGTAGCCGGGCCGGTTCCGCCGGCCCGCCGGTCACCTCGGCCGCAGGGATTCCGGCGTCGGCACCCGGAGCCGGGCGGGCCGCGCCCCCGGAGCCCGCGGCGGGCCGCCTCACAATCCCCTCCGGACCATAGCCGGGCCGGTTCCGCCGGCCCGCCGGTCACCTCGACCGCAAGGACTCCGGCGCCGGCACCCAAAGCCCGAGCCAGCCACCGGTCCCACGATCACCTCGACCGCAAGGACTCCGGCACCCGCACCCGGGGCCCGAGCCAGCCGCCGATCCCACGGTCACCTCGGCCGCAAGGACTCCGGCGTCGGCACCCGGAGCCGGGCGGGCCGCGCCCCAGCGATGCGGAAACCGGCCCGGCCCCCGAACCAGGCCGCGGGCTGCCAAGAGTCCACCGCCCCCGCCGTACGAACCGGCCCCGGCCGCGCCGCTACTGGGGCCCGTTGGTCAGCGAAAGGTTGAACGTGTAGCGCGAAGCCCGGTAAACGTGCCACCCATACTCGACCACCCGGCCGGTGTCGTCGTAAGTGGTCCGCTGCATCGTGAGCAGGGCCGCACCCGGCTCCTCTCGCAACAGCTCCGCATCCTCTTCGGTCGCCGTCCGGGCGCCGATGTTCTGCTCGGCGGCGTGCAGGCGGACCCCCGCCGAGCGCAGCAGCTGGTAGAGACCGCGCTCGCGCAGCTCGTCGTCGGTCGGGTCGATGATGCCCACCGGCAGGTAGTTGTTCATCAGGGCGAGGGGTTCGCCGTCGGTGGAGCGGATCCGCGTCAGCCGGCGCACGTGGGCCAGCCCCGGCGCCTCCAGCAGCTCGGCCACCTCCGCGCCGGCGTTCTCGACGCGGTTGGCCAGCACCGCCGACTCCGGCTTGCCGCCGAGGCCGGTGAGGTCGTCGAACAGGCTGCTCAGCCGCAGCGGCCGGGCGACCTTGGTGCGGACGACCTGCGTCCCGATCCCGCGCCGTCGCACGAGCAGCCCCTGGTTGACCAGCGTCTGGATCGCCTGGCGGACGGTCGGGCGCGACAGGCGCAGGTTCGCGGCCAGGTCCACCTCGTTGCCCAGCCTGGCCCCCGCCGGCAGCCTGCCGTCCTCGATCGCGGCGTGCAGCTGCCGCGAAACCTGGAAGTACAGCGGCTCGGGGCTGCCCGGGTCCAGCACGATCTCCCGCCCGGCATCCCAGGCCGGGGAGGTGATGTCCGGCTTGCTCATCCCCGGATGCTACCGCCTCGGCGGCCACTGTAGGGATGACGTGTTGTCCATATGTCTTGACAAAGTCCGCAGCCGCTGGAATCGTCGTTCTCGGGAGGGCCGGTGCGCGGTCCGGGGAGGGGAAGCGTGATCGACGTGGTGCGGCGCATCGTCGCCAAACGGGTGCACGACCCGGAAGCGATCGCCGAGGCGGCCGCGAACCGGGTGCGGGCCGCGTCGCCGTTCAACGACAAGGGCCGCACGATGATCATCGCCGCGGACCACCCCGCCCGCGGCGCGAACGCGGTGGGCGGAAACCCGACGGCGATGGCCGACCGCGGCGAGCTCCTCGAGCGGTTGTGCCTCGCGTTGGAGCGCCCGGGCGTCACCGGTGTGCTCGCGACCGCGGACGTCGTCGACGACCTGTTGCTGCTCGGGGTACTCGACGGCAAGACGGTGCTCGGGTCGATGAACCGCACCGGGCTGGCCGGGTCGAGCTTCGAGATCGACGACCGCTTCGCCTGCTACGACGCCGAATCCCTCGACCGGATGGGCTTCGACGGCGGCAAGACGCTGACCCGGATCTGCCTCGACGACCCGGCAACGCCGGCCGTCTTGGAAAACACCGCGAAAGCGGTCAACGACCTGGCCGACCGCAAGCTCATCGCGATGATCGAGCCGTTCCTGTCGGTGTGGGCGGGCGGGCGCCTCAAGAACGACCTCTCCCCCGACGCCGTGATCAAGTCCATCACCATCGCTTCCGGGCTCGGCCGCTCGTCGGCCCGCACCTGGCTCAAGCTGCCGGTGGTGGACGAAATGGAGCGCGTGCTGGCGTCTTCGACACTGCCCGCCGTCCTGCTCGGCGGCGAGGTCAAGGACGCCGACGCGGCGTTCTCGGCCTGGCAGCGAGCACTCGCCCTGCCGACAGTGCAGGGCCTGGTGGTCGGGCGGTCCCTGCTGTACCCGCACGACGGGAACGTCGCCAAGGCCGTCGACACCGCGGTGGGGCTGCTGTGAACACCACTACTTCGAGGAGCACCGTGCACACCGTCGAACACTGGATCAACGGCGCCGCCACGTCCGCGGGTTCGACCCGCACCGCGCCGGTCTACGACCCGGCCACCGGGCAGGAACAGGCCCGGGTCCTGCTGGCCGATCCGTCCACTGTGGACACCGCCGTCGCCGCCGCGAGCAAAGCCTTCGAGACGTGGGGCGACTCCTCGCTGTCCCAGCGCACCAAGGTGATGTTCGCCTTCCGCGAGCTGCTGGTGAGGCACGAAGACGAACTCGCGCGGATCATCTCCGGCGAACACGGCAAGGTGATCGAGGACGCCCGCGGCGAGGTCATCCGCGGCCGCGAGGTCGTCGAATACGCCTGCGGCATCGCCGACGCGCTCAAGGGCAGCTTCTCCGACCAGGTCTCCCGCGACGTCGACGTCCACGACTTCCGGCAGCCACTCGGCGTCGTCGCCGGCATCACCCCGTTCAACTTCCCGATCATGGTGCCGTTGTGGATGCACCCGATCGCGATCGCCACCGGCAACACGTTCGTCCTCAAGCCGAGCGAGCGCGACCCGTCGGTCTCGAACTTCGTCGCCCGCCTCTACGCCGAGGCCGGGCTGCCGGACGGCGTGTTCACCGTCGTGCACGGCGACAAGACCGCGGTCGACGCGATCCTCGACCACCCGGACATCGCCGCCGTGTCCTTCGTCGGCTCCACCCCCATCGCCAAGTACGTCCACGAGCGGGGCACCGCGGCCGGCAAGCGCGTCCAGGCCCTCGGCGGCGCGAAGAACCACGCGGTGGTCCTGCCCGACGCCGATCTGGAGTACGCGGCCGACCACCTCACCGCGGCGGCGTTCGGCTCGGCCGGGCAGCGCTGCATGGCGATCTCGGTCGGGGTGGCCGTGGGCACGGCCGGCGACGCGCTGGTCGAGGTCCTCGAGCGCAAGGCGAGCGAGGTCAAGGTGGGCCCGGGCAGCGACCCGGCGAGCGACATGGGCCCGGTCGTCACCGAAGCCGCGCGCGAGCGGGTGGTGAACGCCGTCGCCCGGGGCGCCGAGCAGGGCGCGACGGTGGTGGTCGACGGCCGCGGCCTCAAGGTCGAAGGCCACGAAGAGGGTTTCTTCGTCGGACCGTCGTTGCTGGACGGCGTGACCACGGAGATGGACGCCTACCGCGAAGAAATCTTCGGCCCGGTACTCGCGATCGTCCGCGCCGCGACGGTCGAGGAGGCCATCGCGGTCATCAACGCCAACCCGTACGGCAACGGCACGGCGATCTTCACCGGCAGCGGCGAAGCGGCGCGCAAATTCCAGCGCGAGGTGAAGGTCGGCATGATCGGCGTCAACGTCCCGATCCCGGTGCCGATGTCGTACTACTCCTTCGGCGGCTGGAAGGACTCCCTGATCGGCGACAGTCCCGTCCACGGCCCGGCAGGCGTCCGCTTCTACACCCGCGCGAAGGTCGTCACCACGCGCTGGCCCCGGACGGAGGCGGGCTTCACCTTCCCCACCTCCAGCTAACCGGAACACCCATCTCCGGTTTCCGGTACGGTGGACGTCGTCACCGACGAAGGAGGCTCCCCGTGGGATACCGAGGCCCGCTCCCGAAGACCGCCGTGGACCGCGTCAACACGTGCGTGGGCTCGCTGCGGACGTCACCCCGCTGGGGCAAGCTGGTCCGCCGCCACCTGACCCAGGTCACCTACACCGGCCGGCGGTCGGGCCGCACGTTCACCACCCCCGTCGGCTACCGGCGGGCGGGGAACGTCGTCACCATCGGCGTCCGGCTCCCGGACGCGAAGTCGTGGTGGCGCAACTTCACCGGCGAGGGCGGCCCGCTGGCCCTCGAACTCGACGACACCGGCCGCACCGGCCACGCCACCGCGCGGCGCGACGAAAAGGGCCGCGTCACCGTGACCGTCCGGCTGGACGAAACCGCCTGACGGCCCGTGCCGACGCAGCCAGGCCCCGGGCGAAACGCGCTAGCGGGCCATGCCGTGCCAGAGCAGGTCGGCGAGGCTCGCCGCCTCACCGCGCCAGTCGCCGCCCGGGTCGAGCAGCAGCAAGCCGGCCAGGCCACGCAGCACCACCACCGGGTCGAGACCCGGGCGCACCGTGCCCGCCGCCGCGTTCGCTTCGAGGAGGGCCGCCATCGCGCTGATCATGGACTCGTAGGCGCTCGCGGGCAGCTCGCCGCGGGACGCCGTCGCGCGGCGCAGCGCGTCGGCCAGTCCCTTCTTCGTCATCATGTAGTGCGCCAGGTGGTCGGTGACCCACACCCGGAACGCCTCGTCCGGCGCGTGCTTGTCCAGCAGCACCGGCACGATCTCCACGATGTGCCGCACCTCGCGCTGGTAGACCGCGAGGATCAGCGCCTCCGGGGTCGGGAAGTGCCGGTACACCGTGCCGACCCCGACCTCGGCCTGCTTCGCGATGGCGTTGAACGAGACTTCGCCGGTCCGGGCGAGCGACTCCCCCGCCACGACGAGGATGCGCTCGTGATTGCGCCGGGTGTCCGCGCGCCGGGGACTGACCGAACCCGTCGTCATCGTCCCTCCCGTTCCTCGTCCGCCGGCTTCCGTCCGCCGAATCTAACCCAGACCTGGAGCAACTCCAGCGTGACCGGTTCGTTGCGAAGCGGATTGTAATCCGCTAGCCTCGCGAACAGGTGAAGCGGATGACTATCCGCTCCCTTTGATCGCCGCCACCACCACCGTCCGGAACCGATCCGGGCGAGCTGCGGAAAGAGACCTGTGGACATCTCACTCGAAGTCAACGGCAGTACCGAACACCTGGACGTCGATCCCGGCGTGACCCTCCTGGACGCGCTGCGCGAGCGCCTCGACGTCACCGGCCCGAAGAAGGGCTGCGACCGCGGCCAGTGCGGTGCCTGCACGGTGCACGTCGGCGGGCGGCCCGTGCTGTCCTGCCTGACCCTCGCCGCCACCGTCAAGCAGCCGGTCACCACCGTCGAAGGACTGTCCACAGAGGACGAGCTGCACCCCGTGCAGCAGGCGTTCGTGGACCAGGACGCGCTGCAGTGCGGGTTCTGCACCGCCGGGCAGATCATGTCGGCGGTCGCCGCCGTCGAGCAGGACGTCGAGGACGTGCGCGAGTTCATGTCCGGCAACCTCTGCCGGTGCGCCGCGTACCCGAACATCGTCAAGGCCGTCGAGCAGGCGAGGCGGGCCGATGCGTCCCTTTGAGCTGACCGCGCCCACCACCGTCGAAGCGGCGCTCGCGACCCCCGGCACCTTCCTCGCCGGCGGGACGACGCTCGTCGACCTCATGAAGCTCGACGTCCTCACGCCCGAGCACGTCCTCGACATCAACGAAGTCCCGCTGCGCGGCATCGACACCTCCGACGGGCTGCGCTTCGGCGCGCTGGAGCGGATGAGCGCCATCGCCGCGCACCCGCAGGTGTACCCGGCGATCTCGCGGGCCCTGCTGCTCAGCGCGTCCCAGCAGCTGCGGAACATGGCCAGCATCGGCGGGAACCTGCTGCAGCGCACCCGCTGCGGCTACTTCCGCGACGTCGCCTCGCCGTGCAACAAGCGCGTGCCCGGCAGCGGCTGCCCCGCGCTCACCGGCGCGAACCGCATGCACGCGATCCTCGGCACCAGCGACTCCTGCGCGGCGACGCACGCCAGCGACGTCGCGGTCGCACTGGTCGCGCTCGACGCCCGCGTGAAGCTGGCCGGTTCCGAAGGCACCCGTGAAGTCGCTCTCGCCGACTTCTACCAGCTGCCCGGGGGCACCCCGGCGCTGGAGAACGACCTGCGGCCGGGCGAACTGATCACCGAGGTCATCGTGCCGCGGCTGGACTGGGCGGCGAACTCCACCTACGTCAAGGTGCGCGACCGGCAGTCCTACGAGTTCGCGCTGTGCTCGGCGGCCGTCGCGCTGGACGTCCGGGACGGCGTCATCGCCGATGCCCGCGTCGCGGCCGGTGGCGTCGGGACCGTGCCGTGGCGGCTGCCGTCCGTCGAAGCCGCCCTGCGGGGTGGCCCGGCGACCCAGGCCGCCTTCGAAGAAGCCGCCGCCGCGGCGGCCGAGGGCGCGGAAACGCTGTCCGACAACGGGTACAAGGTGCCACTGCTCAAGCGGACCCTCGTCCGCGCGCTGCTCGAACTGACCGAGGGGAGCTCCCGATGATCACCCGGCTGGACGCGCCGCTGAAGGTCACCGGTCAGGCCAAGTACGGCGCCGACCACCACTTCCCCGGCATGGCCTACGGCTACGTCGTGCTCAGCACGATCGCCCACGGCGAGATCGAAGCCATGGACTTCTCCGCGGCGCGGGAGGCGCCCGGCGTCGTCGGCGTGTACTCGCCGTTCGACCCGCTGGAGATGCGCACGGCCACGTCGCCGCTGTTCGGCGACACGTGGGTTCCGCTGCAGGACAAGGAAGTCACCTACTACGGCCAGCCGATCGGCTTCGTGGTCGCGGAGACGTTCGAGCAGGCCCGCGACGCGGCGTCGCTGGTGAACGTCGCCTACCGCCCGTTGCCGGCCAAGACGTCGCTGACCGAAGGCCTCGCCACGGCCGAAGACGCGCCGCCGGCCCGGGACGGCGCGCCGCCGACGCTGGAGGTCCTCGCCGACGGCATCGAATCCATCGACGACGCGTTCGCCGCGAGCCCGGTCGTCGTCGAGGCGACCTACACCACGGCGACGCAGAACCACGCCGCGATGGAGCCGCACTCCGCGGTCGCGGTGTGGGACGACGGCGAGCTGACCGTCTACAGCGGAAACCAGGCGTCGAACCTCCAGGCGATGGAGCTGGCCAGCGCCCTGGACCTGGAACTGACCGCCGTCCACTGCGTGAACCCGTTCGTCGGCGGCGCGTTCGGTGGCAAGGGCCGCACGTCGGCGCCGGCGTTCCTCGCCGCCGCGGCGTCGCGGTCCCTCGACCGCCCGGTGAAGGCCGCGCTCACCCGTGAGCAGGTCTTCACCGCGACCGCCGGCCGGGCCGCGACGGTCCAGACGATCAAGCTCGGCGCCGAACGGGACGGCTCGCTCGTCGCGCTCAGCCACGACTCGTGGTGCAGCACCGACGCCGCCCGGTCGTTCGTCGAGCCGACGTCGCACGGCACCTCGCGCGAGTGGTACGCCACGCAGAACCTGGCCATCAGCCAGAAGATCGTGCCGCTGAACATCCCGCCGACGACGTTCATGCGCGCCCCCGGCGAGGCACCCGGTTCGTTCGCGCTGGAAAGCGCGGTCGACGAACTCGCCGTCGCGCTGGGCATGGACCCGATCGAGCTGCGCATCCGCAACAACTCGACCGCCCCGCCGGGCAAGGACCTGCAGTGGTCGAGCAAGCACCTCGACGAGTGCTTCCGCATCGGCGCGCAGCGCTTCGGCTGGGCGCACCGCCCGCCCGGCACGCGCACCGAAGGCGACTGGCTCGTCGGCATGGGCGTGGCCACGGCGATGTTCCCGGCGCTGCGGTTCCCGGCCACGGTGGGCATCACACTGCACGCGGACGACACCGCCGACGTCGCCACCAGCGGCGCGGACCCGGGCACCGGCCTGCTCACGGTGCTCTCCCTGGTGGGCGCGGAATCGCTCGACATCCCGGCCGAGCGGATCACGCCGCGGCTCGGCGACTCGGCGCTCCCGCCGGGCGGCCTGTCCGGCGGCTCGACGGCGACGGCGAGCGCGGGCACCGCGATCATGATCGCGGCGGTCAAGGCCATCGACGAGCTGGTGGCGCTCGCCGCCGATCCCGGTGCGCCGTTCGAAGGCCACGAAGTCACCTACGCCGACGGCCGGGTGTTCGCGGACGGCCGCAGCATGTCCTTCGGCGAACTGCTGCGCGCGGTCGGCCGCGAGTCGCTCGAAGTGACCGGCTCGTCGGCGCCGGGCGAGGAGCTCACGAAGCACTCGTTCAGCTCGTGGGGCGCCCAGTTCTGCGAGGTCCGGGTGCACCGCCTGACCCGCGAAGCCCGCGTCTCGCGGATGCTCGGCGTGTTCGACTCGGGCCGGATCATCAACGACAAGGCGGCCCGCAGCCAGATCATGGGCGGCATGATCTGGGGTGTCTCGGCGGCGCTGCACGAGGGTCTGGAGATCGAGGCGAACGGCCGGTTCGCCAACGGCGACTTCGCCAGCTACCTGCTCCCGGTCAACGCCGACATCCCGGAGGTCGACGTCCACTTCGTCGAGTACCCGGACACGCTGCACAACGCCGTCGGCGCGCGCGGCCTCGGCGAGATCGGCACGGTCGGCATGGCGGCGGCGGTGGCCAACGCCGTGTACAACGCCACCGGCACCCGGGTCCGGCACATCCCGATCACCATCGAGGACCTCCTCGAAGACTGACGGCGGGGCGGGGCGCCCGACGGCGCCCCGCCCGGCCGTTATCCATCCGCGACAACGGCGGGGACGATCGCCCATGACGGCGACCGGTCCGCGGTCCTAGGCTGTCGGGACTCCTCCCCGGTGTGCCACGAAGGGACCCCCCGCAATGACCGACCCGGTCGTCCCCACCACTTCCGGCGCGGTCCGCGGTCAGGTCACCGCCGACGGCGTCGCGCTCTTCCGCGGTGTGCCGTACGCCGCCGCGCCCGAAGGCGACCTGCGCTTCGCAGACCCCGTCCCCGCGCCGCCGTGGGAAGAGGTCCGCGACGCGAGAAGACCGGGGCCGACCGCGCCGCAGCGCCGCCACGACGTCCCCGGCCTGGACCTCACCCCGATCGCCGGCACCGGCTGGCGACCGGGCCCGGAGTACCTGACGGTGGACGTGTGGACGCCGCAGCCGGGCGGGGCCGCGCTGCCGGTCCTGGTGTTCGTCCACGGTGGCTCGTTCCTCGGCGGTACCGGGTCGGCCGCGGCCTACGACGGCACGGCGTTCGCCCGCGCCGGCGCGGTGCTGGTGACCGTGCAGTACCGGCTCGGCGTCGACGGCTTCCTGCCGCTGGAGGGCGGCAGCACCAACCTCGGGCTGCGCGACCAGCTCGCCGCGCTGCGCTGGGTCCGGGAGAACATCGCCGGGTTCGGCGGCGACCCCGGCAACGTCACCCTCTTCGGCGCGGCCTCCGGCGCCGTCAGCGTCGCCTGCCTGCTCGGCTCGCCGCTCTCGCCGGGCCTGTTCCACCGCGCGATCGTCCAAAGCGGACACCCCGACATGGTGCGCGACGGCGTCCAGGCGCGGCGGCTGGCCCGGGTCGTCGCCGACGAGCTGAAGGTCGAGCCGACCGCGGAGTCCTTCCGGAAGGTGTCGACCGAGCAGCTGCTCGACGCCCAGGACGCCGTCCTGCGCCCCGGCGGCGCGCCCGACCTGCGCGACGCGCTGGGCTACGACCGCGGCTACGGGCTGAGCCCCTTCCTCCCGGTGATCGGCGACGACGTCCTGCCGCACCACCCGGCCAAGGCGATCCGGGCGGGCGCGGGCCGCGACGTCGACCTGATCGCCGGCAGCTGCAGCGAGGAGATGCGGCTCTACCTGGTCCCGACCGGCGCGCTGGAGGAGGTCACCGACGACCAGGCGATCGCGTCGCTGGCGGTGTCCCACCCGGACCCGGCCGGCGTGCTGCACGCCTACGGTCTCGGCTCCGGCGTCCCGGCGGGCCAGGTCCTCGTCGAAGCGCTGACCGACCTGGTCTTCCGCGACGGCGTGCGCGACCTGGCCGACCACCACACCGGCCGGACGTTCCGCTACGAGTTCGAGTGGGGCTCGCCCCTGCTCGACGGCCGGCTCGGCGCGTGCCACGGGCTCGAGCTGCCGTTCGTGTTCGACGCGCTGGCCGCGGTGCCCGGCCCCCGCGGCCTGCTCGGCGAGGCCCCGCCGCAGGACCTGGCCACCGAGCTGAACGGCGCTTGGCACCGCTTCGCCGCCACGGGTTCGCCGGGCTGGCCGGAGTACGCGGGCGAGGACACCGTGTTCCACGCGTACTGAGCGGCGTTCGCGGGCCTCAAGGTCACGAACGCGTAGCGCGCCTTGCTCCACCGGGCTGGACTCCGGCCCGGGACGGTTGACGGCTCCCCCGCGGCGCTGCCAGGCTCAGGCCCGCCCGGACGGCCGGATGATTGGGGTCCACCGATGCCCGAGGCGGGCTCTGCCGCACCGCCGCGCGCGCTCGTCCGCACGTTGCTCCGAAGCGGCACCCCCGCGGAACCCGCCGGGCCCGCCGATGACGGCGACCTCACCGCGGTCGGGGACGCGACGCTCGCACGTGCCTCGCGCTACTGGGTCCTCGTGCCGCTGGCGTACCGGATCGCGGCGTTCGTCAAGGTGTTCATCGGGTTCGCCGCGGCCAACGGCGGGGCCGGGCTCGGCCCGGTCCTGGGCGCGACCGTGTTCGCCGTCCTGACCGGCTCCGCCGCGGCGGTCTGGGTGCTGCGCTCCGGCGGCCTGCGGGCCCGGGTCACCGGCCGCGCCCTCGGCCTGGACCTGGCCGTCGGCGTCCTGCTCAACTTCTTCGTGGCCGCGACGGCGCCGGCGGCGGTCCAGCCGTTCGCGGTCGACGTGTCGTGGACGTGGCTGGTCAGCGCGGTCGCGATGTGGGCCGGCACCTCCGGGCTGCCCGCCGCGCTGTGGCTGTTCGCCGCGGCCGTGCCGCTGCGGGCCGCGCTGACCTTGGCCGGCGGCCTCCCGCTGGGCCACCAGCTCGCCCTGACGCGCTCGATCGGCTGCCTGGTCGCGCTGGCGGTGGCGATCGTGCTCGCCGTCGCGATCCTCATCATGCTCGGCGTCGGCACGCGGTTCGCGGTGGACATCGGGCTGCGGCGCGGGCGCGAGGCCGAACGCCGCCGGACCCGGCGGATCATGCACGACAGCGTGCTGCAGACGCTCGAAGCACTGGCCATTTCGGCGCCGGGCGACGACGCGCAGGCCGTCACGCGGCTCGCGGAACTCCGTTCGGTCGCCAAGGCGGAGGCGGCCGAGCTGCGCCGCCGGATCACCGAGCCGGTGCCGACCGGCCCGACGCGCAGCTTCACCATCGAACTCGCCGACGTCGCCACCGAACTGGCCCGCGACGGCCTGCGCACGCAGCTCGTCGCCGCGGACTTCGCCGACGACCACAAGGTCTCCCGCGACCGCCGCACCGCGCTGGTCGAAGCGGTCCGGGAAGCGTTGCGCAACACCGTGAAGCACTCCGGGACCAAGCAGGTCGTGCTCCGCGTGGAGGAACGCGACGGCGGCATCGCGGTGGTCGCCCGCGACCAGGGCCAGGGTTTCGACGTCCGCGACCGGCCGCCGGGCTTCGGCATCAGCCAGTCCATCGTGGCCCGGCTGGCCGAGGTCGGCGGGCACGGCACGGTCGACTCCCAGCCCGGGCGGGGCACCCGCGTGACGATGTGGGTGCCGGGCTAGGCAACGGGTCTGCGCTGCGGCACAAGACTCCCGCCACGACCGGGGCGCACCATGCCCGGACAGTCCCCCGCGGGAGGAGAAAGCCATGGCCGAGTCGGGCTCCCTGCGCCGCGACGCGCTGGGCACACCGGGCGTCGTCTTCCTCGTCCTCGCCGCCGTCGCGCCGCTCACCGGCATCGTCGTCATCGCCTCGCTGGGCATCGCGCTCGGCAACGGCGGCGGCATGCCGGGTGCGTTCCTGCTCGCGGCGCTGATCCTGGTGCTGTTCGGGGTCGGCTACGCGCAGATGAGCAAGGTGGTCACCGGCGCGGGCGGCTTCTACGTCTACGTCACCAAGGGACTCGGCCGCCCGCTGGGCCTGGTCGCCGCGCTCGTCGCGCTGCTCGGCTACAACTGCTTCGTCGCCGGCGCGGTCGGGACGAGCGGCTTCTTCACCGCGAACGTCGTCGAGCAGGTCTTCGGCTGGCACACACCGTGGCAGGTCTGGAGCCTCGTCTCCGCCCTCGCGGTGTTCGCGCTCGGCCGCCGCGGGGTCGACGTCAGTGCGAAGGTGCTCGGCGTTTCGCTCGTCCTCGAGGTGTCGATCCTGCTCGTCCTCGACGTCGCGGTGGCCGCCCGGACCGGGCTGGACGTCTCCGCGTTCGCGCCGGGCGTGGTGTTCTCGGGCTCGATCGGGATCGCGTTCCTGTTCGCCTTCAACGCTTTCGTCGGCTTCGAAGCCACCGGGCTGTTCAGCGAAGAGGCCCGCGACCCGCACCGGACGATCTCCCGCGCGACCTACACGGCGATCGTCCTGATCGGGGTGTTCGCCGCGGTGACGACGTGGGCGCTCGTCAGCGCGACGGGCGTCGCGCAGGCCGGGCGGACGGCGCAGGACCACCTCGCGACCGGCGACCTCGTCTTCTCGATCAGCCGCACCTACCTGGGCCCGTTCCTCACCGACGTGATGATGCTGCTGCTGGTCGTCAGCCTGTTCGCGGCGCTGCTCGCACTGCACAACTCGGCGACGCGGTACTTGTTCGCGCTCGGCCGGGCCCGCGTGCTGCCCGCCGTCCTCGGCCGGACGAACGCGGCGAACGGGGCGCCGTACGTCGCGAGCGGGACGCAGATCGGCCTGGCCACGCTGATCGCCGCCGGCTACGCGCTGGCCGGGCTGGACCCCCTCGCCGACCTCACCGCCAGCATGACCGGCATCGGCACCCTCGGCGTGATCGCCCTCCAGGCACTGGCCGGCATCGCGGTCGTCGCGTACTTCCGCAGGCGGCGCGACCCGCGGCTGTGGCGCACCGCGATCGCCCCCGGCCTCGGCGGCCTCGGCTTGATCGCGGTGACGGCGCTGGCGATCGTCAACTTCCCCACGCTGGCCGGCTCCGAAGCACCGGCGATCGCCCTGCTCCCGTGGCTGCTCGCGGTGGCGGCGGCCGCCGGTCTCGCCCTGGCGGCCTGGCTGCGCCGGCGACGCCCGGACGTCTACGCGGGCCTGGAGGAGCTCGGCCTCGACGCCGAACCCGCCGCTCGTTAGCCCGCGCGGCGGCGGTCAGCCTCGTCGACCGCCACGGACAGTGCGGTCCGGCGGCCGCGGCACCGGGTGACCGGGCTCACGTGCGCCGGCGACGCACTGGTGGATCCACCGGCCGTGCACGTGGGCGGGGTTGGCCGGAACTCGGTGCTTCCTGGCATTCCAGCCACTCCCGGGCCCGGATCGAGCCCAGTAGGTTCGCCGCGTGTCGAAATTCCTGCTCTCGGTCCACGTCCTGGCGGCGGTGCTGGCCGTCGGCCCGGTCGCCGTCGCGGCCAGCATGTTCCCCGCCGCCGTCCGGAAGGGCGAAGCGAAGGTGACGGCGATGCTGCACCGGATCTGCCGTGTGTACGCCTACGCCGCCATCGCCGTCCCGGTGTTCGGGTTCGGCGTCGCGGGCACCATGCACGTCATGGGCGACCCGTGGCTGCTCACGTCGATCGGCCTGACCGCCGTGGCGGCCGCGGTCCTCGCGCTCCTGGTGCTGCCGCGGCAGAAGCGGTTCCTGACCGGAGAGTCCACTTCGGACGAACTGGGCCGCCTCGCGATGGTCACGGGGGTGTTCAACCTGCTGTGGGCGGCGGTGACGGTCCTGATGATCGTGCGGCCGGGTTCCTCCACCGGCGCCTAGTGATCACACGCTCGATCAGCGCACCCCGGTTACCTCCCGGTACGGTGGGGTCACGAAACGACCCCTGACGCGCCGACCCGGAGGAATGGTCCATGCCACAGCCCGAATCGGCTTCGAAGAACCCCGACAAGGGATACCTCGCCCTGCTCGGCTGGAGCCTCAACGCGATCGAAGCCCTCGACCGGTTCGACCGCCGCTACGTCGTGGTCGCCCCGGAGTGGGCCGGGCAGTACTGCGCCGAGCACGACATCCCTTACGTGCCGTGGAATTTCGAGCGGCTCAACGAACGTTCGCTGGAGATCGCGGAGATCCTCAAGGAAAGAGGCGTCGACGTCGCGATCCCGCTGTTCGAGGAGACCGTGGAGTGGGCCGGGGCGATCAACTCGGTGCTGCTCGACAACCCGCGGCTGTTCGGGCAGGCGATGCTGTTGCGCGACAAGGCTTTGATGAAGCGCCGGGCCCAGCTCGGCGGCATCCGGGTCGGCATCTTCGAGGAGGCCCACGACCGCGACGACGTGATCCGCTTCCTCAAGCGCGTCAACCAGACACTGCTCAAGCTCGACGGCGACCCCAACGACCCGATCCACATCAAGGCCTTCGACAAGGCCGGCTGCCTCGGGCACCGCGTCATCCGCACGCCCGACGAGATCGACACGATCCCGGACGACGAGTTCCCCGTCCTCATGGAGTCCCACCTGGACGGCTGGGAGTTCGCCGTCGAGGCGTGGATCCACAACGGGAAGATCAAGTTCCTCAACATCTCCGAGTACGTCACCCTCGGGTACTCGGTGTTCGTGCCGGCGACGTCGGAGCTGGAGAAGTACCGGCCGCAGATCACCGCGCAGATCGAGAAGCTCATCAAGACCTTCGACATCGAGTTCGGCTTCGTGCACCCGGAGTACTTCGTCACCAGCGACGGCGAGATGTACTTCGGCGAGGTCGCCTACCGCCCGCCGGGCTTCAAGGTCTTCGAGCTGCTCGAACGGGCTTACGGGTTCAACGCCTACCAGGGCCTGGCGCTGGCCTTCGATCCGAAGACGACGGAGGAGGAGATCGACGCCTTCTTCCCGCGCGAGGTCGTCGACGCGTCCGGCGTCGCGGGCTGCTTCGGCGTCTACCCGCGCCGGCGGGTCGTCAGCGAGCTGCGGATCCCGGAGCAGACCCAGGACGACGACTACTACGAGTCCCACGACCTTTCGGCGCCGCTGGAGGAGACGGTCACCAAGCGGACCGCTTTCGGCACGCACTGGGGCCTGCTCTACTTCTTCGGCGACGACGCGTACCGGATGCGTGATCTGCTGAAGGAACAGGAAGAGTACGACTTCTACGTCTGATCCGTCCGATGTGGAGGCCGGCACCCGACCCCGAGGAACACCTGTGAACCCGACCCCCGCCGCGACGCTGGACAAGCGCGTGGCTTCGCTCGACGACGCCGTGCAGGCCATGGCGGAGACCCGCGACTTCGGCAAGCACACGAAGCTGCGACGCGTCCTGGAAGCACTGCGGCGGGTCCTGCTGCTACCGGGCGGGCCCGCGGCGATCCAGACCCGCGCGCAGGCCATCGAGGAAGCCGGCGTGTTCGAGGGCACCGACTGGGCCACGCCGGAGATCCTCGTCCCGGCGCTGGTCGGCCCCGGGCTGCGCAGCGAAAACGGCGACACCGTCGTCATCGAGGCGACCAGCGAGCTGCGGATGCTCGCCGTCGCCCGCGGCGACTTCGTGCACCCGACGCTGTCCGCCGAGGACGCCCGCCAGTTCCTTTCGCAGGTGCTGGCGATGAACCTCGAGCTGCTGTTCACCCCGCCCAGCGAGGCGGAACGGGTCCGCCAGGGCCGGACCGCGCAGCTGATCCGGGACCTGTTCCGGCACGTCGCCGACGAGGTCGGCTACGACACCGTCCTCGACGAGGTGGTCGACGAGATCTGGCGGATCCTGCGCCAGCGCCCGATCCAGGTCGACCAGGTGCAGTCGCTGATCACCCGGATCGCGATCTACCGCGGCGACCCGGACGTCGCACTGGGCGCGTCGTCCGGGCAGGGGCTCGACCGGCTCATCACCAGCCTCTTCGGCACCACGGAGGCGTGCCGGGAAGACCCGGGGGTCGACGTCTTCCGGGCGCGGCTGGAGTCGATGGACACCGGTGCCCTGCAGTACGAGGCCACCGGGTTCGCCCGGGCGATGCACGACACCGGGCTGGTCTCGCCGTACCACGCGGAGCTGCTGCGGTTCCTGCGGCACGAAAGCGACTACCTGCTCGGCGAGGCGCTCGGGCTGTCCGAAACCGGGCGCAACTGCCTGCTGCGCTACCGCGACCTGGTGCACCGGCTGATCGAGGTCGCCGTGCACCCGCAGACCGCGCAGTGCATCTACGGGCTGGCGCTGCTGCTCGACCGCGGCATCCTCTACGAGCCGCCGGTGGTGCCCGCGCTGTGGCGCCAGCTGGCGCTGGACCTCGCGCCGGCCGCGCGCGAGCGGCTGACGACCGTGTTCGGCGACCGGCCGGGACCGGCGGCGCGGCTCACCGCGGGTGTGCTGTCGATGCTGGGCCTGCCGCTCGGCGTCGGGCAGGGCGACAACCCGACCTGCCAGTCGGCCCGCGCGCTGTCGATGTGGGCCTACAACGACCCGGACTACCTGCTGCAGATCGTCACGTGGGCCGCGCGCGACGACGAGGTCATCATGCACTTCGAGGGGCAGCCGATCTCGTCGAAGGACAGCGCGGCCGGGCTCGCGGCCACGCCGCCGGCCGACCTCGACCCGGTGTCGCTGCTGGTGGTGCCGCACCTGGACCGGATCTACGCCGAGATGGGACGCCGCTGCGCCGACCGCCCCGGCGACCCGCACCGGTGGGTCAACCCGGAGTTCCACGGCTGGTGGACCGCGCGCGGCTTCCGGATCAACGTCGACGTGGCGACCGGGCAGCTGATCGACCTCGACGACTTCTACCGGCACTTCCACGCGAGCTACCACCCGTTCTTCAACGGCGGCCAGCCGCTGATCCACCCGCAGCCGGCCGGGATCGCGGTCACCGACAGCGCGGCCCGCTACATCGGCTGGCACGCGATCACGATCCTGCGGGTCGGCCCGGACCCCCAGGGCGTCGTGCGGGTGTACTTCTTCAACCCGAACAACGACAGCGGCCAGGACTGGGGCGACGGCGTGGTCGTCTCCACCGCGGGCAACGGCGAGCGGTTCGGCGAGGCTTCGCTGCCGTTCGACCAGTTCGCGTCGCGGCTCTACCTCTTCCACCTGGACCCGCTCGAGCGCGGCCAGCCGGAGAAGGTGCCCGCGGAAGCCGTCGCCGGGATCCTCGGGTACGTCGAACGCAGCTGGGGCGCCGACCGGCTGCCGGCCGGCCGCCTCCAGGCCGCGAAGAGCCCACCGGAGTCCTAGCCGGGCACGCGGACCGCGACGAAGTCCGGCCGGCTCCGCAGGGCGAACCCGAGCGAAAGGTACAACCGGATCGCGGAGGTGTTGCTCGCCGCCGCGTGCATCATCGGCGTCTCGCCGCGCTCGCGGATGCCCGCCGCCACGGCGAGCACGAGCCGCGTCGCCAGGCCTTCCCCGCGGTGGGCCGGGTCCGTGCAGACCGCGCTGATCTCGGTGTAGCCGGGCGGGTGCAGCCGCTCCCCGGCCATCGCGACCAGCGCGCCGCCCCGCCGGATCCCGAGGTAGGTGCCGAGCTCGACGGTCCGCTTCCGGAACGGCCCCGGCTTCGTCCGCTCCACGAGGTCGAGCATCTCCGGCACGTCGGCGAGCCCCAGCCGCACGGCCTCCGGCTCCGGCGCGGCCGCGACCCCTTCGTCCACCAGCTGGACGCCCGGGGTCTCGCCGACCACCTCCCAGCCGGACGGCGGCCGCGCGGCGGTGGCGGCGAGCACGATGGTCGTCCCCGGCCCGGCGAGCTCGGCGACGTCCAGCCAGTCCCGCGGCCCGGGATCGTCCGGCAGCGCGAGGAAGGGGGCGACGTCTTCGGGGTAGCGCACCACGCGGCCACGCCCTTCGGCGAAACGGGCGTGCGGACCGGTCAGCGACGCCAAGGCCGGGTTGTCGAGCGGAGAAGCCATACCGCCAGGATCCCCGCCCCGCCCGGCCAGGCGGCACCGGTCCCACATCCTGAGCGCCGCCGGTAGGGTGCGCTCGTGGGTTCGCAGGTCCCGGTGTGGATACCGATCGTCGTCGCGCTGCTCGGCCTGGCCGGGGTGCTCGCCACGCAGCTGCTGTCCGGCCGCCGCGAGGCGAAGCGGATGGCCGAGGAAACCGCCCGTGAAGAACGTCGCTGGCAGCGCGAGCGCGAGGCCCGCACCCACGAAACTCGCGCCGGCGCCTACGCCGAACTGCTCGGCGTCCTCGAAGCGTTCGACGCGGTCCTGTTCCGCGCGCTCCGGTCCCGTGAGCTCGGCAAACCCGTCGACGAGCACCAGGTCACCGAGCTGCGCGAGGTGCGGAGCGAGACCCAGCACGCGCTCGGCCCGGTCGTGCTGCACGCGCCGGAGTCCGTGCGGGAGCTGGTCAGCGAGGCGACGCTGCCGCGGATGCGGCTGACCTCGCGGCTGCTGGATCCGGACCACCCCGGCACGGAAAACCGCGCCCTCTGGACCGCGGGCCAGCGCGGCTACCGCCTCCTGCGCGCGAAGATGCGCCTCGACCTGGGGTTCGACGCGGAACCGCTCACCGCCATCGAGGCGATCGGCGCTCAGCCGACGGTGGTCAGCGGCTCGTCGGACAGCACCTCGGACCCGGCCGACACGACCAGCCTGCCGCCGCCCACCTTGTAGGTGTAGTCGCCGTTCACCGCGACGAAACCGTCGCCCGAGGCCTCGGCGGGCAGGACGATGTGGGTGTCGCCCGACGCCGTCTGCCCGCGGGCCTGGCCGTCGTAGAAGATCCGGCCGTCGGGCGTCCGGCAGATCGTGACCTGCGACTTCACCGTCTGCGCGGCCAGCAGCACGGTGCCCTGGCCGCCGGGCAGGTAGTGCGCGGCGTCGCCGGGGCACGGCTTCCCGGCCGGCGTGGCCGAGGTCGTGGGCGTGGACGTCGACGGCGTGACCGGCGGCGTGAGGGTGCCGGCGGTCGTGACCACGGTCCTGGTCGTGGGCAACGCGGGCGTCGTGTAGGCCGGGAACGGCCCGGACGCGGCGGGATCCGGCTTCGAGCGCCCGGTGAACAGCAGGACGCCGCCGACCGCGAGGCCCGCGACCACCATCAGGGTCAGCAGCACCCACAGCGCCCGGGCGCGGGCCCGGCCCGGCGCCAGGCTCGAGCAGGTGCCGCAGCGCCCGGCGGCGGGGTCGTTGACCGCGCCGCACTGCGCGCACATCCACGGGGTACCCGCCATCGGGCCTCCTTCGGCCCGGCGCCTCGCGGCGCCGTCACCTCATCGTCACCGACGAGGACGCCCGCTGCAACGGTCCCGCTTCGAACGGAACCGTCACGTTCGTGCCCGGGTTGTGCTCCGCCCCTTCGCCGGGTTCAGGCGAGAAGCCACGCCATCTCCTCCGATCGGACGAGAGCAGCATCCTCGCCGAACGCCGTGACCGCGCCGATCGGCGTATTTCGGCGGCACCCTCAGAGCACGAACCGGCGCTGGGCGTCGGGTTCCAGCGGCAGCGCCCCGTGCAAAGCGGCCCGCGCGCGCAGTTCCAGCGAGCGGTCGAGGGGCCGGGTGCCCGGCACCGGCGCGGTGTGGAACGTGCCGCGGTCGAACAGGTACACCAGCGCGAGCTTCCGGTCGAGGCGGCCGGTCTGCTCGCCGAACTCGACGGTCGCGAACCGCAGGCAGCCGCCGTACCCCGCCCGGGTCAGCCGGTCCGCGACGTCGACCAGGTCACCGGTCAGCACGCGCAGGTCGCGGTTGCGGCGCCAGCAGCGCACCGTCGAGCGGCCGTCGAGGTCCTGGGTCACCAGCGGGTGCACCGGCAGCCGGGCCGACGTCGCGGCCAGCAGCTCCGCTTCGGTACGGGCCAGCGCGTCCCCGGTCACCTTGAAATCGACCGTGCCCCCGCCGGTGGGCGCCAGCCCGAGCGCGGCGCGCATCCGCGGTGCCGCGGCGGCGAGGGTGTAGAGGGACTGCAGGTGCGGGCGGGACGTCCAGCACCGGACGAGCTTGCTGTCCAGCAGGGTCACGACGATGGTGTCCTATCTCCGGTCGAAAAGACCGCCGGGCCGGGCGCACTGGCAATGTCCACAATGGACGTCAGGCGCGGGGACACCGGGGTCGGAGAGGACAGCATGCTCCCGCACCGCGTGGTTCCGGACCGGAACCACGCGGTCACGCGGCGAACGGCAGCACTTCGCCGCCGAACGGTCACACCGGGTCAGGTTCGACCGATCAGCGGTACCCGCCCGCCTCACGCCACCGAAATGACGACCTTCCCGAGGTCCTGCCGGCTCCGGAACCGCTCGAAGGCCCCGTCCGCGTCGTCGAACGGGTGAACGCTGTCGACGACCGGCTCGAGCGGCCGGACGGCGAGCCACCGGAGGAGGTCCTCGGTGTCCTCGCGGCTGCCGACCCAGATCTTCCGCAGGGTCGCGCCGCTGCGGAAGAGGTCCATGAACCCGACCGGTGGCCCGTCGGCGCCGACGAACCCGACGAGTGCGATCTCGGCGTGGTGCGTCCCGGCTGCGACGAGCGACTGCGCGAACGTGCCCGGCCCGCCGACCTCGACGATCCGGTCCGCACCCCGGCCGCCGGTGGCGTCGAGGACCGCTTTGCCCCACTCCGGCGTCGCCCGGTAGTCGATGACGGTGTCGGCGCCCCATTCGGTCAGCTTGGCCGCCTTCTCCGCGCTCGACGTCGTCGCGACGACGTGCGCGCCGCGCTGCTTGGCCAGCTGCAGGGCGAACAGCGAGACGCCACCGGTGCCGAGGGTGAGCACGACGTCGCCCGGGCGCACGCCGGCGAGCGACGTCCACGCGGTGACCGCGGCGCACGGCAGCGTCGCGCCCTGTTCGAAGCCGAGCGAATCCGGGAGCGCGACGAGCGCGTGTTCCCCGACGGCGCGATACTCGGCGAGCCAGCCGTCCTGGCCGTTCCCGTAGCCGACCAGCGTGTCCGGCAGCCGGCCCGCGATCCAGTGCGAGTGGAAGCCGCCGATGACCCGATCTCCGGCCGCGAAGCGGGTGACGCCTTCGCCGACCGCGACGACCTCGCCCGCGGCGTCGGACAGCGGGATCAGGCCGCCCGGCCCGGTGCTGAAGTGGTCGCCGTCGAGGATCAGCAGGTCGCGGTAGTTCAGCGACGTCGCCCGGACGCGGACGAGCACTTCCCCGCGCTGCGGTTCGGGCATCGGCTCGTCGCGCTGAACCGGTTTTCCGGCCTCGGGACGGTAGACGCGCACCGGGAACCTCCTTCATGTTAACCAAATGACTAACATCGACCATGGCACAGCTACGCGCGCCCCGGCAACCAGGGATACTCGGGACATGGCCAGCCGCACCGCGACCCCGTTGGACCACCCGGCCCTCGACGACGTCCCGTTCGGCGCGGCCCTCGAAGCCCTCCGCGACCCGCACCGGCTGGCCATGGTCGCCGCCCTCGCCCGCGAACCCGGCCAGTCGTGCGGCGCGATCATGCCGCCGGTCAGCAAGCCCGCGGCGTCCCGGCACTTCAAGATCCTCCGCGCAGCGGGCCTGCTCAAGCAGTGGGACAGCGGCACCCAGCGACTGAACGCCCTGCGCCGCGAGGAGTTCGACGCCCGCTTCCCGGGCCTGCTCGACCTGGCCCTCGCCGAAGCCGCCCGCTGATCCGGGACCTTCCGCCCCAACCAGACATTTAGCGTTGCTAATAGATCTGAGTCAGAGCTAGTTTGGCGGTATGACCGCACTCGCCGACCGGCTGCTGGGCGCCGTCCAGGGGATCCGCCGCGTGGTGCGCCGCCGCGTGCGCGCCGAAGTTCCCGGCTCCCCGCTGCCCGGCGCGCAGGTCGAGGTCCTGCGCGTGGTCGCCGACCACCCCGGCATCGGCGTCGCCGCGGCCGCCCGCGAGCTGCACCTGGCGAACAACTCGGTCAGCACGCTGGTCAACCAGCTCGCCGACGCCGGGCTGCTACGCCGCGAACCCGACCCCGCCGACCGGCGCGCGGCCCGGCTGGAGATCACCGGCGCCGCGCGCGACCGGATGGCGTCGTGGCGGCGCGCCCGGACCGGGCTTGTCGCCGAAGCCCTCACCGCACTGTCCGAAGAGGACCGCGAAGCCATCGAGAACGCGCTGCCCGCCTTGGAAAAACTCATGGGCGTCCTGAAGGAGCAGCCATGACCGGACCCGCGGTGCGTTGCACCGGCCTGAGCCATTCGTTCGGCCCGACCCGCGCGGTGGACGGCGTCGACCTGGAGATCCGCGCGGGCGAGGTGTTCGGCCTGCTCGGCCCGAACGGCGCGGGCAAGACCACCACCCTCCGGATGATCACCACGCTGCTGCCGGCGGCGCCGGAGAAGATCACCGTCTTCGGCGTCGACGTCGCCCGCCGCCGGATGGCCGTGCGGCGGCTGATCGGCTACGTCCCGCAGCAGCTGTCCGCCGACGGCGCGCTGACCGGCCGCGAAAACGTCGCGCTGTTCGCCCGGCTCTTCGACGTCCCCCGCGCAGGGCGCTCGCAGCAGGTGCGGAACGCCCTGGAGCTGGTCGGGCTCGAGGCGGACGCCGACCGCACGGCCAAGACGTACTCCGGCGGCATGATCCGCCGCCTCGAGCTGGCCCAGGCCCTCGTCAGCTCCCCGCGGCTGCTCATCCTCGACGAACCGACGATCGGCCTCGACCCGGTCGCCCGCTCGTCGGTGTGGGAGCGGATCACGGAGATCCGCGCGGCGACCGGGATGACCGTGCTCGTCACGACCCACTACATGGACGAAGCCGAGCAGTACTGCGACCGCGTCGCACTGATGCACGCCGGCCGGATCCGCGCACTGGGCACCCCCGCCGAGCTGGAAGCGGGCCTCGGCCCGGAGTCCACTCTGGACGACGTGTTCCGCGCGGCGACCGGCGACCGCCTCGAAAGCGACGAAGGAGGGATCCGCGGTGTCCGTGCCACTCGCCGTACCGCCCGCCGTCTCGGCTGACCCGGGCCCGCTCGGCCGGCTGCGCGTGCTCGCCGCCCGCGTCGGCGCGATGTGCCTGGTGGAGCTGCAGAAGCTGCGCCGCGACCAGACCGAGCTGCTCACCCGCGCGATCCAGCCCGCGCTCTGGTTGCTGATCTTCGGGGAGACGTTCACCCGGCTGAAGGCGATCCCGACCGGCTCGACGCCGTACCTCGACTACCTGGCGCCGGGCATCCTCGCGCAGTCGGCGTTGTTCATCGCGATCTTCTACGGCATCCAGATCATCTGGGAGCGGGACGCGGGTGTGCTCGCCAAGTTGCTGGTGACCCCGACCCCGCGCGCGGCCCTCGTCGCCGGGAAGGCGTTCGCGGCGGGAGTCCGCGCGCTCGTGCAGGCGCTGATGGTGCTGGTGCTGGCCGCTATCCTCGGCGTCGGGCTGACCGTGAACCCGCTGAAGCTGCTCGCGATGGCCGTCGTCGTCGTGCTCGGGTCGGCGTTCTTCTGCTGCCTGTCCATCGTGATCGCCGGGATCGTGCTGTCCCGCGAACGGCTGATGGGCATCGGGCAGGCGATCACGATGCCGTTGTTCTTCGGCTCCAACGCCCTCTACCCGGTGGACCTGATGCCGTCGTGGTTGAAGGTGCTCAGCCACGTCAACCCGTTGAGCTACCAGGTGGACGCGCTGCGCGGCCTGCTGATCGGCACGCCCGCGCACCTGGGCCTCGACTTCGGCGTGCTGGCCGCGGCGACGGCGGTGGCGATTTCGGTCGCTTCGGCGCTGCTCGGCAGGTTGGCCCGGTGAGGCCCATCTCTCACCGAACGGAAGCTTCATTCCCGGATGGCTAATCTCGGTTCCGTGAATGGTCGCCCCAGCGTGTTCTCTTTGGTCGGATTGTGCGTTCTCGCCGGAATTCTGGTGGCGGGAACGGTGGCGCCCGCCGCCATCGGCGCGGGCCTGCTGTCGAATCAGGTGAGCGATTCGGTGGACACCATTTCCGCCCAGCTCGCGGCGGCCGATCCCCCGCTGACCACGACCGTGACCGATCGCGACGGCACCCCGATCGCGACGCTCTACGCGCAGTACCGACTCCCGGCCACCTCGGCCGGGATCGCGACGACCATGAAGGCCGCGATCATCGCGGTCGAGGACCGCCGCTTCTACTCCGAAGGCGGCGTCGACCTGCAGGGAACGCTGCGCGCGGCGCTGAACGACAGCACCGGCGGCGCGCTGCAGGGCGCGTCGACGATCTCGCAGCAGTTCGTCAAGAACTACCTGATCAACGTCGTCGACCGGACCGACCCGGTGGCCCAGCAGGCCGACCGCGAGGATTCGCTCGCCCGCAAGCTGCGGGAGGCGAAAATGGCCGTCCAGCTCAACGCGACGACGAGCAAGGACGACATCCTGGCGGATTACCTCGACGTGGTCGAATTCAGCGGAACCGTGTACGGCGTCGGCGCGGCGGCAAAAGCGTATTTCGGGACGACGGCGGACAAACTGACCGTGCCGCAGGCCGCCCTGCTCGCCGGAATGGTGAACAACCCCAGCGTCTACAACCCGTACACGCACGCCGGCAAGGCGCTGCAGCGCCGCAACCTCGTCATCGACGACATGGTCACCAACGGCTCGATCCCGGCGTCGTACGCGGCGACGGCGAAGGCGGCACCGCTCGGGCTGCTGCCGAACGGGCCCGTGACGCCGTCCGCCACCTGCATGGGCGCGGCGCCGGACGCGGGGTTCTTCTGCGCCTACGCGGAAAGCTACCTCGTGCACGCCGGCTTCACGGCGGACCAGCTGGCCACCGGCGGGTACACGGTCAAGACCACGCTCGACCCGCGCGTCTCGCAGGTGACGAAGGACGCCGTCGACGCGAACGTGCCGACGACCCAGGACGGCGTCGCGAACACCTTCGCCGTCGTCCAGCCGGGTTCGACCGGGCACCAGGTGCTCGCCATGGTCGCCAACCGCGACTACGGCACGGATCCGGCGCAGGGCGAGACGTCCACCGACATCGTCGCCGACGCGAGCAACGAGTTCGGCGCGGGCTCGTCGTTCAAGATCTTCACCTCGGCCGCGGCGCTCGTCACGGGCAAGGCGGGCCTGGAGACGCCCCTGCCGAACCCGGACAGCCAGTGCTTCCCGGTGCCGGACTCGCATGCGTCGTGCTACACCGTCCACAACGACGGCCACTACGCCGATCCGATCAGCCTCGCCGACGGGCTGGCGACGTCGCCGAACGTCGCGTTCGTCGGGCTGGAGAGCCAGGTCGGCATGCCGGCGGTGCTCGACATGGCGTACAAGCTGGGGCTGCGGAACACCCTCGCGACCAACGACGCCGGTGCCACGCCGAACCCCGCGTCGAGCAACCCGCAGTACAGCCAGCCGCAGTCGAAGTACTTCCAGAACCTGCTGTCGTTCACCCTCGGCAACAGCCCGGTGAGCCCGCTGGAGATGGCCAACGTCTCGGCGACGCTGATGAGTGGTGGCGTCTGGTGCCCGCCGGACCCGATCCTGTCGGTGACCGACCGGAACGGCAACGCCGTGCCGGTGGCGCGGCAGGCGTGCGAGCAGGTCATCCCGACGGGCGTCGCGAACACCCTGGAAGCGGGCCTGAGCAAGGACACGACCGAGGGCACGTCGGCCCAGGCCGCCCACGCGGCCGGCTGGACCCGCCCCGACATCGGCAAGACGGGCACGACCCAGCAGAGCGAATCGGTCGCGTTCGTGGGCGGCGTCGACGGCTACGCGGTTTCGTCCATGGTCTTCGCCGACGGCTCGCACCCGCGCGAGATCTGCCCCGGCACCCCGGTGCACCTGGGCGACTGCGGCCACGGCGCGTTCGGCGGCACGGTCGCCGCGCCGCCGTACTTCCACGCCATGAGCCAGCTGCTGGCCGGGGTGCCGGACCAGCCGATCCCCGGCCCGGACCCGGCGTACCTGCAGGCGCGGAACTAGCGCGGTTCGAGGAAGACGAGCGGGATCTCCCGCTCGGTCTTCGTCTGGTACTGCGCGTAGTTCTTGAAGTCACCGGCGATCTTCGGCCAGAGCTTCGCGCGCTCTTCGGCGTCGGCGATCCGCGCCCGCATCGGCCGCTTCGGCGCGCCCTTGAGCGACACCTCGACGTCCGGCCGGTCCCGCAGGTTGAGGAACCACGCGGGGTGCGTGTCGTCCCCGCCGCGCGAGGCGACGACGACGAGTACGTCCCCCTCCTGGTGCGGCGAGGTGAGCAGCACGGTCCGCGGCTGCCCGCTCTTGCGCCCGACCGTGGTGAGCTCGAGGACGGGCATGCCCGCCTGCCACCCCACCCGCCCGCCGGTGAGCTTGATCAGGCCGCGGTGCACGGCATTCATCGTCTTCAGGACGCGGTCGCTCGGCATGATCCCAATCTTGCCAGTTCCCCCAAACCGCCACGCCGCGGCACACCGGTGTGCGAGGCTGCGGCGAACACGGACCGAAAGAAGGAAGACCGATGCTGATCTGGGGCTGGCGGACACGGATCTACGTGCTGGCGATGACGACGTTCCTCTGCGGCCGCTGCGGCAACCCCGCCTCCCACGCGGTCCGCAAGGCGGTCACGAAGTTCACGCTGTTCTTCATCCCGCTCTTCCCGATCGGCGTCAAGTACAGCGCGCAGTGCACCTTCTGCGGCATCGAGAACCGCATCCCGAAGGAGGACGCGGTCCGCTTGCAGGCCCAGGAGGAGCAGCAGCCCCAGCCCCAGGCGGCGGCCGGCTACCCGCCCCACCCGTCCCAGCCGCAGCACCCGTCGCAGGGCTTCCCGACGCAGGACGCGGGTCAGCAGGGCTTCCAGTCCCCGCACCCGTCCCAGCCCCAGGGTTTCCCGGCCCCGCAGGGCTTCCAGCCCCCGCACCCGTCCCAGCCGCAGGGCTTCCCGCAGCCGGGCCGGCCGGGCCAGTTCCCCCAGCAGGGCCAGTAAGCCCTTACTCGATCGAGCAGAGCCCGGCACCCGTTCTCGGGGTGCCGGGCTCTGTTTGTCTCGCCGATCCCAGCCGAGCCGACCCGCGCACCGGCCGCCCAACCCCCGAACCCGGCCCCGGTCCGGCTTCGGCATCCGGCCCACCAGCTCGACTTCGTGACGCCGGGCAGCTCGCCGGGCCCGGCGCCACCCACCATCGCGGTGCCAGGGCCGTATCTCTCGCCCGTCCCAGCCGAGCCGACCCGCGCACCGGCCGCCCAACCCCCGAACCGAGCCGGGCGCCACCCACCATCGCGGCGCCGTACCTCTCGCCAATCCCAGCCGAAGCCAACCCGCGCACCAGCCGCCCAACCCCCGAACCGAGCCGGGCGCCACCCACCATCGCGACGCCGTACCTCTCGCCAATCCCAGCCGAGTCGACCCGCGCACCAGCCGCCCCACCCCGGGCCCGCACACCACCACACCGCCCGGCCCTCGAACCGGCCCCATCCACCGTTGCGGTGCCAGGCGCCGCCTCCTCACCGATCCCAAGCGCAGGCAACCCCGCGCCTCACCAGTCCCTCGTTAAGCCCCAACCGGCGCAAATCCGGCAGCCCGCCGAGCAACCCGCCCCGCCATCCCGGCAAACCGCGCGAACACGGCACCGAGCAGCACCACATCCACCGCCGCCCGCCGCCCGTAAACCCACTCCGGCCCACCAGCCAGCTCCCGCAACTCCCCCTCACCCGCGGCAGCCAACGCGACGACGTCACCGAGCCCGCCCCCGACCCCACCTCCGAGCAGCTCCCCCAGAACCCGGGCAGCCTCGGCCGCCTGCGCCCCCAACCGGGCCACCACGGGCCGCACCGGCGCCGGCACGACTCCCCGCGCCTCCGCGATCTCCCGCGCAAGTCCACCCATCCGAGTGACTTCGGCAGCGACGTGCACGGCGGCGAGAACCGCCTTCACCTCCTCCTCCCGCGGCGCGTGCAGGGCCAGCAGCGCCCCTGCCTGGTCCTCGCAAGCGGCCCCGAGCGCGGCCACCGCCGCGGCCTGTTCGCGGGCACGTCCGCCCAGCGTGTGGTCACTTTCGAGGGCCGCGCGCGTGGCCTCTTCGAGCGCGCTCGCGACGAGCGCGCACAGGTCCGCCAGCCGGTGGGCGAGCGTGACCAGTTCCTTCTGAAACGCCGTCGGCATGGCGGCAGGAAACCAGCCCGGCCGGGTTCCGGCACCTCGTCGCCCGGCCCGGAATTGTCGGTCCCCCGTGCTCTCCTCGACGGCGAGAGCGGTGCACCCCGCACCGGAGCGGAAGGAGAGTCCCATGGCGGGCGAAACGATGGTCACGGTGATCGGCAACCTGACGGCGGACCCGGAACTGCGGTTCACCCCGGCCGGCGCCGCGGTCGCGAACTTCACGATCGCGTCCACCCCCCGTCAGCTCGATCGCGAGTCCGGCGAATGGCGCGACGGCGACCCGATGTTCCTGCGCTGCAGCGTGTGGCGGCAGTACGCGGAAAACGCGGCGGAGTCCCTCCTGCGCGGGTCCCGCGTGATCGCGCACGGCCGGCTGAGACAGCGGTCGTACGACACCGCAGAGGGCGAGAAGCGCACGGTGACGGAACTCGACGTCGACGAACTCGGCCCCTGCCTGCGCTACGCCACGGCCAAGGTCACCAAGACCAGCCGCCCGACCGGTGTCGAAGGGAGCAGCAGCTGGACCCCGGAACCGGTGGCGGCGGCCGCGCCTCCGTTCTGACCCCATCCGTTCGCGCCCGGCACCCGAACACCCGTCGACGGGGTTTCGAGCCGTACTGGATCAACGGCGGTGACGATGGAGGAGCGCTCAGGCCGGACCGAACCCGGGTGTGCTGTCGAAATCCGCTCAGCCGGTTCGACGCACGGGTAGGACGAGGCCGAACCAGAGCGGGAGGGACCGAGATGAACGGGAACGAGAACGCCGGATCACCGGGAGCACGCCCCGAGCTCAACCACCGGATGCGCGCGATGCTGAGAGCCGTCGCCGCGGGCCGGGGCCTGGTCTCCTGCAGCAGCGAACCGGACCTCTTCATCGACGGCCTCTCGTGCGGCGACCAGTTCTCCGCCCACGCACTGGCCCACCAGGGCCTGGTCCGCCCCTCCCGCCCCGGCCGCCCCGGCGAGCTGGTCCCGGCGATCCTGACGACGGCGGGCCACGCCGTCCTGACCGAGAAGCACCGCCCGGCCGCCTGAGGGCGATCGGGTAGCTGTTTGACAACTCCACAAAGCAAAGTCCCGGCGTTCACCGGGGGACGCCCCGGCGAGCAACCGGCCACCGGCAGCCGCCTCGCGCACCCCGTCCCGGGCGGGCAGCGCCTCGGCCCGGCGCGCCCACCGCGACTACCGTGGCGGCCATGAGCAACACCGAGGCCACCCCGGCCGAGCTCGCGTGCGCCGACCGCCCGACGGCCACCGATCCCGACCGCCCCGCCGTCGAGATCCTCACCCCGCGCGAAGTCCCCCTCGGCGGCCCGCGCGCGATGCGTGTCCGGCGGACCCTCCCCCAGCGCTCCCGCTCGCTCATCGGAGCCTGGTGCTTCGCCGACCACTACGGCCCCGACGAAGTCGCCGCCCCCGGCGCGATGGACGTCGCCCCGCACCCGCACACCGGCCTCCAGACGGTGAGCTGGCTCTTCGACGGCGAGATCGAGCACCGCGACAGCCTCGGCACGCACGCGATGGTCCGCCCCGGCGAGCTCAACCTGATGACGGGCGGCAACGGGATCTGCCACTCGGAGGTCTCGACCGCGGCCACGAAAACCCTGCACGGTGTCCAGCTCTGGGTGGCGCTGCCGGAGCGGCACCGGCACACGGCCCGCGCGTTCGACCACTACGTGCCGTCGGTGAACCGGATCGAAGGCGCCGAGATCCGCGTGTTCCTCGGTTCGCTGGCCGGGCGCACGTCCCCGATCCCGACGTTCACCCCGCTGCTCGGCGCGGAGATCGTCCTCGGCCCGGACGCCCACATGTCCCTGGGCGTCGATCCCCGCTTCGAGCACGGCGTCCTCGTCGACGCCGGCGACGTCGAGGTGGCCGGCACCCGCGTCCGGGCGGCGGAGCTGGGTTACGTGGGCACCGGCGTCCGCACCTTGACGCTCAGCAACCGCGGGCCGGGCCCGGCCCGGTTCCTCCTGCTCGGCGGCACGCCGTTCGAGGAGGAAATCCTCATGTGGTGGAACTTCGTCGGCCGCACCCACGAGGAGATCGCGGCCTTCCGCGAAGCCTGGGAGGCGGAGTCCGACCAGTTCGGCAGCGTCACCGGCTACCCGGGCGAGCGGCTGCCCGCCCCGGCGCTGCCCGCGGTCCGCATCAAGCCGCGCCGCAACCCGGCGTCAGGCCAGGAAACCACCCACGGCTGAGCCGAACGCGGCCGCGTCGTCCAGCCACGGGTAGTGCGCGGCACCGGGCACCACCACCGCCCGGCCGTGTGGGAAGAGCGCGGCGAACTCGGCGGCGACGGCGGGGCTGACGATCCAGTCCAGTTCGCCGGCCAGCACCAGCACTTCGGCGGTGACACCGCCGAGCGCGGCCCGGGTCACCGGGGGCTCGAAGGCGCCGGGTGCGTTGTACGCCCGCGCGGCCGGACCGTTGCGCTGGCCGGGTTCGGTGGCCTGGTGCCGCCGGGCCGCGTCGTCCCAGCGGCCGTAGTACATCGGCGCGAAGGCGGCCCAGTCGGCACGGGTCGCCGTCCGGGCGGCGATGGCCTCGTAGGCGGCGGCCGCGGCCTCGAACCACGGCGCGCCGGCCCGCCGCGCCATGATCCGCCGCCGTTCGGACACCGGCAGCTCGAGACCGACGGCCCGCGGGCTCGGGGTGATCAGCGCGAGCCGGCGCAGGCGTTCCGGGTACCGCTCGGCGTACCGGACGGCCAGGCTCGCGCCGGCCGAGTGCCCGAGCAGGTCAAACCGGTCGAGGCCGAGGTGCTTGCGCAGCGCCTCGACGTCCTCGACCTGGCGGTCGCACCGGTAGGTGCCCGGGTCCACCGGCTCCGCGGAGTCCCCGGTGCCCCGCAGGTCCAGCACCGCCATCCGCCGGTGCGCGCCGAGCCCGCCAAGGTCCCCCAGGTAGGCCCCGGCCCGCATCGGGCCGCCGGGCAGGCAGACCACCGGCGGCTCGGCGCCGGAGCCGGCGAGGTGGACGGCGAGCCCGGTCCCGTCCGGCGCGGAGAAGATCGGCATGGCCAGACCCTGGCACCCGGCGCCGGCCGGGACAAGCGTCACCGGGTCCGGGCGAGGTAGGCCTCCAGCGTCGCGAGCCGGTGCTCGCGGGCGAACCGCTCGACCTCGTCCGGCGCGGCGCCGCCCTCGATCAGCGCGAGCAGGCGATCGTGCTCCTCGACGGACTCCGGCGCCCGCCCCGGCACGGAGGCGAAGGTGCTGTCGCGGACGGCGGCGAGCCGCGTCCAGCAGCGCTGCACCAGGTCGACCAGGTTCGGGTTCGGGCAGGCGCCGAACAGCACCTCGTGGAACTCGGCGTTCAGCGCGGTGAACGCCAGCGGGTCGAACTCGGCGAGGCTGCGGCGCATCCGGTCGTTGAGCGCGCGGGCCCGCACCAGCGCGTCCGGCGTGAGCAGCGGCGCGGCCAGTCCGGTGGCGGCGCCCTCGACGATCGCGACGGTCTGCATCGCGTACTGGTAGGCGACGGGGTCGATGGCGGTCACCCGGGCGCCGACGTTCCGTTCGAACTCGATCAGCTCCTCGGCCTCCAGCCGGCGCAGCGCCTCGCGCACGGGCACGGCGCTGACCTCGAGTTCGCGGCCGATCTGGTCCAGCACCAGCCGGTACCCCGGCCCGTAGCTGCCGTCCAGGATCCTGGCTTTGATCGTCTCGTAGGCCAGCTGGGACTTCGTGACCGGTCTTCCCGAGGACGCGCTGATCATGTAGGAAACAATATATGGTCTCCCCTGCGTCCCCGGCCCCGACCGCGGCCGACCTGATCGTCGACGGGCTGCGAGCCCACGGCGTGGACACCGTCTTCGGGCTGCCCGGCGTGCAGACCTACGACCTGTTCGACAGCCTCGCCCGCGCCGGCGGCGAGATCCGGGTGATCGGCGCCCGGCACGAGCAGACCGTGGCCTACATGGCGTTCGGGTACGCGCAGGCGACCGGCCGGACCGGCGTCTGCACCGTCGTGCCGGGTCCGGGTGTCCTCAACGCGTCGGCCGCGCTGCTCTCGGCGTACGGGGCGAGCGCGCCGGTGCTGTGCCTGACGAGCGAGATCCCGCGCGCGTACCTCGGCCGCGGACTGGGGCACCTGCACGAGATGCCCGACCAGCTGGCGACGCTGCGCACGATGACGAAGTGGTCGGCGCTGGCCGAGCACCCCTCCGCGGTCCCGGACGCGCTGGCGACCGCGTTCCGGGAGGCGGCGGGCGGGCGGCCGCGGCCGGTTTCGCTGGCGGTGCCGTGGGACGTGCTGGGGATGCGCGCCCCGGCGGAAGCCGCCGGCCCACTGCCGCTTCCCCGCCCGGTCGTCGACCCGGCCGCGGTGGAGCAGGCAGCGGAGCTGCTGGCCGGCGCGAAGCACCCGATGATCATGGTGGGCGGCGGCGCCCGGCACGCGGCCGCCGAAGTCCGGGCGCTGGCCGAGCGGCTGCAGGCACCGGTGGTCGCGTTCCGCGGCGGGCGCGGCATCGTGGGCGACGACCACCCGCTCGGCTTCACCTGCGCCGCCGGCTTCGAGCGGTGGGCCGAGACGGACGTCGTGGTCGGCATCGGGTCGCGGATGGAGCTGTCCTGGTTCCGCTGGCCGGGCAAGCCCGCCGGCCTGAAGACGATCCTGCTCGACATCGACCCGCGGCAGGCGACCCGGCTCGAAGCGGACGTCCCGGTCATCGCCGACGCGGCCGACGCGACGGCCGCCCTCACCGCGGCCGTCGGTCCACAACGGACGGACCGGACGGCGGAGTTCACCGCGCTGAAAGCCGCGGTGGCACAGCGCTTCACCGACGTCGGGCCGGAGCTGGAATACCTGCGGGCGATCCGCGACGTGCTGCCCCGCGACGGTTTCTTCGTCGAGGAGATCTGCCAGGTCGGCTTCGCGTCCTACTTCGGGTTCGAGGTCTACGCGCCGCGCACCTTCATCACGTGCGGCCACCAGGGCACGCTCGGCTTCGGCTACCCGACGGCACTGGGCGTGCAGGCGGCCTTCCCCGCCCGCCCGGTGGTGTCGGTGGCCGGCGACGGCGGCTTCATGTTCGCGGCGCAGGAGCTCTCGACCGCCGTCCAATACGGACTCAACGTGGTCGCGGTGGTGTTCGACAACGGCCACTACGGCAACGTCCACCTCGACCAGGAGCGCCTGTTCGAGGGCCGCGCACTGGGCGGGCAGCTGCGAAACCCGGACTTCGCCCGCCTCGCCGAGACGTTCGGCGCGCTCGGCCTGACCGCCCGCACCCCGGACGACCTGCGTGGCGCACTGGACAAGGCGTTCGCGTCGGGCCGCCCGGCCCTGGTGCACGTCCCGTGCGAACTGGGCGCCGGCGCCTCGCCGTGGAAGTACCTGATGCCGAAGTCCGACCGCAGCTAGCCGGCGGCGACGCGCTCCAGCGCGGCGAAGACCCGCTCGACGTCGGCCGGAGTGGTCCGCCAGTTGCTGAACGCGGCACGCAGCGCCGGGCGGCCGTCGTACACCGTCGGGGTGAGGAAGGTGGTCCCGTCCTCGGCGATGGCGCGGACGAGGGCGTCGACGCGGTCCTGGGTGCCGTCCCCGGCCGGGGCGAAGCAGACGACGTTGAGCCGCACCGGCGCGAGCAGGTGCCAGTGCGGCGAGCCGTCGACCCGCGCGCCGAGGTCGCGTGCCAGCGCGACGCAGCGCTCGACGATCTCGCGGTGCCCGTCGCGGCCGTAGGCCGTCAGCGAGAACCACGCCGGGAGGGCGCGCAGCCGCCGGGAGTTCTCCGGGGTGAGGTGCAGGAAGTCCGGCGTCTCGCCGATTTCGCCGAGGTAGGCGGCATTGTTGGCGAACACCCGCAGCTGCAGGTCGCGCCGCCGGGTGAACTGGACGGCCGAGTCGTAGGGCACGTTGAGCCACTTGTGCAGGTCGACGACGACCGAGTCGGCCAGCTCGAGCCCCGCGGTCAGCTCGGCGTGTTCCGGTACCAGCGAGGCGAACCCGCCGAACGCGGCGTCGACGTGCAGCCAGAAGTCGTGGCGCCGCTTGAGTTCGGCGATCGCACGCAGGTCGTCGAAGTCGACGGTGTTGACGGTCCCCGCGTTGGCGACGACGATGGCCGGCCCGTCAAGCGTCTCGAGCACTTCGGCGAGCTTCCCGACGTCGACGGCCTCACGTCCCGGGAGCACTGGCACCTCCCGCAGCGCCGAGCGCCCCATCCCGAGGAACGACAACGCCTTCAGCACACTCGAATGCGGCGCCCCGGACAGCACGGTCACCGGCCCGAGCGCGGCGGCACCGTCGTCGGAAACCGTCACCCCGGCCCGCTCCCCGAGCCACTCGCGGGCGATGGCCAGCCCGGTCACCGTCGACATGGTGGCCCCGGTGACGAACGCCCCGGAGAACTCGGGCCCCAGCGCGAAGAGTTCGGCCAGCCAGCCGACGGTCTCGCGCTCGAGGTCCTGGGCCGAGGAGTCCATCCCACTGGCGGGGTTCTGGTCGTGCGCCGAGGTCAGCCAGTCCCCGGCCAGCGCCGCGGGCGTCGCCCCACCGGTGACGAACCCGAGGTACCGGGGCCCCGCACTGGCGGCGAACCCGCCTTCCCACCGCCGCGAAAACTCCTCGAGCGCACCCCGCGCCCCCATCCCACCACCCGGCAGCGCCGCCGGCGTGACAACCCCGGGCGGGACGACCACCGCCCGCTCCCCCACCCCGGCCAGCGCACCGGCAGCGAGCTTGCTCGCGGCGTCAAGCAGATCGGGCAGCGCATCCAGGTCTTCGGCAAGCCTCGCGTACATCCCCCGACGCTAAGCGCCCCCGACCGCGGCTGTCGCGGGCCAATCCCGCGAAACTGGCCCGCCCACGCCCGACGCCGGCCCGCCGCGACACGCCCGGCATCGCCGCTTCGAAGGCTGCTTCCGCGACATAGGTCAAACTTGCCTCATGCGAACCACTCACGCCTTGGTGCAGCTCGCCGCTGCGCTGATGGCGGCGCCCGAAGACCGGCACTGGGGTTACCAGTTGTCGAAGGCTTCCGGCGTCCGGTCCGGTGCCATGTACCCCCGGCTCAGTTCGATGCTGGCGGAAGGCTGGCTCGAGGACGGCTGGGAAGACCGGCAGGAGGCCGGCGGCCGGCCTCCTCGGCGCTACTACACCCTCACCGAGAAGGGGAAAACCGAGCTGGGCGCCCTGCTGAGCTCGGCTGACCGGGACCAGCGGTTCCGCGGGATGAACCTGGGGTACGCGTGACCGACGACCTGCTCGCGCTCGTCACGGAGTGGGGCGTCGGCACGATGCTCACCGTCGCGACGCTCTTCGGCTTCTTCCCCAAATTCGTCGTGAACCTCATCGTGCTGGTGTACCCGCGAGACCACCCTCGCCGCCGCGAACTCCCGGCCGAACTGGACGCGGTTCCCGTTCGGGAGCGGCTGACCTGGGTGTTCGGGCAGTGCGCCACCGTCTTGTTCGACGGGGTGCCGGCTCGCATCGGCGACCTGCGTTCCCGAAACCACCCGGCCGCCGCCGAGCCCGATCCACCGGAGAGCGCCGGACCGGCCACGGCGAGCTTCCTCGCCCACGCCGCCGAAGTCACCATGGGAGCCGCCGTCTTCGGCCCCGAATCCGGCAGCTGGCCGGACGCACGGCTGACGACCACCCGGGTGTCCGGCGGCCGCTTCACCGGCGCCTACGTTTTCGAATCCGCCGACCGCATGCGCCCGCTCCTCGACGAAGCAGCTCGCCGGCGGAACAACCGCGACGCGATGGCCCTCGCGAAACAACTCGAGGCCTTCTACGCCGCCCGATGACCCCGGAGCCGGCGGACGCGGGCCTCGGCCGGGTCGAACGTCACCCTCCTCAACGGGCCCGCCAGCAGCAGCACCACCGCCATCGCCGACAGCGCCGCCAGCACCATCGCGGCCACGAACTGCGCCGCGCCGGACGTCGCCGTCCCGAGCACCGCGTAGCCGACCAGCACCAGTGCCAGCGGTGCGAACAGTCCGGACAGCACCGGCACCAGCGGGACCCGGTCACCGTCGGGGCGGCGGGCGGAGACCACCGCCGCCCCGGCGCAGGTGACCGCGGCGACCAGGAGGCAGCCGCCGACGGTGTCGCTCAACCGGTGCCAGCCCAGTGCCACGGCCGCGGCCGAGACCCAGGCGACCCCCACGCCGCCGGCCACCAGGGCGGGCAGGCGGAAGCGGCGGGGCAGGACGATCGCGAGCGCCACCAGCATGGCCATCGCCGCGCTGACGTGCCCGCTCGGGAAGCTGTTGTGGCTCGCGACGCCGAAGCGGTCGCCGGTGCTCGGGCGGTCCAGGACGTACAGCTTGAGCAGCTGCGCCACCACCAGCGGCGCCGCCAGCAGGACCAGCGCCGTGACGCCCAGCGCGAGCCGCCGTCGCAGCAGGGAGAGCACCACGATCAGCAGCGCGACGCCGCCGAGCACCACCACCTGGTCCGTCTGCCGGAGCGGGTCGGCCCACTCCACGGCGTGGCCCGCGGACTGGGCACTGCGGACGACGCCGTTCTCGACGCCGCGCCCGGCCTCGGTGCGGACGAAGAGCAGGTAGGCCGCGACGAAGGCGAGGGTGAACCCGGCCGCGCTCGCCGCGAGCACGGTCGTGCGGGACGCGGCCCGCGTCACGAGCGCGTGGCCTCCGGCGGGCGGGGTGACGGGACGGACCTCGGAACTGATCACTGCCATGTCCCCGAGTCTGCTTCCGGCGTTTCGAGATCCCGTCAGCGTGATGTCATGGTTTTGCTACAAGATCGGCCCGGGTCGCCACGACGTGCGGTTTTCCGAATAATGGCGCCGTGGCCGAGGTACTGGTGGTGGAAGACGACGCGGCGGTGCGGGAAGGACTGCAACTCGCCCTGCGCCGGCAGGGACACGTGGTGCGCACCGCGGAATCGGGCGAGCTCGGGATCGAGCTGCTCGTGCACCACCGGCCCGACATCGTGGTGCTCGACCTGATGCTGCCGGGCATGGACGGCTTCGAAACGTGCCGCCGGATGCGGGCCTCCGGGCCGGTCCCGATCATCATGCTCACCGCGCGCAGCGACGACTTCGACATCGTGGCCGGGCTCGAAGCCGGCGCGGACGACTACGTGGCCAAGCCGGTCGAGCCGCGGGTGCTGGACGCGCGGATCCGGGCGGTGCTGCGGCGGGCGGTCGCCGAGCGGCCGAGCGAGCCGTCCGAGCCCGAGGAACGCCACGGCGACCTCGTGATCGACCGGTCCTCGCTCGAGGTGACCAAGCGCGGCGCGGCGGTGTCGCTGACCCCGACCGAGCTGAAGCTGCTGCTGGAGCTTTCGCGCACGCCGGGTCAGGTCTACAGCCGCCGTCAGATCCTCTCCGCGGTGTGGGACCACGACTACCTCGGGGACTCGCGGCTGGTCGACGCGTGCGTGCAGCGGCTGCGCGCCAAGATCGAGGACGTGCCGGCGAAACCGGAGTACGTACAGACCGTCCGCGGGTTCGGCTACCGGTTCGGCCGGTCGTGAGCCGGGTCCGCTCGTGGCTCACCGGGCTGCGCTTCCGGCTGGTCGCCGCCTTCGCGGTGATCATGATCCTCGGCGCCACCGCCGCGGCCGGCGCCAGCTACGTCTCCGCGCGCACCGCCATCCTCGGCGGCATCCAGGACCAGACGATGCTGAAGCTGCGCGACCAGATCACCGCGTACCTGCCGACCGTGTCGCTGCCGCCGACGCAGGGCACGCTCGACGCCTTCGCGACGGCACTGAAGTCGAGCGGCGCCCTCGTCGTCTACCACGACCTGCACTCGACCTCGAGCATCGACTACGAGAGCGTGCCCGGCGAGCTGCGCGAGGCGGTCGCGCACAGCACGTACATCCAGTTCCAGCGCGTCGACCTCCACGGCTTCCCGTTCTTCTTCGTCGGGATCCCGGTGCAGACCGGGCAGAACGGCGGTGAGCCGAGCGGGCTCGAGGTCTACGCGATGGTTTCGCTCGGCCAGCAGCAGGAGGCGATCGACGACCTGGCCACCAAGGCGTGGACGTACTCCGTGCTGGCGCTGCCGGTCGCGGTGGCGGTGGCCTTGCTGGCGGCGAGGCAGGTGCTGCGGCCGGTGCGCGCGCTGAACACCGCGGCCAGCCAGCTGGGCCGGGGACGGCTGGACGTGCGGTTGCGCACCACGGGGTCCGACGAGCTGGCCCAGCTGGTCACCACGTTCAACAACACGGCGGCGGAGCTCCAGCGCACGGTCGGCACGCTGCAGGCGATGGAAGCGGACGCGCGCCGGTTCGTCGCCGACGTCTCGCACGAGCTGCGCACGCCGCTGGCCGCGATGAACGCGGTCACCGACGTCCTCGACGAGGACGCCGGCCAGCTGCCGGCGGACACCGCGGTCGCGGCGCGGCTGGTGTCGGCGGAGACCAAGCGGCTGACGCGGCTGGTGCAGGACCTGATCGAGATCTCGCGGTTCGACGCCGGGCGCGCCGAACTGCGGCGTGAACAGCTGGACGTCGCCTCGGCGGTCGCCGACAGCCTCGACGCGCGCGGCTGGGAAGCAGGCGAAGACCTCGTCGTCGACCTCCCGGTGGGCGTCACGGCTTCGCTCGACCGGCGGCGGCTCGACATCGTCGTGGCGAACCTGGTCGGCAACGCGGTGCGCCACGGCGCGCCGCCGGTGGAGGTGGCCCTGCGGGCCGAGCGCGGGGACGTCGTGCTGACCGTGACCGACCACGGTCCGGGCATCCCGGACGCGGTCCTGCCCGCGGTGTTCGACCGGTTCACCAAGGCCGACACCGCTCGCGCGCGGTCCGAGGGCAGCGGGCTCGGGCTGTCCATCGCGCGGGAGAACGCGCGGCTGCACGGCGGTGACATCACCGCGGCCAACACCGGTTCCGGCGCCCGATTCGAGCTGCGGCTGCCGCGGGAGGCGTGGTGAAGAAGCTCCTCGTCCTGGCGGTGCTGCTGCTGCTGGTGAGCGCGTGCGGGGTCAAGCCGACCCCGGTGATCGGCGCCGGCCCGGCGCCGACGTTGCGCAACCCGGTGGGCAGCGGGCGCGGCACCGAGGTGATCCTCTACTTCGTCCTCGACGGACGGCTCACCCCGGTGACGCGCCCGATCACCAGCACGGTGGGCCCCACCACGACGCTGTCGCTGCTGCTGGGCGGCCCGTCCTACGCCGAATCGGCCGACGGCTACGTGACGATGCTGCCGAGGGGCGGCGGGCAGGTCAGCCTGTCCCTCGAAGCACCCGCGACGATCACGGTGCCCTTCGCGGTGGAGCAGCTCAACCCGACCGCGGTCAGCCAGCTGGTCTGCACGACGTTCGCGGCGCTGGCCGCCGAGGGGCGATTCGTCCTGGCGAGCACCGTCGTCCTCGCCGGGACCGACACTAAGCTGCCGCCGCAGAGCTGCCAGGCGTTCTGACCCGGCCTCGGCTTCCTCATCCGGGGTAGGGGCGCGCCGCCCTCGCTTCGGTCAGCGACCGGGCCCACCACGCCAGCTGGTCCAGCATCGCTTTCGCCGCGACCCCCGCCGCTTCGTCCGTCGGTACCCCGTCCGGGCCGAAGCGGGCGTGGGCGCCGTGGAAGCTGACCGTCTCGCGGATCGTCACGGCGTGGAGCTCGGCGAAGACCGCGCGCAGGTGCTCGACCGCGCGCAGCCCGCCCGAAATCCCGCCGTAGGACACGAACGCGACCGGCTTGGCGCGCCATTCGTCGCGGTGCCAGTCGATCGCGTTCTTGAGTGAGGCCGGATAGCTGTGGTTGTACTCCGGGGTCACCACCACGAACGCGTCCGCCGCGGCGAGGCGCGAGGTCACCTTCCCGAGCTCCGCCACCACCGACGGTGACGGCGCCGACCCGAACGCGGGCATCGCCAGCGGCAGGTCGGGCTCGGCCAGGTCGACGACGTCGACGTCGAAGCCGCCGCTGGCCCCCGCGACGGTGGACAGCCAGTCCGCCACCACCGGGCCGAACCGTCCTTCCCGGACACTTCCCACGATCACCGCGACCTGCACGGGTGCTTCGGACACGCTTTCCTCCTTGCCACTGCGGCGTTGTCGCCGTCCGGGCCAGGATGGGACTTCAAGCTCGCTTGAAGTCAAGCGCGCGGCTGTGGTTGCATGACCGGCATGGTGAACGCGACGCTGCCCGAATTGACGGTCGGCGAACTTTCCCGGCGCAGCGGGGTACCCGCGTCGGCCTTGCGGTTCTACGAAGACGAAGGGCTGATCCGCAGCCGCCGGACCGCCGGGAACCAGCGGCGGTACTGCCGGGATGCCTTGCGGCGGGTGACGTTCATCCGGATGTCGCAGCGGGTGGGCATGCCGCTGTCCGCCATCCGGGAAGTGCTGGCGCTGCTGCCCGACGACCGCACGCCCACGCGCGCCGACTGGGCGCGGATCTCCCAGTGCTGGAAGGAAGACCTGAACGCGCGGATCCGCCAGATGGAACAGCTGCGCGACGACCTGAGCGACTGCATCGGCTGCGGCTGCATGTCACTGGCCAAGTGCCGGCTGGCCAACCCGGGCGACCGGCTCGGCGCCGACGGCCCGGGGCCGCAGCGCCTCGCCGATCACCGCGGGGACGGCTACGAAGATTGACGTTCGAGCACGCCTCGCAGGAACATCGCCTGGCCGGCGTGCTGGATGTCGTCGTCGAGGACGCTGATCAGGCGCACGCCCAGCGTGACCGGCGGGTCCCACGCCTCGTCGACGACCCGGTCGAGCGCCTCGGCGTCGAGGCCGGTCACGTACCGGATGGTCTGCTCGTGCACGGCGTCGTAGTAACCGGTGAGCAGGTCCGGCTTGTCGACGCGGACCGCCTCGACGTCGGCGGGGCGGTGACCGTAGCCGGTGTCGCCCGCCGGGAACGGGAGTCCGAAGCGCGACAGCCAGTCCTGGCCGGTCCACACCTGCTCCGTGCCCGCCACGTCGGCGACGTGGTCGTCCTGGACCCGGGTCAGGTGCCAGACCAGCCAGGCGATCGAGTTGGCCTCGTCGTCCAGCCGGGCCCCGAGCCGGTCGGCGGCGAGTCCTTCGACCGCCGCGTGCACCGTGCCCTGGACCCGGCTGAACCCGTCGACGAGCAGATCGGCCACGTTCATTCGGCTGCCTCCCGTTGCTGACGCCGTTTGCCGGCGGCTACCCGATCATGCCCGCCGGCAAACGGTTCCCGCTAGCGCGGCAGCAACTGGTCGAAGAACGAGCGGTAGCGCCGCAGCGCGATCCGCAGCTCCTCGGTGGCCGGCTCGCCCTGCTGCCACTGGCTTTCCAGCTCGCTCTTGTGCTCGGCGAACGTGGTGGCCAGCGCGCTGATCACGGCGGCGACGAGTTCGTCGGCCTGGTGGACGGCCTGCTTCGGGTCGTCGACGAAGCCGGTCTGGACGTTCTGCCAGCGGTCGCGGAAGCCGGTGACCTTCTCCTCGTCGATCAACGGCGGCGTCTCGACGTCCCCGCCCGATTCGGCGGGCTTGGGGTCCGAGGCCGGACCAGCTGTGTCGGAGCCGGCCGACGCCGAAGCCAGGTCGGCGGTGCTCAGGCTGTGGTCCTGGCCGGTGCCCGGCTCGCGGAAGTCGGCGTGCTCCCGGTCGGAGGCGTCGTCGCGGGACAAGTCGTCGCGGGACAGTTCGTCACCGGACAGTTCGTCACCGGACAGTTCGTCGTGGGACGTGCCGTCGTGCGCGAGGTCCTCGCGGCCGAGGTCGTCGTCCCGGTCGGTGCTGTGCCGCGTCAGGTGCTCGGTCATGGTCAGCGTCCTCCGTTCCACTCGGTCCGCGGCTGCGCGGACGCTTGGTGCTCGTGCTGGTCGGTGTCACGACGGCCGTCGCGGTCGCGATCGGCGTCGTCGTCGCGGTCGTGCTGGTGACCGTTCCGGCGGTCGTGGTGGTCACGGTCGTGGTCACGGCCGTGGTCGTGGTCGTGGCGCTCGTCGTCGGCGCCGTCGGTCAGCAGGTCCTCGAAGACGGTCCGGTAGCGGACCATCGCGTCGCGCAGGTCCTCTGTGGACGCTCCGTCACGCTTCTGCTGCGTGGTGTGCGCGGCCCGGTAGTGCTCCAGGGTCTTGGCGTGGCGCACGGAAAGATCGGAGACCTGCTGCTCGTACCCCTCGGTCGGGTAGCCGCGTTCGGCCATCAGCGCGACGAGAAGCCGGTCCGCCTCGGTGACCGCCGCGGACGGCTGGTCGACGAACTTTTCCTGCACCTGCGCCCATTCCCGGGCGTAGCGCTCCCGTGCCGTGGCCGACAGCGGGCGGATGTCGAGCTCCTTGTGCCGGCGTTCCCGCTCGGCGAGTTCGCGTTGTGCGGCCCGCGGGTTGTCGCTCTCCTCCACGGCGCGGTCGTACTCCGGACCGAACCGCTGCTGCAGCCGTTTTCGCTGCATCTCTTGTGTCACAAGCCAGATCACGGCGCCGAGCACGGCAAGGGCCACGACGACGATCACGACGATCAGCCAGGTGGGCATCGAACAACTCCTTCGCGAATGTCGCCCCCGATGGGACCCGTGTGCCCGGAACCCGGCTGCCGAAAACCATTGTCACGCGCGATTCGGCCGACCGGCGGCGCCAATGCCGCCGGATGCCGCGATAACGCCGATAACAACCGGGCACTAGCGTCGCTACCCACCTCGTGGTATCGTCGATAACAGTGAGACGGAACCAGTGTTACCGATCAGGAAGAGGACAGCGATGAGCACCACCGAACCCCGCGTCGCGATCGTCACCGGCGGCTCCCGCGGCATCGGCCGCCAGGTCGCCGAGCGGCTGGCCGCCGACGGCATGGCCGTCGTCGTCAACTACGCCGGCAACGAGAAGGAGGCGCGGGCCGCCGTCGACGCCATCACCGGCCGCGGCGGGCAGGCCATCGCCGTCCGGGCCGACGTCGCCGAGCCCGCCCAGGTCGCGGAGCTGTTCGACACCGCGGAACGCACCTACGGCGGCGTCGACGTCGTCGCGCACCTGGCCGGGGTGATGACCGCGCCGACGCCGATCGCGGACACCGACTTCGAGGTCCTCGACCGGGTGCACCGCACCAACATCCGCGGCACGTTCGCGGTGGCCCAGCAGGCCGCGAAGCGGGTGCGCGACGGCGGCGCCGTGATCACCACCTCGACGTCCGTGCTCGGCCTGAACCTGCCCGGTTACGGCATCTACAACGCGACCAAGGGCGCGGTCGAGGCGATCACCATGATCCTGGCCCGCGAGCTGCGCGGGCGCGACATCACCGTCAACACCGTGGCGCCGGGCCCGACCGCGACCGCGCTGTTCCTCGACGGCAAGGACGAGGAGACGGTCGAGCGGATGGCCAAGCAGCCGCCGCTGGAGCGGCTCGGCCAGCCCGAAGACATCGCCGAGGTCGTCGCGTTCCTCGCCGGCCCGGCCCGCTGGGTCAACGGCCAGGTGCTGCGCGCCAACGGCGGCATCGTCTGAGCACCCCTCCCCCTCCGAACGCGAAGGAAAGCCCATGATCATCGTCGTCACCGGCGCCTCCAGCGGGATCGGCGCCCTCTCCGCCCGGGCGCTGGCCCGCGCCGGGCACACCGTCCACGCGGGCATGCGCGACACCGGCGGCCGCAACGCGCCCCAGGCCGAAGCCGCCGCCGCTTACTCCCGGGAGCACGGCGTCGACCTGCGCACCGTCGAGCTCGACGTGGCCGGCCAGGAGTCGGCGGACGCGGCCATCGCGTCGATCGTCGCCGAGCACGGCCGGCTGGACGTGGTCGTGCACAACGCCGGGCACATGGCGCTCGGCCCGGCCGAGGCGTTCACGCCGGAGCAGCTCGCCGAGCTCTACGACACCAACGCGATCGGCACCCAGCGCGTCAACCGCGCGGCCCTGCCCCACCTGCGCGCGCAGCGGGACGGGCTCCTGGTGTGGGTGTCGAGCAGCAGCGTCCGCGGCGGCACCCCGCCCTACCTCGCGCCGTACTTCGCGGCGAAGGCGGCGATGGACAGCCTCGCGGTCAGCTACGCGGGCGAGCTCGCCCGCTTCGGCATCGACACCACGATCGTGGTGCCGGGCGCGTTCACCGCGGGCACCAACCACTTCCCGCACGCGGGCCACCCGGCCGACGCGGCCGTCGAAGCGGCCTACGAAGAGCGCTACGCCGGCCTGAGCGAGCACGTCGGCCGCAAGCTGGCCGAGATCACCCCGGCCGACGCGGACGTGGCGAAGGTGGCCGAGGAGCTGGCGCGCGTGGTGGACCTGCCGAAGGGAAAGCGGCCGTTCCGGGTCCACATCGACCCGGCCGACGACGGCGGTTGGCTGGTCGCGGAGGTCGGCGACCGCATCCGCCAGGAGTTCCTGCGGCGGATCGACCTCGCCGACCTGCTCAGCCCGTCCCCCGCGTGACCCGGCCGCGGCTCGACCTCGGCGGCCCGCTCGCCTGAGCCGGGCAGGCGGCGCCATCGCCGGCCCGCTCGCCCGGACCGGGCGCGGATCGACCTCACCGCCCCGGTCAGGCCATCGCCCGCGTGTACCGGATGCGGCGCGACCTCGGCAGCCCAGCTCGCCCGGACCTCGGCAGCCCACAGCCCACCCGCCCGGACTCCGCGAAGCAACCTCGCCGCCGGCTTGCCACACCGGGGCGCGGAGCAACCTCGCCGCCCGCTCGCCTGCACTGGGGCGCGAACCGACCTCATCAGCCCGGCCGCCCGAACCGGGGTCCGGACCGACCGCACCAGCCGGCTCGCCCGAACTCCGGGGTGCGGAGCAACCTCGCCGCCCGAACCGGGTCCGGACCGACCGCACCAGCCCGGCCGCCTGAACCGGGGCGCGAAGCGACCCCACCAGCGCGCCCGCCCGACCCAGGGTGCGGAGCAACCTCGCCGCCCGAACCGGTTCCGGACCGACCGCACCAGCCCCGCCCGAACCGGGTCCGGAGCGACCGCACCAGCCCGGCCGCCCGAACCCGGGATGCGAACCGACCTCGCCGACCCGCTCAGCTCGGCCGCGTGAAGCGGGTGACGATCACGTGGTCCTTCGCCGGCCCGCGGACCGCCCACTCCTGCCGCCAGCGCCGCTCGTCGAGCACCTCGTAACTCCCGCGGTACAGGTCGGCGCGGCAGGGGTGGTCGGTCACCCAATGTCCCGCACGCAGGTCGAGCTCGTGGAAAAACCCGCCGTGGTCGAAGTGGACGTCGGCCCGGCCGGGCGCGGTGGGCCGGTAGTGCAGGGTGCGCGTGACCGGACCGGTGTAGGTCCCGAGGCGCAGCTCGCCCACCTCGCGGTAGACGAGGTCGCCGTCTTCCTCGGTGAACGTGGCGGTCCCGGTCACCTCCCCCGCCGGCTCTCCCCCGGCGGTGAGGATTTCGCGGTCCAGCCGCCACGGGCCGGCGAAATGCGCGGTGAGATCGGGAACCGGCCAGTACTCCACGCGCCCAGTCTGCCACCCCGCGGCGGGCCGGGCCGAAACTGTCGGACCCCCGCTCTATAGTCGGCCGCGTGGCAGAGACCGACCTCGCACCCGCGTCCGACGCGCTGGAGACCCTCCGGCGCGTGTTCGGCTACGACAGCTTCCGCGGCGACCAGGCGGCGATCGTCGAGCACGTGATCGCCGGCGGCGACGCGCTCGTGCTGATGCCCACCGGCGGCGGGAAATCCTTGTGCTACCAGATTCCCGCGCTCGTGCGGCCCGGCGTCGGCGTGGTGATCTCGCCCCTGATCGCGCTGATGCAGGACCAGGTCGACGCGCTGCGCAACGCCGGCGTCCGCGCCGGGTTCCTCAACTCCACCCAGGACTACGCGGCCCGGCAAGAGGTCGAGTCGGCGTTCGTGAGCGGCGAGCTCGACCTGCTCTACCTGGCGCCGGAACGGCTTTCGGTCGAGTCCACCGTGCGGCTGCTCGACCGCGGCAAGATTTCGCTGTTCGCGATCGACGAAGCGCACTGCGTCGCCCAGTGGGGCCACGACTTCCGGCCCGACTACCTCCAGCTCTCCGCGCTGCACCAGCGCTGGCCGGACGTGCCGCGGATCGCGCTGACGGCGACCGCGACCGAGGCCACGCACCAGGAGATCTCCACGCGGCTGGGGCTCGAGGAAGCGCGGCACTTCGTCGCGAGCTTCGACCGGCCCAACATCCAGTACCGGATCGTCGGGAAGAACTCGCCGCAGCGGCAGCTGCTCGAGCTGCTGCGCACCGAACACCCGGGTGACGCCGGGATCGTCTACTGCCTGTCCCGGAACTCGGTCGAGAAGACCGCGGAATTCCTGGTGCAGAACGGGATTCCGGCGGTCCCGTACCACGCGGGGCTCGACGCGCGCACGCGGGCGAAGCACCAGTCGCGGTTCCTGCGCGAAGACGGGCTGATCGTGGTCGCGACGATCGCGTTCGGCATGGGCATCGACAAACCGGACGTCCGGTTCGTCGCCCACCTCGACCTGCCGAAGTCGGTCGAGGGCTACTACCAGGAAACCGGCCGCGCGGGCCGGGACGGCCTGCCCTCGACGGCCTGGCTCGCGTACGGGCTGCAGGACGTCGTGCAGCAGCGCAAGATGATCGACACGTCCGAGGGCGACGAGGCGCACCGCCGCCGGCTGGGCGCGCACCTGAACGCGATGCTCGCGCTGTGCGAGACGGTGGAATGCCGCCGGGTGCAGGTCCTCAACTACTTCGGCCAGCAGGCCGAGCCGTGTGGCAACTGCGACACCTGCCTGAACCCGCCCGAAAAGTGGGACGGGACGATCGCGGCGCAGAAGCTGCTGTCGACGATCGTGCGGCTGCGCAACGAGCGGCGGCAGAAGTTCGGCGCCGGGCAGGTCATCGACATCCTGCTGGGCAAGTCCACCCCGAAGGTCACGCAGTTCCAGCACGACACGCTCAAGACGTTCGGCATCGGCACCGAGCTGCGCGAGCAGGATTGGCGGGCGGTCGTGCGCCAGCTGCTCGCCCAGGGCCTGCTCGCGGTCGAGGGCGACTACGGCTCGCTCGTGCTCACCGAAGCCAGTGCCGAGGTGCTCGGCGGCGACCGCCAGGTGATGCTGCGCCGCGAGCCCGAGCGCGCGGCGGCCGCGAAGGTCCGCGGCACGCGCAAAGCCGCCGCCGCGGTGGACATGCCCGCGGAGGCGGCTCCGCTGTTCGAACGTCTGCGTGCCTGGCGGGCCGGCGTGGCGAAGGAGCAGGGCGTGCCCGCGTACGTCATCTTCCACGACACGACCCTGCGCCAGATCGCCACGCGAAAGCCGGCTTCGCTGGCGGATCTGGGCACGGTCAGCGGCGTCGGCGAGAACAAGCTCGCCAAGTACGGCGAGGGGGTCCTCGAAGTCCTGACCGCCGAGTGACTAGCGGGCGGCCGGCCCCGGCCGGCCGGGCTGTCCCGGCTCCCCGGCCACGGAGTTGACCTTGCGCACCGCGCCGGCGATCTGCTCGTGGTACTTGCCCTTGGTCTTGTCGTCGACGAACTTGGCCGCCTTGCCGACGGCCCCGTTCACCTTTTCGGGGTTTTTCTTGGCGTACGCGCGGGCGGCGCCGGCCGCGCCGGCCAGCACGGTGAGCTTGCGCAGGAAAGCCATCGTCGTCTCCCTCGTCGGTGTGCGGTCATCCTGACAACGCGGACGAACCACCCGGAGGTTCCCCGTGTGACGAGGGCCAAACAAAATTGCCACGCGAGTGGTGCCCGGCGGCCTCTAGGGTCGGGCTCATGCGCGACCTGGCGACCCTGCCCAAAGCCCACCTGCACGTCCACCTCGAGAGCACGATCCGGCCGGGCACGCTCCGCGAACTCGGCGAGGCGAACGGCGTCGCCGTCCCGGCCGAACCGCCGGAGTTCGACGGCTTTCGCGCGTTCGCCGACTACAACGCGCTCATCCGGGCCTGCCTCCGGCAGCCCGAGGACTTCGAGCGCATCGCACGCGAGTACTGCGAAGACGAGCTCGCCCAAGGCACGCGCTACGCCGAAGTCACGTTCACCGCGGCCGCGCACGGGGAACGGCTGGGCGACCCGGAAATGCCCCTGGCATCCGTCCTCAAAGGACTTTCCGGGCTCGAAACCCGGCTCGTGCTCGACCACTCCCGGCGGCGCTCGGTCGAACGCGCCGAGCGCACCCTCGACCTCGCGCTGAAGTACGACGGGGTGTTCGCGATCGGCATGGCGGGCGAAGAAAACCACTCCCTGCGTCCGTTCGCGACACTCTTCGAGAAGGCCCGGGCGGCCGGGATCCGCCTGCTGCACCACACCGGCGAGGACGCGGGGCCGGAGAGCATCCGCGAAGCGCTCGAAGTGGGCCGGACCGAACGGCTCGGGCACGGCATCCGCGTCCTCGACGACCCGGCGCTCGTCGCCGAGGTGCGCGACCGCGGCCTGGCGCTGGAAGTGTGCCCGTCGTCGAACGTGACGCTGGGGCTGGTGCCGTCGCTGCCCGAGCACCCGCTCCCCCGCCTGCGCGACGCCGGCCTGACGGTCACGCTCAACACCGATGTCCCTTCGGTGACCGGCGCGCAGCTCGCCGAGGAGTACGCCCGCGTCCGGGACGCCTTCGGCTACGACGACGCCACGATGGCGGACTTCGCCCGCGCGAGCGTCACGGCGTCCTTCGCCCCCGAAACGACGAAGCGGAAGATCCTCGACGGCATCGACGCATGGCTCACACCGGCAGCAGGCGCGTGACCAGCGTGGAAAGCTGCTGCACCGTGCGGCACTCGTGCATCTCGACGACGTCGGCGTACTCCAGCGCCGCCGAGTCGCCGGTCGACCACAGCGACCGCCGCTCGGGGTTCAGCCAGTAGACGTGGCGGGCGCGGGACTTGATCTCGCGGACCGCGTCGAGGTTGGGATCGCCGCCGTTGGTGCGGGCGTCGCCGAGGATCAGGACCGACGTCCGGGGGCCGACCGCCGCCGGCCAGTTCTCCGTGAACTGGCGCAGGGAGCCGCCGTAGTCGCTGTGGCCGTCCCAGCGGACCAGCGCCGCTTCGGAGAGCATGCGCGCGGTGAGGTGCTCGGGGTCGGCGGTGCCGGTGGTGACCAGGTGGGTGACCTCGTCGGCGCTGTCGACGAAGGCGAACACGCGGATCTTGCTGAACTGGTCGCGCAGCGCCTGCACCAGCAGCATGGTGAAGTTCGCGAACCCCGCCACCGAGCCGGACAGGTCGCACAGCAGCACGATTTCCGGCCGGCCGGGCCGCCGGTGGCGGTAGGCCGGGCGCAGCGGGACGCCGCCGGTGGACAGCGACCGCCGCAGCGTGCGGCGCAGGTCGATCTGGCCGCGCGTGGTGCGTTTGCGGCGGGCGGCCAGGCGCGTGGCCAGCTTGCGGGACAGCGGCTGGATCGTGCGACGCAGTTCGGCGAGCTGGTTGCGGCTGGCGATGAGGAAGTCGACGCGGTCGGGCGCCGGGGCGATGGCGTGCTTGGCGACGCGTTCGCGGCCGCGGACCTCGGCCGCGCGGCGGCGCGCTTCGGTCCGGATCCGCCCGCGGAACCCTTCGACGCGGCGGCGGATCTCGTCCCGGTCGAGCCGGTCGGTGAACTCACCGCGCGCGCCCCCGCCGCGCACCGCGGCCAGCACCCGCGCGATCAGCGTCTGCGGCTGGAGCCGCTCCAGGGTCTGGTGCGCCGAAAACCCGCCACCGGGTCCGGTGGACGAGCCGTACTGGCCGAGCATGTCGACCGCGAGCCCGGCCAGCTGGGCGAGCGCCTGCTGGTCGCCGTCGGCGAGCGCGGCGGCCAGCTCTTCCCGCAGCTCCTCCAGCGTCGACGGCTCGTCTTCGCGGGCGCGCTCGGGCGTCCCGATCCCGGCCGGGAAGTACAGGTCGAAAGCGGCGTCGAAGACCGCGCGCTGCCCGCCGCGCCGGACCAGCGCCGCGGCCAGCCCCTCGCGGACCAGTTCGCGGTCGTCGAAGCCGAGCACCTCCAACGCGGCCGCGGCGTCGACCGTCTCGGCCGGACCGGCCGGGATGCCCTGGGCCCGGAGTGCCTTGACGAACGACGCGAGCCGCTCCGGCACGCCGCCGGTCACGACGCGTCCAGGACCTGTTCGAGCTGCAGCCCGGCGCCGGCCTTGGCGATGTCGTCCTGGTGCTTGAGGACGACGCCGAGGCTCTCCCGCACCACCCGCTCGTCCAGCGTGGACGCGCCGAGCGCGAGCAGCGTGCGCGCCCAGTCGATGGTCTCCGCGACCGAGGGCAGCTTCCGCAGGTCCATCGCGCGCAGGGCGGCGATCACCCGGACGACGGAATCCGCGAGCGCGGCGTCGATGCCCGGGACCTTGAGCCGGACGATCTCGCGCTCGAGGTCCTCGTCCGGGAAGTCGATGTGCAGGAACAGGCACCGGCGGCGCAGCGCTTCGGACAGCTCGCGCGTGGCGTTCGAGGTCAGGACGGCGAACGGCGGGCGCGTGGCGGTGATCGTGCCGAGCTCCGGGACGGTGACCTGGAAGTCGCCGAGCACCTCCAGCAGCAGGCCCTCGACTTCCATGTCGGCCTTGTCGGTCTCGTCGATGAGCAGCACGGTCGGCTCAGCGGAGGAGATCGCGGTGAGCAGCGGCCGGCGGAGCAGGAACTCCTCGCCGAAGATGTCGGTGCGGGCGTCCTCCCACGTCTCGTCGCGGCCGGCGGTGATCCGCAGCAGCTGCTTGGCGTGGTTCCACTCGTAGAGCGCGCGGGCCTCGTCGATGCCCTCGTAGCACTGCAGGCGCACCAGGCGCGAGCCGCTGACCTGGGCGACCGCCTTGGCGAGCTCGGTCTTGCCGACGCCGGCCGGGCCCTCGACCAGCAACGGCTTGCCCAGCCGGTCGGCGAGGAACACCGTGGTCGCGACCGCGGTGGAGGCCAGGTAGCCCGCCTCGGCCAGCTTCGCCGACACGTCGTCGACGGACGTGAAGAATCCGGTGCCCACCACGTGCCTCCTAAGCGGTCGCTCACCCGGAGCGTACCCGACTACCGGACTAGCATCGGCCGTGTGACCTACCTTGCGGCATCCGGCCGATACGACTCGATTCCCTACCGGCGCTGCGGGCGTTCCGGGCTGAAGCTGCCGGCGATCTCGCTCGGGCTGTGGCACAACTTCGGCCACGACAAGCCCCTGCAGACGCAGCGGGACATCACCCGCCGCGCCTTCGACCTCGGCATCACCCACTTCGACCTGGCGAACAACTACGGCCCGCCCTACGGCTCGGCGGAGGAGAACTTCGGGCGGCTGCTGGCCACCGACTTCAAGCCCTACCGCGACGAGCTGGTGATCTCGACCAAGGCGGGCTACGACATGTGGCCCGGCCCGTACGGCGAGTGGGGCTCGCGCAAGTACCTGCTGTCCTCTCTGGACCAGTCGCTCGGCCGGCTGGGCCTGGACTACGTCGACATCTTCTACTCCCACCGCTTCGACCCCGAGACGCCGCTGGAGGAGACCGTCGGGGCGCTCGACCGCGCGGTCCGCGCCGGGAAAGCGCTCTACGTCGGCATCTCGTCGTACAGCTCGGAGCGGACCGCCGAGGCGGCTCGGATGCTGCGGGAGCTCGGCACGCCGCTGCTGATCCACCAGCCGTCGTACTCGATGCTCAACCGCTGGATCGAGGAGGACGGCCTCCTCGACACCCTGGACGAGGCGGGTGCGGGCTGCATCGCGTTCTCGCCGCTCGCCCAGGGCCTGCTGACGGACAAGTACCTCGACGGCGTCCCGGCGGACTCGCGGGCCGCGCAGGGCAAGTCGCTGAACCCGGACACCCTGGACGAGAACCGCCTGAACCGCGTCCGCGCGCTCAACGACATCGCGGGCCGGCGCGGCCAGTCCCTCGCCCAGCTGGCGCTGGCGTGGGCGCTGCGCGACCACCGGGTGACGTCGGTGCTCGTCGGCGCGAGCAGCGTCAAGCAGCTCGAGGACAACGTCGGCGCGCTCGGCAACCTCGACTTCTCCTCCGAGGAGCTGACCGAGATCGACGGCCACGCGACCGACGCGGACATCAACCTCTGGAAGCGGTCCTCCGACGCCTGATCGGTCCCGGGCGGTGGGACGCGCCCCACCGCCCGGGATCACCGGGTGCCCTGGGCTTCCGCCGAGAGGTCCTGCCACGCGGCCCACGTCTCGAGCCGGTCGGCGTAGGCCTGCTTGATCATCGGGTAGAAGCCCTGCCCGAAGAGCACCCGCAGGGGCGGGCTCGCGGCGTCGACGACCTTGAGCAGCGCCTGCGCGGCGGCGGCCGGGTCACCGGCGGGCTGCCCGCCCGCGACCTCGGCGATCCGGCGGCGGAGACCGTCGTAGGCCGGGCTCGTCGCGGCGACGTGACCGTTGGCGAGGGGGTCCGGGTTCCGGCCGTCGCGGGTGGCGAAGCCGCCGGGCTCGACCACCGTGACCTTGATGCCGAAGCCCGCGACCTCCTTGGCCAGGGTTTCGTTCAGCGCTTCGAGCGCCCACTTCGACGCCTGGTACGCGCCGCCGAGCGGCATCGCCACGAGCCCCGCGGCCGACGACAGCTGGACGAAGTGCCCGGCGCCCTGTTCGCGCAGGTACGGCAATGCGGCCTGGACGACCCACACCGCCCCGAAGACGTTGGTCTCCAGCTGGTCGCGCAGCTCCCGCTCGGTCAGCTCCTCGATCGCGCCGATCTGCGCGTACCCGGCGTTGTTCACGACGACGTCCAGGCGGCCGAAGTGCCCGACTGCCCGCTTCACCGCTTCGAACACGGCGGCTTTGCCGGTCACGTCCAGCTCCAGTGGCAGCACGGCATCGCCGTAGGCGGCGGCCAGCGCATCGAAACCCTCGGTGGACCGGGCGGTCGCGGCCACCCGGTCGCCGCGGGCGAGCGCGGCCTCGACGAAACACCGGCCGAGGCCGCGCGACGAACCGGTGACGAACCAAACCTTGCTCACGACGTTTCCCCGTTCTTCGCCCCTTGCGGGCGATCGCCATCAGGACACCGGTGGGCGGAACCCCGTGACAGCAGCCGCCGGTGACCCCGGTCACGGACCCTCCGGATTGGTTAGGGTCACGGCGTGAACAGGCTCTGGGTGGACGACCTGCGCCCCGCCCCGGAGGGGTGGACGTGGGCCAAGTCGAGCGCGGAGGCGATCGAGCTCCTCGCCGGCGGCGAGTTCACCGTGATCTCCCTCGACCACGACCTCGGCGGCGACGACACCACCCGGCCGGTGGTGCTGTGGATGTGCGAGCACGAACGCTGGCCGACCGAGGTGCGGATCCACACGGCGAACCCCGTCGGCCGGGAGTGGCTCGCCGGGATGGCCCGGCGCTACGGGCCCGGCGGCGCGTGACCCGATCGGACCACTCGCGCACCGTCGATCCGGGCCCGGCCCGTTCGTGTGGACACTGGGCGACGGGACCCGTCCGTCCGCGAGGAGGAGCCGTCATGGCCCGGGCCCTTCGCCGAAGGCAAGGAGCACCTCGGCGGGTTCTCCCTGATCGAAGCCGCCGACCTCACCGCCGCGCTGGGGTGGGCCGCCCGGGTCACCGCCGCCGTCCACCTGCCGGTCGAAGTGCGCGCGCTCGCCGGGTTCGCCGCCTGATCCCTCAGCGCGGGGCCGGCAGGTGGGTCGCCTCCGGGAAGAGGTTCAACGCTCGCAGCGCCGCGCCCAGCTCCGCGATGTCCGCCGGGTTCGTCAGGGAGCGGCCCAGCTCCTCCGTGATGCGCTTGAGGCGGTGGCGGATCGTGTTGGGGTGGCAGAACATCCGCTCCGACGTCAGCTTCGTCGAGCCCTGGCAGTCGAACCACGCGCGCAGCGTCAGCAGCAGCACGTTCCGGTCGTCGCCCGGGAGGTCGAGCACCGGCTGGAGAACGTGGTGGGCCAGCTGCACCGACGCCTCCGGGGCGCTCGCGACCAGCCCGGCCAGCGGCGACTCGGTGAACTGGACCAGGCCCGGCGTGCCCGGCGTCATACTGGACAGCGCCACCCGGGCCAGGTGCAGCGCGCGGGCCGTGTTGCCCAGGCCGGTGAACACCGGGCTGATGCCGACGCGGCCCACCGGGTGCTCGCGGACCAGCTCCACGATCGCCTTGGACGCCGCCGGGTCGCGCAGGGACACCACGCCCACCTGCAGGTCCGGCGTCAGCCGCCAGGCCGACGCGTGGTGCACCGCCCGCAGCCGGGCCTCGATCTGGGGCAGCGGTTCCTGGCCCAGGCGCGGGGTTTCCGCGGCGACGACGACGAACGTGCCGTCCAGCGACAGCTCGAGCACGCGGGCGATGTCCCACAGCGTGCCCTCGGTCGCCGTGCCGCCCGCGAACAGCGCCTCGACCAGTGCCGAGCGCCGGTTCTGGTGCGCCACCACGACTTCCGCCGTCGTGTCCCTATAGGACGTCGTGAGGGCTTCGGCGAGGTCGTCGACGAGCGCCCAGATCGCCGTCGTGGCGGCGACCAGCCCGGCCAGATCCTGCTCGCGGGCGGTCAGCTCGACGAACCGGTGCCACACCTCGGTGAGCCCGATCCGGTACGCCCGCAGCAGTTCCGGCAGCGGCGCGCCCTGCAGCGCCCGAGCTCGCGCGGTCGCGTGGGCCTGCGCCAGGTCCGGGCCGTCCGAGCCGCGCAGCGTGCGCATCACGTGTTCGAGGTTGGCGCGCACCGAGTTCCGCAGCTCGGCGTGCGTGACGAACCGGGCGTCGGCGTACACCGGCATTTCGGCGCGGATCTGCCGCACGGTGCTGTCGATCAGCTCGGGCAGCTTCCGCTCGACGTCGGCGGCGAGGACGGCGACCCGCGGGGCGAGCCCGCCGGACAGCAGCGCTGGGTGGTGCATCGTGCCCTCCGGTCCCCGGACCTCCTCGTCGAGACCCGAGATCCGCATCTAACCCGAAAGCATCAACCACGACCGGGTGAACTTTCCTCAGGCACCGCGGATGCGGAGGTTCTTCCGGAGAACCTCCGCATCCGCGTCAGGCCATCTTGGCGGCCGCGCTCTTGATCGCTTCGCGGATCCGGAAGTAGGTGCCGCACCGGCACACGTTCTGGATGGCGTCGATGTCCGCGTCCGTCGGGTTCTTCGTCTTCTTCAGCAGCGCCACGGCCGCCATGATCTGCCCCGGCTGGCAGTAGCCGCACTGCGCGACGTCCTGTTCCAGCCAGGCTTCCTGGACCGGGTGCAGCTCTTCGCCGTCCGACAGGCCCTCGATCGTGGTGACTTCACGCCCGGAGCACTCCGAAACCGGGGTGACGCAGGGGTTGAACGCCTCGCCGTCGAGGTGGCTGGTACAGGCCTTGCAGACGTTGATGCCGCAGCCGTACTTCGGCCCGCGGACCTTGAGCTTGTCGCGCAGCGCCCACAGCATCGGCAGGTCGGCGGGCGCGTCGACGGTGACGGTCTTCCCGTTCACCACGAAGGTGTAGTTGGGCATGGGGACTCTCCTCAGCGCGGGAACGGGTCGAAGTCGACCGGGAAGGTGATCGGGAAGCTGCGGGGCTTGATCCCGGTCGCCCGGGCGTAGGCGTTGGCGATCGCGCCGACCGGGGCGGGCACACCGAGTTCGCCCGCGCCGCCGATGTCCTCGCCGGCCGCCGGCATGACGTGCACCTGGACGTCCACGGGCGAGTTCTTCTGCCGCGCGTAGTGGAACTGCGAGTAGCTGCCTTCGAGCGGCAGGCCGTGGTCGATGTGCAGGCCGGCGGTGAGCGTCGTCGAAATCGCGTCGGTCAGGCCGCCGAGCATCTGCGCCTGGATCCCGCGCGGGTTCACCGGCTTGCCGACGTCGACCGCGATGGTCGCCTTCGTGACGCGCGGGTGCTTCGGGTCGCGCGCGTCGAGTTCGACCAGGCAGGCGGTGAACGACTTGTACTCGCCGTGCACCGCGACGCCCTGGGCGAAGCCGGCCGGCATCTTCTTGCCCCACTCGCCGAGTTCCGCGACCTTGTCCAGCACCGCGCGCTGGCGCTCGTCCTTGATGAACTCGCGGCGGAAGGCCACCGGGTCCTTGCCGAGCTTCTTCGCGATCTCGTCGACCATGATCTCTTCGGCACCGCGGGTGTTCGCCGAGTAGACCGACCGCCACGCCGAGGTGTGGAACTTCAGCGGGACCTCGTTGAGCAGCTGCGTGGTGACGCCGAAGTTGTACGGCGACTTCACCGTCAGCAGGAACACCGTCTGCGCGAAGCTCAGGTTGCCGCCGACGGGCAGCTTCGCCGCGAACGCGGTCAGGATCTCGCCGAGCCCGTGGCTCCAGTCGGTTTCGACGCTGGCGACGCGGTGCTCGAACGTCAGCACCTGCCCGAGCGCGAAGGTGGCGCGGATCCGGTGGTAGCTCGCCGCGCGCGCCCGGCCGTGGCGCATGTCGTCGATCCGGCTCCACATCAGCCGGACGGGCTTCTTCATCGCCTTCGAGATGTGCGCGGCTTCGAGGGCGGCGTCGAAGAACAGCCGCCGCCCGAACGACCCGCCGCCCTGCTGGACGTGCACGGTGACCTTGTTCTCGGGCAGCCCCAGCTCTTGGGCGATGGTCTGCTTCGCCACGATCGGCGACTTCAGCCCGGCCCAGATGGTCGCGCTGTCCTCGCGGACGTCGGCGACCGCGGAGTTCGACTCCATCGGCGCGTGGCTGGCGAAGGCGAAGTCGAACTCGCCGTCGACGTACTGCGTCAGCAGCGGCGGCACCACGAACGGCAGCGCGGCCCCGCGCAGCTTCTTCTTGACGCTCTCGTTGTCCTCACCGTCCACTGTGCCCGGTCCCCAGGTGACGTCGAGGGCGTTCTTGCCGTCGAGGGCCTGCCCGAACGTCTCCGCCATCACCGCGACGCCGGTGGGCACGACGGCGATGTCGATGATCCCGGGCATCGCCCGGACCGCGGCTTCGTTGGTGACCTTCTTGACCGTGCCATTGATCGACGGCGGCCGCCGCACCATCACCGGGTTCGCGCCGGGCACGTCGAGGTCGAGCGTGTAGACCTGCTTGCCGGTGACCATCGCGCGGGCGTCCTTGCGCGAGGTCGGCGTCCCCACGAGCGTGTGCGCCGACTCGGCTTTCGGCGCGATGGCCCCGGTGCTCAGGTCCGTGCGCGACGCGGGTCCGGCGAGCACGCCGTAGCCGGCGCTGCGGCCGTCGGGCGCCCACACCGCACCGTCGCGAGTGGACAGCCGCGACGCGTCGGTCCCCCACTTCGCGCCGGCCGCGGCGACCATCCGGGCGCGCGCGGTCGCGGCCGTGGCGCGGACCGGGTCGTAGAGCGAGCGCATCGTGTTGGAGCCGCCGGTGAGCTGGTTGAACAACAGCTCGGTGCGGGCGTCGGACAGCACGACGTCGACGCGGTCGAGCGGCAGGTCCAGCTCCTCGGCGACGAGCATCGCGGTCGCCGTCGAGATGCCCTGCCCGACTTCGGCGCGCGGCAGCTGCAGCCGCGCCCGCCCGTCGGCCGTCAGCTCCAGCACGAGCATCCCGGCGGTCGGCGCGCACGACAGCGTCAGCACGTCGCCGAGGTCGAGGATCTCCGCGGGCTGCGGCAGGGTCGGGACGACGGCGTCCGCGGTCGCCGGCGCCACCGCGTCCGCGGTGAGCCTCGTGGCGACGGTGAGCGTGGGGGCGGCGACCAGGTAGGTCAGGAAGCGGCGGCGGCCGACCTGCCCGGCTTCGGCGGGGTCGGCGGGTTCGGTGGTGGGACTGGCCATCGGGAATCCCTTGCAGGCGTGGTGGCGGGGTGCGCGCCACGCTAAGCAGGCGTTGTCAGGCCGTCAACGCGGCGTAGTCGTGTTCGCCCATTCCTGTGACGGGGTGACAGTCGAAGCCGCCGAATGTGTGCGCCGCCACAGTGCCGGACGGCCCAACCGGCTGGTTCAGCCGGCGTCCGAGCCGCGTTCCCGGCGGGCTTCGAGCAGGTCGTCGCGGGCGCGCGCAACCCGTGAGCGGACGGTGCCGACGGGCACGCCGCACACCTCGGCGGCCTCGGCGTAGGACAGGCCGAGCACCTGGGTCAGCACGAGCACCTCGCGCCGGTCCTGGTCGAGGCCGTCGAGCAGTACGCCGAGCTCGACGAGGTCTTCGAACCCGGCGGCGGCGCGGCCCTGGTCGACGGGGGCGTCCCAGTCGATCTTCGGCCGGGCGGAGGCGGCCCGGATCTGGTCGACGACCACCCGGCGCGCGATGGCCAGCAACCAGGTGCGCGACGACGAACGGCCGGCGAAGCGGCGGAGACTGCCGAAGGCGCGCAGGTAGGTCTCCTGCGCCAGGTCGTCGGCGGCGGCCGCGTCGGTGAGGTGCGCGAGGAAGCGCCAGATGTCGGCCTGGGTCGCGCGGACCCACTCCTCCAGCGCGCGCCGGTCGCCCCGGCCGGCGGCCAGTGCGAGAGCCGTGACGCGTTCGTCGTCCTCACCGCGGGTCATGACCCGGAACGTAGCAGTAACCGGGACCCTGGCGAACCGGCGGCGGGTCAGGCGAACTTGGTCTTCGGGCGCTCCTGCCGCACTCCGTCGACGTAGACGTCCACCTTCTCGTCGAGGAACGCCACCAGCCCTGCCGCCCGGATGCTCTCCGGCAGCGGCGTCGGGTAGCTCCACGCGAGGTCGCCGTGCCCGGCCACGTCGAAGTGGTCGGCCGCGCCCTTGTACGGGCAGTGCGTGACGACGTCGGTCTTCTCGAGCAGGTCCATCCGGACGTCGACGCGGGGCAGGTAGTAGCGGACCGGCAGGCCGGTCTCGAAGAGCAGGTGCGGGCGGACCGAGTCGGCGACCGTGACGCCGTCCACCTCGATCCGGACGTGGCGCGAGCTCGGCAGGACGTCCACGCGCACGCCGGGGTCGCGCGGGTGCGTGAAGATCTGCTCGTCCTCTTCGAACCAGTCGAACGCGGCGAAGTCGAAGCGGACGTGGTCCCGGAGCTCCTCGATGGGCGAATCCGGGTGTTCCAGCGCGCCGTCCACCGCCTCGGCCCGGCCGACCTTTATCGTCGACAGAACACCTTCTCCCCGGCTGGGCGAGTGCGTCGTCCGGCCGGAGGGGGTGAGCACGCCGCTCACGACGTCCGCGCGCGGGAAGTAGTACGTGGGGTAGTACGGGACTTCCCACACCAGAAGGGGGTGCACCGTGTCCGCGACGAGTTCCCCGCCGAGGAACACGCGTACCCGCTTCGCGCCTTGTGCCACGCGGACCCGGCCGCGTACCGGAGTGCTCATGCCCCGGTCAACGGGTTCCGGATCGGACGTATTCCGGAAAAACCGGGTTCCGGGCGGCTAGCGTGGCGGGGAGAACGAAAACGAGAGGCGGGCACGGGTGACCGGCGTAGGAGCTCCAACGGTCGGGACCCCCGCCGGGATGCGCAAGATCAACCAGCGGGCGGTGCTGGACCTGCTGCGCCGCAGCGGGCCGGCGACGCGGCCGCAGGTCGCGAAGGACACCGGGCTGTCGAAGCCGACGGTCAGCCAGGCGCTGCTGGCGCTCGAGGCCGCGGGGCTGGCGCGCCCGACGGGGCAGACGTCCACCGGCACCGGCCGGTCGGCCGTGCTGTACGAGGCCGATCCGACGGCGGGGTACGTGCTCGGGATCGACATCGGCCGCGAGCACCTGCGCGTCGCGGTGTCCGACCTCGGGCGCGTGCTGGTGGCGCGCCGCGACGAGCGCAACACGGCGCGGTCCGGGGCCGCGCTGGTGACCGCGGTCGGGAAGATCGCCGCCGACGCCGTCGCCGAAGCGGGCCTGACGGCTGCCGACATCGTTGTCCGCGTGGTCGGCTCCCCCGGCGTCGCCGATCCGGAGAAGCGCTGCTTCCGGCACGCGCCGAACCTGCCGGGCTGGGGCCGGGCCGGGCTGATCGACGACCTCGAAGCCGCGCTGGGCCCGGACCTGATGGTCGAGAACGACGCGAACCTGACCGCGGTCGGCGAGTGGGAAAGCGGTGCCGCGCGCGGTGCGTCGGTGTTCGGCTGCATCACGATCGGCACCGGCGTCGGCATGGGCATGATGGTCGACGGCCGGGTGTTCCGCGGCGCGACCGGCGCGGCGGGCGAGATCGGCTACCTGCCCTACGGCCGCACACGCGCGGCGGAGGAGCCCACGAGCCCGCCCGCGCGCGGCCACCTCGAAGAGGCGACGGCGGCGCAGTCGGTGGTCCGCGGCGCGCGCGAACTCGGCCTCGGCACGGCGAAGTCGGCCCGCGAGGTCTTCCGCCTGGCCCGCGAAGGCGACGAACTCGCCCGGCGCGCGGTGGAGACCGAAGCCGACCGCCTGGCCTACACGGTGGCCTCGGTGGCCGCGGTGATCGACCCGGAGCTGATCGTCCTGGGCGGCGGCATGGGCACGGCGGCCGACCTGCTGCTGGAGCCGATCGACCGCGCCCTGCGCGCGTTCACGCCGCTGGTGCCGAAGGTGGTCCAGGGCGAGCTGGGCGAGGACGCGGTCCTGACCGGCGCGATCAGCGTCGGCCTGCGGGCGGCGGAAGGCCTGGTCTTCGACCACCGCGTCGGCGCTTAGGGCGCGTCCTGCGGATCTTGTTCATGATCGTGTGCAGACAAGGCGCGGATCGCGGCTTTGCTACCTGCAGAGACGGGGCGGCGAGGTGGGCGGTGGCGGAGTCACCGGCAGGTGATCAACGCGATTCCGTGGCATGAGCGGACCAGTGCGCCGTGGCGTGATCTGCCTGAGCGGTACGGGCCGTGGAAGACCGCGCACGAGCGGTTGCGGAAGTGGACCGCGGACGGGACCTGGGACCGGATCCCGGAGCACGTGATCGTCGAAGACGACTCCCTGGGAACGCTGGAGGACAACGTCGAGTTCGTCATCAGTGTCGATTCCACGAGCGTCCGGGCGCATCAACACGCGGACGTTCCCGAGGAGGGCTGACGACCAAGCTTCACCTGGCCGTTGACGCCGCGGGGCTGCCCTTGGCGGTGATCCTCACCCCCGGTCGGGCCGGCGACAACCCGCAGCTGCTGCCGCTGCTGGACGAGATCCGGGATCTCGGCGTGAACGGGCAGCAGGTGCGGGGTCGGGCGGGTTCTGGCCGATAAGGCCTACACCCACCCGAGCACACGCCAGGCTCTGCGGTCGCGCCGGATCAAGGCCACCATTCCCGAACGCACGGACCAGATCGCCCGCCGCAAGGCAAAGGGGTCGGCTGGCGGCCGACCGCCGGCTTTCGACTCCGGCCTCTACAAGCTGCGCAATGTGGTCGAGCGTTGCTTCAACCGGCTCAAACAATTCCGCGGCCTGGCCACGCGATATGCCAAACGAGCGGCCGATCACCGCGCAGAGTTCGTCCTCGCCTGCATCGTGCTCCATCTCCGATGAAGATCCCCTGGACACGTCCTAGTACTGCAACGGCAGTCAGGTGAGTGGGTAGCCGCGGCGTTTGTAGTGACCGAGGCGGGCTTGGTGTTGTCGGCGGAAGTATGACCAGGCCCAGACGTGCTCGGCGGTGTCGGTGACACGCAGGACCAGCTTGGTGAGCAGGCGCCGGATCTCCTTTTGCGGCCAGGGATCGGGAGACGGCGAGCCAGGCGTGGGCGAGCATGGACAGGGTGATGTGGGCGTACCGGCTCGCCTGGAGCGAACCTGGTGGTGGTCGAATCCGGCTTCGTCCTTGGCCTGCCGGAAGCAGGCTCGAGCGGCGGGGCCCGTACCAGACGTAGTGAACGATCTTAGTCGGATCGCTGATCTTGCGGCGGGCGAGCAGCCAGTGCCCGCGCCCGGCCCGCCGGCTGGTTCCGATGGGGATCCGGGCCCCAGTCGCACTCGCGGGGTCCGGGTGCACCAGCTCCGACCGACAACCGCCGCCACGCCCGCTCGACCAGCTCGTCCGCCCTCGCCTCGGCACCGTCGGTGGTGGCCAGCACATACGCGGCGTCCGGATCTTCCAGCCACACCCGCAGGTACTTGACCTGCCCACAAGCCTCATCGGCGGTGACCCACGCGAACGGCACCCTCGCGGCGAACGCCCGCGCCGGCATCGCCATCGCCTGCCGCGGCTTCGTCTCGAACCCGGTCCCGTCCGCAATCCCCGCCCGCCGGCACCGCTCCCGGTCGGCGATCCACGACTCGGGCAGAAACGACGCCCGGTCGATCACCGCGTGCCCGCGCTCGGAAGCACAGGCCAGGAACGTCCCGATCTGACAGGGACGTCGTCGATGTCCCAGTCCGCCCAGCGCAGCAACCGCTGCATCCCGTCCGGCGAGACCTCACCGGCCTTCTCCAGCGTCCGGCCGTTCTTCCGCTCCAGGCCTGCGACCAGCCCGGACACCTACTCCCGCGCTCGGCCCCGCGGCTCCGACCGCGATCGTTGCCGGGTCGCCTCGGCGAGCAACCCGAGGACCAGCGCCGTCGATCCCCGGACCGACGTCGCGCTGCCGCGTACTGCACCCGGCTCGATCAGGACCCGCACGGACGTCGTCAACCTCTCCCGGCCCGGGTATCTTCCGTTGTGACACACCACTCCGGCGACGTGGGCACCAGGCCGAGCACACTTCAGGATGGGGTTGATGCGTGATGGAACGACGCGTGTCGGTGGCGACGCACTGGGGCAGTTTCGTCGCCGTCGTCGACTCCGGCCGATTGGTGCGCATCGAGCCGAGGCCCGACGACCCGGCGCCATCGCCCATCGGCCCCGGAATGGTGACCGCCGCCGACGACAGCGCTCGCGTGCTGCGCCCCGCCGTGCGCCGTGGCTGGCTGAACGGCGAGCCCCGCGCCCCCGGTGCCGCCAGGGGCGCGGACGCCTTCGTGGAGGTGAGCTGGGACCAGGCGATCACCCTGGTGAGCGAGGAACTCCGTCGAGTTCGTGACCGGCACGGGGACAGCGCGGTGTTCGGCGGCTCCTACGGCTGGGCGAGCGCCGGCAGGTTCCACAACGCGCAGGGACAACTCCACCGGTTCCTCGCGCTGGGCGGGGGTTACACCGATTCTCGCAACACCTACAGCACCGCGGCGTTGGAGGTCATCCTCCCCCACGTGATCGGCGGTCACCCGTGGAGCTACCAGAGCCGGATGCCGATGTGGGACGCCATAGCCGGGAATTGCGAGCTGGTGGTGGCGTTCGGCGGCCTGGCCCTCAAAAACAGCCAGATCAACCCCGGCGGGCTGGTCAAGCACCGGACGCGGGACCTGCTTCGCCAGTGCCGCGCGACCGGAGTGCGGTTCGTGAACATCAGTCCCCTCCGCAGCGACGTCGCCGGCTTCGTCGACGCCGAGTGGCTGCCCGTCATCCCCGGCACCGACACCGCCGCGATGCTCGGCATCGCCCACACAATGCTGGTCAACGGGTGGCACGACGAGGATTTCCTGCGCCGGTGCTGCACCGGGTTCGACCGCTTCGCCGCCTACCTGACCGGCGAACTCGACGGCGTCCGGAAGGACGCCGTCTGGGCGGAGAAGATCACGGGCATCGATCGCGACGTGCTCGCCGACCTCGCTCGCCGCCTCACCTCCCGGCGTTCTCTCATCATGGTCAACTACGCGGTGCAGCGTGGAGACCACGGCGAACAACCGGTCTGGATGTCGGTCGTGCTGGCCGCCATGGCCGGTTCGATGGGGCGGCCCGGGTGCGGCTGGGGCACGGGTTACGCGACGATGGACGCGACAGGCGTGGCCGAAAACCGCGCCTTCGTGGCGTCGGTACCGGAGGTGGCCAACCCGGTCCCGGATTTCATCCCCGTCGCGAGGATCGCGGACACCCTGCTGCGTCCGGGCGAGGTCATCGACTACGACGGCCGGCGCCTCACGTTACCCGAGCTCCGCCTGATCTACTGGTGCGGCGGGAACCCGTTCCACCACCACCAGGACCTCCACCGGCTGACCCGCGCCTGGCAGCTCCCGGACACGGTGGTGGTGCACGAAGCCTGGTGGAACACGACGGCCAAGTTCGCCGACATCGTCCTGCCCGTCGCCACCAGCCTGGAGCGGGACGACTTCGCCGCCGGGTTCTCCGACCCCCACCTCGTCGCGATGCCGAAAGCCCGCGAGCCGGCGGGCGAGTCGCGCACCGATCACGAGATCTTCGCGGCCTTGGCCGCCCGGCTCGGATTCGAGCGGGAATTCACGGAGTCGCGGTCGGAAATCGAATGGGTCAGGCACCTTTACGAACAGACGAGGGACAAGCTCGGCGAAGATGCCGCCTTGCCGGGCTTCGACGACTTCTGGCGAAGCTCCACCGCCGAGCTCCCGGCGTCGACCGGGCCGTACCCCGGCAGTTTCGAAGCCCTGCGCACGGATCCGCAGCGATTCCCCCTCACGACGCCGTCGGGCCGGATCGAGATCTTCTCCGAGGAGATCGACTCGTTCGGGTACGACGACTGCGCCGGGCACCCGAAGTGGTTCGAGCCGGCGGAGTGGCTGCGTGCCGATCTGTCGGACCGGTTCCCGCTGCACCTGATCTCGAACCAGCCCGCTTCGCGCCTGCACAGCCAGTACGACAACGGTGGCCACAGCCTCGGTTCGAAGATCCATGGCCGTGAGCCGATGACGCTCAATCCCTCGGACGCCGCGTCGCGCGGCATCGAAAGCGGCATGATCGTGCGCGTCTACAACGACCGGGGAAGCTGTCTCGCCGGCGTGGTCCTGTCGGACGACGTCATGCCCGGCGTCGTGCAACTGTCCACGGGGGCCTGGTGGGATCCGGTCCAACCGGGGCAGAGCGGAACATTGGACCGCCACGGCAACCCGAACGTTCTCACCGCGGACCGGCCGTGCTCGCGCCTGTCCCAAGGCCCGAGTGCCCTCAGCGCGCTGGTCGACGTCGAGCGCTACGACGGCCCCCTTCCCGATGTGCTCGCCTTCGCACCTCCACGCTTTGTAACGCCGCTGCGGTGAGTCACTCGAACGCGTGGTCCGGTTCCTCCTTCGGGTACAGCGCTGGACATCACTTATCAGCGTGAATAGTTTGCGTGGCCATGAGCGAAGTCAGAGAACTCAAGTACCGCCAGTGGTTCAAGGGCGCAGACGTCGATGGCGACGGGGTGATCACCCGTCAGGACGTCCGGTTGATGGGGGAGCGCTACATCGCGGCCCGTGGCGCCGTGCCGGAGGCCGCGACAGCCCGGCGGCTGACCGAGGGCCTGGACGCATTCTGGGCCAACGTGATCGCGCCGATGGACCAGGACGGCGACGGCAAAGTCGATCTGCGGGAGATGACCGAGGGGTTCCGGCAGGCGCTGGCCGACCCCGTCTTGTACCCGCAGCAGGTCGGCCCGGTGGCTGACTGCTACTTCGACCTGATCGACCTCGACGGTGACGACCGGGTCGACCGGACCGAGTTCGCGGAAATCTTCGGCCAGGCGGGCAATGTGTCCCCAGAGGACTGTGCCGCGGTCTTCACCGCACTGGACCTGGACAGCTCGGGCGGCCTGGATCGAGCCGAATTCCACCAGGCACTGACGGAGTTCTTCTACGGCGAAGACCCGGACGCCCCCGCGGCGCACCTGTTCGGCAAGATCCCCAGCTGACCGGGCGCCCCACGTCGCCTCTCGGACTGAAACCAAAGCCCGGTTCGGCATCGGCCTGACCGCCTCGATCGGATCGTCGCCGCCAAGGCCGGTGAGGAAGCAGAGCGCCGCGAAGCAAGGCATCACCTTCCTCCGGCGCATGCAGCACCGCTGCCGCGGTGGCGGGTGCACGGCCGGGTCGGCGTGCGATCACACCGACGAGCGCGTCGACACGCCTCGCGAAGCTGGCCATGGGCAGGTCTGCGATCAGCTCGCCGGCCCGGGTTTCGCGGCCACCGGTGGTGACCAGGGTAGCGTGACTCTGGTGGCCAGCACGTGTGCGGCGTCATGGGCTTCCAGCCATAACCGCAGGTACTTGACCTGCCCGTAGGCCTCGTCAGCAGTGACCCGAGCATCGCCAGTGCTTGCCGTGGCTTTCGCGGTCGATCAGCGCATGCCCGCGAGGCGAGGCATAGGCCAGGAACATCCCGATCTGGTAGTTCCCGATCCGGCCCGCGTGCCGGAGTACTGCCGCTGCATCCCGTCCGGCGAGATTTCACCGGCCTCCCCGGCCCGCGATCCGCTCACTAACTGCCGTTGCAGTATCAGGCCGCCCGCCAGGCTTCGCCGGCGGCCGAGAGGCGCCAGGGTGTCAAGCGCAGCACCGTGATCTTCGGGTCGAGGTGGTCCTCGCCGCCCAGGATCTTCGGGTCGTAGCCGAGTGGCTCCGGCGTCGACGCGAAGAGGTCCCAGAGGTCCTTGCGCGACGCTTCGTCGTCGGCGAACTCCGCCCGGCACTCCGCGACCGCGACTTCGTGCTGCGGGTCCCAGTACGAGCACGACACGTACGGCGACGCCGCCAGGTGCGCGAGCTTCAGCGGCGTCGGGCGGGTGAACAGCCGGCCCGTCAGGCCCTCCGGCGTCCGCTCCCAGATCGGGTGCACGACCCGGGACCGCGGCCGCCCCCGCCGGTCGACCGTCACCAGCGTGCACCAGACGACCCGGTGCGCCACGCGCACGAACGCTTCGGCCAGCTCGGCCGGCACTCTGCTAGATTCCACAACCATGGTTGTGCATCCTAGCACCCTCGACCTCTCGCTGACCGCGCTCTTCGCGGGCTGGGCGATGACCGACGAGGTCCAGCGGCGCCTGGCCGGGCAGGGCTTCGGCGACCTGCGGTTCAACGACGGCGTCGTGATCCAGCACGTCCTGGCCGCCCCGCTCTCGATCACCGCGCTGGCCGAGCGGATGGGCGTCACGCAGCAGGCGGCGTCGAAGGCCGTCGCGGACCTCGAACGCCGGGGCCTGCTCCGGCGCGAACCCGATCCCGCCGACGCGCGCACCAAGCTGCTGCACCTGACCGAACACGCGGTCGCCGCCGTCGAGGCGACCCGCGTGCTGCGGCAGGAACTCCAGGAGGAACTGGTGGCGGAGTACGGCGCCGGACGCGTCGAAGACGCCCGCGCGCTGCTGGCGTCGGTGATCGGGCGCTTCGGCGGCGACGACGCGATCCGCGGCCGCCGCGTCCGGCCGCCCCGCTGACCACCCGCGACGCCGTCGCCGGCCGGTTCGAGAACCTGTTCGCGCCCAAGGACTTCGACGCCGCGAAGGCGCCGAGGAAACGAGCGCCCCGATGTGGCGTTCGGTGCGTCAGATGCACCCAACGCCACATTGGGGTTGTTTCATCGTGATTGTAGCTGGTCACGGTGGTGAACACGCAGCGTTTCGGTGGCCTGGCAGGAAGTGCCGACCGGACCGGGGTGGCCTTGCCGGGTATGGGTGAAGCCCTCGGCAAGATCGAGATGTGAGTCAACCACCCGCCGAGGGCTTCCTTGACCGAGGTCGGCTCACGCTGGCGCAAAGCCAACCCCGCCGGACAGGCGCCGGCCGTGCTGGCCTTGCGGCGTCCCGACCCGAGCCTCTCAAAGCCTGGCGGGTCCTGGACAAACTCCGGATGGCACCGGGGCATGCCACCACGTTGCCGCGGGCCCTGCTGGTGCCGACCCGGCACGAGCAGAGCGTCCGCGACACTGCCCGGGTGGCATGTGTCCGACCGTTGCCACAGCTGGCCAACGCGGCCTGACCAGACCGAACCACGATGAAACGACCCCATTGGGGCGCATTCCCAGCCGTCACCGAACCCGACGCTTCGACGCTAGCGGGTGAGCACGCAGGTCCCCGACGCCGTCGCGAGCAGTTTGCCCTCGGCGTCGCGGATCTCCCCCTCGGCGAACGCGATCCGCGAACCCTCCTTGACCACCCGGCCGACCGCCCGGATTTCGCCGCGGCCGGCGTGGATCGCGCGCAGGTAGCTCACCTTCAGCTCCACCGACGAATAGCCGACGCCCGCGGGCAGCGTCGTGTGCACCGCGCAGCCGACCACCGAGTCCAGCATCGTGGCCGCGACGCCGCCGTGGACCATGCCGATCGGGTTGTACAGCGACTCGTCCGGCTCGGCGACCGCCTCGACCTCGCCGTGCTCGATGCGCTCCCAGCGGAGCCCGAAGTGCGCGGCGATCGGCGGGCCCGGGATGCGGCCGTCCTTGATGGCCGTCAGGTACTCCAGGCCGGACATCGTGGCGCCGAGCCGGGCGGTCGGCAGCGGGTCCTGCCAGGTGATGGTCTTCGAGCGGGTTTCCGCTTCGGCGGCCACGTCGGTCATCTGGGGCTCCTCGACTATGACAGGTGTCTTAACCGCAGCTTCGCCCGGCGCCGGGGCGGCGTCAAGCTCGGCGTGACCCAGGCCACCGGTGGTCCGCCCGCGGCGCGGGTGGAATCATCCGGGGGTGAGCACCGAGCGCAAGCTGATCGACCCGGAACGCGTCTCGGCGGCGGTCGACGGGCTCGGCGACCGCGCCGTCATCGACGAATGGGCCCGGCGCTTCTCCGTGGTCGCCGACCCGTCGCGGCTGGCCCTGCTGGTCTCCATCCACTACGCCCGCGAAATCAGCGTCACCGACCTCGCCGCGGCCACCGGCATGACGGACACCGCCGTGTCGCAGGCCCTGCGGCTGCTGCGCGCCCACGGTCTGGTCACCCCGCAGCGCACCGGCCGCGTCGTGCGCTACCGGCTCGCCGACGCGACCGTGCACGAACTCATCCACCACGTGCGGCCACACCCCGCGCCCGACGAGCCGGACCGGTAGCGTGCGGGCATGACGGGACTGCCGGAAGCCATCACCGCCTGCCTGTTCGACCTCGACGGAGTGCTGACCGGGACGGCGATTCTCCACCGCGAAGCGTGGAAACGGACATTCGACGAGTTTCTCCGGGCCCGTGACGGTGCCGGGTTCGCCGAGTTCACCGACCACGACTACGCGGCCTTCGTGGACGGCCGCCCCCGCGCCGACGGCGTGCGGGAATTCCTGCGGTCACGCGACATCGAGCTGCCCGAGGGCACTCCCGACGACCCGCCGGACGCGCCCACCGTGAACGGCGTCGGCAACCGCAAGAACGACCTGGTCCTGAAGATCATCGACGAACGCGGCGTCAGCCCCTACCCCGGCTCGATCCGCTACCTCGAAGCGGTCAAGGCCGCCGGGCTGCGGATCGCGGTCGTGACGTCGTCGGCCAACGGCGCCAAGGTCCTCGACGCCGGTGACCTGAGCAAGTACATCGAGGCCCGCATCGACGGCCTCGTCATCCGCGAGCGCAACCTCAAGGGCAAGCCCGCGCCCGATTCGTTCCTGGCCGGCGCCGAGGCGCTCGGCGTCGAACCCGCGCACGCGGCCGTCTTCGAGGACGCCCGATCCGGCGTCCAGGCCGGGAAAGCCGGCGGCTTCGGGTACGTCGTGGGCGTGAACCGGGCCGACCAGGCCGCCGAACTGAAGGCCCACGGGGCCGACATCGTCGTCGACGACCTCGCCGACCTGCTGGAGGACCGATGACCGACGAACCCCGCGGCTACGAATGCTCCCCCTGGGAGCTGCGCTGGCGCGGTATGGACGTCGACGCCCTGCAGCGCACCGAATCGGCGTTCGCGGTGTCCAACGGCCACATCGGACTGCGCGGCACCCTCGAGGAGGCCGAGCCGCGCGGGCTGCCCGGCACCTACCTCAACGGGTTCTACGAACAGCACGAACTCCCCTACGCCGAAGCGGGCTACGGCTACCCCGAAGAGGGCCAGACCGTCGTCAACGTGACCGACGGCAAGATCATCCGGCTGCTCGTCGAGGACGAGCCGCTGGACATGCGCTACGGCACGGCCACCAAGCACGACCGCGTGCTCGACTTCCGCAAGGGCACGCTCTGCCGCAGCACCGAGTGGTCGTCGCCGACCGGGCGGCGGGTGCGCGTGCGCACCGAACGGCTGGTGTCGTTCACCCAGCGCGCGATCGCGGCGATCCGCTACGAGGTCGAGCCGCTCGACGAGGACCTGCAGCTGGTCGTGCAGTCCGATCTGCTGGCCAACGAGCCGATCGAGTCCGACACCAGCGACCCGCGGGTGGCTGCCGCGCTGAACTCCCCGCTGGTCGGCGAGTTCCACCGGGCGAACGAGTACAACGCCGTGCTGGTGCACCGGACCCGCCGGTCCGGGCTGCGGATGGCCGCGGCGATGGACCACAAGATCGAGGTGGACGACGGCATCCGCGCCCGCATCCACTCCGAGGAGGACCTCGCGCGGCTCACCGTCGCCGTCGACGTCCCCAAGGGCGGCAAGCTGCGCATCACCAAGTTCCTCGCCTATGGCTGGTCGGCGCAGCGCTCGGTGCCCGCGCTGCGCTCCCAGGTGGAGGCGGCGCTGGCGGGCGCGCGCCAGACCGGCTGGAAGGGCCTCGTCGCCGAGCAGCGCGAGTTCCTCGACGACTACTGGGCCACCTCCGACATCGAGATCGAGGGCGATCCCGAGCTGCAGCAAGCCGTCCGCTTCGCCCTCTTCCACCTCCTGCAGGCCGGGGCCCGCGGCGAAAGCCGCGCGATCGCGGGCAAGGGGCTGACCGGGCCGGGCTACGACGGGCACGCCTTCTGGGACACCGAATCGTTCGTCCTGCCGGTGCTCACCTACACCATCCCGGACGCGGCGCGCGACGCGCTGCGCTGGCGGCACTCCACAATGGACAAAGCGCGGGAACGCGCGCACCAGCTGGGGTTGCGCGGCGCGGCCTTCCCGTGGCGCTCGATCAACGGCGCCGAGTGCTCGGCGTACTGGCCGGCCGGCACGGCGGCGTTCCACGTCAGCGCGGACATCGCCGACGCCGTGCTGCGCTACCTCAACGCGACCGGCGACGAGGAGTTCGAGCGCGACTACGGCACCGAGCTGCTGCTGGAAACCGCGCGGCTGTGGGCGTCGCTGGGCCACCACGACCGGCACGGGACGTTCCGCATCGACGGCGTCACCGGGCCGGACGAGTACTCGGCGGTGGCGGACAACAACGTCTACACCAACCTGATGGCGCGCCGGAACCTGCTGGCGGCGGCGGAATCCTGCGAACGGCAGCGGGACGTGGCGGCGCACTTCGGCGTCGACACCGTCGAACTGGACTCGTGGCGTGCGGCCGCCGCGGCGATGTACCTGCCCTACGACGCGGAACTCGGCGTGCACCCCCAGTCGGAGGGGTTCCTCGAGCACGACGAGTGGGACTACCAGAACACCGATCCGGCGCACTACCCGCTGCTGCTGCACTACCCGTACTTCGACCTGTACCGCAAGCAGGTCGTGAAGCAGGCGGACCTGGTGCTGGCGCTGCACCTGTGCGGCGACTCGTTCAGCCCGGAGGAGAAGGCCCGCAACTTCGCCTACTACGAGGCGAGGACAGTGCGGGATTCCTCCCTGTCGGCGGGGACGCAGGCCGTCGTCGCGGCCGAGGTCGGGCACCTGCAGCTGGCTTACGACTACCTCGCCGAAGCGGCGCTGACCGACCTGCACGACGTGCACAACAACGTGCGCAACGGCCTGCACATGGCGTCGCTGGCCGGGGCGTGGCAGGGCGCGGTGGCCGGGTTCGGGGGGCTGCGCGACCACGGCGGGACGCTGGCGTTCTCGCCCCGGCTGCCGGAGCACCTGGGGCGGATCACCTTCCGGCTGATGTTCCGCGGCACGCGGTTCCAGGTCGAGATCGACCCCGACCAGGTGACCTACCACGTGCTCGACGGCGAGCCGCTGGAAGTGCTGCACCACGGCGAGCGCATCACGCTCACCCCGGAGCCGCAGCGGTTCCCGATCCCGAAGATCGACGCGGGCGACCCGCCGAAGCAGCCCCCGGGCCGCGCCCCGATGCGGCGCGACTCGGAAAAGGTGCGTCAGTACGCGGAACCGGCCAACCCGATCACTGCGGAAGGTCGCTGACGGCGTCCCGTCCGGGCGGGGCCGGTACGTCTTCGGTCCCGCCCGGGTTCACGTCCGGGTCGGGCGCGGTCGGCACGTCGTGGGTCAGCTGCCCCGGCGTCGGGAGCTTCGGGAGCTCTTCGTCTTCCTCGTCGCGGCCGTGGCTGCGCTGCTGTTCGCTCATGGTTTCCGGAATACCCGGTTTTCCCGGTCCCGGCCAGGGGTTCAGGCGGCCCGGTTCGCCGCGGCGGCGGCTTTCGCCTTGTCCTGCAGGGTGAGGAGCAGGCCGTCGCGGGTCGACCACGGGCAGATCGCGACCTTGCCGCCGGCGACCGTCAGCAGCGCCTCGGCCACGATCGCGCCGGCCAGCGCCTGGTGGGCGCGGCTGCGCGAGATGCCCGGCAGTTCCGCCCGCTTGGCCGGCGGGAGCGCGGCGAGCCGCGGGATCCAGGCACGCAGGTCGTCGAGCCGCAGCTCCCGGCACTTCCCGGGGCGGGCGCCGGACAGCCGGGCCAGCTGCTGCAGCACCTTCGAGCAGCCGACGACCCGCGGGTCGTCGACATCGGCGGCGCCGAGGGTGGTGCTCACGACATCGAGCGCGTGCGTGCGCAGCGCCTTCACCTGCTTGTTCGACACGCGCTCGGACGGCAGCCAGTCCCGCGTCATCGACCGGGCGCCCAGCGGCAGCGACCGCGCGAACTCGGCCCGCTCGCCGCGGCCGGCGGCCAGTTCGACGGTGCCGCCGCCGATGTCGAGCACCAGCAGCGGCCCGGCGTCGGCCCCGTACCAGCGACGGGTGGCCAGGTAGGCGAGCCCGGCTTCGGCCGGCCCGGTCAGGAACCGCAGCTCGACCCCGGTTTCGCCGGCCACGTGCCGGACGACGTCCGCGGAGTTGGCCGCGTCGCGGATCGAGGAGGTCGCCAGCGGGTACACGCCGTGGACGCCGTGCCGGTAGGCCGTGCTCATCCCCGCGGCGACGGCGGCGGTGACCGCGGCGATGCCCCGGTCGGAGAGCCGGCCGCGGACGTCGAGTTCGCGGTCCAGGCGCAGCCGGGTCTGGTGGTTCAGCACCGGCTCCCGCGGGGACCCGGTGACGGGCACCACCACGAGCCGGGCACTGAACGAACCGACGTCCAGCACGCCCACCGCGGGCTCTGCGATTTTTCGCACGACTCGGCGCACCTCACTTCCGCTGGTGAATATCCCCCCGGGGGGTGTTTGAAACCAGCAATGATGTCGGATCTCACCGCGTTCTGCCGGGTGTTTCACGGGACTGCACCCTCTGGCGGTGCTTTTCTGACGCGAAGGTCACAGCGAGATAACCCGAACGAGTGAATTGGACACGATTCGGTAACGTCGAGGGCGGCGCTGCGATGTACCGGACATCAGCACCGGTGTGGAGCGGGAAAAGTGACCGAACGGCCCGAGCGGCGATCCGAGCTCGCCCGGCCGGCCGCGGCTGTGCTCGCGGTCGTGGCCGGGCTCGGCTGCGTGCTCCTGGGCGTGACGGCGGTGCTCGCTCCGGCCACGACGGTCCCCACCGGAGCCGCGGCCTCACTCCCGCTCGCCGGCGCACCGCCGGCGTCGGTCGGGATTCCCGAGCTCGGCCTGGCGCTGGACCGCGTGATCCCGTTGGGCCACGTCGGCGGGCGCCGCGAGCAGCCGGGCACGGCACTCGGGGTGGGCTGGTTCGCCGACGGCCCGGCCCCGGGCGCGGCCGGCGTCGCGGTGCTGTCCGGCCACGCGGGGTTCGGCTACTCGGCGGGCGCGTTCGCCCGGCTGTCGACGCTGCGGCCGGGCGCGTCGATCACGATCCGCGACGACACCGGCCACGAGACCCGCTTCACGGTCCGGCGCACGGCACTGTTCCCGTCGAACGAGCCGGACAGCACGCTGGTCACCCCCGAAGGCGCGGGACCCCAGCTGCGCTTGATCACCAGCGACGGGGTCTACGACGGCGCGGGCTTCAGCGGGGCGAGGGTCGCGGTCTACGCGACCCCCGCCTGACGCCGGCTAGCCGATCAGCTCGCGCAGCCGGGAAACCGCCGCCACGCGGGCGTCGCGGCCCGGGAGCATCGGGTTCACCACCAGCGTCGTCGCGCCGGCTTCCTCGAAGGCCGCCAGCCGCTCCTTCACGTAGCCGGCCGGGCCGACCAGGGAGATCGCGCGCAGCAGTTCGAGCGGGACGGCCGCTGCCGCTTCTTCCTTCTTGCCGTCGAGGTAGAGGTCCTGGATCAGCTTCGCCTCGGCCTCGTAGCCGTAGCGGCGGGCGAGGTCGTTGTAGAAGTTCTTGCCCCGCGCGCCCATGCCGCCGATGTACAGCGCGAGGATCGGGCGCAGGTGGTCCAGCAGCGGCTCGACGTCGTCGCCGATGGCCAGGGCCACCGACACGAAGGTGTCCAGCTCACCCAGCTCCGGAGCGCGCTTCGCCTTGCCCTCGGCCAGTGCGGCGCCCCAGGCGTCGGCCGCCTTCTCCGGGTGGAAGAAGATCGGCTGCCAGCCTTCGGCGATTTCCGCGGTGAGCGCGACGTTCTTCGGGCCGAGCGAAGCCAGCAGCACGGGGATGCGCTCGCGCACGGGGTGGTTGATCAGCTTCAGCGGCTTCCCGAGCCCGGTGCCCTGCTCCGCCGGCAGCGGGATCGTGTAGTGCTTGCCCTCGTGCACGACGCGCTCACGGCGCCACACCTGCCGGCAGACCTCGACGATCTCCCGCGTGCGCCCCAGCGGAGCGTCGTACTTCACGCCGTGAAAACCCTCGATGACCTGCGGCCCGGACGCCCCGAGCCCGAGGATGAACCGCCCATCGGAAACGAAGTCGAGCCCGGCGGCGGTCATCGCGGTGAGCGTCGGCGTGCGCGTGTAGATCTGGAATATCCCGGACGCCAGCTGGACGCGTTCGGTCTTGGCCGCGAGGTAGCCGAGCTGACTGACGGCGTCGAACGAATACGCCTCCGGCACGAAGGCGACGTCGAGCCCCACCTTCTCCAGTTCGACGATATCCGCGACGCTGTCGGCGAAGCCTCCGGCGTAGTTGATCGCGGTCCCGATCCGCATGTCCACCTCCGTTGCTGAGCAAGCGCTTAGTCGGATCCTACGGTGAGCGCCCGCTCCCCGCGTGGACGATGTGCGCCCCGCCACTCGGCGGTCACGGCTCAGGTCCGGTTGGCCCCGGGGTGCCGAGGTACCCACCACCCCAGCAGTCGAGGGCTGCGCCCGGGTGATGTTTACGTCCCAGGTTCCCCAGAAGCTGAAGTAGGAGTACGAACCGCGTTCCCCTTACCCGGACAGGCGCGGCCGGCCCGGCGGCCGCTGCCGAGGACAAGAACATCGCCAAGGCCAGAACGGCACCGATCTGGGTGAATCCTGGCAGCTCAGCGGCCGGAGAGGGTGCGGACCACCAGCTCCGCCGAGGCGCCCGCGCCCAGCGTCGTGCCCGCGTAGCGGACGTCCGCCGCGAGGGTGCCCGTCGGCTCGTCGCGGACCGTCAGCCAGACCGTGACCATCAGGAGCCAGCGGACGATCAGGTAGCCGAACAGCAGGAGGCCGACCAGGGTGCCGAAGGCCGCGACCGCCGGGGAACGGCCCAGCAGGTGCAAGTAGAGGCCGCCGGCCTGCTGGATCGCGCCGAGACCGACCGCGGCCGCGCCGGCCGGGCGGAGGGTCGAGCGCAGCGGGAGCGGGCGGCGGGGCAGGCGGGCCAGGCACCAGGCGATGACCAGCCAGTTCGCCGCCAGACCGAGCAGCAGCGAGCCCGCGACCAGCACGAAGTGCGCGAAGCCGCCGTCCAGGCCGGTCAGGCGGAGCAGGCCCGCGCCGGCCGCGCCGGTCAGTGAGGCCAGGCCGAACGAGACCGCCATCGCCAGCCCGATGCCGATGAGCACCAGGACGTCGGTGACGATGCCGCGCAGCAGCGGGCGCGGGGCGCGTTCCTGGCCGAGCATCGCCGTGACCGCGTCGCGGACGTTGCTGATCCAGCTCCACCCCGAGTAGACCGCGACGGCCAGCGCCAGCAGCCCGATCCGGCCGCGCTCGCCGACGACCGTGTGCACGACGTTCGTCGCCTGGCCCGAGAGTTCGGGCGGCAGCGAGCTGCCGATCACGCGGTCGAGCTCGGCGGCCAGGATCCGGTCGCCCGCCAGCACGAAGCCGGCCACCGAGACGGCGACCATGATCAGCGGGACGAGCGCGAGCAGGCTGAAGAACGTCACCGCGGCGGCGTAGTGGTCACCGTCGCGCTCCCGGTACCGGGCCAGCGTCGCCCCGGCTCGCCGGAACCCCCTCTTCACCGCTCCTCGCACCACCGCACCGACCCTCTCATCCGCACGTGTCCTCCGCAGTCCGGACACGGCGGGCGCCGGATCGTCACGCGCTAGCCGGGCACCACCGTGCCCCGCACGTCGCCGAACCCGATCCGCGTGCCGCCGGGACCGGGCGCGGTCGCGCTGATCACCACTTCGTCGCCGTCCTCCAGGAACGCGCGGGTCTGACCGCCGGGCAGCGCGAACGGTTCCCGCCCGCCCCAGGACAGCTCCAGCAGCGAACCGCGCTGATCGCGCTCCGGGCCGGTCACCGTGCCCGACGCGTAGAGGTCGCCGGTGCGCAGGCTCGCGCCGTTGACGGTCAGGTGCGCCAGCTGCTGCGGCGCCGTCCAGTACTGCGTCGCGAACGGCGGGCTCGAGACCAGGTGGCCGTTGAGCCGGATCTCCAGCGCCAGGTCCAGGCCCCACTTCTCGCCGGTCCGCAGGTACTCGAACGGCTCCGGGTCCTGCGGCGGCCCGTCGACGCGCGCGTGGTCGAGCGCGGCCAGCGGGACGATCCACGGCGACACCGACGTCGCGAACGACTTGCCGAGGAACGGGCCCAGCGGCTGCATCTCCCACGCCTGGATGTCGCGCGCCGACCAGTCGTTGACCAGGCAGACGCCGAAGACGTGGCCGGCGAAGTCCGCAGTGGACACCGGCGTGCCCGGAGTGGACGGAACGCCGACGACGAACCCCACCTCCGCCTCGATGTCCAGCCGCTGCGACGGCCCGAACGAAGGCGCATCGGCGTTGCGCGGCTTGCGTTGCCCGTGCGGCCGGACGACCGGCGTGCCGGAAGCGACGACGGTGCCGGCCCGGCCGTGGTAGGCGATCGGCAGGTGCTTCCAGTTCGGCGCCAGCTCGGTGACGTCGGGCTGGAAGATGCGGCTGGCGTTGAGGGCGTGGTGCTCGCTGGAGTAGAAGTCGACGTAGTCGGCGACGTCGAAGGCGAGGTGGGTGGTCACCTCGGTCAGCGGCACTAGGTGCGGGCGCAGGGCATCGGCGTACCGGGGTTCGGTCAGCCACTCCCGGACACTCTCGCGGACCTCCCGCCAGGTCCCCGGCCCGGCGGCCAGCAGCGGGTTGAGCACCCCGGCGGTGAGCAGGGGCGCGAAGGCGGCCGCGGTCTCGGCGGCCGCGGCGGTCAGGTCGAGGACGTGCTCGCCGATGGGGACACCGATGCGCCGCTCGGGCGCGCCGGCCACCGAGAACACGCCGTAGGGCAGGTTGGCCAAGCCGAACGGCGTGTCTTCGGCGAGTTCGAGCCAGGTCACGATCGCTCCTCGTTCCGGGCGGTCCGCACGACGGGACGGCCGCGCGTGGGTCGTTGCGGGCGGCCGCCGGGGCGGGCCGGGTGGCTTGCGAACACCGCCACGGTCCGGGCCGCCGGATGGCCGACCGCTGGTCGTTCCGGCCGGACCACGCCGCCCAGGCGAGCACCGAACGCCGCCACGGTCCGCGCGGCCGGACGGCCGCACACTGGTCGTTGCGGGCGGGCCGGGCGACTCGCGAACACCACCACGGTCCGGGCCGCCGGATGGCCGACCGCTGGTCGTTCCGGCCGGACCACGCCGCCCAGGCGAGCACCGAACGCACCCACGGTCCGCGCGACGGGACGGCCGCACACTGGTCGTTGCGGGCGGGCCGGGCGACTCGCGAACACCGCCACGGTCCGGGCCGCCGGATGGCCGACCGCTGGTCGTTCCGGCCGGACCACGCCGCCCAGGCGAGCACCGAACGCCGCCACGGTCCGCGCGGCCGGACGGCCGCACACTGGTCGTTGCGGGCGGGCCGGGCGACTCGCGAACACCACCACGGTCGGCACCGCCGGATGGCCGACCGCTGGTCGTTCCGGCCGGACCACGCCGCCCAGGCGAGCACCGAACGCACCCACGGTCCGCGCGACGGGACGGCCGCACACTGGTCGTTGCGGGCGGGCCGGGCGACTCGCGAACACCGCCACGGTCCGGGCCGCCGGATGGCCGACCGCTGGTCGTTCCGGCCGGACCACGCCGCCCAGGCGAGCACCGAACGCCGCCACGGTCCGCGCGGCCGGACGGCCGCACACTGGTCGTTGCGGGCGGGCCGGGCGACTTGCGAACACCACCACGGTCCGGGCCGCCGGATGGCCGACCGCTGGTCGTTCCGGCCGGACCACGCCGCCCGGGCGAGCACCGAGCCCCGCCGCGGTCCGGGCCAGCGGGTGAGCAGGCGCCAGTCGCGCCGGCCGGGCCCCGGTAAGGCTTGCCGGGGCCCGGTGGGGCGCAGTCGTCACTCGCTGCCTGCCGCGGAGCGGGCGGCCACCCAGTCGGCTACCACCGTGGCCAGGACCGGGAGGGGTAGCGAGCCGCTGCCCAGGACCGTGTCGTGGAACTCACGGATGTCGAAGCGGTCCCCCAGCGCCTGCTCCGCTTCCTTGCGCAAGCGCATGATCTCCAGGCGGCCCACCATGTAGCTGAGGGCCTGGGCGGGGTGGCCCGCGTAGCGGTCGATCTCCGCCTCGATCTCGATCGGGGCCATCGGGGTGTTGTCCCGCAGGAAGTCCGCCGCGCGCTGGCGGCTCCAGCCCAGTGCGTGCATGCCCGTGTCCACCACCAGGCGGGCCGCGCGCATCGAATCCTGGGTCAGCAGGCCGAAGCGCGAGACGTCGTCGGAGTACAGGCCCATCTCGTCGGCCAGCCGCTCGGCGTACAGGCCCCAGCCTTCGACGTAGGCGTTGAAGATGCAGATCCGGCGCAGCAGCGGCAGCCCCGTCAGCTGCTGGGCCAGCGTCAGCTGGAAGTGGTGCCCCGGCACGGCTTCGTGGAACGCGACCGACTCGCTCAGCGTCCGCTGCCGCTGGTCGGCCTCGTTCGTGTTGGCGTAGTAGGTGCCCGGCCGCGAACCGTCCAGTGACGGGTCGATGTAGTACGCGATCGAGCCGCTTTCGGCCTCGGCCGGCGGGACCGGCGCGACCTCGCAGCGCTGCTCCGGGACGCGCAGGAACCATTGCGGCGCCACCGCTTCCGCCCGGGCGATCGTCTGCCGGGCCGATTCCAGCAGCTCCTCGCCGTCGCGCCAGCGCAACGCCGGGTCGGTGCGGATGCGCTCGAAGATCGCGGCGAGTTCGGTGGTACCGAACACCTTTTCGCCCAGCTCGCGGTACTCCTCCGCCAGCTTCTCGATGATCGCCAGCCCGGTGTCGTGCAGCTCTTGGGCCGTGCGCTCGGTCGTCGTCTCCGCCCGGATCAGGGCCGCGTACCGCTGCGGGCCGCCCGGCAGGTCGCCGAAGCCCGGGGACGTCTCCGGGCGCGCGACCGGGACGACCTCGCCGGCCAGGAAGTCGCGGTACCGCTCGTAGGCGGGCCGCACGACTTCGGCGAGCAGCCGGTCGCGCTCGGCCTCGTGCCCGTGGACCGGGACCTTCAGCGGGTCTTCGTCCGGGGCGCCGAGGTAGCGCTCGACGTACCCGATGCCGATGCGCGCCAGGAACTCCGGCGGCGTCAGCCCCTCGGCGAGCGCCGCCCGCTGCCGCTCGATCAGCTGGTCGAGGTAGGTGCCGATGGCCGCGAGCCGGCTCAGGTAGCCGCGGGCCTTGGGCTCGTCGTCGAGCACCGTCTGCGGCAGCTCCACCAGCAGCAGCAGGGCCGGGGCGGCCAGGCCGTCGCTGACCGCGATGTCCGCCCGGCCGGAGTCGAGCAGGTCGATCTCGGTGCGCGCCTGCCAGATCACCACGTCCCGCGTCACGCGCTCGGCCTGGTCCAGCGCCGACGCGTCGAGCGCTTCGGCCCGCTCGATGATCCCGGCCAGCCCGGCGCGGTACCGCCCGGCCGCCTCGGCGGTCTGGTCGGCGAGCTTGTCGTGCGTGCCCGGCAGGCCGTAGAGCGACGGGAGCAGCGGCTGCGCCTCGAACATCAGCTCCAGGCACTCGTCCGCGAGCCGGTCGGGCGTGTTGCGGTACCCGGCCACCCAGTCGGCGACGACGCCGGCCAGCACCGGCAGCGGGAGCGTCCCGCTGCCGAGGACGACGTCGTGGAACTCGCGGATGTCGAACCGCTCGCCCAGCGCCTGCTCGGCTTCGGCCCGCAGGCGCTGGATCTCCAGGCGCCCCACCATGTACCCGAGCGCCTGGCCTGGGTTGGCGGCGTACCGGTCGATCTCCGCCTCGATCTCCAGCCGCGCCATCGGCGTGTGCTCGACGAGGTAGTCGACCGCCTGCTGCCGGCTCCAGCCGAGCGCGTGCAGCCCGGTGTCGACGACCAGGCGACCGGCCCGCATCGAGTCCTGCGTCAGCATGCCCAGCCGCGCGACGTCGTCGGAGTACAGCCCCATTTCGTCGGCCAGCCGCTCGGCGTAGAGGCCCCAGCCCTCGCCGTAGGCGTTCACGTGCGCGATCCGGCGCAGCAGCGGCAGGCCGGTGAGGTTCTGCGCGAGGCACAGCTGGAAGTGGTGCCCCGGCACGGCTTCGTGGAACGCCACGGCTTCGCTGGTGAACCGCGGCCGCTTCTCGGCTTCGTGGGTGTTCGCGTAGTAGGTGCCCGGACGCGTCCCGTCGAGCGAGGGCTGGAGGTAGTACGCGATCGTGCCGCTCGCCGCCTCCGCTTCGGGTACCGCCGCGACCTGGCACTTTTCCGCCGGGACCCGCGAGAACCACTGCGGGGCCACGGCTTCCGCGCGCGTGATGGCGGCGCGGGCCCCGGCCAGCAGCTCCTCGCCGTCACGCCAGCGCAGCGCCGGGTCGGTGCGGATCCGGTCGAAGATCTCGGCGAGTTCGGTCGTGCCGAAGATCTTCTCGCCCAGCTCGCGGTACTCCTCCCCCAGCTTCTCGATCAGCGCCAGCCCGGTCTCGTGCAGGTCCTGCGCCGTGCGCTCGGTGGTCGTTTCGGCGCGGATCAGCGCCGCGTACCGCTCCGGGCCGCCCGGCAGGTCACCGATGCCCGGGGACGTCTCCGGCCGCGCGACCGGCACGACCTCGTCGGCCAGGAACGCGCGGTACCGCCGGTACGCGGGGTGGACGACCTCCGCGAGCAGCCGGTCGCGTTCGGCCTCGAAGCCTTCGAGCGCGAACGGCGGTGTCACCCGCAGCGGGTCGCTCTCCGGGGCGGCGAGGTACCGGTCGACGTAGCCGATGCCGATGCGCACCAGGAACTCCGGCGGCGTCAGGCCCTCGGCGAGCGCGGCCCGCTGCCGGGTGATCATGGCCTCGAGGTAGCCGCCGACCCCGGCGAGCCGGCTCAGGTAGCCGCGGACCTTCGGCTCGTCGTCCAGCACCGTCTGCGGCAGGTAGAGCAGCAGCTGCAACGCGGGCGAGCCGAGGCCGTCGCTGACCGCGATGTCGCCGCGGCGTGAATCGATCTCGTCGATTTCGGTGCGCGCCTGGGAAAGCACGACCTCGCGGGTGACCCGATCGGCGGCCGGCAGCCCCGCCGGGTCGAGCGCCTCCGCCCGCGCGACGATCGCCGCGTACCCGGCCCGGAAGCGGTCTTCCGCGCCCGGGTCCGGCAGCTTGCCGTGGTCGCCGGGCAGCCCGAAGACCGACGGGTACAGCGGCTGCCGCTCGAAGTTGAGCGCCAGCAGGTCGTCGGCCAGCCGGTCGGGCGTGTCGCCCTGGTCGGCCACCCAGTCCGTGACCACCTTGGCCAGCGCGGACAGCGGCAGCATGCCGTGGCCCAGCACGACTTCGTGGAAGCCGCGGATGTCGAACCGCTCCCCCAGCGCCGCTTCGGCTTCGGTGCGCAGCCGTTGGATCTCCAGCCGCCCGACCATGTACCCGAGCGCCTGGGCGGGCCAGGCGACGTACCGGTCGATCTCGGCTTCGATCTCCAGCTGTGCCATCGGCGTGTGCTCGACCAGGAAGTCGATGGCCTGCTGCCGGCTCCAGCCCAGCGCGTGCAGCCCGGTGTCGACGACCAGCCGGCCGGCCCGCATCGAGTCCTGCGTCAGCATGCCGAAGCGCGAGACGTCGTCGGAGTACAGGCCCATCTCGTCGGCGAGGCGCTCGGCGTACAGGCCCCAGCCCTCGGCGTAGGCGTTGAACATGCCGACCCGCCGCAGCAGCGGCAGGTCACTCAGCTCCTGGGCCAGGCTGAGCTGGAAGTGGTGGCCCGGCACGGCTTCGTGGAAGGCGATGGCCTCGCTGGTGAACCGCGGTCGCTTCTCCGCTTCGTGCGTGTTCGCGTAGTAGGTGCCCGGCCGCGTGCCGTCGAGCGACGGCGGGAGGTAGTACGCGATCGTGCCGCTCGCCGCGTCGGCCTCGGGGACCGGCGCGACCTCGCACTTTTCCGCCGGGAGGTGCGAGAACCACCGCGGGGCGACGGCTTCGGCCCGGGCGATGGCGTCCCGCGCCGCGGACAGCAGCTCGTCGCCGTCGCGCCAGCGCAGGGCCGGGTCGGTGCGCAGCCGCTCGAAGATCTCCGCGAGTTCGGTGGTGCCGAACACCTTCGCGCCCAGCTCGCGGTACTCCTCCCCCAGCTTTTCGATCAGCGCCAGCCCGGTTTCGTGCAGCTCCTGCGCGGTGCGCTCGGTGGTCGTCTCCGCGCGGATCAGCGCGGCGTACCGCTCCGCACCGCCCGGGACGTGGCTGATCCCGGGCGTGGTGTCGGGGCGCCCGACCGGCTCGACCTCCGCGCGCAGGAAGTCGCGGTAGCGCGCGTACGCCGGGTGGACGATCTCGGCGAGCAACCGGTCGCGCTCGGCTTCGAAGCCTTCGACGGCGGCGGTCGTGCCGACCTTGAGCGGGTCCCGCTCCGGTGCGGCGAGGTAGCGGTCGATGTACTCGACGCCGACGCGGGCGAGGTACGCCGGCGGGACGAGCCCGTCGGCGAGGCTCTCGCGCTGCCGCTCGGTCAGCGTCGCCAGGAACGACTCGACCGCGGCGAGCCGGGCCAGGTAGCCGCGGGCCTTCTTCTCGTCGTCGAGCTTGTAGTACGGCAGGTACATCAGCAGCTCGAGCGCGGGCGCGGTGAGCCCGTCGCTGACCGCGATGTCGGCCGTGCGCGCACCCAGCCGGTCGGCCTCCACCTCGGCGGCGGCGATGACGACCTCGCGCGTGACGGCTTCTTCCCGCGACAGGCCTTCGGCGGCCAGCGCCCGCGCACGGGCCGCCAGCGCGGTGTAGGAGGCCCGGAAGCGTTCCTTCCCGGCCCGGCTCTGGTCGCCGAGCCGGTCGTGGTCGCCGGGCAGGCCCAGGATCGACGGGGTCATCGGCTCCTGCTCGAACGTCAGCTCGACGAGCTCGTTCGCCAGGCCGCCCACGGTGTCACCGTGCTCGGCCACCCACTCGTCGACGACGGAGGCCAGCACCGACAGCGGCAGCGGGCCGCCGGACAGCACGAGGTCGTGGAACGCGCGGACGTCGAACCGCGAGCCGAGCCGCTCGGCGGCACGGGCCCGGTTCCGCTGGATCTCCAGCCGTCCCACCATGTACGACAGCGCCTGGCCCGGCCACGCGATGTAGCGGTCGACCTCGGACTCGATCTCGGGGCGCGCCTCCGGCGTGTGCTCCAGCAGGTAGTCGATGGCCTGCTGCCGGCTCCAGCCCAGCGCGTGCAGCCCCGTGTCGACGACCAGCCGGCCTGCCCGCAGCGAGTCGCCGGCCAGCATGCCGAGCCGGGCGATGTCGTCGGAGTAGAGCCCCATCTCCGCGGCGAGGCGCTCGCTGTAGAGCCCCCAGCCTTCGATGTACGCGGTGAAGCCGCCGATGCGGCGCAGCAGCGGCAGCTCGGTGAGCCCTTGGGCGATGCTGAGCTGGAAGTGGTGTCCCGGCACGGCTTCGTGGAACGCGGTCGTCTCCGCCATGTGCCGGAGCCGCTCGGTGGCCTGGTGGGTGTTCGCGAAGTAGATGCCGGGCCGCGAGCCATCGGCGGCCGGGCGCAGGTAGTACGCCGCGGGCGCGCCGTGCGCGACCTCCGACGGCACCGCTTCGACCGTGCACTGCTCCTCGGGGATCCGGCCGAACCACTTCGGCGCCTCCGCGGCCGCGCGGGCGACGGCGGTGCGGGCGGTGTCCAGCAGGTCGTCGGCGCTGCCCCAGCGCAGCGAGGGGTCGGTGCGCAGGCGCTCGAAGATCTCGGCGAGGTCGTCGGTGCCGAACGCCTTCCGGCCCAGCTCGCGGTACTCGGTGGCGAGCGAATCGATGACTTCGAGCCCGATCCGGTGCAGTTCCGCCGGGGTGTGCTCGGTCGTCGTGTGCATCCGCGCCAAGCGCGCGTAAGTCGCTTCGCCGTCGGGCAGCCACGACAGGCCGGGCCGGTCTTCGGGCCGCCCGTGCGGCTTCACCTCGTCGGCGAGGAACGCCCGGTACTCCGCGAAGGCCGGGCGCACGACGTCGGCGAGCAGCTCCTCGCGCCGCCGCTCGAACTCTTCGTCCGGCGCGGGCTGGCGGCGCAGCGGGTCGGCCGCCGGGTCGGCGAGGTAGCGGTCGAGGTGGGCGATCGCGGCGTCGACCAGGTGGGCCACCGGGACCAGGCCGTCGGCGATGCCCTCGGCGTGGCGCCGGGCGGACTGGCGGAGGAACTCCGGGACGGCGGCGAGCCGCCCGAGCTGCGCCTGCGCGGCCTCGCCCGCGGTCACGGTCGTCATCGGCAGGGCCAGGAGCAGGCCGGCCGCGGGCCCGATCGAGAGGTCGGTGACGGTGAACTCGGCCATCCGGCTCTCGGCCGACGCGATGCGGTTCTCGGCCGTGGAGATCAGCACCTCGCGGGTGACGCGGTCCTCGGCCGAGAGGCCGTCGGCGGCGATCGCGCGGGCGCGCTCCCGGAACTCCGCCAGCCGCGCCCGGAACGCGCGCTCGCCTTCGGCGGACTGGTCGGGCAGACCGGGTTCCGCCGGGCGGATGCCCAGCAACGCGGGCGTCAGCGGATCGGCGGCGAACAGCGCTTCGACGAACTCGTCGGCGAGTTCGGTGACCGCGGTCATGGGCAGGACCCCCCAGCTTCGATCGGTGTCTCGCCCGCGACCCTAACGGAGATCACCGACAGAAACGGTGCGCATTACGCCGGGGGCGGACGGCCTTCGGTACGGCCGGACGGGCGAAGCGGTAGCGTTCGGGGAGTGGCCGTGACCGATCCCGTGGATGCCCGCCTGCTCGCCGCGCTCGCCGAACTCGGCAAGACCGCGGTGCACGAGCTCGCGGCCAAGGTCGGCATGGATCCCCGCGAGGTGGCCTACCGGCTGGTGGCCCTGTCCGGCAGTGGGCTCCCGCTGCTCGTCGGCGTGGAAAGCGACCCTCAGGGGCTGCGGGCGGCCATCGCCGGCGCCCCGCCGTCGTGGGCGAACCGGCCGCCGCAGCAGCAGTACCCGGCGCCGCCGTCGCAGCCGGTACCGCAGCAGCCGCCGCCGGTCCAGGGCGGTCCTCCGGGGCCGTACAACGTCCAAGGCGCGCCTTCGGGGCCGTACAACGTCCAGGGTGCGCCCTCCGGCCCGTACAACGTCCAGGGTGCGCCGTCGGGTCCCTACAACGTGCAAGGCGCGCCTTCGGGGCCGTACAACGTGCAGGGCACGCCGTCCGGGCGGTACCCGGGCCCGCCGCCGCGCCCGCCGCAGCCGCCGCGCCCGTTCACGCCGCCGCCGGTGGACCCCGCCGTGAGCACCTGGGGACTGCCGCAGACGGCGTCCTGGGCCCGCGGCGACGAACCGGTCAAACCGGCCGGAACGGGCAAGCGCGGCCGGCTCGGCGAGGTCATGGAGACCCAGGGCCTGGAGGGCGAGCAGCTGTCGGTGCAGCTCCTGGAGGTCCAGGACCCGGCGGACTACCTGTTCAGCGCGGCCGGCTACCGCCTGGAGGACGGCGAGCGCGCGGTGGTCGTGCACACCGAGATCACCAACCGCGGGGCGATCCCGTTCGCGTCACTGCCCGACAACTACCTCGAGCTGATCGCCGCCGACGGCACGGCGATCGGCAAGGCGCCGGTCTCGCTGACCTCGCGGCCCCCGCACAAGATCGGCGTCAAACCGGGCGAAACCCTCGGCGGGCACACGGTGTACGTCCTGCCGGACGCGACGCGCGTGGTTTCGGTCCGGTGGAGCCCCCGGCCGGAGCCGGACGAGCGCACGCTGACCTGGGCGATCGAGGACTAGTAGCTCTCGTCCCGCAGGGTCTCCAGCGCCTTCGCCAGGTCATCGGGGTACTCCGACTCGAACTCCACCCACCGGCCGTCCGCCGGGTGGGCGAAGGCCAGCGTCTTCGCGTGCAGCCACTGGCGGCTCAGGCCGAGGTGGCGGGCCAGCACCGGGTCCGCGCCGTAGGTCAGGTCGCCGACGCAGGGGTGCCGGAGCGCCGAGAAGTGGACGCGGATCTGGTGCGTGCGCCCGGTTTCGAGCTTGATGTGCGTCAGCGACGCGGCCCGGAAGGCCTCGACCACCTCGTAGTGCGTCACACTCGGGCGGCCGCCCTGGACCACCGCGAACTTGTAGTCGTGGCGGGGGTGGCGGTCGATCGGGGCGTCGATCGTGCCGCGCGTCGGGTCCGGGTGGCCCTGGACGATCGCGTGGTAGCCCTTGTCGACCGTGCGCTCCTTGAACGCGCGCTTCAGCACCGTGTACGCGTGCTCGCTCTTGGCCACCACCATCACGCCGGTCGTGCCCGCGTCGAGCCGGTGCACGACGCCCTGGCGCTCGGCCGCGCCCGACGTCGCGATGCGCAGGCCGGCCGCGGCGAGGCCGCCGACCACCGTCGGGCCGGTCCAGCCCGGGCTCGGGTGCACGGCGACGCCGACCGGCTTCGAGATCACCACGATGTCGTCGTCGTCGTGGAGGATCTTCATGCCCTCGACCGGCTCCGCGACGATCTCGACGGGGTTGGCCGGCTCCGGCAGGGTGATCTCCAGCAGGCCGCCGCCGGAGAGCCGGTCGGACTTGCCGGCGGGACGGCCGTCGAGCAGCACGTCGCCGGACTCGGCCAGTTCGGCGACGACCGTGCGGGACAGGCCCAGCAGCTTGGCGAGGCCGGCGTCGACCCGCATCCCGTCGAGCCCGTCGGGCACCGGGAGCATCCGCGAGCTCACGCCTGCTCCTCCTGCGTCTTCTCGATCTTCTTCTTGTCCTTGGTCGACGTGCCGTCGTAGTCCTTGCCCAGCAGGGACAGCAGCACGATCAGCGCGCCGCCGACGCAGATCGCCGAGTCGGCGATGTTGAAGATCGCGAAGCCCTTGCCGTTGGGCGCGAACGCCGAGATGAAGTCGACGACGTGGCCCTGCAGCCCGCCGGGCGCGCGGAAGATGCGGTCGGTCAGGTTGCCGGTGGCCCCGGCGAGCACCAGGCCGAGGCCGATCGCCCAGCCGATCGAGCGCAGCCGCCGCGACAGCCAGATGATCGCGATGACGACGGCGAGCGCGACCAGCGCCAGCACCCACGTCATGCCGGTGGCCATCGAGAACGCGGCGCCGGGGTTGCGGATCACCTGCAGGTAGATGAGCCCGCCGAGGATCTTGACCGGCTCCTTGCCCTCCAGGTTGGCGGTGACCAGGTTCTTCGTCACCAGGTCGATCGCCCAGAACACGACGGCGATCGCGAACACCCAGCCGACCCGCCGCTTCGGCAGCAACGGCTTCGCCGGGACCTCGGGGTTCTCCGGGGCGTCGGCAGCCGGGTCGGGCACCGCCTCTTCGGGCGCGGCGGTGTCGGGTTCGGAACGGCTGGGCTCGGTGCTCACCGGTCCATTGTCCACGGCGCTGGTCAAGCGGTGTCGCGGCGGTGCCGGAGCAGGGCGGCGAAGGCGGCGGCGAGCAGGACGAGCGCCGCCAGCAGCACGCCCACGAGGTCCGCCGAGAGCACGACGGCCACGAGCACGAACAGGGCCGCGGTGACCAGGACGAACACGCTGCGTTCGTACGCCGCGAGCACCAGCAGGCCGACGGTGGCCAGCAGCGGGCCGCGCAGCCCGTCCCCGAGCCGGAACTGCCAGGACCCGACCAGGTCGAGCAGCGGGACGGCGAGCAGCGCGCCGAGCGTGCCGAGGACGAACCACCCGGTGCGGGCGGGACGCAGCGCGAGGGCGTACCAGACGGCCGTGCCGGCCACCACCACGAGCAGCGCGACCAGCCACACCGGCCCGGCGGGCAGCTCCGCCCCCGCGGCGTAGTAGGTGTCCTGGGTGAAGAACTGCGTCGCCGGGTAGCCCGTGCCGCCGACGCCGCCGGTGCCGAGGTGCTGCTGCTCCAGCGGTCCGGAAACGAGGTTCACGGCGTCGCCCTCGGCCGGGCTCCGGCGCGACAGCAGCCGCACCACCGCCGCGCCGATCAGCGCGAACCCCAGCAACGCCAGCGGAAACCAGAAACGCGATCCTCTCCCCATCGGGCCAGGCTAACGCTCAGCAGAACGGCGGGAGCTCCCGCGGGTCGCCGACCGGCGCCCAGCGGCCGTCCACCTTCGCGTACTCCCAGTCCGCTCCGCGCGCGACGATCCGGCGCAACGCCAGCAGCACGCGGTCGACGTGCTCTTCGGTGCTGCCCAGGCCGAGGCTGACGCGGATCGCCTGCTGCCCCTCGCCACCGGCGACGGCGATCAGGCGCTTGGCCGCGATGTGGGCGCAGAAGGCGCCGTCGCGCACGCCGATGCCGTACTCCGCGGACAGGACCGCCGCGAGCCAGCCCGGGTCGAACCCCGCGACGGTGAAGCTGACCGTGCCGACACGGTCGACCGGCGCGTCGAACAGGCGCAGTTCGGCGCAGCCCGGGAGGCTCTCGAGTCCCTTGCGCAGCCGGGTGAGCAGCGCCTGTTCGTGCGCGACGACGGCGTCCCAGTCACGGGAGAGGGTCTCGCACGCGACGCCGAGCGCGTACACGCCGACAGTGTTGGGCGAACCGGCTTCGTGGCGCTCGGGACCGTCGTTCCAGACGACGGCGGCTTCGGTGACGAGCTTCGTCGCGCCGCCGCCGGCGAGGTACGGGCGCGCGGCGCGCAGCCAGTCCGCGCGGCCGATCAGCGCACCGGCGCCGAAGGGGGCGTACAGCTTGTGGCCGGAAACGGCGACGTAGTCGACGTCCAGGTCCCGGATCGAGATCCGGCGGTGCGGCGCGAGCTGCGCGGCGTCGAGGGCGATGCGGGCGCCGTGCTTCCGCGCCACGGCGGCGATTTCGGCCACCGGCAGCAGCTCACCGGTCACGTTGGACGCGCCGGTGACGACCACGAGCCGGGGCCCCTGCGGGGAACCCGCGAGCGCTTCGTCCACAGCGGACACTGCCGCGAGACGCGTGCGCGGGGCCGGGATCCGCCGGACGTTCGGGCCCTGCCACGGCAGCAGCGCGGCGTGGTGCTCGGTGTCGAAGACGACGACGGTGGTGTGCCGCGGCAGGCTGCGGGCGAGCAGGTTGAAGGAGTCGGTGGTGTTGCGGGTGAAGACGACGGTGTCGGTCCGGCGGGCGCCGACGAACCGGCGCAGGACGTCGCGGGTGCGCTCGTAGAGCTTGGTGGAGACCTGCGAGGCGAAGCCGGCGCCGCGGTGGACGCTGGCGTACCAGGGCAGGAACTCGTCGACCTTGGCGCGGACGGCGTCGAGGCAGGGGGCGCTCGCCGCGTGGTCGAGGTTGGCGTACCCGATGGTTTCGCCGGTGACGAGCGGGACGCGCAGCGACGCGCCGGCGACGGCGGGGATGCCCTGCGGGGCAAGGGTTTCGGCGCCGCGGGCGGCCGGGGCGGTGGCGAGAGCCGGTTCGGCGGCGTGCGGGGTTCCGGAAGTCGTGGCGCTGGTGCGGTCGATGGCGAGAGTCATCGGGGTGCCTCCTCGGCGGTCCGGGGGACCCCGGCGAGGGGCCCGCGCTTGCCCGTCGCGGGACGCGACCGGCCCGGTCTTCACCCGGGGCACCCCACCGCGGTAGGAGGGTTGCCGGCCAGCAAGCCGGGGCTTCGCGCTGGCACTCATGACCTGGCACAGAAGGTAACCGAGAACGCGCCGGGTGGCCAACCCCCTCCTCACATTCTGAGACGCCGTTCACAGTGCGCCCTGGTCAGGGCTTCGCGCGGAACCGGCCGGGCAGCGGGGTCACGGCGTCGTCGGCGAGGTGCGTCGGCGAGCGGCGTGGGTACCCGCCCATGAGAACGAGAGCCGGCCGCGTCAGCGACCCGACTCGCCCTTCCAGCGGGCCAGGCGCCCGGCCCGGTCGACGGCGCGCAGCCGGAGCTCGACGGCGTCGCGCACCGCCGACGTCGTGACCACCAGCAGCTGGTCGTGCTCCTGCAGCCGGCTGGTCTTCTGCGGGGTGAAGCCCGCCTCGCCGCGGACGACCAGGCTGACCGTCGCGCCGACGGGGAGCCGCAGCTCGGAGAGGTACACGCCGTGCAGCTTGGACCCGGGCTGGATGCGCACCTGCAGCAGTTCGGCGCCGAGCTCGTCCAGCGGGGCCGAGTCGACCTCGATCTCGTGCGCCTCGGACTTCTTCGCCAGCCCGAGCCAGCGCCCGAGCGGGCCGAGCGTCGCGCCCTGCAGCAGCGTCAGCACGATGACCAGCACGAACACCGCGTCGACCAGCCGTTGCGCGCCGGGCACCCCGTGCGACAGCGGGATCATGGCGAGCACGATCGGCACCGCGCCGCGCAGTCCGGCCCACGACAGGAACGCCTGTTCCCGCCACGGCAGCCGGAACGGCAGCATCGCCAGCACGACCGAGATCGGCCGCGCCAGCAGCAGCACGACGGCGCCCGCGACCAGGCCGGGCACGATCGCGTCGAGCAGCCGGCCCGGCGAGGCGAACAGGCCGAGCAGCACGAACAACCCGATCTGGGCCAGCCAGCCCAGCCCCTCGGCGAACGAGAGCGTGTCGGAGCGGTGCGGGAGCCGCGAATTGCCGAGCACCAGCGCGGCGACGTAGGTGGCGAGCAGCCCGGACGCGTGCAGCAGCTGCCCGGACGAATACGCCACGACGCACACCGCGACCGTGGCCAGCGGGTACAGGCCGGTCGCCGGCAGCGCGGCGCGGCGCAGCGCGATCCCGCCGAGCCAGCCGAACGCGAGCCCGATGGCCAGGCCCGCCGCGAGCTCGTAGACCACAAGCAGCGGCAGCGACCAGTCCACAGTGGTGCCTTCGGCCAGCACGACGACGGCGATGTAGGCCGGCGCGTCGTTGATGCCGGACTCCAGTTCGAGCGCGCCGGTGAGCCGTTTGCCGATCCCGGCCGAGCGGAGCACCGAGAACACCGCCGCCGCGTCGGTCGAGGCGAGCACCGCGCCCCACAGCAGCGCGATCCGCCAGTCCAGGCCCAGCAGCCAGTGCAGGGCCGCGCCGGTGACCGCGACGCTGACCACGACGGACACTGTGGACAGTGCGATACCGATGCCCAGCGCGGGTTTGACGGCCGACCACCGCGTGGTCAGCCCGCCTTCGGCCAGGATCATGACGAGCGCGGCGAGGCCGAGCGACTGGGTCAGCTCGGGGTTGTCGAAGCGGATGCCGAAGCCGGCTTCGCCCAGCAGCACGCCCATCGCGAGGTAGAGCAGCAGCGAGGGCAGGCCGAGCCGGATCGAGACCCGCACGGCGAGCACGGAGGCGAGCAGCACGACACCGCCGACGCCGAGCAGCACGGGAAGCTGGTCCATGCCGCCTCCCTCCCGAGTGCCGTGGGGCCCTCAGAATAGTGAGGCGGGCGGGTTAACACGTTCGTGTACCGCTGCCGCGAGTCGGACACCCGGTGTGTTAAGGACTGCCGAGCGCGTCGAGCTCGACCCCGAGCGCCGCGAACGGCCGCCGCGCCGCCGGGAGGACCTTCACCGCACGGTGCCCGTCGCGGACGACCCAGCCGGCGTCGACGGCCCGGTCCAGCAACGCCGCCGGGAGCGCGCCGGCGAGGTGGTCGCGGCGCTCCGTCCAATCCAGACAGTCGCGCAGCAGCGCCCGCCGCCCGGCGGCGACCGGCACGCCCAGACCGTCCAGGACTTCGCGGCCGTGCCCGGTCAGCGTCAGGCCGTCGGCGGTGCCGACCAGCCCGGTCGCGAGCATGCCGTCGCGGAGGGCGACCCCGAGCACGCCGGCGAGGTGGTCGTAGCAGGTGCGCGCGAAGCCGAGCCGCTTCACCCGCAGCGACGCCTTCAGCCCGGTCACCGGGCGGTGCTCGGCGTGCTGGGCCAGGTGCTCGATCAGCTCGGCCACCCGCGGGTCGGCGATCCGCACGTAGCTGGCGCGGCCCTGCTTGACGCGGGCGACGAAGCCGGCGTCGGACAGCCGCGTGACGTGCTCACTGGCGGTGGAGAGCGCGATCCCGGCCGCTTTCGCGAGCTCGCCGACGGTCCAGGCCCGCCCGTCGAGCAGGACGAGGCACATGGTGGCCCGGCTCGGGTCGGCGAGCACCGCGGCGACCTCGGCGAGGGCGATCGTCTCCATGCCCCCACGGTACGAGCCGCGCACTTCGGCCGCGGCCGAACCAAAGCGCACTTTCACGTGAAAGTGCGCACGTGGGGGCCGCACTTTCACGTGAAAGTGCGCGTGGTGGCCGGGGGTCAGAGCGCTTTCAGGAACTTCGCCGCCAGGGTGACCGCCGGGCCCGAGTCGTTCGAGTTCTCCAGCACCACCGCGAACGCCACGGTCCCCCGGTACCCGACGAACCAGCCGGTCGCGTCGGAGCCGTCGCCGAACTGGGCCGTGCCCGTCTTGCCGAACACCGTTCCCGCGCCCGCCGCGGCTCGGCCCGTTCCGCTGGTCACCACCGCGCGCATCAGCTTGCGGACCTCGCCGAGCACCGCCGCGGGCGGGGCCGAGTAGCCCTTGACCACCGTGGTCGGGAGGTCGTGCCACAGCCTCGGCGTGATCGCCTTGCCCGCCGCCACCGTCGCGGCCATCACCGCGCCGCCGAGGGCGCTGGCCTGGATGCGGCCCTGGCCGAAACCGTCCTCGACCTGCTCGTCCTTGCTCGCCGCCGGCTCGACCTTGCCCAGCTCCGTCTTGATGCCGGGGATCTCGTAGTCGGCGTTGAGGCCCAGCTCGTCGGCCGCCTTCTTCAGCCCGTCCGCCGGGAGCGCCAGCGCGAGCTGCCCGAACGTCGTGTTGCAGGACCGCGCGAACGCCGTCTGCAGGTTCGTCGCGCCCAGCTCGAAGTCCTCGTTGCGCACCGTGCGCGTGCCGATCGTGGCGACGCCGGGGCAGTCCACCGGCGAGCCCGCGGTGAGCCCGCTCTGCTGGACCGCCGCCACGGACGTCGCGATCTTGAACGACGAACCGGGTTCGTACAGCCCGCTGAGCGCCTTCGGGGAGTTCCCGGCCGCCGCGTTCTGGGCGACGGCGAGGAGGTCGCCCGAGCCGGTGTCGAGCGCGACCAGCATGGCCGATCCCGGGTAGCCGTCGACCGCGGCCTGCGCGGAGTTCTGCGCGGCCAGGCTCAAGCTCGACGTCAGGGGCTTGGACCCGGCATCGGCCGGCTTCCCGAACAGCGTCTCCAGGCTCTTCCCGCCGACGTCGACGCGCTGGACGGCGAACCCGCTGCCCGAAGCGGCCGTGACCTGGCCGGCGAGCGCCGACCGCAGCAGCGGCGCCGGGTTGCCCTCGACCGGGCGCAGGCCGCCCGACCCGGCGATGAGCAGCGGCTTGCCCTCGCGGTCGGCGACCGCGGTGGTGTCGGTCGCGACGGTGCCCACCACCAGCCGCTGGCCCGCCTCCAGCTTCGGGTGCAGCAGCGACGGCGCCCAGTGCACGAGCCACTTGCCGCCGGCCAGCCCGAGCTGGAACTGCACGTCGTAGCTCCACAGGCCGCCCTTCAGCGACCACGAGAAGGTGAACGTGCCCCCGGTCGTCTTCGCGCCGGCCGGCGTCGGCTGCAGCAGGGTCAGCTTGGCGCCGACCGACGTCGGGTTCAGCGTGTTCCGGGCGTCCCGCAGCGCCACCGCGGCCGCCGCGTTGTCGTCGGTCAGCCGGGCGGCGGCGTCGGGGTTGTTCTCGGTCAGGTCCTGCAGGTACTCGGTGATCGCCGAGTGCGGGTCGAGCGCGCCCGGGTTGTCGACCGAAGTCGCCCCGGCTTCCGCCGTCGGCGCCGTGTCCCCGCCGTTGAGCACGAAGAACGCCGCCACCACGACCGCGACGACCAGCAGCGCGCCGCCGATCAGGATCCCGCGTCTCTTGCCAGGACTCATCCCGGTTCCCTCCCCCGTGCCCGCCACGACCGTGAGTGGCAAGTCGGGTCAGCACCTTACTTGCCACTCACGATCGGCGTCAGGCTTTTGCGACCCCGGCGGTCACCTTCGTGCCGTCGCCGACCGTGCCGGCGAAGCCCTCGCCCACCGGCTCGTAGGCCACCGACGTCGCCAGCACCTCCGCGGCCAGGAACTCCTCGTACGCCCGGGCGGCCTCGACGACGTCGGCCGGGGCGTCGACGGTCAGCGCGATCCGGTCCGCGACGTCGAGCCCGGCGTCGCGGCGGGCCTGCTGCACGACCCGGACCAGGTCGCGGGCCACGCCTTCGGCCGCCAGCTCCGGCGTGACCTCGGTGTCGATCAGGACCAGCCCGGACCCGCCGGGCAGCTCGGCCGCCGCGCCGCCGCTCTTGGCGACCAGCCGGCGCTCGAACTCGCCCTCCTGCAGCGCGATCCCGGCCGCAACGACGGTGTCGCCCTGCAGCGACCAGTCGCCCGCCTTGACGGCCTTGATCACGGTCTGGACGTCCTTGCCCAGCCGCGGGCCGGCGGCGCGCGCGTTGACCGCGACCTCGAACCCGCCGTGCGCGGCGACGTCGGTGGTCAGCTCGACCGTCTTGACGTTCACCTCGTCGCGCAGGATGTCCGCGAAGGCCGTCAGCGACTCGGCGTCCTCGGCCGCCACGACCAGCGACGACAGCGGCAGCCGCACGCGCAGCTTGTTCGCCTTGCGCAGCGACAGCGCCGACGACGCCACCTGCCGCACCCGGTCCATCGCGGTGACGAGCGCCGCGTCGGCGGGCAGGTCGAGCGCGTTCGGCCAGTCGGTCAGGTGCACCGAGCGGCCGCCGGTCAGGCCGCGCCAGACGACTTCGGTGGTCAGCGGCAGCAGCGGCGCCGTGACCCGCGAAGTCACTTCGAGCACGGTGTGCAGCGTGTCGATCGCGTCCTGGTCACCGGCCCAGAAGCGGTCCCGCGAGCGGCGCACGTACCAGTTGGTCAGCACCTCCAGGAAGTCCCGCACGGTCTGGCACGCGCCCGCGACGTCGTAGCTGTCCATCGCGAACTCGACGTCGGTGACCAGCTCGTGCGTCTTCGCCAGGACGTACCGGTCGAGCACGTTCGGCGAATCCGTGCGCCACTTGCCTGCCACGCCCTCGGCGTTCGCGTACAGCGCGAGGAAGTAGTACGAGTTCCACAGCGGCAGCACGGCCTGGCGGACGGCGTCGCGGATGCCCTTGTCGGTGACGATCAGGTTGCCGCCGCGCAGGATCGGGCTCGCCATCAGGTACCAGCGCATGGCGTCGGAGCCGTCGCGCTCGAAGACCTCGTTGACGTCCGGGTAGTTGCGCAGCGACTTCGACATCTTCGCGCCGTCGGACCCCAGCACGATGCCGTGCGAGACGCAGGCGCGGAACGCCGGCCGGTCGAACAGCGCCGTCGCGAGCACGTGCAGCAGGTAGAACCAGCCGCGGGTCTGCCCGATGTACTCGACGATGAAGTCGCTCGGGTAGTGGTGCTCGAACCACTCGGCGTTCTCGAACGGGTAGTGCACCTGGGCGTACGGCATCGAGCCGGAGTCGAACCAGACGTCCAGGACGTCCTCGACGCGGCGCATGGTCGACTTGCCGGTCGGGTCGTCCGGGTTCGGCCGGGTCAGCTCGTCGATGTAGGGCCGGTGCAGGTTGTCGAGCCGCACGCCGAAGTCCGCCTCCAGCTCGTCGAGCGAGCCGTAGACGTCGGTGCGCGGGTACGCCGGGTCGTCGGACTGCCACACCGGGATCGGCGTGCCCCAGTAGCGGTTGCGCGAGACCGACCAGTCGCGCGCGTTCTCCAGCCACTTGCCGAACTGGCCGTCCTTGACGTTCTCCGGGTACCAGGTGATCTGCTGGTTCAGCTCGATCATCCGGTCCTTGAACTGCGTCACCGCGACGAACCACGACGAGACCGCGCGGTAGATCAGCGGGTTGCGGCAGCGCCAGCAGTGCGGGTACGGGTGGTCGTAGGTCTCGTGGCGCAGCAGCAGCGCGCCCTGCTCGGCCGCGGAACCCGTGCCGTTCTTCAGGTCGCGGATGATGTTCGGGTTGGCGTCGAACACCTGCTGGCCGGCGTAGTCCGGCACGGTCGCGTCGAACTTGCCCTGCGCGTCGACCGGTGTCACCGGGGTGATGCCGGCGGCGTCGGTGACGACCTTGTCCTCTTCACCGTAGGCGGGCGCGATGTGCACGATCCCGGTGCCGTCTTCGGTGGTGACGTAGTCCGCGGGGAGGACCCGGTGCGCGTTCTCGGTGCCGGTGAAGTACGGGAACGGCGGCGCGTAGCGGGTGCCGAGCAGCTGCTCGCCGGTGTAGCGCGCGACGACCGGCGGCTCTTCGCCGAGTTCCCGCGCGTACGCGGCGACGCGCGCTTCGGCGAGCAGGAACCGCTTGCCGTCGCTCTCGACGACGACGTAGTCGACGTCCGGGTGCACCGCCGTGGCGAGGTTGGACGGCAGCGTCCACGGCGTCGTCGTCCAGATCAGCAGGTAGGTGCCGTCGAGCTCGGTGCCGTTGTCCTGCAGCCGGAAGCCGACGGTGACGGCCGGGTCCTGGCGGGTGGCGTAGACGTCGTCGTCCATCCGCAGCTCGTGGTTGGACAGCGGCGTCTCGTCGCGCCAGCAGTACGGCAGGACGCGGTAGCCCTCGTAGACGAGTCCCTTGTCCCACAGGCGTTTGAACGCCCACAGCACCGACTCCATGTAGCTGACGTCGAGGGTCTTGTAGTCGTTGTCGAAGTCGACCCAGCGGGCCTGGCGGGTGACGTAGTCGCGCCACTCGTTCGTGTAGCGCAGGACGGACTCGCGCGAAACCTCGTTGAACTTCGCGATACCCATCTCGTCGATCTGGGCCTTCTCGGTGATGCCGAGCTGGCGCATGGCCTCGAGTTCGGCGGGCAGGCCGTGGGTGTCCCAGCCGAACCGGCGCTCGACCTTGCGGCCCTTCATCGTCTGGTAGCGCGGCACCAGGTCCTTGACGTACCCGGTGAGCAGGTGGCCGTAGTGCGGCAGGCCGTTGGCGAAGGGCGGGCCGTCGTAGAAGACGTACTCGTTGTCGCCGCGCTCACCGGCCGGGCGCGCGTCGATGGTCGCCTGGAACGTCCGGTCCGTCTCCCAGTAGGCGAGGACCTGCTTCTCCAGCTCGGGGAAGGACGGCTGCGACGGGACGCCCGCACCGTCGTTCAGCTGGGCCTGGGGGTACATCCGGGTGCTCCTCGGTTCGTCGCTCTCGTACGGACGACCGGCTCCCGGTCACCCACACGGGGACGAGACGCCTTGCGGCGTTCCGCGGTACCACCCCGCTTGCCCGCTCTCGCGGGCCGCTTCGTTCGACGGCTGTCACGGGCCGCACCCGTCCGGTTCTACTGAGAGCGGTGAAGCTCGGTTCTTCCGGAGGCTCCCCGGTGATGGCCGGATCGGCGCCTTGCTGATACCAGGTTAACCGCCCCGCGCAACCCGTTGCCACGAGGGGCGCACCGGAAACGAACGCGACCGCCGCCGCGATCCCCCGTTAGCATGACCGCGTGCCGCCGAAGGGTCCGCGGCCGGAAACCCACGGGGGAACTTTTCACGGTGAGCCGCACTTTTCAGGTGGATCTTCGCGGGGTCGTCGACCTCCTCAGCCGCCACCTCTACTCGAGCCCGCGCGTGTACGTGCGGGAACTGCTGCAGAACGCCGTCGACGCGGTGACCGCGCGCCGGGCGCGGGAACCCGGTGCGCCCGCGGAGATCGCGGTCGAGGCCGGTGACGGCGTCCTGCGCGTGACCGACACCGGGATCGGCCTGACCGAAGCCCAGGTGCACGAACTGCTCGCGACGATCGGCCGCAGCTCCAAAAGGGACGAACTGGGCTTCCAGCGGCACGAGTTCCTCGGCCAGTTCGGGATCGGGCTGCTGTCGGCGTTCCTCGTCGCCGACGAGGTGCGCGTCGTGACGCGGTCGGTGGACGGCGGCCCGGCCGTCGCCTGGACCGGCCGCTCCGACGGCACCTACGCCATCGGGCCGGGCGAACGGGACGAGCCGGGCACCACGGTGACCCTCGACGCGCGCCCCGGCGCCGAACAGTGGTTCGTCCCCGGGACGGTCGCCGAACTGGCCACGCTGTACGGCTCGATGCTGCCGTTCGGGATCACCGTCGACGGCCGGCCGGTCACCACGCCCGTGCCGTGGGCCGCCGACGACCGCGCGCCCAGGCAGCGGCAGGCCGATCTCGTCGGCTACGCGCAGGACACCCTGGGCTTCACGCCGTTCGACGTCGTCGAACTGGACGTGCCCGCCGCCGGGCTGACCGGCGTGGCGTACGTGCTGCCGTTCCCGGCCAGCCCGGCCGAGCACGGCGGCCACCGCGTCTACCTCAAGCGGATGCTGCTCGCGGAGAACGCGCCGGGCCTGCTGCCGGACTGGGCGTTCTTCGCCCGCTGCGTCGTCGACGCGGGCGAGCTGCGGCCGACGGCGAGCCGTGAGGCGCTCTACGACGACGGCCAGCTGGAGTCGGCGCGCGAAGCGCTCGGCGACCGGCTGCGCGGCTGGCTCGCCGGGCTGGCGCGGACCGCACCCGACCGGCTGAACCGGTTCCTCGGGATCCACCACCTCGGGGTCAAGGCGCTCGCCCTGCACGACGACGAGATGCTGCGGCTGGTCGAGCAGTGGTGGCCGCTGGAGACCAACGTCGGCCGGATGACGATGGCCGAGTTCCGCGGCCGCTACGGGCTGCTGCGCTACTGCGCCACCGCCGACGAGTTCCAGCAGCTGGCCGGGGTCGCGGCCGCGCAGGACATCGCCGTGATCAACGGCGGCTACACCTACGACAGCGAGCTGGCCGAGCGGATGCGGGCGCTCGAACCGGACCTGGTGGTGACCCGGCTCGAGCCGAGCGACCTGACCACCGCGTTCGCCGAGCTGGACAGCGCCACCGCGCTGGCCACCCGGCCGTTCGTCGCGGCCGCGCAGCGCCACCTCGACCGGCTGGGCTGCGAGGTCGTGCTGCGAGAGTTCCAGCCCTCGAGCCTGCCGGTGCTCTACCTGCTGGACCGGGCCGCGGCGTTCGCCGGCGAGCTGCGGGCCACCAAGGAGCAGGTCGACGAGCTGTGGGCGGGGGTGCTTTCGGCGTTCGAGAAGCCGGCCGACGACCGCCCGCAGCTGGTGCTCAACCACCGCAACCCGCTGGTGCGGCGGATCAGCCTGCTGCGGGACGACACGCTGCGCGGGCTGGCCGTCGAGTCGCTCTACGGGCAGGCCCTGCTCTTCGGCAGGCACCCGATCCGGCCGGCCGACGCCGCGCTGCTGAACCGCTCGTTCCTCGGCCTGCTGGAGCAGGCCGTCCCCGAAGAGGAGACCCGATGACCACCCCCACCGCCGGCGAGCAGGAGGTCTGGGACCGGCTGTGGGCCGCCGAGCGGCTGCCGCGCGGACGCGCCCAGATCGCCGCGCTCGAAGCCGGGCTCCGGGAAGCCGACGCCCACGGCTCGCCCGAGCTGCGCTTCGGCGCCCGGATCCTGATCACCAGCGCCTACCAGCAGGGCGGCGAGCCGGCGAAGGCGTTCGTGCCGTTCGCGTGGTGCCTGGCGGTGCACGACCGCGGCGAAGCCGACCCGCGCTGGACCCACGACCTGCACTGGTACTTCAAGTTCATGGCCGGGTCGATGGCGACCTTCCCGGAGGTGCCGCTCGACCGGACCCGCGCCGTGCTCGACGACATGGAACGCCGCTACCGCGCGGCCGGGTACACGATGAACCCGGTGCACCAGTACCGCGCGGTGCTCGCGCGGCACGTCGGCGACCGCGAAACGGCCGCCGAGCAATACCGGCTGTGGTCGGCCGCGCCCCGCGGCCAGATGTCCGACTGCGTCGGCTGCGAGCCGAGCGACAAGGTCGCGCACCTGAACTGGCTCGGCCGGTACGCCGAAGCCGCCCAGGTGGCCGAGCCGGTGCTGGGCGGGGAGTTCAGCTGCGTCGAGCAGCCGCAGCACATCTTGACCGAGCTGCTGCTCCCCTACGTCCACATCGGACGGTACGACGACGCCGTGCAGGCGCACCGCCGCGCGTACCGGGCGATGCGGCACGACCCGGCGCAGTTGCAGTCGATCGCCACGCACCTCGCGTTCTGCGCGCTGACCGGGAACCACGCCCGCGGGCTCGACCTCGTCGAGCGGCACCTCGGCTGGCTCGAGGCGCCGCCGACGCCGTACGCGGAGCAGGAGTTCGCCGCCGCGGCCGCGCTGAACCTGCGGCTGGTGGCCGAGGGCGGCCACGGCGACGCGCCGGTGCGCCGCGCCGGGGGCACGACCACGGTGGCCGAGCTGCGCGACGAGCTGGCCGGGCGCGCGCTGGAAATCGCGGCGCGGTTCGACGCGCGCAACGGCACGGCCGAGCAGGGCGAGCGGGTCCGCGCGGTGCTCGCCGCCGAACCGCTCGTCGAGCACCTGCCGCTGTCCGGGACCACCGCACCCGAGCCGGTTCCCGCGCCCGCCCGGGTCTGGCCGGAGTCGCCGGCGGAGCTGGCCGACCTCGGCGAGCGGGAGGCCCGGCTGGGCCGCTCGCCCGACGACGTCTGGGCCCGCTTCGACGAGGTGTGCCCGGAACCGTCGGGGACGCTGCGGGCCCGGCGGCTGACCGCGGCGGCGGACGCCGAGCTGCCCGGCGACCTCGAGGCCGCGAGCCACGGTTTCGCGCGGGCGGCCGGGGTGTTCGAGGAAGCCGGCGACGCCGTCGGGGCGGAAGCCGCGCGGGGCAAGGAAATCCTGTTCGCGGCGCTGGCCGGGGACCGACCGGGCGCGGCCGAAGAGCTCGAAGCGTCCGCCGCGCGCCTCGCGGCCATCGGCGAGCCCGCCGACCACGCCCGCGCCCTGCTGCGGGTGGCCGTGCTCCACTTCGCGCGGAACGACTTCGACGCCACCACCGACGTCCTCGACCGGGCCGCCGAACCGGTCCGCGCCACCCCCGAGCTCGCCGCGGCGTGGCTGCAGCGCCGGGCCCTGGTGCTGGCGAACCAGGGCGACCTGCCGGGCGCGATCGAGCTGGTCGTGGACGCGGCGGAGCGGTACACGGAGCTGGGTTCGCCCGAACGGGCCGCGAACTCGCGGCTGCTGGGCGTCCAGTTCCGCGCCGGCCTCGGCGACCGGGAGACGGCGTTCGCCGAGACGACGTCGATCGACCCGGGCACGGACCGGTCCGCGGCGGCGCGCTTGCACCAGCTGCGCGGGCACCTGGCCAACGACCTCGGCCGCCCCGAGGACGCCGCCGCCGGCTTCCGGGCCGCCGCCGGCGACTTCACCGCGCTCGGCGCCGACGTGGACGCGGCGGTGGCCCGCGTCGAATTCGCGGCCGCGGCCCTGGACGCCGGCCGTCCGGAAGAGGCGGCCGAAGCGATCGAGGACGCCGAAGCGGTCCTGGAGCGGGCGGGCGCGGACCACGAGCTGGCGCGCGGCCGGTACCTGCTGGCGAAGGCGTGCCAGGAGCTGGACCGCGAGGTCCAGGCGGCGGAGCTGTTCGCCGTGTCCGCCGGGCACTTCGCGGCGATGGGGAACGAGGCCGCGGCGGGGCAGGCGACGGAGTCCCGCGCCGAGGTCCTCGACCGGCTGGACCGCGACGCCGAAGCGGCGGCCGACTTCACCACCGCGGCTTCGTACTTCCACACGGCCGGGCTGCCGGCCGAGGAACTGCGCAACCGCCGTCGCGCGGCGCTGTCGTGGCTGTGGGCCGGCGAACCCGCGAGTGCGGAGGAAGCGCTGGCGGTGGCCGACGCGGTGACGGGCGAAGGACCGCAGTTCGAGTGGGAAAGCGCGCTGGCGGCTTACGACGGCGCCCGGCTGCTGGCCAACCTGGAGCGTCCGGCGGAGGCGCTTCCCCGCGCCACGGCGGCGGCGGAAGCCCTGCGGGCCATGGAAGCCGAGGGCCCGGCGGTGGCCGCGGACGTCCTCAGTGGACGGTTGTGGCGCGACCTCGGGAAGGTGGCGGAGGCCCGGGAGGTGCTGACCGCGGCGTTGTCGCGGCTGCCGGAAGAGGCGGCCGGGCAGCGCGCGGACATCGAGGCGCTGCTGGCGGAACTCGAGGGTTAAACCGGTGCGGGGGAAGGGTTCCGCACGCCCGCCAGTGTCACGCCGATCGCCGTCAGCCACAGGGCCGCCGCGATCGCGCCGACCAGGTGCAGGCCGTCGAGGAACCCCTCCCCCGGCGTCCCCGCCACCGCGCCCAGCACCGCCACCCCGAGGGCGCCGCCCGCCTGGCGGGCCGTGTTGTTGACCCCGCTGGCCACCCCCGCCCGCCCGGGCGGGAGGCTGGACACCGCGGCCGTCACCACCGCCGTCGTCAGCAGGCCCATGCCCGTGCCGAGGCCCAGCAGCGTCGGCAGGAGGGCCGGGTAGCCGCTGTTTTCCCCGAGCAGCGCCAGGTTCGCCATCCCGAGCACCCCCAGCGCGAGCCCGGCGACCATCAGCGGCCGCGGGCCGAAACGGGCGGTCAGCCGGCCTGCGATCGGGGCCAGCACCGACAGCGGGCCGAACAACGGCAGCACCTCGAGCCCCGCCGTCAGCGGGGACGCGTGCCGCACGCCCTGCAGGTACAGCGTCAGCACCAGGATCGCGCCGATCCCGACGAAGTTCATCGCCGCCGCCACGAAGGTGGCGCTGAGCGTCCGCCTGACGACGTCCAGGGGCAGCATCGGGTCCGGTGACCGGCGCTCCACGGCCACGAACGCCGCCAGCGCGACGGCCGCCACCACCGCGGCCACCGCACTCCCGCCGATCACCGCGTACACGCCGGCGCCGAGGGCGGGCGCGGCGGTGGCGGCACCCGCCGGATCGAGCCGGCCGGGCGCGCGCTCTCCCCGCGGCACGAGCCGCCAGGTGGCGAAGGCCGCCGCGAGCACGATCGGGACGTTGAGCCAGAACACCGGCCGCCAGCCCGCCGCCGTCACGACCGCGCCACCCAGCACCGGGCCCGCCGCCAGCGCGAGCGCGGACACCCCGGCCCAGACACCGAGGGCGCGGGCCCGCTCGGCGCGTCCCGGGTGGGCGTTGGTGATGACGGCGAGCGTGCCGGGCAGCAGCAGCGCCGCGCCCAGCCCCTGGCCGGCGCGGGCCGCGACGAGCTCCGGGGCCGTGGCCGCGAGCCCGCACGCCACCGACGCCACGCCGAACAGCCCGAAGCCGGTCAGGACGATCCGGCGGTGGCCGACGACGTCGCCGAGCGCACCGCCGGTGAGCAGGAACGCGGCCAGGACGACGGTGTAGCCGTCGGCCACCCACTGCCGCGCGGCGAGATCCGCATGCAGGCCGGTGCCCAGGGTGGGCAGGGCGACGTTGACGACCGTGACGTCCAGCTGCACCAGGAACATCCCGGCGCACAAGGTGAACAGGAGCATGCCTCCAGTGCACCGCGCGGACACTTCCGTCGCGGTGGAAGCGTGCCGGGGGCATCCTGGTGCCGTGGAAGGGGACGCCGACATCGCCCGCACCGCCGCGTTGTTCGCGGACCCGGCGCGGGTCCGGGTGCTGCTCGCGCTCGCCGACGGCCGGGCGCTGGCGGCGTCCGTGCTGGCCGCCGAGGCGCGGCTGTCCGCACCGGGGGTCAGCGCGCACCTGGCGAAGCTGCGGGCGGCGGGCCTGGTCGTCGCGGAGAAGTCGGGGCGCCACCGGTTCTACCGGCTGGCCGGGCCGGACCCGGCGGAGCTGCTGGAGACGCTGGCGCGGTTCTCGCCGTCCCAGCCGGTGACGTCGTTGCGCGAGGGCACGCGCGCGGCGGCGTTGCGGACGGCCCGGACGTGCTACGACCACCTGGCCGGCCGGCTCGGGGTCGCGGTGACGTCGGCGTTGCTGGCGCGGGGCGCGTTGGCGGGAGCCCCGGACACGCGACGGCGCGCGGGCGACCGGATTTCGGCTCCGCTGCGCGAACACCCGTACTCACTCGGCCCGGCGGCGGAGCCGGTGTTCGGTGAGCTGGGCATCGACCTGGCCGCGGCCTCGACCGGACGCCGGCCGCTGCTGAAGTTCTGCCTGGACTGGAGCGAGCAACGCCACCACCTGGCGGGCGCCCTGGGCGCGGCGGTGGCGACGCGGTTCACGGAAGCGGGCTGGGTCCGACGGCGTGCGGAAGCCCATAGAGCGATCCGGCTCACACCGGAAGGGGCGCGGGCGCTGGCGGTCCACTTGGGACTGGCCGGTCTGGCGGCTTAGCGGTAGGCGGCCACCAGGGTCGCGCAGCGGGGCCAGGTCCGGGGCTGGCCCGGCCTGGCGGGTTAGCGGTGGGCCACCAGGACCGCGCAGCGGGGCCAGGTCCGGCCCACCTGGCGGCCTAACGATGGGCGGCCACCAAGATCGCGCAGCACGTGCAGGCCCAGGCCCAGGCCCACAGGACCGGCCCGACTGGCGGCCTAACGGTGCGCGGCCACCAATCCGGGGCCGGCCCGGCCTGTCGGCTTAGCGGTGAGCGGCCACCAAGATCGCGCAGCGCATGCAGGCCCAGGCCCACGGGACCGCCCAACCTCGCGGCTAACGGTGAGCGGCCACCAAGATCGCGCAGCGCATGCAGGCCCAGGCCCAGGCCCACGAGACCGCCCAACCTCGCGGCCTAACGGTGCGCGGCCACCAGGGTCGCGTCCGGGGCGCAGCGGCCGCACGGGGTGAAGCCGAGCTGGCGGGCCTCGCCGATGCCGATCGGGATCAGTTCGCGCCGGCCGAGCCACGGGCAGGCCCTCAAGTGGTAGCGCGGGTGCTCGTCGACGACCACGACCTCGTCCTCGAGGTCCGCCAGGAGCGCGATGTCGGCGGCCGGGGTCTTCTCCTCGTCCGGTTCCGCGTCCTCGTCCTCCGCGGGTTCCTCCGCGGCGACGGGTTCGGGTTCAGGCGAGGGCTCGGGCGTGTCGGCCGGGTCGCCCAGCTCGCCGGCCTTCGGGATCAGCGTCGTCTGCTCCTCGGCCGGCTCGGGTTCCGGCGCCGGCTCGGGTTCCGCTTCGGGCGCGGGCTCGGCAGGCTCCGGAGCCGACGCGGCCGAAGCACGGCGACGGCGGCGCAGCCAGTCGGCCACCAGGAGCAGGCCCGCCAGTACCGACAGGCCGATGGAAACCCACGCCCACAGCGAAGAAGCGGTGATCAGCGCGGTGACGAGCAACCCCAGAGCCGCCAGTACCAGTACCAGCACGATGTAAAGCACGCTGCATTAGAGCACGAACCGGGCAAGATCGGCCTGCGACCCACCCACGTGCCGTACCGGATCGACTCCGAACCGTGGCCTACCCCGCCGGCTCGTGCCGGCGGGGTAGGTCCGGAAGGAAAATCAGCCGGCTTCGGCGCGGGGGCCGAACGAGTAGCCCTGGCCGCCGCTGGACGAGCCGGACGACTGGCCGGAGCCCGACGAGGCCGACGCGGGCGCGGCGGAACCGCGGTCGTCGAGCTCGCGCAGCTGGGACTCGAGGAACCCGCGCAGCCTCGTGCGGTACTCCCGCTCGATCGTGCGCAGCTCTTCGATCTTCTTGCCCAGCCCGCTCTTCTCCGAGTTGAGGCTGTTCATCGTCTCGGTGTACTTGCGCTGCGACTCGCGCTCGAGCGTCGTCGCCTTGTCGCGCGCCTGGCGCTCCAGCGTCTCGGCCCGGGTCCGCGCGTCGTTCAGCATCGTGTCGACGCGCGTGCGCGCCTCGTTGACCATCGAGTCGGACTTCGCCCGAGCGTCCGAGAGCAGCTGCTCGGACTTGGTGCGGGCCTCGGCCAGCATCCCGTCGGACTCGGTCTTCGCCTCGGCGGTCAGCCGGTCGGCCATCTCCTGGGCGAGGCCCAGGACCTTGGCCGCCTGCACGTTCGGCTCCGTGCTGTCGCCGACCATCGAGTGCGCCTGGGTCTGCTCCATGGCGGACTGCGGCGGCGGCACCGGCGCCAGCCGGCGCGACGGCTCTTCACGCATCGGGGGCTGTGCAGATTTGGCACTGTCGAGCTCGCTTCGAGTCGACTCGAGCTCGGAGTCGAGCTGTTCCATCTGCTGGCGCAGCTCGTTGTTGTCTTCGATCAAGCGGGCCAGCTCGGTCTCCACCAGGTCGAGGAACGCGTCCACCTCGTCCTCGTTGTAGCCCCTCTTGCCGATGGGCGGCTTGCTGAACGCAACGTTATGCACGTCAGCGGGGGTCAACGACATCAGATCACCTCACGCACTCCATGGCCTGCAGGGTCCACCCAAGTTTCCCCGATCAACTTGGAGTCGCCAGTTGCATCGCGAAGAACACAACCAACAGCAGCACCATAATCGACAAGTCCAGTCCGACGCCGCCGATCCGGACCATCGGAATGATCCTTCTGAACAACCGGACCGGCGGGTCCGTCACTGTGTAGATGGTCTCGAGCGTCACCGCAACCCCTCCGGCCGGATGCCACTCACGCGCGAACGTCCGGACGAGTTCGACCACGATCCGCGCCGTCAGCAGCAGCCAAAAGGCGAACAGCACGTACCAGACGACCAGCCACACAGCTTCCACATGCCTACTCTAACCAGGCGTCCGGCCATAAGACGCAGTCAAGGGGGTCGACGCCGCATCGAGTCGACAAAATCACGTCTGCTTGCGCTCAGCGGTCCGCGCGACTTCAGCCCCGCAAAAACAATCCCCCTTCGGCGATCCGCCGACGGTCTTCGGCGGTCACGTCCACATCGGGCGGTGAGAGAAGGAACACCTTGTTGGTGACCTTGTCCATCGACCCGCGGAGCGCGAACGCCAGCCCGGCCGCGAAGTCCACGAGGCGCTTCGCGTCCGCGTTCTCCATCTCGGTGAGGTTCATGATCACCGGGATGCCCTCGCGGTAGTGCTCCCCGATCGCCCGCGCCTCCGCGTAGCTCGTCGGGTGCAGTGTCGTGATCCGGCTCAACGGGTCACGCACCGGCTGGCGCACGACCGGCTCTGTGACCGGCCGGAGCCGTGCCACGGGTTCCGGCTGCCGGTCGATCGCGAGCGCGCCGTGGACGGCCGGCTCCGAGCTGGGCACGGAGCGTGACCTGCTGCGGCTGACGGGCTCGTCGTACGTGTCGTCGACGTCGCGGTACCGTGAGCGGGACGACCGGGGAGCCGGCTCCTCGTAGGAGTCGTACTCGTCGTCGTAACCGCGCCGGTAATCGTCCTCGGCGTCGTAGCCATCGTCGTCAGCGGGCACCATCCCGAAGTAGGCCTTCAGCTTCTGCAGCGCGCTCATGCCTCTCCCTAGCCCTAGCCGCTCCCGCACCAACGATTCTCCACGCCGTCAGTGCCCCGCGCGGACGGCCACTAAACGTGACGGCCGTGCGAGCTCCCTACGGCGAGGCTAAACCGCGTCCACCGAGCAACGCGGTTCCGACACGCACAGAGGTTGAGCCGTGCGTGATCGCCTGTTCGAGATCATGGCTCATCCCGGCGGACACCGTTGCGGCATTCGGGTGATCTTTGCGGAGCGCCTCACCCGCGCGAGCGAGACGTTCGAAGGCGGCGGCGGGGTCGGCGCCGAGCGGCGCGACGGCCATCAGCCCGCGAAGCCGCAGCTCATCCATGTGGGTGACATGCTCGGCGAGCGCACCGAGCTCGCCGAGGGGGCAGCCGCCGCGCGCGGGGTCGTCGTCGAGGCTGGCCTGGAGCAGCACGTCGAGGGGTTCGTCACGTATCTGCGCGTCCCGGGCCGCACGCACCGCCTTCGCGAGCGCGTCGGCGAGCCGCGCCGAATCGAGGGACTGCACTTCGTGCGCCCAGGCGACCACGGACCGTGCCTTGTTGCGCTGCAGCCGGCCGACCATGTGCCAGCGCAGGCGGGCCCCGGGCCGCAGCTCGGCGACTTCGAGCGTCTTCGGCCCGGCGTCCTGGTCGCGGTTCTCGCCGAGGTCGGTGACGCCGAGGTCGGCGAGCAGCGCGGCGTCCGACGCCGGGAAGGTCTTGGTGACGGCGATCAGCTTCACCTCGTCGCGGGCGCGCCCGGCGGCGCGGCAGGCGGCGGCGATCCGCGCTTCGACCTCGGCGAGGTTCCCGGCCAGCTCGGCCTTGCGGTCGGTCACGCTTCGACCCAGGTGATGCCGGCGATCCGCCCGGTCGTCCCGTCGCGGCGGTAGCTGAACAGCGTCTTGTCCTCGTTCGTGCACCGCGGGTCGACGCCGATCTTGCCGACGCCGAGGTCGGCGAGCTGGCGCCAGAGACCGGCCCGCAGGTCGAGCCCGGGCGTGCCCTTGCGGGTCTTGCAGGCGCTGCCGGGGACGTGCTTCTCGACGTCGGCGGCCATTTCCGCGGGGACCTCGTAGCAGTCGCCGCAGATGGCCGGGCCGAGCAGCGCTTCGATCCGGTGCGGCTCGGCGCCCGCTTCGCGCATCGCGGCCACGGCGGCCGGGACGACGCCGACGCGCGTGCCCACGCGGCCCGCGTGCACCGCCGAGACCACGCCGGCCTCGGCGTCGGCCAGCAGGATCGGCACGCAGTCGGCGACCAGCACCACGAGCGCGACGCCCGGCGTCGCGGTCACCAGCGCGTCGGTCGCTTCGGCGGCGCCGGTCTCGGTGCCGTCCACAGTGGTCGCCGTGCGGCCGTGGACCTGCTCCATCCAGGCCAGCTTGTCCTCGGCCAGGCCCAGCTCGGCCGCGAGGCGCTCGCGGTTGGCGTAGACGTCGCCCTCGTCGTCGCCGACGTGGTCCCCCAGGTTGAAGGTGTCGTACGGCGGCCGCGACGCGCCGCCCGCCCTGGTCGTCACCACTCGCCGTACCCGCATGTCCCCATCCTCCCAAACGCCGTGAAGGCCACCTCCAGGAACTACGAGTTCCCCGAGGTGGCCTTCACGAACAGCAGCTGACCTAGCGCCGCATGAACGGCGGGACGTCGACCTCGTCGTCCGACGGGTCGTCGTGGACCGGCATCGCGCGCCCGGGCAGGCTGCCCTGGGTCGAGTTGGAGCCGATCGGCGAGTAGCCGCGCGAGCCGCCGCCGGGCTGCGGGAGACCGCCGGACGGCTGTCCGCCGGTCGCCGACGGCAGCGGCGAGTGCGAGCGCGGCGGTGCCACCGGGTAGCCGGAGCTGCCCGTGGACGGCACCGGGGTGGCCCCCGACGACGGGGACGGCGGGTTCGACACCTGGCCGGCCGAGGCCGACGCGGTCGTCGACGACTGGCGCGAGCCGGAGCCGAAGGTCGACGGGTCGAGCTTCTTGTGCGTCGGCGCGCCGGCGTCGAACCCGGCCGCGATCACCGTGACGCGGACCTCGTCGCCGAGGGAGTCGTCGATGATCGTGCCGAAGATGATGTTGGCGTCGGGGTGCGCCGACTCCTGCACCAGCGAGGCGGCCTCGTTGATCTCGAACAGGCCCAGGTCCGAACCACCCGCGATCGAAAGCAGCGCGCCGTGCGCACCGTCCATGGAGGCCTCGAGGAGCGGCGAGTTGATCGCCTTCTCGGCCGCCTGGATGGCCCTGCCTTCACCGCGTGCGGACCCTATTCCCATCAACGCCGAGCCCGCGCCGGACATCACGCTCTTGACGTCGGCGAAGTCGAGGTTGATCAGGCCCGGGGTGGTGATCAGGTCGGTGATGCCCTGGACACCGGACAGCAGCACCTCGTCCGCGGAGCGGAACGCGTCCATCAGCGAGACACCGATGTCGCCGAGCTGCAGGAGCCGGTCGTTGGGGATCACGATGAGGGTGTCGCACTCGTTGCGCAGCGACTGGATGCCGTCCTCGGCCTGCTTGCCGCGGCGCTTGCCCTCGAAGGTGAACGGGCGGGTCACGACGCCGATGGTCAGCGCGCCCAGCTTGCGGGCGATCTGCGCCACGACCGGGGCGCCACCGGTGCCGGTGCCACCGCCTTCGCCGGCCGTCACGAACACCATGTCGGCGCCCTTGATGACCTCTTCGATCTCTTCACGGTGGTCTTCGGCGGCCTTCTGGCCGACCTCGGGGGCGGCACCCGCGCCGAGGCCCCGGGTGAGTTCGCGGCCGATGTCGAGCTTGACGTCGGCGTCGGACATGAGCAGTGCCTGGGCGTCGGTGTTCACCGCGATGAACTCGACACCCTTGAGGCCGACCTCGATCATGCGGTTCACGGCGTTCACGCCGCCACCGCCGATGCCGACCACCTTGATCACCGCAAGGTAGTTGTGCGGGGGCGTCATCGAAGTCCGCCTTCCTGATCGTTGTGCCCGTACAGCCCGCCGGCGGTGATCGACTCTCAACCTCAACCGCAGATCGAGAGTTATGTCAACTGCCGACGTTAGGCAGGACGGTAGGCACCAGGCAGGCTCTAATCCAGTAGGCACGCCGTGTGTCGCAAAGGTGTCTTGCCACAACACGTTCGAGCGCGCAAGAGCGAGGAGCCGCGTTCACCGCTCCGGCCCCGTCTGCTATGGCCCGCGATCAGGCCGGGACGGGCATGCTCATGAGCACGTCGGTGGGCGCCCCGCTGGGCGATCCGCCGGCCTGCTCGACGCTCACCGCGAGGTGGTCGGCGTTCCCGACGCCCTCGGCCACGACCAGGCCACCGTCGTCGGATGTGGCGAGCACACCCGCCGAGCGCGGCGCGCCCGCACCGGTGATCAGCCAGGCCTCGTAGACCTTCCCGCCCGCCTGCGCCGGCAGCCCGGCGTCCATCACCATCACGCGGTTCAGCGACTTCGACAGGACGACCGTCACGCCGCCGCCGGTGGGCGCCTCGCCGTGCGCTGTCTTCGCGTCCGGGGCCGCGAGCAGCGCGGCGACCGGCGCGTACCGGTCCTTCGCCTGGTCGAGCTGGGACTGCGCGGACTGCAGCTCCTGCTGCTGGGTCAGCGCGATCCCGCCGAACACGCCCCCCGCGGCGAGCCCGACGACGGCGGCCGCGGCCGCCACGAGGACCGCCCAGCGCGGGGCCCGCGCCGACCGCCGGTGCCGGTCCGGCGAGCCGGGCCGCGTCCGCGGCGGCAGCTGGCGGGTGGCGTGCATGGCGGTGAGGACGCGGTCCTTGAACTCCGGCGGCGGCTCTTCGGCCATCGCCGCGCCGAGGCGGGCCGCGGTCGCGCGCAGTTCGGCGACCTCCTGGGCGCACGACTCGCACTGTTCGAGGTGGCGGGAGAACTCCGCCCGCTCGATGTCGGACACCGCGTCGAGCGCGAACGCGCCCGCCAGGGTGTGCATCTCCGGCGTGCTCAAGCGGTCACCCCCAGGCAGTCCCGCAGGCGGATCAGTCCGTCCCGCAGCCGCGTCTTGATGGTTCCTTGCGGCGTCGACAGCACTTCGGCCACCTCGCGATACGTATAGCCCTGGTAGTAGGCGAGCAGCACGGACTCGCGCTGCAGATCGGTCAGGAAGGACAGGCACTTGCGCACCTGGGAGCGTTCGAGCCGCGCGGTGACGGACTCGGCGACCTCGTCGAAGGGACGGCCGCGGGCGGCTTCGAAGGTCGCCTTCTGCTCGCGTTCGGTGCTGGCCCGCGCGGAGCGGACCCGGTCGACCGCGCGGCGGTGCGCCAGGGTCATCGCCCAGTTCAGCGCGGACCCCTTCTCCGGCGCGTACCGCGTCGCGGTGCGCCACAGCTCGACGAGGACCTCCTGGGCGACCTCTTCGGACTGGGCCGCGTCGCGCACGATGCGGCGGACGAGCCCGAAGATGGGGCCCGCGAACTGGTCGTAGAGCAGCTCGAAGGCCCGTTCGTCGCCCTTGGCGACACGCACCATGAGCTCTTCCGCGGTCGGCCCCGCCGGGGCTTCGGCGGGCACCGGCGCCAACGGGCGCCGTCGAGCCTGCTCATCCATGCAGCTGTCCTCCGGCGTTCTGCGGGGTGCGCGCGATGACCGGCGCCTTCCGCAGCCACAGCGCGACGCCGTGGCGGCGGATGAGCGCGGACACCCGCTGCGGGAGCAGCGGCCGGGCCAGCACGAGCCGGGCCAGCCACCGCGGGTCCACCGGGCGGCGGACTCCCCGCAGCGTAGCGACCAGCGGCGTGGCACTCCCGCGGCGCAACGCCACCGTGAGGTCGAGCAACGCTTCCGGGTGCGGCAGCCGCATCCGGTACTCGCCGTCCATCTCCTGGAACGGCGAGACGTAGAACTCCTTGGCCGCGCGGGCGAGGCCGGCCTCGTCGGGACGCAGCAGGTAGGCGTGCCGCCCGCCGTAGGTGTTGTGCACCTCGGCCACGACGCACTCGAGCCGCCCGTCCGGGTCGTGGCACCAGTAGACGCTGATCGGGTTGAAGACGTACCCGAGCACGCGCGCGGCGGCCAGCATGACGACCCGGCCGCCGCGCAGGTCGACGTCGCGTTCGGCGAGCCACGCGTCGAGCTTCTCCCGGATCCCGCGGGAGTCGCTCGCGACGAAGTGGTCGCGGCGGTCGAAGCGCGCGAACGGCCGCAGCCACCACGGCAGCCGCGGCGGCGCGTCCAGGTCCACCAGCCACAGGTACACGCGGTGCGCGAAGGAGTGCGGCGGGTCGATCCGCCGCACGTGCGCGACCGTGGCGTCGTAGAGCGCGTTCGTCACCAGGTCACCCCGAGGCTTTCGGCGGCGCGGGCCCCCGACGAGCAGCCGTCCTCGTGGAAGCCCCAGCCGTGGTAGGCGCCGGCGTAGGCGAAGACGCCGTCGTTGAGCTCGGGCAGCCGGCGTTGCGCGGCAACGGATTCCGGCGTGTAGACCGGGTGCTCGTACCGCATCCGCGCGACCAGGTGCGCCGCTTCGGGGCCGTCGCCCGGGTTCAGCGTGACGACGTAGCCGGTCGGCTCGTCGAGCCGCATCAGCCGGTTCATGTCGTAGCTGACCTGGACGGCACCGGTCGGCGCGCCGCAGACGGGCGCGCGGTAGTTCCACCCGGCCCGCGCGTCGGCCAGCGACGGCAGCACGCTCGTGTCGGTGTGGAGCCAGGCTTCGTTGGCGGAGTAGCGGAACGGGCCGAGCACCTCGCGCTCGGCGGCGGTCGGGTTGGCCAGCAGGGCCAGCGCCTGGTCGGCGTGCGTGGCGACGACGACCTTGTCGACCCGGTGCGGCGTGTCGGCGTCGTCGCGGATCTCGACGCCGTTCGCGGTCCGCAGCACCGACCGCACCGGCGTCGAGAGGTGGACGGCCGTCAGCTGCTTCGCCGCGCGTTCGACGTACTCGCGGGACCCGCCGGTGACGGTCCGCCAGGACGGCGAGTCCTTGACGCTCAGCATGCCGTGGTTGCGGAGGAACTCGAACAGGTAGCGCGCCGGGTACCGGAGGGTGTCGGCGCGGTCGGCCGACCAGACCGTCGACACGACCGGCAGCATGAAGTGGTCGACGAAGTAGCGGGAGTACCCGCCGATGGCGAGGAACGCGCCGAGGGTGACGTCCCCCGCGTCCTTCGCCGCCAGCAGCCGCTTGGCGTGCCGGTGGAAGCGCTTGACCTCGGCGAGCATCCGCAGGTAGCGAGGCCGGGTGAGGTTGCCGCGCTGGGCGAACAGCCCGGCCAGCCCCTTCGCGCCGGCGTACTGCAGGCCGCAGCCGTCGCAGCGGATGCTCATCGACATCTCGGTGTCGCGGGTGTGCACCCCGAGCTCGGCGAACAGCCGCAGCAGGGTCGGGTAGGTGCGCTCGTTGTGGACGATGAAGCCGGAGTCCACGCCGATCGTGCCGCCGTGCGCGCTCGGCACGTCGTGCGTGTGCGCGTGCCCGCCCAGGCGGTCGTCGGCCTCGAACAGCAAGACCTCGTACTTGCGTTGCAGCAGGTATGCCGCGGTCAGCCCGGCCACCCCGCTGCCGATGACGGCGATGCGTTCTCCCGTGATCTCCACACCGGTACTTCGCCGCCGCTGCGGATGTGGATTGGATGGACGCGGCACCAATCCACCACGCAGGGGAGAGCGAATCCCGGACATGCCGAACAGCACCGCGCACCGCCTCGCCTCGTTCGCCGAGAAGCTCCTCGGCGGACAGCTCCCCGTCGGCCTCCGGACCTGGGACGGAACCCGGGTGGGTCCAGTGGACGCGCCCACCGTCGTCCTGCGCAACCGCCGCGCCCTGCGCCGCCTGCTCTACGCGCCGGGTGAGCTGGGTCTCGCCCGCGCCTACGTCACCGGAGACCTCGACGTCGAAGGAGATCTGGCGGACGGTTTCCGCCGGATCTGGGCCCTCACCCGCTCGGGGGAGCTCAACCGCGTGAAACTGGGTCCGGCGGACTGGGCCGAAGCCGTCAAGCTCGCCGCGCGGCTGGGTGTCGTCGGACCGCCGCCGAAGCCGCCCGCCGAGGAGGCGCGCCTGACCGGCAAGCTGCACAGCCTGCTGCGGGACAGGTCCGCCATCGCCCACCACTACGACCTGAGCAACGCGTTCTACCAGCTGCTCATGGACGAGTCGATGGCCTACTCGAGCGCGTACTTCACCTCCGACGAACCGGGCTACGGCCTGGCGGAAGCGCAGCACGACAAGCTGGAGATGATCTGCCGCAAGCTGGGCCTGCGCCCGGGCATGCGGCTGCTCGACATCGGCTGCGGCTGGGGTTCGCTGCTGGTCCACGCGGCCAAGCACCACGGCGTGCACGCCGTCGGCATCACGCTCTCGGGCGAGCAGCTGCAGCACATCCGCGCCCGGCTCGCCCAGCACGACCTCGAAGACCGCGTCGAGGTCCGGCGCCAGGACTACCGCGAGCTGCCGGACGCGCCGTTCGACGCGGTCGCGTCGATCGAGATGGGCGAGCACGTCGGCGAGGTGAACTACCCGGCGTACACGGCGACGCTGCACAAGATGGTCAAGCCCGGCGGCCGCGTGCTGATCCAGCAGATGTCCCGCGGGAACGTCGCCCCCGGCGGCGGCGCGTTCATCGAGCGGTACATCGCCCCCGACATGACGATGCGCCCGGTGGGCCGCACGGTCGAGCACCTGGAAAACGCGGGCCTCGAGGTCCGGGACGTGCACGCGATGCGCGAGCACTACGTCTGGACGGTGCGCGCCTGGGCCGACACCCTGGAGGAGAACTGGGCCGACGTCGTCGCGCTGATCGGCGAGACCGGCGCGCGGGTCTGGCGGCTTTACCTGGTGGGCGGGGCACTGGCGTTCGAGGAGAACCGGATGGGCGTGGACCAGATCCTGTCGGTGCGACCGCACCCGGACGGGACGAGCGGGATGCCGGCGACGCGGGAGTGGCTGCGATGACGCTCGGCACGACACTGCTCTTCACCGCCGGCGTCACGGTGGTGGCGGTGCTGGTGACCTTCGGGATCGCGCGGGCCCGCAAGCGCTACGACACGGTCGACACGTTCTGGGGGCTCGGCTTCGCGGTCGTCGCGCTGGCCGCGTTCCCCTTCGGCGACGGCCCGCTGTACCTGCGGCTGGTGGTGCTGGTGCTGACGGTCGTCTGGGGCGGGCGGCTTTCGCTGCACCTGCACCTGCGCAACCACAAGCTGCCCGAGGACCCGCGGTACGCGCGGATGCGGCAGGAGCCGCTGCGGATCTTCGTGCGCGTGTACCTGTTCCAGGGGCTGATCCTGTACTTCGTCTCGCTGCCGGTGCAGTTCGCGATGTACGGCACCGGGATCGGCGTGCTCGGCTGGCTCGGCGTCGCGGTGTGGCTGCTCGGGTTCGGCTTCGAGACGATCGGCGACGACCAGCTGCGCCGGTTCAAGGCCGACCCGTCGAACAAGGGCAAGGTGCTCGACACGGGGTTGTGGCGCTACACGCGGCACCCGAACTACTTCGGCGACGCGTGCGTGTGGTGGGGCCTCTACCTGCTGGCCTGCTCGACGTGGCCGGGCGCGCTGACGATCCTCTCCCCCGTGGCGATGACGTTCACCCTGGCCCGCGGCACCGGGAAACCCATGCTGGAGAAGGGCATGGCGAAGACCCGCCCGGCGTACGCGCACTACGTCGAGCGCACGAGCGGCTTCTTCCCGCTGCCGCCCAAGAAGGTCACTCCCCGGTGAGGCCGTCGGTCAGCTCGCGCAGCACGTCGAAGTGACCGGTGTGGCGCGCGGTCTCCTCGATCATGTGGGTGAGCACCCAGCGGACGTTGAACGTTTCGCCCTTGTGCGTCACCTGGTCGTCGAGATCGCGCGCCGCGACGATCTCCCGGCTGCGCTGGGACTGCTTCGCGTAGTCCGCGAGAAGCTGCGGCACCGGCGTCTGGGCGGCGAACCGGAACTCGGCGTCGGGATCGGCTTCGAGCCGCTCGTCCCAGGTGTCCTCCTCACCGTCGACGACGACGGCGAACCAGAACCACTCGTTCAGGGTGAGGTGGCCGAGCAGCCCGGCGACGGTGGTCAGCTCGCTGGGCAGGTGGACGCGCCGCGCCTGCTCGTCGGTGAGGCCTTCGGACTTCCAGGCGACGGTGGCGCGCAGGTAGTCGAGCTGGCTGGTCAGGATTTCGCGCTCGCCGCCGGTCAGCGGAACTTTCGGGCGCTCGGGTCGGGTCATGGCGGGGACTCTGCCAGAGGGGTCCGACAGTTTCGGCTATGCGGCGCGTGGCCCGGAGTCGGCTTGAGACGAGCCGCGCCGGCATCGCCCGGTCGGCGACCTGCCTTCCTCCCGCACCCCGCCCGCCACGCGAACCGAGCGTGAGCCGAGCCCGCCCCGGCCGCCCGGGGATCCGGTCCCCGAGCCCTCGAGCAAGGCGGTCTCCCGCCCGCAGGCAACCCGGATCCGCAAATACCTTGCGCACGATGTAATCGTGGGCTAGGTTTGCGGACGTGCCGGACGAGTTCCTTCTAGACGAGCAAGCCTGCTTCGCGCTCTACGCGGCGTCGCGAGCGGTGACGGACACGTACCGTCCCCTGCTGGGCGAGCTGGGTCTCACCTACCCGCAGTACCTGGTGCTGCTGGTGCTGTGGGAGTCCGACGCCCGGCCGGTCAAGGAGATCGGCGAGGCGCTGCACCTGGACTACGGCACGCTTTCCCCACTGCTCAAACGACTCGAGGCCAACGGGCTCGTCACCCGGGCGCGGCTGCCCGAAGACGAACGCACCGTGGTGGTCAGCCTGACCGAGGAAGGCCGTTCGACGCGTACGCGCGCCGCCGGTGTCCCCTCGGTCATCGGCTGTGCGCTGGGTCTCGACGACACCGAGCGGCGGCAGCTCATCGACACCCTGCGGCGGCTGACGGCGTCGGCCGCCGCCTACTCACTTGGAGGCCCTGATGCCCAGCCGTGACGCGACCACCCACTGGGTCGGCGGACTGCAGAACGGGAAGGGCGAGGTCACGCTGGACTCGTCCAACGCGGGCACGTTCTCCGTCTCGTTCCCGACCCGCGCGGGCAACCCGGACGGCCAGACCAGCCCCGAAGAGCTCATCGCCGCGGCGCACTCGTCGTGCCTGGCGATGAACCTGTCGGGCGTGCTCGAGGCGCAGAAGCTCACCGCGGACTCGATCGACGTGAGCGCGGAGGTCACGCTCGGCCCGGCGGCCGGCGGCGGCTTCGAGATCAGCGGCATCGCCATCACGCTGCGCGCGTCCATCGAGGGCGTGACGGCGGAGCAGTTCGCCGAGTACGCCGAGACCGCGGAGAAGACCTGCCCGGTGTCGAAGGCGCTGGCGGGCACGACGATCACCCTGGACGCGGCCCTCAACTGAGCCCACGCCCCGCGAACGGCCCCTCACCGGCTCGGCGAGGGGCCGTTCCCGTGTCAGCGGGTGGTCGCCTTGGCTCGATAAGTCGACTTCTTGGCTTGGTTGCCGCAGATCTCCATCGAGCACCACCGGCGCGTGCCCGGCCTCGACGTGTCCAGGAACAGCGCGCCGCACGCCGGGCCCGCGCACCGGCGAACCCGCGCGAACTCCGGGGACGTCGCCAGGTCCAGCGCGTCGCGGACCAGCAGGGCCAGCATCGCCGACGCGGGATCCTCGGCCTGCCAACGCACTCCGCCCGACGACGTCAGCGAAGGTGCCGGTACCGGCAGCGCGGCGAAACGGTTCAACCGCTGCCGCGACGACGGCCGCACCGCGCCGGTGAGCAGTTCGTGGATCGCCTCCCGCGCGCTCCGGGCGTCGTCGACATCCGCGGGGCGGACCGGCGAGGAAAACGGGCCCAGCTGGTCGATCCACGCTCCCCAGGCCGCCGCGTCCGGGAGTTCCTCCGTCTCCGCGGGCGTGCCGCGGTAGCGCAGCGTGCGGACGAAGTCGAGGCACAGCCTGCCCGCGCCCGAGCGGAAGCGTTCCGTCATAAGGGTCACAGTACGCCGGAACCGGTATGACTGGTACCGTCGGGAACCGATCAAACCGGTTCCGCCATCCTGGGGGCACGCATGACCGAGACCAAGCAGCAGGCGCCGCCCGGCTGGCTGGTGCTGCTGCTGGCCGTCTCCTGTGGACTGACGGTCGCGAACCTCTACTACGCCCAGCCGCTGCTCGCGGAGCTGCGCGGGACGTTCGGGGTCGGCGAAGCCGCGGCCGGCGGGGTCGTCACCGCCACCCAGATCGGCTACGCGGCCGGGATGCTGCTGCTCGTCCCGCTCGGGGACCGGCTGGAGAACCGCGGCCTCGTCGCGACGCTGCTCGCCGTCGCCTGCGGCGGCCTGGTCGTCACCGGCGTCGCGCCCGGGTTCGCCGTGCTGCTGCTCGCTTCCCTGCTCGTCGGCGCGACGTCGGTCGTCGTGCAGATCCTCATCCCGTTCGCCGCCGACCTCTCCCCCGACGACATCCGCGGCCGGATCGTCGGGCGGGTCGTGAGCGGGCTGCTGTTCGGCATCCTGCTCTCGCGCGTGGTCGCCAGCTTCCTGGCCGAGGTGACGAGCTGGCGGGTCGTGTTCCTGATCTCGGCGGCGGCGATGGCCGCGCTCGCCGTCGTGCTGCGGTTCACCCTGCCGCGGCGGGCGCCGAAGACCGACGTCCCCTACGGCCAGCTGATCCGCTCGACACTGGCCATGTGGCGCAAGCACCCCGCGCTGCGCCACCGCGCGCTGTACCAGTCGGCGATGTTCGGCGCCTTCAGCGCGTTCTGGACGACGATCGCCTTCGTGCTGACCGCGCCGCCGTTCGGCTACAGCCAGCTCGGCGTCGGCCTGTTCGCGCTGGCCGGGGCGGCCGGCGCCGCGGTGGCGCCGCTGGCCGGGCGGTGGGCGGACCACGGCCACGGCCGCCGGCTCACCGCGGGCGCCTTCGTGCTGTGCGCGGCCGCCTTCGCGCTCGCCGGGTTCGGCGCGCACAACGTCGTCATGCTGGCGATCGCCGCGATCGCCGTCGACATGGCCGTCCAGGCGACGCTGGTGACCGGCCAGCACGTGATCTACCAGCTCGACCCGTCGGCCCGCGCCCGCGTCAACAGCATCTACCTCGGTACGTTCTTCATCGGCGGCGCGATCGGCTCCCAGGCCGGCTCGATCGCGTTCCACCTCGGCGGCTGGACGGCGGTCGTCGTCTTCGCCGGCGTGCTCCCCCTGCTCGGCCTGGCCGGGATGGCCCGCACCCGCGTCTAGAACGTGTCCTGCGGATCTTGTTCATGATCGTGTGCAGACAATGGGTTGTGGTTGGGCGTGGTGGGCTGACAGACAAGGCGTGGGCGCGGATCGAGGCTTTGCTACCTGCAGAGACGGGGCGGCGAGGTGGGCGGCGGAGTCGCCGGCAGGTGATCAACGCGATTCTGTGGAATGAGCGGACCGGTGCACCATGGCGTGACCTGCCTGAGCGGTACGGGCCGGGGAAGACCGCGCACGAGCGTCTTCGATCCAGTCCGCACAGCCCCTTTTTCCGGGCGCCGGCCGCATCCTCGCCATCGACGGGTATGCCTCGGACGTTCCCGCGGAGGACTGACGACCAAACTTCACCTGGCCGTTGACGCCGCGGGGCTGCCCTTGGCGGTGATCCTCACCCCCAGTCAGGCCGGCGACAACCCGCAGCTGCCGCCGCCGCTGGACGAGATCCGGGATCTCGACGTGAACCGGCAGCAGGTGCGGGGTCGGGGCGGGTTCTGGCCGACAAGGCCTACACCCACCCGAGCACACGCCAGGCTCTGCGGTCGCGCAGGATCAAGGCCACCATTCCCGAACGCACGGACCAGATCGCCCGTCGCAAGGCAAAGGAGACGGCTTTCGACTCCAGCCTCCACAAGCTGCGCAAGTGCCAAACGAGCGGCCTATCACCGCGCAGAGATCGTCCTCGCCCGCATCGTGCTCCATCTCCGATGAAGATCCCCAGGACACGACCTAGGCGAAGACCTCCCGCCGCGCGGCCGCCCATTGCGCGTACGTCGTCCCGGGGCGGCCGAGCAGGTCCTCGACGACGCCGGTCGGGACCTGCGGGTGCCGCAGCGTCTCCTCGAAGCCGTCGAGCAGCCAGTCGACGGCTGCTTCCGGGACGCCGTAGCCGATCCACTGCGCGCGCTGCTCGTCGCGGGTCAGCTCGTGGAAGCGAATTTCCTTGCCCAGCACCGATCCCAGCGTCGAGACCTGTTCACGCAGGCTGATCGCCTCCGGCCCGCTGAGGACGTGCGTCGCGCCGATGTGTCGGTCCGAAGTGCACACCCGGGCGGCCACCGCCGCGATGTCGGCCAGGTCGATCGGCGTCTGCGTGGCGTCGCCGAACGCCATCCGGACCTCGCCCGCGCGGACCATGTCGGCCCAGTCGAGCGTGTTGTTCATGAACGCCCCCGGCCGCAGGAAGGTCCAGGCGAACCCGGCTTCCCGGACAGCCGCCTCGACGGCGCCGTACTCGTTGCCACTGGACCCCTCGTGGCCGTCCCCGACACTGCTGCCCGACAGCGCGACCACCCGCTCGACACCGGCGTCGGCCGCCAGTTCGCAGAACCGCCGCACGGTCCGCGCCATCGGTGCCAGGTAGACCGCCGAGACCCCCTTGAGCGCGACCGGCAGTGTCGAAGGCTTGGCCAGCGAACCCACCACCACCTCGGCTTCCGCCGGCAGCTTCGCGCGACCGGGGTCGACGGTCAGCGCCCGCACCGGCATCCCCGTGGCCAGCAGCTCGTCGACCACCAGGCGTCCCACGCTGCCGGTCGCGCCCGTCACCAGGATCGTCATCGCACCCTCCTCATTCCCGTATGCCGTACGACATCGTACGGCATACGGGAAACGGAGGGGTCAGGCGCAGCTGGCCGCGTCCACCGCGAGCAGCGGGTCGGTCGCCGGCCGGGCGGTGATCGGCGTCGACTCCTGGACGCTCAACGCGCCGTCACGCAGGGTGTAGACCGTGCGCGTGCCCGAGTAGGTGAACCGGTCGGCCGGGCGGCTGACGTCGTCGTTTTCACTGGCGACGACCGCGAACGCGCGGCCGCCCTCGAACGGCGTGCACCGGTAGCCGAGGTGCGCGGCGACGCCGCCGCCTTCGGCGAGCGAGAACGGCTGGTCGTCCGGGCCGACGACCGGGCTGAGGTTGCGGCCGTCGAAGTGCAGCGCGGAGAAGAACGTGGTGTTGGCGCCGACCGACTGGGTCACGATCAGCTCGGCGCGGCCGTCGCCGTTGAGGTCGGCCACCCGCGGGGCCTCGAGGCCGGCCTGGCTGTCCGCCGGCAGGTGGATCGAGGTGTAGGTGCCGTTCACCGTGGCCGAGATGACCTGGTCGTCCCCCACCAGCTGTGCGGTCACCGTCTCGAGTTCGCCGTCGCCGTTCAGGTCGGCGACCGTGGTGACCGGGTCGGCGGCGGGCGCGGCCAGCGCCGGCACGACGGCGGCCAGGCCCAGCGCGGCGGCGACGCCGGTGACCGTGGCGGTGCGGACGATTCCGATGCGGTTCATGAGATCTCCCTCCACCTTCCGGTGATCTTTTCACCGGAAGTGCTCTCACGAAGAAAGACGGCCACGAGTGGGTCAAGTGCACCCGGAGTGTGATGTGCCACACGAACGCAACCGCCCCACCGCGGAATGCCGGCCGGCCGGATTTAGTCATAAATCTTGACTATCTGGAACGAGCGAGGAGCCGACGATGTCCGTCATCGAAATGACCACCTTCACGGTGGCTCCGGAGAACACCCAGGCGATGCTGGACGCGCGCCCGGGCATGGTGGCGGCGTTCCGGGCCGACCGCCGCGGGTTCCTGTCCGCGCGCCTGGTCCGCGTCGACGAGACCACGTGGCTGGACTTCGTGGAGTGGACCGACGACACCGCGTGGGACGAGTCGAAGACCAAGGGCGCGAACCTGCCCGCGATCGCCGCCTTCTTCGGCACCATCGGCGGGCTGGTCGGCGCCGAGCGCGGGGTGCGCTACGACGACGCCGAGGACGGTCCGCGCCGCGTGCGCACCGTCGCCTACGGACCCGGGCCGTCGCAGGTCGGCGAGCTGTACCTGCCCGAAGGCGAGGGCCCCTTCCCGGTCGTGACCGTGTTCCACGGCGGCTTCTGGACCGCGCTCTGGGACCGCCGCCAGACCACCGGCGTCGCCGACGACCTGGTCGCCCGCGGGTACGCGGTGTGGAACGTCGAGTACCGGCGGCTCGGCGAGCCCGGCGGCGGCTGGCCCGGCACGTTCCTCGACGTCGCCGCCGCGGTCGACGCCCTCGACGGCATGGACCCGGCCCTCGACACCGGCCGCGTCGTGCTGCTCGGGCACTCGGCGGGCGGGCACCTGGCCGCGTGGGCCGCGCACCGCGGCGTGCTCCCGCCGGACGCGCCGGGCGCCGGCCCGAAGATCACGCCGGTCGGCGTGGTGACGCTGGCCGGCGCGCTCGACCTCGAAGCGGCCGCCGCGGCCGGTACCGGCGCCGTCCTCACCGACCCCGGTGCCGAGCCGCCGCAGGGCGCGCCCGAGCCGGCGCGTCCCGACCTGTGGCCCGCCCTCGCCGAGACCGTCGGCGACGGCGTCGTGCCCCTCCTGCTCGGCGGGCACCACCCCGAGCGCTACCGCTGGACGTCGCCGCTCGAACTGGCCGACGCGGGCGTCCCGGTCCTGGCCGTGCACGGCGGCTCGGACGAAGTGGTCCCCGCCGAGTGGAGCCGCCGCTACGCGGAGAAGAGCGGCGAGGCCCGCTACCTCGAGGTCGACGGCGGTGGCCACTTCGACGTGCTGCAGCCGGGAAACCCGGCCTGGCCGGCCGTCGTCGAGTGGATCGGGGTCAGGACCGGCCGCGCTGGTGCTCGGTGATGTCGGCGAGCACCCGCTTGAACTCCTGGTAGGCCCGCGGGCCGACGCGGTCGGCGTGCCGCTGCTGGATGGCGGCCATGATCGCGTCGGCCGCGCGCATCTGGGCGAGCCCGCGCCCGGTCGGGCAGATCAGCTTCGCGCGCCGGTCGCGCGGGTCGGGCCGCCGTTCGACGTAACCGAGGGCTTCCAGTTCGTCGATGAGCGTCCCGATGATCTGCTTGTGCTGCCCGGACGACCGGGACAGCTCGGTGGCCCGGACGCCGCCGTCGTCCAGGTACGCGAGCACGGCGCCGTGCCGGGGCTTCAGGTCGTCGAAGCCCTGGGCGGCGAGCGTGGCGAAGAGCTCGCGCTGGACGGCGAACAGGAGCCGGCCGGACAGGACGCCCAGATCGGGGTCCGTCGCGTTGCGCTCCGCCCGGGTCACCACGTCTTCACCTTAACGACCCGGCTCTCGTGCGGAACAGACCAACAGCACGGCCACCTTGTTGGTTGAACTTTGCCCGATTCGCCGCTAAGCTCCCCTCCGCACTGGGAGCGCTCCCACATGGATCAGCACCACTCATCGCCGAGAATGGAGGCCCATCCATGCGCAAGTGCAGCAGCTCCAGGTCCGTCACCCGACGGCGGAGCGTCCTCGCGCTGATCATCGCCACGCTCGCCGGACTCTTCATCGGGGTCCCGGCCGCGTCGGCGCACGGCACCATCGTCAGCCCCGCCACCCGCGCGTACCAGTGCTGGACGGACTGGGGCAGCCAGCACACGAACCCGGCCATGCAGCAGCAGGACCCCATGTGCTGGCAGGCCTTCCAGGCCAACGCCGACACCATGTGGAACTGGATGAGCGCGCTGCGGGACGGGCTCGGCGGCAACTTCCAGGGCCTGACCCCCGACGGGCAGCTCTGCAGCAACGCCCTGTCCCGCAACAACTCCCTCAACACCCCGGGCGCGTGGAAGGCGACCAGCCTCGGCAGCAGCTTCGCCATGCACCTGTACGACCAGGCCAGCCACGGCGCCGACTACTTCCGGGTCTACGTCAGCAAGAACGGGTTCGACCCCACCACGCAGCGCCTCGGCTGGGGCAACCTCGACTTCGTCACCCAGACCGGGAAGTACGCCCCGGCCAAGGACATCACGTTCACCGTCCAGACGTCCGGCGCCTACCGTGGCCGGCACGTGGTGTTCACGATCTGGCAGGCCTCGCACCTGGACCAGACGTACATGTGGTGCAGTGACGTGAACTTCGGCTAGCGGAGCGCGGCGAGGTAGGCCGAAACCGCCTCGCCGTCCCCCGCGTCGGAGATCAGGCCGACGTAGCCGTCGGGGCGGATCAGCACGAGCGTGCTGCCGGTCGCCCCGTAGGCGGCGGCGAGGTGACCGGCGGTGTCGGCGAGTTCGCCGGCACCGGCCGGTCGCGCCACCACGCGGTAGGTCGTCAGGTCCGGCGGAAGCTCCGCGGTCCCGAAGTCCAGCACCGTGAAGCGGCCGCCGCGGGTCAGGTCGAACAGCCGGCGATCACCGTCCACTGTCGACAGACCGGTCGCGTCCGGGGCCCGGTCGCCGGCGCGGAGCGCGGCCGTCTCGTCGCGGTCGTCGCGCGCCAGGACCGAGCCGCGGTAGTTCACGCCCAGCTGCATCGTCTTGGCGTCCCGGCGGATCGGGATGCCCTTCTGCTCGACCGCCAGCTTGAGACGCGCGTCGGACAGCGCGAGCACGTCCGCGGCGACCGGTCGTCGCTCGGCTTCGTAGCTGTCGAGCAGCACCGGCGAGGCGCCCGCCGCGAACTTCCAGCCGAGGTTGTGCGCGTCCTGGATGCCGGTGTTCATCCCCTGCCCGCCGGCCGGCGAGTGGATGTGCGCGGCGTCGCCGGCGAGGAACACGCGTCCTTCGCGGTAGCGGGCGGCGAGCCGGACGTTGGCCCGCCACAACGAAACCCACTCCGGCTCGCCCAGGCGGAGGTCGGTGCGGCCGCTCCGCCGGTCGAGGATCTCCTGCAGGTTCGCCAGACCGAGCCCGGGATCCTGCCCGGGCGCGATGCTCGCCTGGTACTGGAAAAGATCCGTCGAAGGCAGCGGGCAGAGGTTGACGAGCCCTTCGGGGTGGCGCCACATGTGCCAGGCGTCGCGGTCGAGGCCTTCGACACCGACGTCGGCGACGATCATCCGCACCTCGTCTCGGGTCTCGCCCTCGAACGGGATCCCGGCCCGCTTGCGGACGACGCTGTGGCCGCCGTCGCACCCCACCAGCCACCGCGCGGTGACCGTTTCCGGCCGGCCGTCCTTGACGAGCACCGCCGTCACGCCGTCACCGGCCTGCTCGAAGCCGTCGAGCGCGGTGCCGAACTCGACGACTCCGCCGAGTTCCGCCAGCCGTAGCCGCAGTGCTTCCTCGACCCGCCATTCGGGCGTGATCAGGCTCGCCGGGTAAGGGATGTCGGGCCGCTCCCCCGCCGGTTCGGCGCCGCTCGTCGTCACCCCGCCATCGGGGGCGGTCGACCGGATCGGCATCGCGAGCCGGCCGTGGGCGAGCACGCGGCCGACGACGCCGAGGTCGTCGAACACCTCGAGGGTGCGCGGCTGGACGCCTTTGCCGCGCGAGCCGGGGCGCGGACCGGGAGCGGCCTCGACCAGGCGGAACGGGACGCCGCCGCGAGCGAGTTCGCAGGCCAGCGTGAGCCCGGTCGGGCCCGCGCCGGCGATCAGCACTTCGGTCGGCATCTTCCTACCCCCAAGAAAGTTTTTCCTTTCTTGTCAGCGTAGCCCTATCGTGAGCGCGTGGCCACCGAACCCGTCCGCCGTCGCCGGCACGGCAAGCAGCTCGAAGCCGAGCTCCTCGCGGCGGCCTGGGACGAGCTGATCGAGACCGGGTACGCGCGCCTGACGATGGAGTCGATCGCCGTCCGCGCGCGCACCAGCGAGGCCGTGCTCTACCGCCGCTGGGCCCACAAGGACGAGGTCGTCATGGCCGCGCTCGAGCACTACCGGGCCACCCACCGGGTGGCGATCCCCGACACCGGCACCCTGCGCGGCGACCTGCTCGCCGAGCTGGCGGCGGTGAGCGAAACCCGCGCCACGTTCTTCGCCATCGCCGCGGCCACCGCGTACTCGGGCCTGCTGGCCGGCACCGGCCTGACCCCGGCGCAGGTCCGCACGCGGGTGCTGGGCGAGGCGGCACGCCCAGGCGAGCGGGCCCTGTACCGGCGCGCCCACGACCGCGGCGAGCTCGACCTGGAGCGCGTGTCCGTCACGCTGCTCGAGATGCCGTTCGACCTGGTGCGCCACGACCTGCTGATGGAACTGAAGACGCCGTCGCCCGCCCGCATCCGGGCGATCGTCGACGACCTGTTCTTGCCGTTGCTGGAGCGGCGCTAGAGGGTGAACCCGAACCGGGCGACGACCGGGCCCCAGCGCTGGTAGGTGGCGAGGTCGTCGAGCGTGCCCGGTCGGCGGCCCGCTTCGAGGCCGCGGTGCAGGCGCCCCCATTCCGCGAAATCATGCGGCGACCCGCTGGGCTCGGTGTCGTTCACCAGCTGCGCGAGGAAGCCGGCCCAGCTGTCGCCGTCGGCGTCCTGGAGGGCGAGGAGCAGCGGGTTCGCCAGCGTCGGGCGCCCGGCGACCGCCGCGAGCAGGGTGAGCACGGCCTGGAACTCGCCCGGCCGCCCGTCGCCGCCGAGGAAGCGCGAGCGCGACCCGACGTGCCTGGTGGCGCGGATCAGGCGGTAGGTGTTCATCAGCCGCTTCGCCGCCCGCGGGCTGGTGACCAGCGCGCCCAGCCGTTGGGCGAACTCCACCTCGGGCCCGGTGAGCTCGATCCGCTCCCCCGGCTCGGCGGCGGCCGCGGACCCGGGCTCGACGTCCAGCTCGGCCCGGGCCGGCGTGCGCTCTTCACCGGTGGTCACGACCGGCCGGCCGGCGTCGATCGTGTCCCGCGGGTCCGCGGCCACGACCGGCAGGGCGAGGTCCGCGACGCTGCCGATCAGCCGCGCGTAGGCCTCGGGTTCCATTTCCGGGAGGGTGAAGGGGATCTGGAAGATCTTCTCCAGGTACTCGACCGGCATGCCGCGCAGGTAGGCGTCGGTGCGGGGATCGCCGCCGACGGCGAGGTCGCGGTACTGGTGCCACAGGCTGCTGCTCAGCCAGCGCGGGTCCACGCCGACGACGACCACGAACAGCTCCAGCGCGAGCAGCAGGTGCACCGCTTCCAGCACTTCGAGGACCTTGGCCGGCGGGCAGCGGTCGAGGTCGTCGATGTAGAGCACGACCCGGGAGACGGGTTTGACGCCGGCCTCGACGCTCCGGCCGTGGTTGCGCAGCAGGGCGTCGAGGAACCGGAAGTCGCGGTGCAGCGTGCCGACGACGCCCTGGTGCTTCTGGTACCCGGAGGCGCGATCGTTGAGGAACTCGTACAGCTTCCGCCCGACGCTGAGCGCCTCGGCGGCAGCCCGGGCGGTCGCGATCTTCTCGTCGAGCGCGGTGATCGCCTGCGTGGTCTCGGCGATCGCGCGTTCGGCGTCGGCGAGTTCGAGGTCCAGGACGCGCTCCTCACGGCTTCGCTTGCTCCGCAAGGTTTCCCGCGCCTCGTTGGTGATCCGGATCGCGTCCTGGACGTGCCCGAGCGCGGTGTTGACCCGCTTCGCGGCCGGCCGGAGCTGCTGGGTGACCACGACGATCGAGGCGGCGGTAGCGCCCAGGGAGTAGAGCCACTCCACTCCCCCACGCCCGGCGAGCGCGATGGTGAGCACGGCCAGCACGGCGATCCCCGCGGCGAGCGTCCCGAACAGGGATTTGTACTTGATGCCACGCCAGAGGGCCGGCAGGTAGCCGGCGGTGGTGCGGAGGTCCTTGCCGAGCCCGGTGAGTTCGTCGACGGCGGGTTCGAAGCCGAGCTCTTTCGAAATGTCCTTCAGTTTGCCTTGTACTTCGGTGTTTTTCGCGAGTTCTTTGGCGACTTCGGTGAGCCGGACCTTCTGGATCTCCGCCTTGCGCTTCTTCGTGGCTTCGGTCCGCCGGTCCTCGAGCTGCTTCCGCTCGCCCTCCAGTTGCGTGCATTCGGCGTCCAATGTGGACTTGGCGTCGCGGTAGGTCTCGAGCTCGGACAGCAGCGCCTCACGTTCGGCGCGGTACGCGTCGCCGTGGCTGCGGTGCCACTCCTCCCGCTCGCGGGGGTCGACCGGTTCCGGGTCGGCCAGGCGCTCGAAGATCTCGATCGCGAGGCTCGCCCAGAGGCTGGTGTCCGCGTAGTGCCAGGCGTTGAAGCGGATCTGGGTGATGGAAAAGCCGTCTTCACCGGGGACGCGTCCGGCGATCCGTTCACGCATCTTCTCCATGAAGAAGCTCTTGCCGGTGCCCCACTTGCCGAAGAGGCCGATGGAGAGGGGCGGGGTGACGTCGGGATCGGTGATGACTTCGCAGACGGCGTTGACGTACCCCTGGACGTCCAGCTGGTCGGCGCCGCCGGTGCCGTCGTTGCGGTAGCCGTGCGCGAAGCGGATGCCGTTCAGGACGGGCCAGAGGGGCGAGCCGGGCGGGGCGACGGCCTCGTCGATCTCCGTGAGCAGCGCGCTCCAGGCGCCTTCGCTCTTGAGCGAGTCCAAGAGGTTGGGGGCTTCGAGACCGAGGCCGAGCAGGAACAGCCGCCCGTCGAGCACCTCGTGGCGGGTCTTCGCGACGACGTCGGCGTCGAACCAGCGCGTGACCAGCTCGTACCACTCGGCCCAGTCGCGCTGCCGGCGCGGACTCCGGCTGACGACCGACCCCAGCCGGCCGGCGGCGTATTCCGGGTGCCGCCGTCCGATCGCCCGGACGATCTCCACGGTGGTCAGCCCGGTCGCGGGAAGGCTGTCGGCCACCGCCTGCATGCTGTGCGACAACGGTACCGGACGGCGGGCGCGCGGCCCGGTGAGCCGCGAAAGGCCGGTCAAAGCCGCATCGACGTCGGCGCCCATTTGCCTCAGCCGTTCCGGCAAGGCGCCGCTTCTGTCGTCACGGACCGACCGCATGATCGCGACGGCGATGTCGGCCAGGTCGACGACCTGCTGGTCGCGGGGCAGCGACCGCAGGTGGGCGGCGAGGGCGCGGGCGAACCACTCGTGCACCGCTCCTTCTTCGCCGGCCGAGCTGAACGTGACTCTCTCGAGCGAGAGGATCGAGCCGAGCCGATCGGGTTCCACGCCGCTTTTGAGCAACGCGCGCCTGATGTCCTCGTCCATCATCATGAGCGCCAGGAGCGCGGTGGACCTGGTGACGCCGGTGGTGTCGCTCGCGCCCTGCTCGCGGCGGTACCGCTGCGCGGCCGAGACCATCGAAGCGAACTCGGCGATCCGGGGGCCCGGCGTGCGGCCCTCCTCCTCGATGATTCGCCTGACGGTGGGCGGGGTGTCGTTCACCACCGGTGAGTCGCCCTCAGCCGGTCGATTGTTTCAGCGCCCGGTCGATCGCCGGCATGTTCTCCTCCGCCCACGTGCGCAACGCGGCCAGCGGGACCTCCAGGGAGAGGCCCAGCTCGGTGAGGCGGTAGTGCACCTTGGGCGGGACCGTCGGTTCCACCCGGCGGGCGACCAGGCCGTCGTGGGTGAGGCTTTGCAGAGTGGTCGAGAGCATCTTCTGCGAGACGCCCGGCATGCGGCGTTGCAGCTCCGCGAACCGCACCTCGGCCGGGGCCGCTTCGGCCAGGACCTTGACCGCCATCGACGTCCACTTCGTGCCGATGCGGTCGAGGAGCTTGCGGGTCGGGCAGGCGGGGTCGAAGAGGTCGCCGCGCGTGCCTCGGGGTGAGGGGGTCACCTGGAGCTCACCACCTGTCGGGGAAGTGCCTTCTTGGCTCGGCCGGGCTGGTTACTTACGCTCAGCCGGTAACCAATAGTAACCCCTTTGAGGAGGTCACGTGCGCGAGCAGCGGGTCAGGGCGAACGGCATCGAGGTGAACGTGGCCGTCGCCGGGCAGGGACCGGCTTTCCTGCTGCTGCACGGCTTCCCGCACACCTGGCGGTTGTGGACGGAGGTCGTCCCGCACCTGGCCCGGCACCACCGCGTCATCGCGCCGGACCTGCGCGGCCTCGGCGCGACCACCCGCACCGACGGCGGCTACGACGCCGGAACCCTCGCCTGCGACGCCGAGGCGCTCCTCGACGCGCTGGGCGAACCCGCGGCGACGGTCGCGGGCATCGACGCGGGTGCGCCACCCGCGTTCCTGCTCGCGATGCGACGGCCGGAGCGGGTGCGGCGGCTCGTGCTGATGGAGTCGCTGCTCGGGCGGCTGCCCGGCGCCGAGGACTTCCTGGCCGGCGGGCCGCCGTGGTGGTTCGGGTTCCACGCCGTCCCCGGACTCGGGGAGACGGTGCTCGCCGGGCACGAGGCCGAGTACGTCGACTGGTTCCTCGCCGCGGGGACGCACGGGCGTGGGGTGCCGCCCGCGGTCCGTGACCACTTCACCGCGGCCTACACCGGGCGTGAGGCGCTGCGAAGCGCTTTCAGCCACTACCGGGCGATGCCGGAGAGCGCGCGGCAGATCGCGGAGGCCGCCGCGGCCGGCCGCCTCACGGTGCCCACTACGGCGATCGGCGCGCACCCGGTGGGTGCTGCGCTCGCACGCCAGCTGCGGCCGGTGGCCGACGACCTCACGGAGCACCTGCTCGAGGACTGCGGCCACATCATCCCGCTGGACCGGCCCGACGCCCTGGTGCCGTTGCTGCTCGCCGGCTGACCGGAGCTGACCGGCCAACGCCGAACGAGCGCTACGCCCGAGGCCGACTCGAACAACCGGCGCGGATGCACCACGCCTGACTGGCCCCTGCCGGTTCCACAAGTGCCGCGGAACCGGTGCGCCGCAGGCGCTGACGGCCCTCCGGCGGCGAGATTCGCAGCTGGGCGTCGGCCGCCGCGACGCCGGCGTGGGACAACCCCGCGGGCGATGCTTCCCGAGCAGATCCCAGCGTGCGAGGGGTCCCAGCAGCCACCGGCAGACGACGACCATGCCGAGCGCGCAGAAGAAGTGCACGATCCACGCCCCGAGCAGCCGAGCTGTGGCCGACCGCCGGCCGATCACGGCTCGCCGGCCGAGCAGCTGCTGGTGAGTGGGGACCCGGGCGGGCGCCCGGGTCCCCGAAGCGTCAGCCCAAGCCCTGCTGTCCCAGCCAGTCCTTCGCCACGTCCGCTGCCTTCTCACCTTCCGAGTCCACTCGCTTGTTCAGCTCCCGCATCCCCTCCGTCGTCAGCTTCGCGCTCACCGCGTTCACCGCCGTCGCGAAGTCGGCTCCTCGTTCGTCCAAGACCTTCTTGGTCACCGCCGGGACCACGTTCTCGGTCGGCACGATGTTCAGGTCGTCCTTCAGCGCCACGTACTTCGGGTCACCGGCCAGGGGGCTCACCGAGTCGACCGGGATCACCGTCACCGCGCCGGAATCGAGCTGCTGGGCGCGCGGTCCGAGCTCCTGGACCGTCTGGAACGTCGCGTTCGTCAGCTTGTACACGTCCGTGAAGCCCTTGAAGCACGTCGCGCGCTTCTCGCACTCCGGACCTCCGGCCAGGACGACCTTGTCCAGCTTCTTCAGGTCGCCGATGGTCGCCAGGCCCTTCGACCGGGCCAGGTCCGCCTTCACGATGTAGGTGTTCTTGTCTTCGGCCGCGGCGTAGTCCAGCAGCGAGACGCCGCTGGGCTCGAGCAGCTTCGCCAGCTGCTCGTGCTCGCCCTTCGCGTCCTTCACCGGCTCCTTGCCGAAGCCGGCCGCGATCGCGGAACCCTGGTACTCCGGGATGAACTGCAGCTCGCCCGACTTCAGGGACGGGTAGATCAGCTCCCGCGAGCCCAGGTTCAGCTTCTTCGTCACCGGGTAACCCTTGGCCTCCAGCGCCTGCGCGTAGATCTCGGCCAGGATCTGGCTGTCGGTGAAGTTGAAGGACGCGACGACGATCGGCGCCCCGCCCTTGCCCGCCGCGGCGGGTTTGTCGTCCCCGCCGCCGCACGCTGTCAGGCCCAGAGCGGCCACCGCCACCAGCGCGGCCACTCGGATGTTCCGGGTCCAGCCCACGTCCCACACTCCTGTCGTCAAGATCGGACGGTCTCCGACCCTAACCAGCACCACCGACAGAAACCACATGCCGGGAGTCACCCGGCCAGGTGCTCACGCAGCGTCGAGCCCTCGTATTCGGTCCGGTACCGGCCCTTGGCCTGCAGGATCGGCACGACGTGGTCGACGAACGCGGTCAGCTCGTACGGCAGCGTCGATCCCATGATGGTGAACCCGTCGACGGCGCCGGCGTCCTGCCAGGTGAGCACGTGATCGGCGAGCTGCTCCGGCGTGCCGACGAAGTGGACCTGCCCCGCTCCCCCGGTGATCCGGGCCGCGATCTCGCGCAGCGGGGCCTCCGGCCGCTCCCGCGCGGCCGCCGCGAGCTGCTGCAGCCGGGACGAGCCGCCTTCCGCTCGCAGCTCGGCGGGCAGCGGGGCGTCCGGGTCGAACGCGTCCGGGTCGAGACCCGCCGTGTACAACGCGTTCTGCCAGCGGAACTCCGGGCTGGCCAGCTCTTCGAGCCGCTCCGCGCGGGCCTTCGCCTCGGCCTCGGTGCCGCCCAGCGTCACCATCAGCGCGGGCAGCACGCGCACGCCGGCAGGGTCCCGGCCCGCCGCGACGACCTGGGCGTCCAGCTCCGCGCGGAACTTCACCGCCGCCTCCAGCGACGGCGGCCCGGAGAACACCAGCTCCGCGTACCGGGCCGCGAGCCCGATCCCGGCGGCCGACTGTCCCGCCTGGACGAGCACCGGCCACCCCTGCGGCGGCCGCGGGAACGGCAGGACGCCCTCGACGTCGTGGAACCGGCCGTGGAACCGCGGCGCGTGCAGCTTCGCGCGGTCCGCCCAGACGCCGTTCTCCCGGTCGCCGACGATCGCGTCGCCGTCCCAGCTGTCCCACACCCGGGTGACGACGTCGACGAACTCGTGCGCGCGCTCGTACCGGTCGGCGTGGTCGGGGTGGGCCTTCTCGCCGAAGTTCGCCGCCGCCAGCGAAGTGATGGTGGTGACGATGTTCCAGCCCGCGCGCCCGCCGCTGAGGTGGTCCAGCGTCGCGAACCTCCGCGCGAGCTCCCACGGCTTGTTGTAGGTCGTCGACCCGGTGCCGATCAGGCCGATCTTCTCGGTGACCGCGGCCAGCGCGGAGAGCACGGCGATCGGGTCGAACTGCGTCTGCGGCAGGTGGGTGGCGCGGTATTCGGCGATGGCGATGTTGTCGGCGAGGAAGATCGAGTCCATCAGGCCGCGCTCGGCGGTCCGCGCGATGCCGGCGTAGTACGGCAGCCCGAGCACGCCGCGGACGTCGTCGTCCACCACCCGCCACGCGGACTCGTGGTAGCCGTTCGGCCAGATGAAAGCGTTGAAGTGCAGGGACTTCACAGCGAGGCTCCTTCGACGGTCCGTGCCGCGTCGGCGGCGGTGCGCCCGTGGACGGCCGGGCGGCCGCCGTAGGGATCGTGCTCCGTCCACAGTGTCGTCGGTGCCGCGGCGCGGACCACGGGCACGACCTCGGCGGCGAAGCGTTCGAGCATCGCGAGCTGCTGCTCGTGCGGGATCATCGTCGGCAGGCTGAAGGACTGCAGGTCGTGCCCGAAGGCCTCGTGCCACCACAGGATCTTCTCGGTGATCTGCCGCGGGCTGCCGACCAGGACCGGGCCGCGCGCGATCGCGTCGTCGATCGTCGGGAACTCCATCGCGTTGCCCGGTGTGTGGTTCCCGGGCTGGTTGAAGTACTCGACGATCCGCTCGTAGGTCGGGCCGAACGCCTCCCGCGCCTCCTGCGTGGTGTCGGCCAGGTACAGGAACCCCGCCCCCGCCCCGACGTAGGCGAAACGCGGGTCGTGGCCGTGCTCGGCGTAGTGCTTCCGGTAGTGCTCGATCAGCACGGTGTAGTTGTCCCGCGGCTGGATCGCGTTGGCCGAGAAGAGCGGGTCGCCCCACCGCGCCGCCAGCTCGGCCGAGGTCGACGTCGTGGCCGAACCGTGCCAGACCCGCGGCGCGCCGGCGAACGGGCGCGGCAGGCTGGTGACCCCGTCGAGCGGACCGCGGAAGCGGCCCGTCCAGGTGACGTCCTCCTCGCGCCAGAGCCGCCGCAGCAGCGCGTACTTCTCCGCGAGCGCGTCCCACTGGTCGCCGTTCCCGATGCCGAACATCGGCAGCTGGCGCAGCTCGTTGCCCTTGCCGATCACCAGTTCCAGCCGCCCGCGGGACAGCTGGTCGACGGTGGCGTAGTCCTCGGCGACCCGCAGCGGGTCGTGCACCGGCAGCACCGAGACGCCGGTCTGGATCCGGACGCGGCTCGTCGTCGCCGCGATCGCACCCAGCAGCACGGTGACGCCGCTGCTCAGGAAGTGCCCGGCGTGGCGCTCGCCGAGCGCGACGGCGTCGAACCCGAACTCCTCGGCGTAGCGCGCTGACGTGAGCGCCTGCGCGAAGCGCTCGTCGGTGCGGATCCGGCGGCCGGTCACCGGGTTCGTCAGGTGGGGCAGGATGTCCAGGACCTGGAATCTCATCGCGTTCCTCGCTCGCGCCGGGGGTACGCGGTCATCGTGCAGAAACCGCTCCGGCCGGCGGCGGGCGTTCCACCCCTCGGACGGCTCAGGCGCGCCGGAGCCCGTTGACCAGGAGCCGCACTAGGTGACGCGGGTCGTAGGCGGCGCCCGCGCCGGCGCACAGGCTGCCGACGCCGCGCATCAGCTCGTACGGGTCCTGGCCGGGGGCGATCTCGCCGGCTTCCGCGGCCGCCTCCAGCAGCTGCGTGCACACCGGGCCGAGGCGCTCGAGGAAGTAGGCGTGCAGCGGGTCGTAGCACGGGTCGTCGGACTGCAGCACCGACGCGAGCCCCTGCTTGGTGATCACGAAGTC